>CANJIU010000107.1 GCA_947474365.1 Opitutia bacterium | reverse complement strand
GTCATCTTATTACAAATATATTTCGAACAGACCGGCACACGATCCGCGAAAATGCCGCAGGCATTTTCATTTAGCAGCCTGTCGGTTCCGTTCGGCCAACATTCGTTTGCCCCAGATCGGACTTCCTAAGTCCGACAGGCTGCTAGGGCTTGGGGCCCAGTTTGGCGAGAAATCGGGCGACATCCGGGCGGCTTCTCCAGTCGGTGGGCGCCAATCCCAAGGCGCGCTCGATTGCCGAGTAGGCAGCCGCAGCCTGTCCTAGTGCGTGATGTGCCTGCGCACACATCAGCCAGGCATCCGGGTTTTGCGGATCATGTTCTGCCATCAGCGAGAAATGCGTCTGGGCGTCCGTCCACCGGCCCTGGCTGGCGGCGAGGATTCCGCGTTGTTTCGCGGGCGAAGCCGGATTGGTCGCGAGCTTGATCGCGAGCGCGAGATCCAGATCGGCCCGGGCGAATTCAGCGCGCTCCATGGCGTGAATGGCGCGCAATTCGTAAATCTCCGCCATGGCGATCGCCGGCGGGTGGTCGATCGCGTGTAAAGCATAGTGGAGATTGAAAACGGGCACGACGGCGTCGTTCATCACGTGATGGGCCGGCAGGATGAGCGCCGTGGCGGCGGAGCCGCGCAGCGCCACGCGCCACCATCCGGCGGCGGATGGACGGGCCAACAGGAGTCCGAGCACCGCGGCGGGAAACAGCATGGTCATCGAACGGCTGTAGTCCTGTGCGGTTGCGAGGCCGACGGCGACGAGCACGACCAGGGCCCCACCGAGAGCGAACAGGCGGGGGCGTTGGTTTCGGACCGCGAACAATGACATGGCGACGAAGAGCCAACCGGCGCGTAATCCCTCCCACACCCCGAGCACGATGCGGCCGGGCGGAGCGTCGAGATAATTGCGGTCGCCGAGGTAACCGATGAGGGTGGCGCCCGGGGCAGATCGGTCCCCCAGGAGTCCGAGCCGGACGACGAGAAACGCGGCGAGCAGGCCGGCTGGAACGCCGGCCTCCCGACCCAGTTCAAATTGGTCCGGGCGACGCAGCCACCGGCAGAGCAGGGCGAACGGTGCGGCGACGACAAAGCGTTCGTCGACCCATGGAGCCAGGAGGCAGGCGAGCCAGATGATCCAGCGTGCGTCGGCGAAGGCGACCAGTAAGAGGCCGAGCGCGAGCCACGAATCAAAATATCCCAGCCAGCCTGTCGACGTCAGAAACCACGAAGCGGAGCCCAGGGCGACCGTGGCGCAGCCGACCTCGTCCCACTCGTATTTCGTCTGGCGGAGCAACTGGACGATGAAACCGAGCACGAGCAGGCAGCCGAGGTGGGCGAGACTGAAAAACAGCGCGTGCGGAAGGTGGAGGGCGCGGCCGACCAGGGGGAAAAACAGCCGCCATTGGATCGCCCGGTGCAGCGGATCGACGATCTCCGCCCCGGGGTGATCGACCTGCGCGAGCACACTGACGGCGCGGCGGGTTTCGATCATGCCGGAAAGCTCCGGTACGCGGGACCAGAGCCGAAACGCACTCCACGATGGGCTGAAAAAAACAATCAGCAGGGCGAAGATCGCCCCGGCGAGAAGCCAGCGAAACGCGTTCTCGCGCGAGGGTTTGATCACCGTGAATGTCACGTTGGAGACGGAGCGTTGAAGGCGGGCGAAACGCAGCAACGACAAAAAAGCGCCGGCGGAGGCCGGCGCTGGAGAGAGGCGTCGGGCAACGCTACAAGTCGAAGGTCGCGCTCAGGATAAACTGTCGCGGATCCACTATTCGGTAGGCGTTGGGCGTTCCGTCGGGGAAGGCGCCAATCGCCTGCAGTCTTCCGCCCTCCTGAATGTTGCGCACATTGAGCTGGAACGAGGCGCCGACCTTGTCGGCCCAAAGTCGTGTGCGGTAGCTCACGAAGGCGTCAAAGTAGGAGTGGGCCTTGTCCCAGATGGGACGGTTGGGATCGAGCTCCGTGATGATGGCCGGAAGCGTTTGTTTCCCGTAGTAGCCGATTGCGCCGCGGTCTTCCCAACGGATGGCGCCACCGACGCGCATCTTCTTTAGTACGGAGTGTTCGGTGATGCCGGCGAGCTGGTAGCTTGAGCTCATTCGGAAATTGTAGCGGCGGACGCTGGGCTTCGACTTGCCTTCCTGTTGCTTGATTACGCGGTAAGGGGCGTCGACGAAGGTGGCGTAGTTCTGCGCGGCGGTTTGCGAACCGCCGTAGTTGTGAATCCACCAGAGGTGCTGCGGGTTGGTGGCATCGGCTGCCCAGCCCGCACTTTGGCCGGTGCCGAGTGCGGGATTGGTGTTGGGATCGACGATGGAGGTCCACACCGGCATGCGCTGGTCGATCCATTGCTGGACCGCGTTGGAGATGTTCGAGCTGATCGACTTCGTCTCGGTGCCAGAGGCGGCGACGGTCCAGAAACGCGTGGGATTGAAGTTAAGTTCGATCTCGGTGCCCTTGGCGACGACGTCGTTGGTGGCGGCGATGCGACCGGCGCGGAAGTTGTCGAGCATCGTGTCGTAGAGCGGCGTCGGAATCTTCATCTGATCGGCGACCGCCTGGCGCACTTGCGCATCGCTCCACGTCGGGTTGATGGCGCGGTGCCAGCCGTCGGCGCGATCGTAAAGCTGGTAGGCGTCGGCGGAGACATCGAAATCCAGGCGCATGACGCGCTGGGCGACGGTGTTGGCGTCGCCGTCACGGGCGTTGAGCTGTTTGTTTTCCCAGTGGTTGACGCGAACGACGAAGCGTCCGTCGAGCATGTTCAGCCAGAAGCCGTAGTCCTTGCCCTCGCCGGTGATGTTGGGGAGCTGTTTGAGAAATAGATCCACGGCCGGAGCCTGGGGGATGAAGTTGTCGGATTTGTTGTAGGTGAACGAGAGACCCCGGACGGCCTCGGCGAGGAGGCGCGTGACGCCGGTGCCCTTTTCGGCGGCGTCGCGCAGGAAGGCGAGGTCGCGGAACGGGCGGGCCACGGCGCCCATGGTCTTCGTCTGGCCGCTGTTGAAGCGGTAGTCGCCGACGGCCCAGTGGTTGTCGGTTGCGAAGTCATGCTCCGTGTTGCCGGTGACGAGATTCGGTATGGCGTAGCCGTTCTTCGAGTAGACCTTGTCCTCGCGAAGCCCGAAGGTGGTGACGAGCCGCCCGTCGAGAAAGTGGCTCTGGATGACGCCGCCGGGGGTCTTGATGATCTGCTTCAGGTTGTTGTTGCCGCCGGTGGAGTCGGTGGTGGCGAGCTGGGAGAGCGTGGCGTTCGCGCGGGAGAAGTTGCCGCTGCCGGGCACCGGCACGCCGGTCGCGGCGCCGTTGGTGCCGTTGCCGATGGTGTAGCCGCCCCAGACAAATGGATACGAACCGGAACGGAAATCGGACGGGGCGTAGTCGATGTTGCCGCCGGTGGCGTCGCCGACGTAGTAGCGGAAGTAGCCGCGGACCACGTTGGCGCCGGCCTGTGGTCCTCCCGTGACGTTGCTCTGGTTGCCCCGGGCCTGGTTGGCGGCGAAGCCGGTGAGGCCGGTTGCGGTCCAGGCATGATCGGAGCTCAGGACGTCGCGGTAGGAATAGGCGCGGGCGATGCGGTACTTGTACTCGTCGTACGCGGTGACCTGGTGGAGCCCGAGGTGCTTGAGCCAGGTGGGTTCGCGGCGGAGATCGAGTTTGTAGGCGACCTGGGCGCGGTAGGTGTCCCATTTCGACGGCAGATAGCGGGTGAGCGGTTCGGTGACACCGATGTAGGGGCGGCCGAAGAACGGGTTGGCGGACCCATCGAGGAGCTTCTCATTCACGTCGACGAAGAGCTGGCCGCTCTGGCCGCTGGTGCCGGAGTTGCCGATCGGCGTGCGCTGGTAGCGCTCGGCGTCCTCACGCAGGAATGCGATCTGCGCGGCGAGGGTGTGGCGCGGCGTGTTGACGACGAGTTGATCGAGTTGGACGCTGTAGGTCTCGGTCTTGTCCATCAGACGGTTGACCGAGGACAGATTGATTTCGGACCAGTCGTAAATGTCTTTGCCGTTCACACTGGGGGTGGTGGTGAAGAGCGGCTGGGTTGTGGAACGACCGAGGCTCGCGCCAGCGGTGCCGAGATTGATGCCGGACTGCATGAGGCGGATGGTCTGGCCGTTGGCCGCGGGGGTGAAGGGATTGGAGGCGGGGTTGTTGGTCGACGGTGTCGTCCAATAAGCGAGGCCGGTCTGGTCGACGAAGGCGTTGTAGCGGGTCTGGATCGTGCCGGCGCGGGTGAAGTAGGCGGGAACGGTCGTGTCAGCCGTGATGGGCGTTGTGGTGCCGGGGCCGCCGTTGCCGATCGTCTGGCCGTTGACGTGCACCACCTGCGCGATCGGATCCCAGCCGGGTTTGCCGGCCGCGAGCCAGTCGGAGACGTAGTCGCGCGGCGGGGTGTAGTTCGGGCGGTTGCCGTTCATGCGGTAGTAGAAATAGGAACCGCTGATCGTCGTGTTCTGGAACGGCTGGAATTTGATCATGCCGTTGTAGCGCTCGGTGTTAATCCCGGACGGCTTCCGGACGAAACCGTCGTGCTGGAACGAACTGCTGACGCGGGCGGCGAGTTTGCCCTTGAGCAGCACGCGGTTCACGTCGAGCGCTCCGCGATAGCCGTCAAAACTGTCGGCGCGGACCTCGGCGCGCGACTTGTCGCGGGTGAGATTGGCCGACGCGGGCACCTGGTTGACGGTGCCGGAGGGATTGCCAAGTCCGAAGACATTGGCGTTGGGACCGCGGCTGACCTCGATGCTTTCAACCAGGAGCGGATCGATCGGGACGCGGCCCATGGTCTCGAAGTTGCCGAGCGAAACGTTGGCCGAGGCGATGCCACGCACCCGGTTGGCCTGCGTCGGGTTCATCTGCACGTTGTCGGTGAGCTGGCCGTTCCGATCCATCACGTAGTCGGTGAACGTGCCGGTGCCCTCGGTGCTCGCGGTGTAAAGGAAGATGTCGTTGATATCGAGCATCGCGAAGTCCTGCATCTGCTCCTTCGTGACGACGGTTAGCGACGCTCCGAGATCCTCGAGCTTCGTGTTGAAGCGGGTGCCGGACATCGAATTCGCGGAGTAATAGCCGCGCGTGTCGGAGACGACTTCAAACGGGGAGAGTGTGACGACTTCTTCCGGCGCGGCAGGAGAGGGCGCGCCGGGACGCGAAGGCGCGACTTGCGCTCGGGCCGCGTCGGCGGAGAGGAGCGCCGCGCCGGTTAGGGCGAGCAAGCACAGGCGGGCGCTCGATGGAGAGCACTTCGGGTTGGTCTTCATAGGGTTTATCGGGGGCCCTCCCCTGATTCCACGGTGGCGTGGGGGGAGGCACCTGCTTGTTTCAAAGTCGGAGGTTTGCTGGCAAGGAAAGCTATCGGACACGTGTCCTAATCGTCCGCTAGGTTATCACAACGTTAAAAGGCCCCCGTTGCCGTTCGTCTTTTCCCTGACAGTCCGCATTGATCGGAGGAGGCAAGCCGGTTGGCTTGCAACGCACGAGCCGTTTGAGGCGAGGATCAATTCTTGTTCACCAACAAGAGGCGCCCCCCCGCCCCCTCGAAACGAGGCGAGGTCACGCCTGCCGGGTTTGCGGGTGGCCACGGCGGGAGGCCACCCGGCAAAATCGTTACGCGGCCGGTTTCTTTTTGTCCGGCAGCGCGCGGGCGGAAACTTCCGCCTTCAATTTAGCCACGTAGGCATCCGCGGTCATCACGCCCTCGTCGCCGCGGGCGCGGGAGCGGACGGAAACGCTGTTCGCCTCGGCTTCCTTTTGGCCGATGACGAGCGTGTAGGGCACCTTGTCGAGCTCGGCCCGTCGAATTTTGGCGCCAAGCTTGTCGCTGTGTTCGTCGAGTGAAGCGCGGAGGCCCTCGGATTTGAGTTTCGTCAGCAGCGCGCGGGCGTAGTCGATGACCTTGTCGCTGATCGGGACCAACCTCACCTGCTCGGGCGCGAGCCAGGCGGGAAAGTCGCCCGCAAAATGCTCGATGAGCACGCCGCAGAACCGCTCCAGGGAACCGAAGGGCGCACGGTGGATCATGACCGGACGATGCGCGTGATTGTCGGCCCCGATGTACGAGAGGTCGAAGCGGATCGGCAGATTGTAGTCGACCTGAACGGTACCGAGCTGCCACTCGCGGCCAATGACGTCCTTGATCACGAAATCGATCTTCGGCCCGTAAAACGCCGCTTCCCCCGGCTCCTCGGTGAACGGCACGCCGAGGGTCTTGGCGGCTTCGCGACAGGCGTTCTCCGCCTTGTCCCAGTTGGCGGATTCGCCGGTGTATTTGTTGGAGTCGGGATCACGGAGACCGACGCGCACGCGGTAATCCTGCATTCCGAGGGTCGTGAGGACGATTTTCACGAGCGCGAGGCACCCGATGAGTTCCTGGGCGACCTGTTCCTCGGTGCAGAACAAATGGGCGTCGTCCTGCGTGAAGCCGCGCACGCGCGTCATGCCGTTGAGCTCACCGCTTTGCTCCCAGCGGTAAACGGTGCCGAATTCCGCGAGGCGGACCGGCAGGTCGCGGTAGGAGTGCGGCTGCGAGGCGAAAATCTTGATGTGATGCGGGCAGTTCATCGGCTTCAGCATGAAGCCGTCGAGGAGCTGCTCGTTCGGTTTAACGCGATCAGGCGTGATCGTTTCGCGGCCGGTCCGCGCGTTAATCTGATCCCGCAGGCCGGACGAAACCGCGTCGAGACGGGCGAACACTTCGCCGCACGGGCAGTTCTCGGCGAGGACCTTCGCGAGCGACTCGTTTTCCAGGACGGGTGTGAACTGGGATTCCTTGTAGTAGGGAAAATGGCCCGACGTCTTGTAGAGCTCGAGTTTTCCAATGTGCGGCGTGAAGACCTGCGAATAACCCTGCTTGCGCAGTTCGCCGCCGATGAAGTCCTGCAACTCCTGCCGGATAATCGAACCGTTGGGCGTCCAGAGGATGAGACCCTGGCCGACATCCTCGTCGATGTGGAACAGCTTCAACTCCCGCCCGAGCTTGCGGTGGTCGCGCAGCTTGGCCTGGTCGAGCTGCGTGAGGTACGCGGCCAGTTCATCCTTCGAGGGGAAAGCAGTGCCGTAGATGCGCTGCAGCTGCTTGTTCTTTTCGTCGCCGCGGTGGTACGCGCCGGCGATCGAAAGCAGTTTGAACGCCTTCAGTTTCGACGTGTAGCGCACGTGCGTGCCGGCGCAGAGGTCGATGAACTCGCCGTTTTGGTAGAATGAAATCTTTTCCTCAGCGGGAATATCCTCAAGGCGGCCCAGTTTGTAACGCTCCTGGCCGCGGGCCTTGATGATCGCGATCGCCTCGTCGCGGGAGACTTCCTTGCGGAGGAACGGCTGGTTCTCGTCCGCGATTTTCTTCATCTCGACCTCGAGCTTGGCTAGATCGTCAACCGTGAATTTGTGCTCCAGATCGATGTCGTAATAAAAACCCGTGTCCGTCGGCGGGCCGATGTCGAGTTTGGCATCGGGAAAAATGCGGAGGATGGCGGTCGCGAGGACGTGCGAGCACGAGTGGCGAAGTTCTTCGAGGGGAGTCATGGACATACTGTAAATTGGGTATGAGTGGTGGCTTGCTTTGGGAGGTAATCAAGCTAACGGATTTCAACATGAGTGGCAATGATCTGAAGACGCTGTTGACCAATCCGGAGGTGTTCCCTGTCGAAATCAGCCTGACGAGTGGCGACAGGATCAAGATCGTGCATCCCGACTATGTTCACTACGCCCAAAAGATGGGTCAGATTTTCTTCTATCCGCAGGATGCGCACGGGGTGTTCGAAATGATTGAGCCAGGGCAAATCGCAATGGTGCGCGCCAAGATTAAGCGTAGGCGTGTCGGGTGATTACTTTTTGATTGGTTCGAGCGAATAACCGTCCTTGCGGTCGAGCATCGACCAGCCGGCGGCGGCGAGTTCCTTGCGCAGCGCATCGGCGGCGGCGAAGTCCTTCGCCTGCTTCGCGGCCCAGCGCTTGTCGGCGAGGGCGAGGATTTCGGCGGGGGCCGAAGTCTTGGTCTTCGTGGCGGTCAGGTTCAGGCCGAAGGCGAACATCACCCGGTCGAATGTGGCGGCATCGACGCCAGCACTTCCCCGATTCACGACCGTGAAGAGTGCGCCCAGCGCGCCGGGCGTGTTGAGATCGTCATCGAGCGCGGCGAAGACGGCGGCAAACGTGCCGGCGTCGCCGCCGCCCGCCGCCAGCGTGGACCGAAAGTTCCGCAGGGTGGCGAGCGCCTTTTCCGCCGCGTGCAGCGAATCGAGCGTGAAGTTCAGCTGCTTCCGCGGGTGCCCCATCAGCAGTGCGTAGCGCAGTGCCATGGGTGAAAACCCTTTCGCGGCGAGGTCGTCGAGCGTGTAGAGGTTCCCGAGGCTCTTGCTCATCTTCTTGCCGTCCACCAACAGGTGCTCGCTGTGGTACCAGTGTTTGGCGAACAGCGTGCCGTTGCAGCACTCGCTCTGGGCGATTTCGTTTTCGTGGTGCGGAAAAAGCAGGTCGACCCCTCCGGTGTGGAGGTCGATCGTCTCGCCGAGATGCTTCTTGCTCATCGCGCTGCACTCGATGTGCCAGCCGGGCCGGCCGCGTCCCCACGGACTGTCCCAGGCGTTGTCGCCGTCCTCGGGCTTGTAGGCCTTCCACAGGGCGAAATCGCTGACATCCTCTTTTTCGTCCGCGTCGGCTGCGTGTGATTTGCCGCTCAGCGCGCTGCCGAGCTGCAGTTCGCGCTCCTTCACCCGTGATAGCCGGCCGTAGCTGTCGAATGAGGAGACCTTGAAATAGACCGAGCCGTCGGCGGCACGGTAGGCGTTTCCCTTCTTGGTCAGCACGTCGATCATGTCGACCTGCTCCTTGATGTGGCCGGTGGCGGTGGGCTCGACGTGCGGGCGCAGGCAATTGAGGGCGTCGCAGTCGGCGTGGAACTTGTCGGTCCACTGTTTCGTGACCTCGGCCAGCGGACGGTTTTCCTCGCGGGAGCGACGGATGGTCTTGTCGTCGACGTCGGTGAGGTTGCGGACGTGTTTGACCTTGGCGGCGCCAAACTCAAGTTCGAGCAGGCGGCGGAGGACATCGTTCACCACAAACGTCCGGAAATTCCCGATGTGCGCCGGAGCATAGACGGTCGGCCCGCAATTGTAGAAACGGTACACGCCGTCCGCATGGGAGGGAGTGAGTGTGCGCAGCTCGCGGGACAGCGAGTCGAAGAGTCGGATGGCCATGGACGAAAGATGAAACGGGAGGGCTTACAGGGTTTCCGGGGATGCGGAAAGGTGATTTTCTGGCGAACTTGGCGCCAAGCGATGTTAGAGGACAGCTGCGATCTCCGGCTCCCGACCACCCGCAGTTTCAGCGGGCACGGGGAGCGGCGGGCGGTAAGTGAGCGCTTCAACTTGCGGGAATCGGATCGCGTTCGGCTGTGTCCCCGGGTTTTGGCGGCTCCAAAAATCATGTCGCGCGTGCGCCGGGCTCCGTTAATTTGCCGTCCTTCTTCATGGCCAACTCCTTTCCGCTCGATCTTACTCAACGTCCCCGCCGCCTCCGCCGGACCGCCAGCCTGCGCGCCATGGTGGAGGAAACCGTCTTGCGGCCGGCTGATTTCATCGCGCCGCTCTTTGTCGTCGACGGCAAGGCTCCGCCCGACGAAATCAAATCGATGCCCGGGGTTTTCCGGCTGAACGTGACGGATCTCGTGAAGGAGTGTCGCGCGCTGCACAAAGCCGGTGTGCCGGCGGTGGCATTGTTTCCCAAGCTCGATCCGGCGCTCAAGGACGACGAAGGCACGCACGCGCTGAACGACGACACTCTTGTTCTGCGCGCGGTGCGGGCGGTGAAGAAGGCGGTGCCGGAAATCACCGTCATCACCGATGTCGCTCTCGATCCTTACACGAGTCATGGGCACGACGGAGTTCTCAACCAGGGCCGCGACGACGTCGAAAATGATCGCACGGTTGGCATCCTCGGAAAAATGGCCGTTCTGCAGGCGCGGGCGGGCGTGGATTTGGTGGCGCCGAGCGACATGATGGACGGCAGGGTGGGGGCGATCCGCCGTGCGCTCGACGCCGCGGGATTTTCGGGCACGGGCATCATGGCTTACTCGGCGAAATTCAACTCAGCCTACTACGGACCGTTTCGCGACGCCGTGGGTAGCGCCCAGGCGGCCGGCACGCGCTTGCTGAGCAAGGCGACCTACCAGATGAACCCGGCCAACCGCCGCGAGGCGATTACCGAGGTACTGCTGGATGACGCGGAAGGTGCGGACATTCTCATGGTCAAGCCGGCGGGGATGTACCTCGACATCATCCGCGACGTGCGCGAGGTCACCCGCAAGCCCGTGGCGGCGTATCAGATTTCTGGAGAATACGCGCAAATCCACGCGGCAGCCCGCTTGGGCTGGCTCGACCTCGTCCGCTGTCGCAACGAATCATTGCTCGCGATCAAACGGGCCGGCGCCGACATGATTCTGACCTATTTCGCAAAGGACATGGCGCTGGCGCTCAAGTGAGCGGGGCGCGGCGCAACAGTGCGCGCGTGAGCACGAGGTGACCGGTGAGTGCGCCGCCGACGCACACCGGTCCGATCAGCGCATACGGCAGGTGGAATGCGACCAGCAAGGGCGGCTTCACGCCCCAGCCGAACGGCAGGGGCGCGGACAAAAGGGCCACGCGCATGACGTTTAGCAGCAGACCGAGTCCAATCACGTTGGCGGCCCAGGCGATGGCGCGGTGTTTCTGTGCAAAGGGAACGGCCAGGAGCGCCGTGACGCCGCTGATGATGTCCCAGTTTTTTCCACTCCACGTCATGGTTTCCGGAATCGTGCCGCTTTCGACCCAGGCATGCAGGATGAGCTCAAGCGGCAGGCGAAAGGCCTGAAAACCGACGAGAGCGGCCAAGGGCACGTTGGCGGCAAGGTGTCCGCCCAGACGCGAAAGGCCCAGCCAACCGCTCACAAGAATGATCCCGCCGAAAAAGAATGGCAGACCCAAAAAGGGCAGTCGCGGCATCGCGCCGCTGGCGACGAGGGCGCCAAGCGAGCCCAGCCAGACCGTGATTCCGACGGCTGTACGCGACGTCTGCGCTCTGGCCTGCGCGGGGTTGGCGCGGAACGCATGATGGATTGCCCACAACAGCGCGGCGATTACCCCCGCGACGATCATCCCGAAGAGCGCCACCGAAACGGTGTTTGCGGGCTGAAACGATGGCGGAGCGATCGGCATGGCTCGGCCGCGCGGATTAGAAGGGCGAACGAGGTACCTGCAGCGAATCTCCCGGCATGAGGCGCGGATCCTGGGCGGGTGAACGTTGCGCGAGTTTGACGTCCACGGAGTAGGCGCTCTTTTCGCGAATCAGGTTCACCGCGGTCTCCTTGGCGTAGAGCGTGAATCCGCCCGCCGATTGAATTGCCTTCGCGACCGTGAGGTCGGGCGTCCAGATGATCCGGCCGGGCCGCTGCACTTCGCCGCCGACGTAGATGTACCTCTCGGTCACGCTCACGGAAACATCAACCGTAGTGTAGATTTTCTTGGCGACGTAGGTTTCGCGGATGCGCTGCGAAAACTCGGCGGTGCTGACTCCGGCGGCCGACAACGTTCCGATGAAGGGCAGACTGATCAGGCCCTGTTCGTCAATTTGGACCGCATTGGTCGACGCGTCTGGCACGCCTTGCAGTGCGATGTTCAGGCTGTCACCCGGCCGCAGTTGTGCCGTTGAACCCATGACCGGAATCTGCGGGTTGGTCGGCGTGACGGCAGTGGTGCCGCATCCGGCGATCAAAAGCGTGATCGCGAGAGCGGAGGCGCAAAGCCGGGCGCGACAAAATGGATGCATGTGCGGTGGTTCGTTGGCCAAACCCGATAAAAAGGCAACGTCGCGATCAACGTCACGCGACTTGCCCGCCACTGGACGGAATCTGCCAATGAAAACGGCAGCCAATACGGCTGCCGTAAGTTGAGCGTTGTACCCGGAGGAGGCGATCAGCGCTTACCCTTGGTCTTTTTCTTGGGCTTCTCGTCCTCGTCGTCGGAATCTTCATCCTCGTCGTCATCGTCATCCTCTTCGTCGTCGTCATCCTCTTCGTCGTCGTCATCCTCCTCATCCTCGTCGTCGGCGTCGGCGCCAGCCTTGCCCTTCTCGGGTTTCTTCTCGCCTTCGACCTCCTCTTTGTCGCCCGCCTCTTCGTCCTCGTCCCATTTGAGGGATTCGTCGTTCTTCAATTTCTCCTCCTCCTCTTCGTCAAGTTCGGGCAGATCGTCGTCACCCTCGTCCTCAACATCTTTGGCCGGAGCCTCCTCATCTGCGTCATAACCGGCGGGCATGTAGTCGAGGATTGTGGTGCATTCTTCGAATGTGTGCACCGCCTTACCCTGGATGAAGCTGCTGTTCTGGTCCTCGCGAATCTCGTCTTCGACCTCGTCGACGGAGAGCTTGGACTCGAAATTGAAAAGGTCGTTGAGCATCTTCACGCGGCAGCGCGTGAGGTGGTCGATCAAGTCCGCGTAGGGCCCGTTTTCCTCGTCGAGGATGTCGGGCAGGGCAAAAAGTTTTTCCTCTGATTCGAAGAGCGACTCCTTGGTTCGTTTCAGGCGCACCTTGCCGTTGCCGAGATCCTTGTCGATGCGGAAGGGGATGAACGCGGCCTCGAAAAGATCCTGATCGAATCCGTAGTCGCGCAGCGAATCAACCAGCTCGATGAGGTGCTGCAGTTGGCGCGGATCGATGATGCTCAGTCCGTCAACGTCCCAGCGGACCGGGTCACTTGTCTCGGCGACCCACCAGTTATGATCGTCGCCCAGACGAACGATACACCAGTCGAGAGTCGTAATTGCTTTGGCCATGGAATGTCGGATGGAATTTTTTCGCAGCGTGCGAGTGGAGTTTGAAAAAACAAGCACAAAAGCACCGCGCATGCCGTCGGCGTTTTCCAAGATTCGAAAAGCGGAAAACTCTCCGCGGTCGAGGTTTCTGCCGTGCGAGGTACTTGCCATTTTTCCGGCGCGATTTCACCGTGCCGTAACATGGGGAAATACTACGAGACGATTTTTCGACCGGTGCTCTTCCAGCAGGACTCGGAACGGGCGCATGAGCTGGGGGTTGACGCGATGGCCCTTCTGGCTGCGCTCCCGCCATTGCGGAGCGCGTTGGAGTGGTGGAACCGGCGTGGCACTGCCCGGGCGCGGCCGGTGGAGGCGTTTGGCCTGCGCTTCCCCAACGCCGTCGGCCTCGCGGCAGGATTCGACAAAAACGCCCGGGCGTGGCCCGCGGCGGCAGCGATGGGTTTTGGGCATGTTGAAATCGGAACGGTTACTGCCCTCGCCCAGCCGGGGAACCCTAAGCCGCGGATGTTTCGTTATCCGGCGGAGGAGGCGGTGATCAATCGGATGGGCTTCAACAACGAGGGTTCGACCGCGGTCGCCGCCCGCCTCGAGCGCCAACCAGGCCCCGGTCGACGCTCAATTCCACTCGGAGTGAACCTCGGCAAGTCCAAGGTGACCGACCTCGAAAGGGCGGCCGGAGACTACCTGACCAGTTTTGGGCGGCTGGCTGGGCATGCCGATTATGTCGTCCTGAATGTGTCGAGTCCGAATACCCCCAATCTTCGTCAACTGCAGGATGAGTCGCGCTTGCGCGAATTATTGGGCGCCATCACCGGGGCGAATCGCGACCGCGTTGCTTCCGTTGGCGGCCGTCGTGTGCCGATTCTGCTCAAGATTTCCCCGGATCTCACGTGGCCGCAGATCGACGCCGTTCTCGGGGTGGTGGCTGAATTCGGCCTCGATGGTCTAATCGCGACGAACACGACGCTCTCACGACCGGGATATTTCTCCACGGTGAACGAAGCCGGTGGACTCAGTGGCGCGCCGGTCGCGGAACGTTCCACGGAGATTGTCGCGTATGTTTCCCGTGCGACTGGGGGGAAGCTACCGATCATCGGAGTCGGCGGAATCATCGACGTGGAGGGGGCGGCCAGAAAACTCGATGCCGGCGCCTGCCTCGTGCAAGTTTACACTGGGATGATTTATCGGGGACCGTTCTTTGCCGCGGAACTGGCGAGGGGACTGATGGAGCGGCAACGTCGCTGAGGGCGGTCGCGTGGTCTGAATTCCCGGGAGAAACTGGATTTTGTCCGCAGAAAATTTCGGGGCTGGACAAGGGTTCGCCGATGTCTCTTATTCCGCCTTCCTTGGTCAAAAATGCTCGGGTGGTGGAACTGGTAGACACACATGTTTGAGGTGCATGTGCCGCAAGGCGTGCAGGTTCGAGTCCTGTCCCGAGCACCATTTTTGAATCGTTGGGGTGGCGGAAACGAATCGAAACGCGCCGGCGTGCGCGAATTTTGATGGAGCTACGCGGGAGGAACGTCACAGTTGTCCAATGTCGAAATCCCCGCTCACCGGACTCAGTGTGCTGCTGCTTGAGGACGAGGTGTTTTTTCGGAAACGCCTGGCGGGATTTCTGGAGCGCGAAGGGGCGGAGGTGACGGCGGTTGCCACCGTGGCCGCAGCGCGCCAAGCGCTCGACGGAATGTCGTTCGAAGCAGCGGTGATCGATGTGAACCTGCCGGATGGCCGTGGTACGGACTTGCTCACGGAAAAAGTTTTCCCGCCTACGACCAACGTGATCGTGATGACGGCGGAGGGCGGGGTGGCGGGAGCAGTGGAGGCGGTGCGGGCCGGCGCGTCCGACTACCTCGTGAAGCCGTTCGATCTCGACGAACTGCCGCTACGGCTGGCGCAGGCGCGACGGACTCGTCAGGCGCGTCGCGCCGCGGAATTCCGGCGAGGGCAGGAGAACGAATTGGTTTTTGGCGAAAGCCTCGCCGGCGTGCGCGAACAACTCGCCAAGATCACGGCGGCGGACCGACGGCTCACAGGGTATCTTCCTCCGGTGCTGATCGAAGGTGAAACCGGCACCGGCAAGACGGCGATTGCGCGGTGGATCCATCGCAATGGGCCGCGGGCGGACGAGGCGCTGGTCGAACTCAATTGCTCGGCCCTGCCGGATGCGCTGGCGGAAGCCGAGTTGTTCGGACACGAGCGTGGCGCGTTTACGGATGCGAAGGCCGCGCGGATCGGCCTGATGGAAGCGGCAGACGGAGGGACCCTTTTCCTGGATGAACTGCCGAGCCTGGCGGCAGGCCTGCAGGCCAAGTTGCTCACGGCAATCGAGGATCACATGCTTCGTCGCGTGGGGGCATCGCGTCCGATTCCGGTCGATGCCCGGATTATTGCGGCGACCAATGCCGATCTATCGGCGTTGGTGGCGTCGGGGAAATTCCGCGACGACCTGTTGCATCGGCTCGACTTGTTCCGGGTTCGATTGCCCCCATTACGGGAGCGCGGCAACGACATCGTGGTTCTCGCCGAGGAGTTGTTGGCGCGGGTGAGTCGACGTTACGGGATTAAGCCGCCGACGATTCCTGCCGAAGGCAGGTCGCGGCTTCTCGGGTACCGCTGGCCGGGCAACGTTCGAGAACTGGCCCATGAAATCGAGCGCGCCGTAGTGTTTGGCGGCGACAGGGGTCTGACCTTCGCCCACCTCGGTGGCGGTGTCATTGGGGCGTCGCCCGTTGGTCCGAATGGCAATTGGATGCGGTCGGAATTTGTTTTTCCCGAATCGGGTTTTTCGCTGGAGGCGGCTATCGATGAAATCGTGGAGCGTGCCGTCAAACAGGCCGACGGAAACGTGTCAGCGGCGGCACGCTTGCTTGGAGTCTCCCGAGATGTCGTGCGGTACCGGATAAAAGGTGGTCGCGAAAAGGAAAATGTTGGGGAATAGTCCGCGACAATGATACCGATTGGGAGATCTTACCCACAAAAACCCGTCACCACATTGGATTCAATGACGATATTAAGTATTGGTTTGGAATAGGTAACGTTGTTTTCGTTCAATTGGCACGACGAGTGCAATATAGGTTCCATATTTCGACCATGATTTCGCACCCTCTCAAACGCCGTTGGCTTGCCGTCACGATTTTCGTGTTCGGCACGGCGATTTGTTCGGCGCAGAGCCAGGGTGGAGCACCGGCAGGTGGTGCCGTTGACGCTGCGGCCAAGGTTAGGGCGGATGCCGCCAAATCGAGAGAGCAGGCGAACGCGCAACGCGACCGGATGATTGCGGAGTACGAAGCCTTGGCGAAGCAGCTCAAGGATGCGACTGAGGCGCAGAAAAAAGTAATTTTGGAAAAGATGCAGGAACGAAAAAAGGCCTTCGAGGAGGCGCAGAATGCCTTGCACAAACAGATTCGCGATGAGCAGCGGCGGCAGCGCCAGAACACTGCTCCCAAGCGTTGATCCCTTTGGCGTAATAATATCAGCGTAATGTCAGTCATTGGGCGGCCGTCTGCGGACGGCCGCCCTTTGCTTTTCCGTCCCATTGCCCGGGAACATGACTTGAGTGGGACGGACTCCCTTCCCACGATGGTGCTCGATTGCCGTTTGAGTGTGATAAACCTTAGTCGAATTCTCGCGGTGCTGGTCTGCTTGACTCATCTGGCGGAGCCGTGGCTGTGCGCCCAGACCGTGGAACTCAACACACCGTCGTCGGAGGTGCAGCGGCAGATGGCGGCGTTGCTGGCGGCCCAGCCGCGGTGGAGTTTTTCGACGGAGGTGGAGACTTCGTTTGGATACAAGGACAACTTGCTGCTTAGTTCGAAGGACGAGGAGTCGAGCACATTTGTCCGCAGTGCGGTTGAACTGCTGCTGTTGCACGTGCCCCGGGGACGGACCGATTTCACGTTTTTTGCGCAGGCCGACGGGACTCGCTTTTTTTCCGGGCGAACGGTGACGCACGAAGGAGAGGCCTGGTCCCAGGCCGAACTCGGTTACCGGTTTACGGATACGTTCAAACTTTCCCTTCCATTGACGGGCTACTATTACGACCAAGTTTTTGACGTGTCGGATACCGACGTCCAGCGACTGGTCGCGCACCTCAAGGTTGGCGGAGTAATGTTGGGCCCGACGCTGCGCTGGGCATTTCATCCTTCATTTTGGCTGGAAGCGCAGGCGTTGGGAGAGCGGAAGCGTTATGACGACGGGGTGAACGACAGCCGCGTCGGAGACGGCAGCCTGCGGTTGGGCTGGCGGCCCGGGAAAAGAATCGAACTGCAACTCGAAGGACGTGAGCGTTGGCGGGACTTTGATCGGCGCGTGCAATACAGCCGGGCTGGTCGAGCGCTGACCGGGACAGCTCTTAAAATTGCCGAGCGGGAGGCGGAAGCGCGGGCGACCATTGAGCTGGACGGGGCGAAAACCTGGAAAAGCACCACCCGTTGCGGCGTCCTGGAGTACCTCGACAATGGATCGGGCTACTTCAGCTACGATCAAAAGAAACTCGGCCAGGAATTGACGTGGAAGGGAGCGAAATGGTCGCTCCACCTCGACGCCATGGCGGAACGGATCGAATTTCGGGTGCAGACGGCGGGAATCAGCATTGATCCGCCGCCCCGGATCAAGGACGAGTACGCTTTGAAGATTCGGATGGAACGAAAAGTCACCGCCCGCTGGTCGATTTTTGCCGGATACACGTGGGAGCGCACCCGATCGAACGATGGTGTGGCGTCATATATCTTGAACGAAGGCTTGCTTGGAGCCCGTTGGAACTGGGAAAAATGAACCTGTTCCTCCGCAATGACCGCCGCCCCCGACACGTCGCCGCCCGGCCGCTTCGCGCATGTCGGCGTCCTTGCGCTGACGGTGCTGGTTTTTGGCGCCGGCGTGTCCGTTCTCACGAGGCAGCTTCGGTCCGGGCTGAGTGATCAAATATTTCGGCGGGAGGCGGACAAGATGGCCGCGGTGGTGTCGATGCAATTGGACAACAGCGCGGAGGAACTCGCGTTGCCACGCGATCAGGTGCCCGTGGCGTTGCTCTTCGCCGTGCTGAAAACCTCCAAGTTGCCCGGGGTGGTCGGGGTCAGGGTGTTTGATTCCGGACGGCATTTCAATTCCGCGTGGCCGGTTCCGTGGTCGGATGAAGCGCCGGCTTCCGACGACTGGGCGAAGCTCGTTGCGGGCGAATCCATCGCGCGGCACCACGCCATGGTCTCGGCGGAGGAGGTAATCGGCCTTGGATCGGCCCGTCGTGGTTTGTTGGAGGCGTGGGTCCCGCTGCGGCAAAGCGGTTCGGCAACGATGATCGGCGCGGCCCAGTTTTGGATTGAGGCGGAGTCCGCCGGTACGGAACTTGCCGAGCACGACCGCCGCCTTTGGACCCAGGCGGGAGTCGCATGGCTCGCCGGTTCGATCATCATCGTTTTGGCACTGCGATGGGCGTTCCGCCGGATCGACGCCGCAAATCAGGCTCTGCGGGCGAGGTCCGAGGATTTGCAGCGCGCCAATCGCGAACTCGTCCTCGCGGCAAAGACCTCCGCCCTTGGTACCGTCATGGCGCACCTCATGCACGAACTGAAAAACCCGATTGCCGGCCTCGAGATGTTCATGGCGGGTCAGGCCGATACGAACGCGCGAAACGAGCACTCGACCGGCGAGGAGCTGGCGGCCGCCTCCACCTTGACGCGCCGGTTGCGTACGATGGTAAACGACGTGGTCGGTGTGCTGCGCGACGAGCAGTCCGGTGTGGAATTTGAACTGACCGGCAGTGAGATTGCGGCGACGGTCGCCGAAAAGGTGCGGGGCGAGGCCGCGCAGCGTGACGTGAAATTTGCAGTAACCGGCCGGGCCGACGGCGCCGTGTCCGGGCGACGTGCCAACCTGGGGGTGCTGGTCGTGCGCAATCTCCTGCAAAACGCGTTCGAGGCCACGCCGGCGGGAGGCGTCGTGCGACTGACCAGCGGGCCTGCTGCCGGCGGTGGCCTGGAGTTCCTGATTGAGGACGGCGGGCCGGGCCTGCCGCCGTCGGTCCGAGAAAAATTGTTCCAACCATGCACCAGTACCAAGATTGGTGGCAGCGGTTTGGGACTCGCCCTCAGTCACCAGCTGGCCCAAAAGGCCGGCGGGACCTTGGAATTGGTCCGCAGCGATGGGACGGGCACGTGCTTCCGACTTGTGTTGGCGGCGGAGGCGTGATTCGAGCCCAGCCTGCAAAAATTTGGCTCATTCCTCTGTTTTGCTGTCGTTCCCTGTATGCGGATAGACCGGGAGAGCGTGTTTCGTCGATGGGTGATCGTGGCGTTTTTCGCCTGCGCCGGAGTTCTGATCGCCCAGCAGGAAGGTACGCGGCGCTGGGCGGTCAACGTTCAGGGTTACATTACGTTGTCTTCACCGGCGGTAAGCGCGGATGGCTCGACGGTTTATGTCGGCGTGGAACGCGGAGGCGGAGGCCGCGTCGTGGCCCTGACCGCTGATGGTGTGAGAAAATGGGACGTAGGTTTGGCCGAACCGGTCGATTCATCTCCGTCCGTTGGTCCGGACGGAACCGTCTACATCGGTTGTGTCGATGGGCGCGTCTATGCGCTGAACCCGGCCAATGGTGCGACGAAGTGGACGTTCAATTCGCGGGGATTTGTCACCAGTTCTCCGGCGATCGGTTTGGACGGCACCGTTTATTTTGGGTCGTCAACGGGGAAACTGCATGCGCTGACCCCCGAGGGGGGCGAGCGATGGAATTTCGTAACGGGCGGTGGAATTGACTCGTCTCCTGCGATCGGCGCCGACGGCACGATTTTTTTCGGATCAGACGATAAATTCATCTATGCCGTCTCGCCGGCTGGCGGCCTGAAATGGCGCTTTGCCACCGGGGGACGAGTCTTTGCGTCGCCCGCGATTGGGCCCGACGGGACGCTCTATGTCGGCTCGGGTGACCAGAAGATGTACGCGATTTCGCCCGAAGGCGCGTTGCGGTGGGAGTTCCTTACAAACGGTGACATCCAGTCCTCGGCGGCGCTCGGGGCCGATGGAACCGTCTATTTCGCGTCGGCGGACGGAAATTTTTACGCCCTCAATCCGGCTTTGGATGAAGGACAGCGGGTCAAATGGGTGACTGGAATCCGAGCCAGTGCGGCCTCGACCGCTGCGGTCCGTGGTGACGGAGTGATAATTTTTGGGGCGGATGATGACAAGGTGCGCGCGTTGAATCCCAGCGATGGCAGCCTCCGCTGGATCTTCTCCGCGGCAGACGATGTCGAGTCATCTCCCATTGTGGCGCCGGATGGATCGATTTACGTCGGGTCGTTTGACGGTTTCCTCTACAAAATAAACGGCAACGGCTCACCGCTGTCCGCCTATTCGAGCTGGCCGGCGTTTCGGCGGGATCTGACCCATGCCGGCCGGGTGGGGGCTAAGACGGGCGGTGGTCGGCTCGCGAATCTTTCGACCCGGGCTCAGGTGGGCGACGCCGACACGCTGATTGCCGGTTTTTTTGTCCAAGGCACGGGGGCGAACGCCCGGGCCTACTTGGTGCGCGGAGTGGGGCCGGCGTTGGGCCAGTTTGGCGTCGCTGGCATGCCCGATCCACGGCTGCAGGTCTTCTCCGGCGCAGTGGCGCTAGGAGCCAATGACAATTGGGGCACTGGTCCCTCTCCCTTTGGCGTGGCCGACACCGGGTTGGCGGTTGGTGCATTTCCGCTTCCGGAAGGGGGCAAGGATGCGGCCATCGTTCTGGCGCTGCCGGCCGGACTTTACACGGCCCATGTCACCAGCAACGACGCGCGTGGGGGCGTCGTGCTCGTGGAGGCGTATGACGCGATCGGCGGCGATCCTGCAGTGCGTTTGGTGAATCTCTCGACGCGCGGAAGGGTGGGGGTCGATGCCAACGCGCTGTTTGCCGGAGTGGTGGTGGGAGGAACGGCTCCGACGCGGCTCTTGTTGCGCGGGATTGGCCCGGGATTGGCTCAATTTCGTGTTTCCGGAGTACTGGCGCGTCCGACGCTTGCCCTGTTTTCCGGCCCGGGTGGAGGCACTTTGTTACAGTCAAATACCGGGTGGACGACCGATGGGCTGAAAACCGATCTGGAAGTCGCCGCAAACGCGGTGGCGGCCTTTCCGCTGTTGGATGGCAGTGCGGACTGCGCGATGGTGGTCACCGTCGACCCTGGAGCCTATACCATCCGGATATCAGGCGTCGGCAACACGACGGGTGAGGCGCTGGTGGAAATTTATGTTTTGCCATGACCCCGTCGCATCAAGGGCGGAATCGCAGAGAGGCTTGTCCGGGGCGAATTTCCGGTGTTTTTACCGGAATGGTTGCCGCAGGCAATGAACAGAAAGGGCGCCCTGAGGCCGGGAAACTGCTTGCCACTGCCGTTTGAGCGGGGACACTCCCCTGCGATTACGACCGCGCTTTAGACACTCAGCCAACCTCGCGGGCAATGCCCGCTTTTCCCGGACTACATGGACGACAACGCTCCCAAGGAGAATCCGCCTGCGGATTTCAACAAACTCGACTTGAGCCAATTGCAGGGCTTCAGCTTCGGCACGCAATGGACGCAGGAGAAGCCTTCTGCACCCGATCAATACGGGCGTGATCAAGGGGGCGAGAGGTCCCGCCGCGATGACCGCCGAGATGGTGGTGGCGCGCCCGACCGACGCGATCGTCGCGCATTTCGCCGGCCGGCCGGGCCGGGCGAGGGTGGCGCTCCGGGCGGACCGGCGGGTGGCGGTGGACCGGGCGGTGCGGGCCGCGAATTTTCCGGCAATCGGGGTCCTCGGCCGGGTGGCGGAGAATTTCGTGGCGGCGCCGGTGGTGGTGGTGCCGCTGGTGGTGGTGGCGATTACCGTGGTGGTCCCCGTCGCGAGGGTGGCTACGGTGGTGGCCAGGGTGGACCGCGTTACGGTGGCGGCCAGGGTGGTTACGGTGGACGGGGCGCTCCCCAGGAACGTGGTCCGTATGACAGTCCTTACTACAGCGTCACTTTTTACCCGGAGGACACAAGTTTCAACACGCTGGTGCAAACGATCCGGAAGTCTTGCCGGACCGTCGAATTGTTCGAAATCGCCCGCACGGTCGTAGCTAAGACCGATCGTTTTGTCGTCGTCGTTGCCCATAAGACCAACGAAATGTCGGAGGGCTCTGCTGGCCGGCCGGGGCCGGCCGGGGCCGCCGTGGAGGCTGTCCAGGTTCCGAAACCCCGCCCGCAATTTTACCTTTCCGTTCCAGACGGAATTCCGTTCGAAAGTGACGAAGCCGCGGTGGCGCATGTGCTGGGTAAGCACCTGGACAAGTTTTTCGACACCGCCGAGGTCGAGGTCGATCCGCCCAAGGGCAATTATCAGGTGATCAACCGCTGCGGTGTCACCGGCGAATTGCTCGGGCCGCCGAATTATCACCGGTACAATCAAATCGTGATGCAACATTACACCGCCAAGGTGAGCACACGGATGGCGCTTGATATGTTCCGAGGCCGCATCGAGACGATTCGCGATCCCGAGGTGGTGAACCAGTGGCTGGCGAAAATGAAGAAAACCACGCGCTACACGTGGAAGTTGAACGGCGCGGATAAACCGGCGACGGCGCCCGGTGAATCGTCGTCCTCCGCGGCACCGGAAACCACCGAGCCGGTGGCGGCGGTGGTGGCAGACGCGCCCGCGACCGACATCCCGGTGGCGACCGCTCCGGTTCCTTCGACCGTTCCGACCTTCGATTCGCTCGAGGACGCTCGCGTTTACCTGCTCACCCAGGCCCGCGACAAAGTGGTGCGCACCTCCGAGAGCGCCCGTTTCCACGGTAAGATTGCCGAGGTGATGCCTCCGGGTGAAATTCGCCGCGCGATCGAGGGTGCGCTCGATCGCCAGCGCCGGTTCCCGCTCGACACCGCCAACGCCCTCCGCGGCCGCCTGCGCCGTGAGCACTTCACCATCTTCAAGAAGGGATCCAAGGGGGTCTCCTATGTCTGTGCGGTAAAACGGAAATTCCGCGTTCCCGGTCAGACATTTGCCGACAGCATCGGTGCGCTCATCGCGTTTATCGAAACCAACCCGATGGTCCGGGCGAGTGAATTGGCCCCGAAGTTTCTCGGCATCACCCTCGTGGCGCCGGTGAAACCCGCGGAAGCTCCGGCTGCCAGCGTGACACCTCCCGACGGTGGCGCTGCCGAGGCGGCAGCCGCTCCGGCGGTCGAGGCCCCGAAGCCGGAGTCGACCCTGACGATCGAAGAGCGCGCCAAGCTGGCGCGTCTGCAGGGCGACCTCATGTGGCTGGTGCGCGAAGGCTACGTCACCGAGTTTATCGACGGCCGCCTGTTTGCGCCGCCGCCGATGGTCGAGGCCCGGAAGAAGGAAATCGAGGCCGAGGACCACGATCCGGAAAACTTCCCGGAAGCACCGGTTGCGGCCGTTGCGGCGGAAGCGGCGTCACCGGAATCTGGTGACACCGTGGCCCCGATGGAATCAGCTCCCGCCGCGCCAGTCGCCACAGAGTCTGCGCCCGCCGAAGAAACCAAATCCGAGCCACCGGCGCCCCCGGCGGTCTGAGGTCGATTCGCGGCCAGTAACCTTGACCGACCGCTCGGAGCGAATTTGCGCTTCCGGGCTGTCGGTCGCGGGGTCTTCAGTGCGCCGTTTCTGGCGGACGAAGGATCACGCTGTGTCGCTCGTCCCGCGTGATGTCCAACTCGAGGTGAAGGGTGTCTCGGGGCAGCCAGTCGGAAATTCTTTCCGGCCATTCCACCGCCAGACACCACGGCGAAATCATGAAGTCGCTCAGCAGCAGGTCGTCTACCTGTCGTGCCGTCTCAAGCCGATAGGCATCGAGATGCAGCAGGTTGGTCCGGCCGCGGTGCAGGGAAAAGATGTTGAAGGTCGGACTCGTCACCGGTTCCGTGATACCAAGGCCCTGCGCGAGACCCTGCACAAACGTCGTCTTGCCCACGCCCAGGTTGCCGTGCAATGCCAACGTGGCGTCCGCCGGCAACGCGGCCGCGAATTCCGCAGCCAGCGCGCGCGTCGCTTCGGCCGACGAGGTGACCACGCCCGCCTTCAACCTAGCGCAAATGTTCGTAGCCATGATAGTCGGCGAGGCTGAGTGCTTGGGCGGAAACGCTTCCAGTGCGGGCAAACCGGCCGATGTTAGTGACGCGGACAAGGGGGAAACGCCGGTGCCAGGCGCGGGCAAAGGCCGATCGATCGGCCGACTGCTTCAGGGCGAACAGCAGTTCGTAGTCTTCGCCATCGGTCAACGCCGCCTTCACGCTGACGCCGCGATGTTTGGGCAGTTGCTCCGCTTCGAGCGCTGGCACCGCCCCCGGCGGCGTCAGGGCGTGCAGGTCCTTCGCCAAGCCGTCGCTCAAGTCCATCATCGCCCGGACCTCGGGCTGGCGCGCCAGCCATGCTCCCTCGGCAAGCCGGGGTGAGAAACGGAAATGCC
Organism: Opitutia bacterium; assembly: GCA_947474365.1. Lineage (GTDB taxonomy): Bacteria > Verrucomicrobiota > Verrucomicrobiia > Opitutales > Opitutaceae > ER46. The sequence continues at coordinate 8,238 of CANJIU010000107.1, read as the reverse complement.
TGCCCGTCGTCAGGCTTCCGCCAAGTGAGCCCGTGACGTAAATCCAGTCGCCAATCCTGGCGCCCGTGCGGGTGAGTACACGCGGCCCCGCGGCGGAACCCAAGAGCGTGAGGCTCGCGGCGATCACTCCGTCCGCCTGTGCGATGTCGCCTCCGACGATCGGCACGCGATATCGGCGCGCGCTGTCGGCCAGCCCGCGGTAGAATTCTTCCAGCCACCGCCGGCTGACGCGCCGATCCAAGGTCAGGGCTAGGACGGCGGCCGTCGGGCGGCCTCCCATCGCGGCGAGGTCGCTGAGGTTGCGCTTCAGCAGTTTCGCGCCGACTGCTCGCGGTGGAACCGAGGCGTCAAAGTGCCGTCCGAAAATCACCGGATCGACCGTGATGAGCTGTTGGCCGGGTGACGCCGGCAGCACCGCGCAATCATCGCCAATTCCGAATGGCGCCCGCGGTGAGGCGGTTCCCAACCAGCGACGGATGGCGGCGATGAGCCGCGCCTCGCCCCAGGCGGAGACGGACTCGGCGTGACGTTGGGTGAACGGATGCATCGTGTCCTCCGTCTACACTCCGACGCCGGAGAAGATGAGCAACACCGTGTTCAGGTTGAACAGGGCATGGGCTACGATCGAGGTGCCAATCCGGCCGGTCCGTTCATAGGCGATCGAAAATATCACGGCGAGCACGACCAGCGGGGCGAGACTCGAGAGACCCTGGAGCGTATTCCAGTTTACGTGGAGCGACGCAAAGAACAGCGCGGGGAGAAGTCTAGCCGCCCAAGTCGGCATTCGGGTGCGGAAATGCCGGAAAAGGCCCGCGCGGAATACGAGTTCCTCCGTCAACGGGGCAACTACGACCGCCAGCACGATCATGGCGGCGAGCATCCCGGCGGAATCGGCGCGTGCGAACATGCCGACGAGATCCTGTTTGTCGGTTGGCAGCCCGGCCAGCTCGAGGACAAATTCCCAGGTCTTCGCCGTCACGATTAGGATGGGTAGCGAAATGAGAAACGTCGCGGCCCCGGAGGTCACGACGCTGCCGCTCGGTCGGAGTTTCGGCCATGGCAGCCGCTCGAGCAGCAACCGGTGCCCGAGCACGCCCAGCAGCATGCCCAGTTGGGCGGCCCCGCCGTTAAAAACGGTGACGGCATCTCCTCTCAGTGGGAGAAATTTTACCAGGACGCCCGCCGCAATCGCGCTGGCGAAGCTGAAGCCGACCACGAGCAACAGGAAGGTGAGGAAATCGGACAGGATGATGTTCCACGGCAGGAGCTGGGCGGGCGCGCCGCGCGCGCGGGCGGCCGGACTGAGGACCAACCGCCACAGCAGCACCGCGCCGACGAAGGCGAGCGCGAGCTCAACGCTGCCGGCGAGATAGGGAAGGGCGCTGCGCATCAGGAACGGCGATCCGGGATCGCCGTCACGTTCAGACGATGCGGCTCCCGTCAAACACGACCCGCCCGCTGACGATTGTCGTTTTCACACGACCGGTGAGGGTCTGCCCGGACCAGGGTGAATTGCTGGATTTGCTGAACCCGGCCTTGGCATCGTAGAACCATTTTTCCTCGGGATCGAAAATACAGATGTCGGCGTCGGCCCCCACGGTGAGCGTGCCACCGGGGAGATCGATGAGCTGGGCCGGGCGCCGCGTCATCAGGTCGATCACGAAGGGCAGCTTGAAACGGTTCTTTCGCACAAGCACGTCGACCGTCACGGGCAGCGCGGTCTCCAGGCCGAGGATGCCGTTGGGCGCGTAGTCGAATTCCTTGTCCTTCTCGTAATCGGTGTGGGGCGCGTGGTCCGTCGCGATGATGTCGAGCGTGCCGTCGCGCAGTCCGGCGATGAGGGCGCGTCGATCCTCTTCGGTGCGGAGAGGCGGGTTCATCTTAAAATTCGTATCGTACGTCGCGAGCATGTCGTCGGTCAGAGCGATGTGATGCGGCGTCGCCTCGGCGGTGATGCGGGCTCCGCGCTGCTTCGCGCGGCGGATGACGTCGACCGAAAACCGCGACGAGATGTGCTGCAGGTGGATGTGTGCGCCGGAGTATTCGGACAGGATGACGTTGCGCGCCACGATCAGATCCTCGGCGGCATTGGGCCAGCCGCGGAGCCCGAGGCGCGTCGACATCACGCCTTCGTTCATCACCGCGCCCTGCGTCATCGAATGATCCTGGCAGTGGTCCATCACCGGAAGATTGAACATCTTCGCGTATTCCACCGCCCGCCGCATCAAGTCGTTTGACTGCACGCAATCACCGTCGTCTGTGATGGCGACGACTCCAGCGCGCTTGAGTGAACCGATTGGGGCCAGGGACTGGCCCTTCATCCCGACGGTGATGCAACCGGTCGGATGAACGCGGATCACCGCGTCGCGCCGGATCACATCCTTCATCAACTGGATGGTGCCGGCGTTGTCGGCGACGGGCGAGGTGTTGGGCATGCAGACGACGGTGGTGAAACCGCCGGCGGCCGCAGCGCGTGAGCCGGTGCCGATCGTCTCCTTGTGCGTCTGGCCGGGTTCGCGGAAATGGACATGCACGTCGACCAGCCCGGGGCAGACCACGAGTCCGGTGGCGTCGATTTTCTTCGCGCGCTTCTTGGCCGCGGCGGACAGCGATGCCACAAATTTGCCGTCGGCAACGAAGACGTCGCCCACCGCGTCGCGCTTGGCGGCGGGGTCGATGACGCGGGCGTTTTTGATCCAGAGGGAAGGCATGGTGCGGAGTTATTCGGCCGGCATTACGTTTTGCGGCTGGCCGCCGGAGCAGAGGTAGAGGACGGCCATGCGCACGGCGATGCCATTGGTGACCTGCTCGAGGATCACACTGCGGTCGCCGTCGGCGAGTTCGCTGTCGATCTCGACGCCTCGGTTGATGGGGCCGGGGTGCATGATGATGGCCTTCGGGTTGAGCCAGGAGGCGCGGGTCTTGTTGAGGCCAAACATGCTGGTGTATTCGCCGAGCGAAGGAAAATGACCCGCCGCCTGCCGTTCGTGCTGGATGCGGAGGAGCATCACGACTTCCGCGTCGGCGAGCGCCGGCCGAAGGTCGTGGGAAACGCTTACGCCCATTTCGGTGAACCATTGGGGCACCAGCGTCGAAGGGCCGACGAGCGTGACGGCCGCGCCCATTTTGGTGAGCGCGTGGATGTTGGAGCGCGCCACCCGGCTGAAGAGAATGTCGCCCAGGATCACAACCTTACGCCCGCGCAGGGAGCCGAAGTGCTCCTTCATCGTGAAGGTGTCGAGCAATCCCTGGGTCGGATGCTCGTGGGCTCCGTCGCCGGCGTTGATGACTGGAATATCGAGGATGCGGGAAAGGTAGAGCGGGGAACCGGCTGCGGCATGCCGGATCACAATCATGTCGGCCTGGAGGGCCTGGAGATTTTCCGCCGTGTCGCGCAATGTCTCGCCCTTGGTGGTGCTGCTGCTGGCGCCGTCGAGGGAGATGACGTCCGCGCTGAGTCGTTTCGCGGCCATGTCAAAGGCCATCCGCGTGCGCGTGCTCGGCTCGAGAAACAAATTGACGATCGTCTTGCCCCGGAGGGCGGGGACTTTCTTCACGCTGCGCTTGAGGGTGCTCTTGAAGGCGACGGCGGTTGCGTGGATTTGCTCGATTTCGGCGAGCGAGAGTTCCTCGACGGTGAGCAGGTGGCGGCGGGTCCAGGACACGGTTGGTTTCGTTTTGGGCGTTAGGTTTTGGAAGTGGCGGGCAGGACGCGGATCAAATCCCGGCGGGAGTTCGCGGCGTCGAGGGTCACCACGACTTTTTCGCGGTCGGTGGCGGGGAGCGTGAATCCGAGATAGTCAGGAGCAAGCGGCAGGCGGCGACCGCCGCGGTCGACCAGGACGGCAAGTTCCACCTTGGTGGGGCGCCCGTGGTCGAAGATTTCGTCGAGGGCGGCCTTCACCGTGCGCCCGGAGAACAGCACGTCGTCGACCAAAATCACCGTCGCCCCGTGGACATCCGCCGGGATCTGGGTCGGCGCAAATTCCTTGGGAATCGGGTGGCGCCCGATGTCGTCGCGATGGAAGGAAATGTCGATCGTGCCGGCGCGCGCGCCGACCTGCCGGGCCAGCCGGCGGGCCAGTTCAACGCCGCCGTTGGCAATGCCCAGCAGGAGCAGCCGGGTTCGATCGGCGTGCCGCGTGGAAATGGCATCAGCCAGCCGCGTAATCGCAGCCCTTATCTCTACGGGACCAATGGTCTTTGTTGCGGTCACCGGGTGGGTTTGTGACCGCTGGTCCGGACGGAGGGAAGGTTTTTTTGAAAAAGCTTGCTGTCCTAACCGTACTAGTGCGAGTAGAACAGTATGCTTCCGTTCTCGATCGAACTCAAACCGGGCCTGCCGGTCGCGGAGCAGATCGTGTTTGCGGTGCGGAAGGCGGTCGTCACGGGGCAGATGCGGCCGGGGGACCGATTTCCCTCGGTGCGGGTCCTCAGCCAGGAACTGAAGGTGAATCCGAATACCGCCCACAAGGTCACCGCCGCGCTCGTCGCGGAAGGTGTTTTGGTCACGACTCCGGCGGTGGGCAGCGTCGTGGCGGAGCGCGAACCGGGTGGACGCAAGGAACGGACCGAACTGCTCGGAGCGGAAGTGGAGTGGCTGGTTGTCGAAGCGAAGAAGCTCGGACTTGACCTCGACGACGTGCAGGCGGCGGTCGCGGCGCACTGGAAGAAGCTCGGTGGAAAATGAACCCTTCCGCTCTCCACTCCGCCTCCGCGCGAAGAATTTAATCATGAACATCATCGAAACCCAGAATCTTTCGCGACGTTTTGGAAGAATGGAGGCGGTGCACGATCTCAGCCTCGCCGTCCCGGAGGGCAGTGTGCTGGCGCTGCTCGGGGCGAATGGCGCCGGCAAAACCACGACGCTCAAGTTGCTCATGAACCTGCTTGCACCGACATCCGGCTCGGCGCGGGTGCTCGGGGTGGATTCGCGCCGGCTCGGCGAGAGGGAGTTTGCGCAGATCGGATACGTCTCCGAAAACCAGCAGCAACCGCTTTGGATGACGGTGCGGCAATTGCTCGACTACTGCCGGCCGTTTTATCCGACGTGGGATCGCGCTCTGGAAGCGACCCTGCTGCGCCAGTTCGCCTTGCCCGAGGATCGCAAATTGAAGGACCTTTCCCGCGGCATGGCGATGAAGGCGGCGTTGCTCTCGTCGCTGGCTTACCGCCCGAAGCTGCTGGTGCTCGACGAGCCTTTCAGCGGACTCGATGCGCTGGTCCGCGACGAGTTCATCCGGGGGGTGCTCGAGGTGTCGGCGCTCGGCGAGTGGACGGTGCTCGTGTCGTCGCACGACATCGAGGAGGTCGAACGACTGGCCGACAACATCGCGATGATCGAGGGCGGCCGCCTGAAATTGAATGAACGGACCGAAGCGCTGCAGGCACGGTTTCGCCGGGTGGAGGTATCCCTGGGTGACGCGGAGCCGGCGGTGTCGGCGATGCCGGACAGTTGGTGGGAAGTGGAGCGGGCGGGCCGGGTGGTGCGATGGGTGGAAACACGCTATGAACGGGATCGCACGGAACGGGAATGCCGCGCTCGATTTGCCGATGGCGCGGTCGTGGCGAGTCCGATGACCCTGCGGGAAATCTTTCTTGTGCTGGCGCGGCAGGGCCGGAGGGCGCAGGAGGCGGTGGCGTGAAACTTACGTGGCACATCGTGCGGAAAGATGTACGCCGACTGGCCGTGCCGGTGGGAAGCTGGCTTGCGTTTCTACTGCTCACGACTGTCTGGATGCGCGTCGCGTCCTGGTCGGGCGAGCGGGTTGAGGTTACGTCTGCCACGGCCTGGATTCGGATGATGGGATCGCTGACCTGGGTGGCATGGCTGGTCGGGACGGCGGGCCTGGTGTCATTGACCGGCGTGCTAGGGCAGGAGGATCGGGTGATTGGGTCGGATGCTGCGTGGCGCACGCGGCCGATTACGGGAGGCCGGCTGCTGCTGGCCAAGGTGGTCGCCGGATTTTTGCTCTTGGTGGCCGCGCCGCTCCTTGTGTTGATGCCGGTCTGGTGGGCGGGCGGATTCGGCGCCCGCGAGTTGCTGGCCGCCGCGGGATCAATCGCCGGTTGGCACACCTTGTTGGTCGTGAGCGCGCTTTGCCTTTCGGCGCTGACGGAAGATTTGGGGCAGCACGTCTTCGCCTTGCTCACGTGGCTCGCCTTGGTCGGGTTGGTGACGTTCGTGGTTCCGATGCTCTGGGCCCCGAAGGAAATTTCGTCCGGGGCGGTGGCGACCCGGACGATGGTCGTTTTGGTGGCGCCCTGGCTCATGATGCCGGTGGCGCTCGTTTGCCAGTATTTCACGGGACGGACGCGGGTGGGCTGGACGCTGTTGCTGCTCGGACTGGCGCTCACGGGCGGTGCGCAGATGATCGGGCGTTGGGATCTGGCAGGGATGCGGCCGGGGCGGCAACCGGCACCGGCAGACAGGGAGGCGTCGGTCACCCTGCTGTCGCTCATCACGCCGGCAAACCGCAATCTGCCTCACGCCCTGTTTCTCGAAGTATCGGGAGATTTGTTGCAGGATGAATTGATGGTGCCCTGGTCGGGAGTGGGAAATCTTCGGTGGGCAGATGGCGCGACCGTACCGATGCGTTTCAACCGCGGCGGGCTCTGGGGGGACAATGCCGCGATGCGCGTCGCGGGGGTGCGAACGGGCGAGGGACCCTTGCGTTGGGACATGGCGACGTGGTTTGGCGACGCACCAGATGAACGGTTGCGGGCGAGTGCGGCCGTGTTCGCCGGCAACCTCGAATTCGCCCGGGTGAGGGCGCGGTTGCTCTACGAGTTGCCGTTACGGAACGGAGCCCGCGCGGCAAACGGATCGAATGCGACGCGCATCATCGGCTGGGATGAAACGGAGGCAAATTCACTTTTGATCGAGGAGCGTGAGGAGTCGCCGTGGCTTCCCGATGTGCGCCGCCGCGACGGCCGCGATGATGGCGACGTGGATAATTTCCTCCTCGTGCACCGACCGTTGGGAATAGTGAAGGCGCTGCACGTCCGGGAACTCGGGCGGGCGGGGGCGAACGTCGTCGGGGTGGTGCTGCGGGCGCTGGAGACCACGCCGCCCCTCCGACAGGTCGACGGAAAGTGGGAGGAAATTACCGGATGGCGCGACGGTGCCGTGCTGGTGAAGGTGCGTTTTGAGCCGGTGCGTCGGTTCGCGCGGGAATTTTCGGCGCTGCTGCTGACCTTGGCCGTGGAGGAGAAAAAACCATGAGACTCATCCTGCATATCGTCCGGAAAGACTTTCAGTTGCTGCGTGGTCGACTCGCGACCTGGATGCTCGTGCTGGCGGCGAAGTACGCCGTCGGGTTTGCATTTGTGTTCGGCTCGGTGTCCCCGGATGTCGAAAAGGGAATGGCGCAGGGAGGCGTGGCTGGGCTGATCGCGTTCGACATTGCCCTTACCCTGCTGATCGCCTCTTTGCTCGTCCACGGAGACGGATTGGTTGGGACAACGGAATTCTGGCGCACACGCCCCATCTCCGGCGCGCGGCTCCTGGTCGCGAAATGTCTCGGCGCGATCGTGTTGCTCGGGCTTCCCGCGGTGGCGGTCTCGCTCCCGTGGTGGCTCGTCTGTGGCTTCGGGGCGAAGGACGTCGCTCTGGCGGCGTTTGAGGTGATGGCGATTCAGGTGCTGCTGATCGCCCCGGCAATGGCGATCGCGTCCGTGACGGAATCCACGGGGCGTTTTTTTGTGTGGGGCGGCGTGACCGTGGCCGCGGTCTGGATCGTTTCGGGTGTTTGGGCTTATTCGGCCAAGTTAGTCTTGGCGTCGAACGAATCGCGACTAATCGGGGAACTCATGGTGGTCGCCGTGACTGTTGCGGCCGTCGTGATCCGACAATATCTGACTCGGGACGTTCGCGGCTCGCGGCTGATTTTGGTGGGCGGGCTGTTGGTCTCCATCGTGGCGGCTCGTAGCTGGCCGTGGGATCTTCTTCCCGAAAAGAGGGCGGAGCGCAGGCGGACCGAACCCGGCATCGCCTTCCCGCAGGACGTACGGATTGAATTCGATTCCTCGAAAGTATCGGTCGGTTCCATTTTTACCTCCGGTGCGATGCGCCAAAATCTCCATATCCCTTAGAGGGCGTCTAAAAAGCCCCTAACGACGTAAGTTTATGATCGTGCGCCGGATCGGTTTCTGATCGAAACTGGGGATGGCAATTCCCAGTACGACGACAAGCTATCCAAGTGATCTGCGAGACGAGGAGTGGACGATCCTCGATCC
>CANJIU010000106.1 GCA_947474365.1 Opitutia bacterium | reverse complement strand
GATCTCACCCGGATTGTCACCCTCTACTTCGTCGGCACGAGCAAGACACCCACGCGCCCCGCCGACAGTTTTGCCTACCACGACCTCATCCATCTCGGACAGGACCAGGGAAAGATCGAGCGACTGGCGATTCTCGAGCGCGACGTCATCCGCGAATGGGGCGGGCTGATCGGCAAACTCAAGTCCACCCCCGAGCACGGCCGCCGGCTCCTCGACCAAACCATGGTCGTCATGGGCGCAGGCATGGGCAACGCCTCCAGCCACGACGCGACGAACCTGCCCATTCTCGTCGCCGGAGGCGGTTTCAAACACGGCCGCCACATCGCGCACGATCCGAAGAGCCCGCCGCCGCTCTGCAACCTTTGGGTCCAGACGCTGCAACACCTCGGCGTAGAGACCGAGAAATTCGGCACGAGCAAAGGCCAGACAATCGCCGGGCTGGACGTGGTCTGAAGCGCGACCCTGTAGTCGAGAGCGGAGAGTCGAGAGCCCAATCATCAGATCAAATTCGCCCGCCGGCCTCACTGAAAACGAAGGGTACCGTTTGGTTTTTGCTCTCAGCTCTCGACTCTGTGCTCTCGACTGAATTTCTACGATCGATCCGCCCCTGTTCCGATCCCGCCAATTTCCTTTCCCTTTTCGAGAACCGCCGCGCACAGTGGCCGCCGGTGACTTACCACACCCAACCATGAACCTCCGCGCCCTCCTCGCCCTCACCTGCCTCGTCACCGTCGCTGCCTCGGCGGCCGATCAGCCGAAGACGCCTCTCATTCCCGCTTCGCCCATCGCGAAGAAATTGGAGCTCCTGTTTTCCGACGACTTCAAGGGCGACACCCACGACAAGCGCTGGCACCGCGTGGTGGACACCTTTACGTTTGAAAAGGGCGCGCTCAAGGGCACGCAGACCCGCGACAAGGAGATCCCCGCCGCCAACGGCAAACCCGCCATCACCCCCCACGCCGCCGTCTTCGGTCTCGAACTGCCCACGAAGGACAGCATCGTCGAGGTTAAGATTCGCTTCGCCGGAAACACGCGGATGGACGTCGAATTCGACGATCGCAAGTACACCGGCTCCCACTACGGCCACCTCTGCCGCGCCATCGTCGCACTCAACGGCGTCACGATCATGGACGAGCGCGAAGGCAGCCAGAACGAGGTGATCAAGGCGATGCGCAACGATCCCACCAAGAAGGCCGAAGTTGCTCGAATGATGGCCGGCAAGAGCGCCACCTTCCCCGGCACTTATGTCGCCGGCAAGACCTACACGTTCACCGTCGAGACGGTGGGCGACGAGATGCGCGCGAGCATCGATGGCAAGCCCGTCGGCTACCTCAAGTCCCCCGGCATCGGCCACCCAACCAAGTCCAAGATCGAACTCGGCGTTTCCGGCAAGGACGGCTACTTCGAGGACATCAAGGTGTGGAATGCCGCGCCGGTGAAGTAACCGCGCGCCCGATCATACCACCGGGTTTGGCCCGATCAGCATGGCGTCGGCGAAAGCAAACCGCCAGCGGACCTCCTTTTGCATCGGAGTCTCCTCGATGACCACGGTGTTGGATTTCACGTAGCCGTGCCCGCGCTGCGGGTCGGGAATCATCTCGGTCTTCGTCTTGGCAATCGTCGAGGTAAACCAACTGGGCACACCCGGAGCGTGGGCAGCATAATAGTCCCTGAGCGTAATATTCGTCATAATGCAGGCGGCGTTGCCTCCATCGAAGCATAGACCGTCTGTCGACTCATTCTGCGGCACAGGCTCGGCTTAGCGAGCCTCAACGCGGCGGGGCGGGGAATCGCGACGTGCGGCGACGTCGAGTCGTGCGCCGATCCCGTTGGTTTATCGCCCGTATTGACGGCTTGCGCGCCGGGCCCAGTGAGGCTTGCCTTCAGTCACCCCCATTCCCCGCCGTCCGTGAATTACTTCCGGCCGGCTTAACCCCTGACTCCATCCCGGCATGAAACACCTGCGCGCCCTCGCTGTCTGTTTGTCTCACGTCACCCGCCGTGCGGGTGGTGGCCCCATTGTCGTTGGCGGAATCGCCTTCCTGCTGGCAGCACTCACGACGCCTTCGATTCACGCCGCGGATACCGGCGTGATCGCAGGCACAATCAGCAACGCGGCAACGGGCAATCTCCTGGAAGGAGCGCGGGTGACGATTCCACAGCTCGGGCGCACCGCCTTCGCCGATGAGACCGGACGTTATGTGCTGGGCGGACTCCCGGCCGGCACCCATGAACTCGTCGTCGCCTACATCGGGTTGGATCCCATGCGGGCGGTCGTGAATGTCGCGGACGGCAGCCGGGCCGAGCGCAACTTCGATCTCACCACGGGTATTTACAAGATGGACACCTTCAAGGTCACCGGCGCCCGCGAAGGCGACGCCTCGGCGCTCACCATGCAACGGAACGCAGAGAACCTGAAGAACGTCGTGGCGATGGATTCGTTTGGCAACCTGCCGAACATGAGCGTGGGTGAAGTGGTGATGCGCCTGCCCGGTGTCGCCGGCAGTCCGACGGACGAGGGTCTGAATTATGGATTCAACATGCGCGGCATGAACCCGGCGCTCAATACCGTCACGGTGGACGGTGGTCTGATGCCAAGTCTCGGCACCAACCGCGCCTTCGAGATGCAGAGCATCACCGGCACGATGTTCGAGGCGCTGGAATTGACCAAGGGTCACACGCCCGACAAGGGCGCCGATTCCCTGGGCGGCACGGTCAACCTGAAAACGCGTTCGCCGCTCAGCATGCGGGAGAAACGCCGCACAACCTACAGCCTCACCACCCGCTGGGCGCCGCCGTTCTTCGAACAAATCCCGATTCGCGAACAACACCGCGCGCATCCCCTGGCCACCATTGCGCATCAGGAGTTGTTCGACGTTTTCGGCGGCACGCGCAACCTCGCCATCGCCGTCAACGCGTTCTACAGCGAAAACGCCGTCGGGGGCACGAGCACCACGTTCGATTACCAGAACACTCCGAATCCGTCGGCGTTCATCTGGGACTACCGCGTCTGGGACAATTACAACAACCGGAAGCAGTCCAGCCTCAGCCTGCGCACCGACTATCGCTGGTCGCCGACGACGCGGTTCTCGCTCACCCTGCTCGGCAACAACAACTACGAGCGGTTCCGGCGGCGCATGGAGGCGCGCGCCACCACCGGCAGCGCGACCACCGTGCCGAGCGCAACGACCGGCGTGGTCCCCGGCGCCTTCAGCGATCACATCACCGTGATTCGGCCGGTCACCGCCAACAACATCGACGTCTCGATCGACGGCCCGCGAAACTACTTCGTGCGCACGCGGCGGATCGATTTCACCGGCGAACACGAATATCGCAGCTGGCAGATCGATTACGCCGCCGGCTGGGGTTACACCCATCTCAACAATGGCGACGGCACGGCCGGCTCGCTGACGATGCGCCTGGCCGGCGCCGGCTGGATCATCGATCGCACGAACTCGGACCTCTTCCCGCGCTTCACCCAAAACGGCGGACCCGATTTCCAGAACGGCTCGCTCTACCGCCCGACCTCCAACGGGCTGACCAACGTCAACAACCAGAACGACCAGCGACTGTCGCAGTTTCGTTTCAACGCCCGCTACCAACTGCCCGGGACCGTGCCGCTCTACCTCAAAGCCGGCGTCTCCTCGCGCATTCAGGTGCTCGATATCTGGGGCAAGGACAACCATCGCTGGAGCTACACCGGCACCGGATCGCTGGCGACCGATCCCAACATCCCGACCTATAACGAACGCGAGACCGGCGTGGTGTTTCCCCGCTGGTATTCGAACACGTTCATGGACAAACGCCGGCCCAAGGATCCGACGCTCTGGCGGGAGGATCTCTACTACTACGAGTCCCAAAAGTACACCGGCACCCGTGGCCTGACCGAGACGGCCAACGCAGCCTACGTCATGGCGCAGGGACGTTTGGGGACGGAAGGCTTTCTGGGGCGGACCGGTTTCCTCGGCGGTGTCCGAATCGAGGATACGACAGTGGACAGCTGGGGCTGGGTCCGCGCGCGGGTGCTGAGCACGTCGGCGCAGCAGACGGCGGATCCGGCGGGTTCGGCCCGGCGCGACTATGAAAACAACTTCCGCACCCTCGACGGAGATTACCGGAAGGCTTTTCCGAGCCTACACACCTATCACGATCTCACGACCAACCTGAAACTGCGGGCGAGCTACTCGACGAGCTTCGGCCGGGCCGGTCTCAACAATTTCCTGCCATCGGAGTCTCCCGACGAAACCAACCGGCGGGTGACAGTGAGCAATCCCGCCCTGAAGCCGCAGACCGCCCGCAACTGGGACGCCTCGTTGGAGTATTATTTTGAACCCGTCGGCCAGCTCTCCGCCGGCTGGTTCCACAAGGAAATCCGCGATTACATCATCAACAATCAGGAGATTCGCACGATTCCCGGTGGCGCCGCCAACGGCTACGACGGTCAATACGAAGGCTGGGGCGAGTTCAGTTCCATCAACGCCAGTCGCGCCGTCGCCCAGGGCTGGGAGCTCAGTTATCGGCAGCAATTTAATTTTCTGCCAGGCCTGCTCAAGGGGCTCGCCGGTTCCTACAACTACACCTGGATTGACACTCACGGCCTTTACACCGGCGGCACCTACCTGACGAGTCGCGAAGTGGAGGGTTTCATCCCGTACGCCTCCAACGCATCGCTTTCGTGGCGTTACCGGAACTTCAGCACGCGGGTGCTCTACAACTTCACCGGCGAGTATATCAACACCTACAACGCGAGTCCCGCGCTCCGGCTTTACCGCCTGTCCAACAAAACCGTCAACGTCGGCGCGGCCTACCAGCTGCGACCGAGCCTCAGCCTGAGCCTCGACGTTGCCAATATCTTCAACGAGCCGCAGGTATTTTATCGCGGGATCAAGGACCGCACCCAGCGGCTGCTCATCAATTTCGTGACGGTCACTGCCGGCATCAACGGGCGGTTCTGATTGGTACGGTCGCAGCGCGAGCGACAGATCGCGCCACGAGGAACAAGCGGGAGCGTCCACTCCCACGAAGGGAAAGACCCCATATCGGGATTGGCTGTTCGAGTGCATGTTTCAGGAATGGTCACATCACTCCACTCCACGGCCTCCGACGCCGCATCCAGCACCCGACTGAAGCCTCCCGCCGTCCGGACCACTCCTCCCGTGACGCCCGCGCACCTCGCTCCAACAGCAACGCCGTTGCCCGCAATCGGGCCGCAATCACCATCCGAGGATGAAATTCGCACCTACGCCAATCACCTCTACCTCCAACGCGGGTCGGTTGACGGACACGAACAGGATGACTGGCTTGAAGCCGAAGCCTGTCTCGCCGCCAATATTCCGAAGGAGTCTTCACGCACGCGGATCCACCATCACACGCAGATCACGGAGCGCGCGACGCTGGCATTGGTGAAGCACGGCCGCTCCTGACGAATCGCACTCCGTTGACGGGCACGGCGCAAGGTCGCGCCGTGCGCCGACGGAGGGATCAACGACTGTTTTCGCGCATTTTCACGGCACATTGGTTCCACCCTCCGGGTCTCACGAGCAACCATCACCACCATGCACCGCATCGCCGCCTTTTCCATCCCGGCTGTCGCCCTGTGCTTCGGCGCAGTTCAGGCCCAAACCAGCGGCTCCGTCAAGATGACCGAGCCTTCACCGCCGGCTTCCACGGAAGTGACGGCATCCGTCCAGGCGCCAGGCCGTTTGCCCGTTGCCGCTCCGGCGGAGACCAGAATCAACCAGATTGTCTACCAACCCCGACTGCCTTCTCCTTTGGAGCTGACGACAGCCGCCGCGGCCCAGGGTCTCACCGTGGAACAGATCGTGCAGTCCGCGAACCAGGTGGTCGCTGCTTATCGTAACGCGTCCGGCCAGTTGTTCACGGTTGCCTATCAGACCTTGCCGCCAAGCGGCGCCGCACCCGGATCAACCGTGGTCCCCGCGAATCCGGCGCCCGCGGTCGTTCACGTCGCCCCGCCGCCGGCAGTCTACGAGACGGCGCCGCGGGTCATCTACTACGACGACCCGGACTATTATTACTATCCGCGATACTATTATCCGCCGGTTTCGTTCGGATTTGGTTTTGGCTACCGATCATTTCACGGCGGCCACTTCGGTCACCGCCGGTGATCGGAGCGCACGGTGGAAACCACTCCCTCGCCATGAACAACGCCACATTCATCGCTTCCGCGCTCGCGTTGAGTTCGCTCCTCACGGGCTGCGTCGGCACCGGTCCAAACACGGAACAGGGTGCAGTGACGGGCGGCGCCCTCGGGGCCCTCGCCGGTGGAATTATCGGCCACAACAGCCGGGGCGGTGACGCGTTTGGCGGTGCGATGCTCGGCGCCGTCGCCGGTGCGGTCGCGGGCGGCGTCATTGGCAACAGTGTCGATCAGCAAAACGGCACCGTCTACGGCCCGCCGGTGCGGCCCCGACGGCCGGCCTATTCCGACGACCGCGGTTATCGAGTTGCCCGTACGTCGACCCCTCCTCCTACGCCCGCCGAGGTCCAGCCGCCGCCACCCGCACCGAACGCGCTCTGGGTTCCAGGTTACTGGATTTACGACGGACGCACCTACACCTGGGTGGGAAGTCGCTGGGAAATTCCGCCGCCGCTTGCACGCTCCTACGTTCCGGCGCATGCCGAGACGCGCGACGGTCGAACGGTGTTTGTGCCTGGATACTGGCAGTAAGCGCCGGGGATTGGAATCACCTGCCTGACCGTGGCCTCAGCCGTAAAAATTCAGTCGAGAGCGGAGAGCGGAGAGCGGAGCGCTGAGCGCTGAGAGCAAAACCAAACGGTGAACTTCGGTTTCGGGTCGGGCGGCGCGCGTGTCTGCTCTGGCGATTGGGCTCTCAGCTCTTCGCTCTGAGCTCTCGACTGCATGGTCGCGGCTCAGAGCGGCGGAATGGTCACCTCGATGACTCCCACGCCGCCCCGCGTCTCCCGCTTGAACGTGGCGTGGATTGCGGCGGCGATGCGGTCAGCGGCATCGAGGTCGCGCCAATGCTCCTCGCCAATATAGCGGTCGCTTCCCACTTTTCCCGATTTGAACGCCGCGTAGTTGCCCGCCGGTTCCGGCATCTGGCCGGTGATCGTGACCACGATTTTTCCGTCGCGGGTGGCCACATCGATCTGACCGCCCTTGGTGCTGTACGACGTGAGGTACGCCATGAGGTTGAAGACGAGCTGAAAGGCCTTCTCGAAATCGGTGCGCAGCACGAGCTCGGGCCCGGAAAAGCGGTGGGTGAAATTCGCCTCTTTCATCCGCAGGAAACGGGTGAAGGAAATTTCCCGGGCCAGCCGCTTCGCGCTGGTGTCTACCACCACATTGAACAGCGCCTTGTTGTCAGCGCGCAGGGGATTGAAGTAGTCCGGCAGCGGCTCGCGGCGCCATTTTTCCCAGGCGGCGCGAACCTCGGGAATCCAATCCGGCAGTTTTCCCAGCCGGAGCACGAGCTGCGCCTCATAGAGGGACTCTGGCTCCACCGGCGTACCGAAGGACTCGTTGGCCGTCATGGTCGCAGGTTTGGCCGGAGGCACGAGACCGTGCATGCCCGAGAGGATCGGCATGACCATGAAAGGCCCGGCCCAGAACTCCAACGGATCCATCAGGAACTTACGGTTGGGCTGATTGCCTCCCGAAAGGTAGTTGAAATTCCAGATCGTGAGATCTCGCGCGTGATGGGGAAACGACTCCACCGGACCACCGGAGCCCGTGAGGTACCCCCCGTCGATCGAGTCGAGCAGCGTGGCGTAGGGCTGCATGCCGTGAAAATCACAGTGACAGATGGGATGCATTCTGATTCGCTAGGCCACCGTGCCCGCAGAAGTGGCGCGAATGGTGAAGTTGTGCAGCACGCCTTCACTCTCGTCCTGGTAAAGTCCGATGAGGTTATGGGAGCACCGGGACTGGATGAAACTCTCGTGGCCCGTGGCACCGGCACTTCGGATCATGAGAAACGACGAGGAGAACACGGTATCGATGTTGAATACCTGGTTCACGTTGATCGCGCTGACCCGACGCACCCATACGTTGGCCGCGTTCTTGATGCCATCGACCGCCGCCCACCCGAAGTCTTCCAACCCGCTCCGGTGATGGATGAAGTTGCCGAGAAAATTCCCCATGAAACAGATATCCTCCACGCCGATCTCCTCCACGGGAGCGAACGTTCCGAGGAACGATCGGTAGGCGACTTTCGCCGCGATCTTGAGCGGCTCGGCCAGCGTCACCCGATTTCCGTCCACGCTCTTTATCTGGTGAATCTCGTTCCACTTCACGCCGCTCCGGATAAGGCGTGACCATTCCTTGGGCGGTTCGTACGGCGTGAGCATGTCCTTCGCGGCGGGAATCCCGTCGCCCACGGAGACCGTAACATATTGGCCGGGCCGGAGCGCGCGACCGTCGGCGACCTCCAGCACGAGGGCATTTCGCGGCGCATCAGCGGTGATCGGGGTCAGCACCTTTCGGGCGCCATCGGGTGCGGCACCTTTGAACGTGAGGAGAGGCACCACGCCGGTGGCGGTAGTAAAGCCGTCCTTTTCCTTCTCGGGAGAGAGGACGATTCCGTGATGGTATTGGAACAGAACCGTGCCGCCGCGGGTGGCCCCGCTGCCGCGCAGGACAATATGCCCAGTGGGAATCGTCATCGCGACCCGCTTGTCGATGTCGGTGAAAAACTGGAAAACGCCGGGAGGAAAAAAGACGATTCCACCGCCATTGGCCGCGGCCGCGTCGATGGTCCGTTGCACCGCATCCTGGTCGTCCTTGCCATCATCGGCCACGGCACCGAAGTCGGTAACAACGAAAACCTTCAGGTCTGGCGTGGGGATGCCAACCTCGCCGTGGTGGTACCCCGCATAGGAGAAATCGAGCAGCGTCGATTCCGTTCCGTTCTTGCGGCCCGCCACAAATTCATCCCACAGGGCCGAGTGGTTGACCACTCCCGGCGCCCCGGGCACCGCCGTCACCGTCGGGCTGCTCGAAGGATTTTTCTTCGCCAGCGCCACGTCGGCCGAAACAAACGTGACAAGGACGCAGGCGAGACGGACGACGAGGCGCAGGCGGGACAGCGGCATATCCGCAAGGTAGTCCCCATCCCCCGGTGCGGTCACGCAAACACGGCGCACATTTTGCAGGCACGCGGGTCACGGACGCCACGCGGTAAATCCAACAGTTCGCAGACCGGCCGGCACCTTCGTCCCGCTGGAAGTCGAGGCGGAGACAAGGGAATTCTCCGTTTGACACCAAACGGATCAGGTCCGTGTCCTCGTCTCCGGTCCGCCCCGCAATGCCTCCCGTTCCAAACTTCCGGAGTTTCCGGTCTCCGTCGCCCGCGACCAACGCCGCCACACACGACGATCGAACGACGATACTTGGCCGCCCACGAGTTCCTCCGCGGTTCCCCGCGCTGTGCGTCTGCCTCGGGCTGCTCGTGGCCGGGTGCGCCACGCATCAGCATTTCACCTATTTTGCGCCGCGAGGACCCGGCAAAGTTTTGAACTTTTCCAACCATCCTCCTGACGACACGCTTGAACTGATGGTTCAATCCGGGCGAGCCGCCCAGCTGCGGGTCAGCGGCCGGATGCTCGATGAGAAAGGCCGCGTCACCCTCGTCGTGGTTTTCAACGACGACGCGATCGTGCAGTTCACCGGCAAGGAGGTTCACTTTCGCCAGGGCGGCAAGGACTGGGGCGTAACGTCTGAATGGGAGGTGACCCAGGATTCGAAAAAGAAACCGGTGACGCTCCCCTTCGACGCCCCTCTGCCCCGAACGAGTTACTACGGCAGCTACACGGCCCAACTACCGTTTCCCGACGGCTTGTATCCGACCCAGCCCTTCGACGTGATTCTTCCGGCCACAGCGGCACAACCCGGAGCCACGATTACCTTCACGCCGAAAGTCGCGGATTTCTGGTATCGCCCGGGAGTCTGACCATCGCGCACCTCCACGGGCAAATTCCCGTTGCAACCGAAACCGTCTCCTACGCGGCGGAACCGCCCAGCAGCCGGATCTCCCGCTGCGGAAACGGAATCTCGACGTTAATCTCCCGAAATTTCTCCACGATGCCCTTGTTGATCGCGGCGCAGGCGGCCGCGTGATCGGGCACGTTGACCCACGGCTTGACTGCGATGTTGATCGACGAATCGGCGAGCGCCGTGACGCCCACCAGCGGGGCGGGCTCCTTGAGCGCGAGCGGGCTGGCCCGGAGGACGTCGTTCACCGCCGCCAGCGCGCGGTTGAGATCGGTGGCGTAGGCGACGCCCACCGACAAATCGAGCTGCCGAATCCGCCCATAATTGTGGAGAATTTCGCCGACAATTTTCCGGTTCGGGACCACCACGATCGACTGATCGGCGTGGCTCAGCCGGGTCGAGAAGAGATTAATCGCCTCGACGCGACCCTCGACTCCCAACATGGCGACGTATTCGCCGACACGGAACGGCTTGGTGAAAATGATCGTCAGCCCGGCCACAAGATTGCCGAGCACGCCTTGCATCGCGAGCGCGACGCCGGCCCCCACGACGCTGAGACCGGCGATCAGAGGCAGAAGATCGACGCCGAGGTTCTGCAGGGCCATGACTGAAAACAACGCCAGCACCACGAACCGGGCGGCGCGGACGATCAAAGTCCGCACCGGCGGCTCGAGGTCGAGCTTGAGCAGCCACCTCTGCAGAATCTTGCCCAAGGCCCGTCCGACAAAGAAGCCAACGGTCAAAATGAGGCCGGCCACAAACACCTTTGGGCCGAACTTTATCCCGAGGTCGATGAGGGTGCTCTTGGCTTGGTCGAGGGCGGCAAGTTGATTGTTCATGAGCGTAAGGCGGCAGGGTCAGATGTTTCTGTCGGATTGGACCGGCATGTTCGAATGAAAAACCACACCGCGGCATGCCGCTATTCCGGCAAGGCACAACTGTAGACATGGGAGCCGGCGGCGAAATAAAGGCGCTGCCCCAGGATGTCACCTCCGGCACTGATGGTCACCGGCGCGCTGGCGAGCAATTTCACCTCGTAAGTGTCGTCGACGACCCGGGCCACGCTCTTGGCGAAGAGCACGAATGTCCGACCGCGCTCGTCGCGCACAAAGGCCCGCGGTCCTTGTCCCGTGACCACCGAGCCAAATCGCGCCTTCAACTCCTCCGTGTGGACGACCACACGCTTTGCGGGATCGAACACGAAAAACTTCGAGCGATCGACGAAGCCATAGATCAGGCCGCGGGGCGCCGGCGCAAGTTCGGTGTAAGTCTGCGCCCCCGGAAACACCGGCGCATGCCACTCGATCTTCTTCGCCGCGACATCGAATAAGTACAGTTCGGCCTCCCGTGCCTTCGTCTCGCCGCCGGTGCCAGCACCGACCGTCGCGCCGCCCAGAAACTTACCCTCCGACACTGCCACGAGGCTCATCGTCGATTGCTGCGGCAGCAATTGCTCGTGGGTGAGGAGCGTGCGCGTCTGGGTCTCGCGATCCCAGAGGAGCAGGCCACCGCCGGTGAGGCCGTAACCCGGCGTGCCGGCCATCACGATCGTGTGGCCGTCCGGCAGCGCGAGCAGATCGTGCGGGCGGTAGATGGTCGGCTCGCATAGCGTGAGGTAACGTGGATTGCCGGCGGATTTGGACTGGTCGGTCTGCGCCCAGGGCGCGGCGGGATTCCATTCGAGGAGAAAACCGTGGGGGTAGCCACCGACGAAAAACCGGTCTCCCTGCACGGCGACGGTGTTGAACTGTCCGTGTGCCGGCCAGTTCTCCCAGGCGTCGCGCCCCGGACTGAAGCGAAACATGCGCATCGGAAACGCCGTGCCGCCAGTGATGGAGCCGTCGGGCGCCGCCATCAGCGCGATGACATGGGCGCCTTCGCTCGTGTAGTCGAACGTCACAGTCTTCGTCCCCCCACGCCGCGGATCGCCAACGGTGAGTGAACGGATGATGGTGTCGCACTCATTCGCGTTTTTCCCGCTCGGGAAGCGTCGGTGGAAAAGTCCCTGGTCGCCCGCGATGTGAGTAAACGGACGGAGCGCTGGCTTCGCGGCGAGCGGCCGCGCCGTGCCGGCAGACAGTTCGAACCACTTCGACCCGCCCGCGCCCGGCACTTCGCCAAACACCTTGCCGCTTTGGTCATGCCAGGCCACGGCGTAGCCCGGTGCACGATCTGGCGTGGCAAGAAAGGCGCGCGTCGAACCGTCGCTCGGGTTGTGCGCGAGGATTTGCGCGGCGGTGGACCCGATGCCGACATAGACCCAGCCCGCGGCGTCAACCGCGATGCTGCGGGGATATTGCAGCCAGTTTTCCTTGTTGGCGGAGGGCACCTCCCGCAGTTCCCGGGTGGCGGGATCAAAGGAAACAACGCCCGTATTGGGATAGGTCGCGGCCCAGATCTTCCCATTGCTGGCTTCGGTCAGGCTCATCGCCATCTGCGGCGCGGTTTTCTTGAAGAACGTGAATGCGCGTTTAGCCGGGTCGAACTCGCTGAAGTGGCTGCCGAAAACTGTGTAGTACTTGCCCGCGCGGGAAAGCAGCGACGCGAAGGGCCCGTCGCCCGCCCACGGATACGGCGTGGCAAACTGATCGGACTTCCCTGTCTCCGCGTCGATCATCAGCAACGCATAGCCACCACGATGATCGTAGAGCCAGACGAGCATCACGTCGCGCCCCTCCCCGTCGCTCGTCGCGACCATCCCACGATGTTGACTGAGCGCCGTCGCCACCCCGTGGTCGATGAAGCCGTCGCCAAGCGCACGCGAGCCGGCCTGGGCGCGCGCGCCAAACGTGAGCGTCGCGACGATGACGAACAGGACGCGGGAAAGGAAACGCATGGCCGGTTCCGCCAACTCTGGGTCGCCACCCGGGGAGACCAAGCTCAAAACTGTCCTCGCAAGCCGGCCGCGGTTCAGGCGGAAAAATGTTTCGCAACCTTGCGCACGGCCGCGCCGATTTCGCGCACGTAGGCTTCGTCCATCGACTCGTTGAGCGAAAAATGCACGCCTGTTGTCAAAATCGCCTCCGCTTCCGGGCAACGCACGCGCGCGTAGTCCATCGTCGTGAGGCCCATTTCCCGGATCGGCCAGCGGCCGGCGAAGAAGCTATGATTTTGGAAAAACGGCAGCTGGTAGATGGGAACCGGAATATAACCCGCCGACATTGGCGCGCCCTCGGCCTTCACCACCTCGACGAACTCGGCGCGCGAGCACTTCAGCCGTTCGAGTCGCAGCCGGAAGTAGAAAAACCAGAACGTACCGCGATCGTTCGCCGGCAAATCGGGCGGCACGACAGCGGGCAGTCCGGAAATCTCCGCGATCAGCGCGCGGCCGAGGGCCGCGCGTTTTGCCGCAATACCGTCGAGTCGCGCCAATTGGACAGCGCCAAACGCCGCCTGCAGCTCGCTCATCCGGTAGTTCGTCGCCAGGACCGCAGTCTTGTCCCACGTGTAGCCGGGCGCGGTGCGGTCGTTGCCCTTGTCCGCAAATTTCAGCAGCGCCGGCCCGATCCGCGGATCGCTCGACGCCACCACGCCGCCGTCGCCGGTGCCGATGTGCTTCGAGTTCATCAGCGAAAAACACGCCACGTCGCCAACCGTGCCGATCGGCCGGCCGCGGAATTTCGCGCCCCAGGCCTGCGCGCAGTCCTCAATGAGGATGAGGTGGTGTTTGTCGGCAATCGCCCGGAGCGCCGAGAGGTCGCACGGTGTACCGCAAAGATGGACCGCGATGATCGCCTTCGTCTTCGGAGTGATCGCGCGCTCGACGGCGACCGGATCGAGGTTGTAGGTCGCCGCACCGAGGTCGGCGAAGACTGGCACGCCCTGTTGAAACAAAATGCCCGCCACCGTGCCGAGATCCGTGATGGGCGTCGTGATGACTTCGTCGCCCGGGCCGATCCCCGCGGCCGCAATCGCAATGTGTACCGCCGCGGTGCCCGAGGAACACGTCACGACGTGCTCGCGCGGACAGTGTTGTTTGAAGCGTTCGATGAAGAGCGCGGTCTGCTTGTTGGCGCCGCGGCCGAGCCAGTAGAACAGCGACGTCTGCGCGATGGCCTCAGCCACCTGCTTCTGTTCGCGCACATCCCACCGCACCCACGGTCCCGGTTTGCTCCGCACCGCCTTGGGGCCGCCAAGTTTCGCGAGCTTGCTCGCGTCAACCGGAGCCGCCGCCTCCGCGCCGCGCGCACTCCCCAAGCCGCGCGCAGCCAGCCACGCCGCGGCCGCGGTCGCGACAAATCTCCGGCGGGGGATGGGACGGTTCTCGGCCGGCGGAATCATGGTAGCAGAAGACGTCACAATCCGACGGGATGTAAAGGGCAGAGAAGCTCGGTGGGCACAGGGGGTGGATGCGCCCCACCGCTGCGGCGGGGCGGCCTACTTTTCCTCCGCCGGCTTCGGCTTGGGCGCGGCCAGCACCGTCAGCCAAATCTTGTCCGTCGACCGAATCACCAGATCACGAAAACCCTGCGGGACACCGTTGTTCAGCGTCGTCGACGCCATTTCATGAATCGCCAACTGGATGGCCTCGGAGTTTTCCTCATGAAATTGGATTTGAACGGGACCATTGAACGGCGGGGCATCGGTCGCAGCGGTCAACTCGACCGTGACCTCCTTTTCGGTTCCGCCGAGTTCGACCGGGCTCGAGGTCAATCCTGCGGGCAAGTCCACCGCCGAAAACGTCACCTTGGCGTTGAATCCCTGCACGCGTCGGGCGGTGATTTTGATTTTGACCGTCTTGCCCGGTTCGATGGCGAAACCGGACTCGGCGATGATCGCCTCAAGTCGCGGGCGTGCGGACCGGAGACTCAGGCGATAAAGATGATCGGGCCCAGCGCGATGGAGCACGCTCCCCACCACGGCCGTGTACGAACCGGTTGCCGGCGCCGTCCATTCGAGCAACGGATCCGCGCTGGAAACATCATCGTTCCGGACTAATTCCTTGCCAGTGGCGTCCTGAATCGCGAGCCACGCATCCAACGGAAAACCGAGTGCCGCCGACTGGAGTTCGAGCACCAGTTTATCTCCCTTGGCCGCCGTAAAACCAAAGCGATCCTCCTCGCCGATCTTCTCGATGCAACCGGTCACCGCAAAAGGCGGAGCCGGTGCCGGCTCTTCTCCGACCCGCCTGGGGAAATTAGCCTCCTCCCACTCCGGTCCGTCGACCACCGGAAGCGCGAGCCCGTTTTCGAACTCAGGCCGGTGCCACGTCACCTGACTTGAATCAGCGGTGGATGCCGCCGCGTCCACCTCGAATTCCCGCCCGACGAGCTCACCTAAATTCCATCCGAACACGCGTAGCTTGGCCGGCTTCGCCCGCGGCAGCCCCAGCGGAACCGTGTACCCCAGGTGCGGCCCACGCGAGAGGTGCAGTCGGTAGACGCAGGCATCGCTGCCGGTGAATTTCACGTCGGCCGTGGCCGGATGCGCAAAACCGAAAAGCTGCAACACATAGGTGCCGGCCGTTTTCGCCGTCCAGACGAGCTTCGGATCGAGCGTGCGCCCGTCGTCGTGGTTGAGCGCCAGCTCCAGTCCCTGCGTATCCACCAAGCGCAGCACGGCATCGACGGGCGAGGCGAGCACGTAGGCCTCGACCGACGCAATCAACGTCTGGCCGGCGTCAAGTGTGACGGCGAACGAATCCACATCGCCGCCCTTGTTCAGGCGCCCGTTGATCGCGATCGGCAGGTATTCGACCACCTGAGGCTTGGTAAATTCATCGTTGGGCTCGACCTCCGTCCCCTGTGGCCCGGCGGTCACGATTACAAACCGCGGTGCGCTCGCCCCGGTTTCATTATAAACGCGGATCAGATGCGGGCCGATCGGCGTATCCGGGCCGACCTCAACGTTGAACTGGCCGGCGGCTTTCTCGGCGTGAAACGTGATTCCCGGTGCATCTGTCCAGACCTGCGGAGGCCATGTCCCGATCTTGCCGGCCGCCGCCACTGCCGTCGTGGCCCCGACAGGCACGGCAACGGGATAAATCTGATCAAGCACCGGAGCAGCGGCGAGGAGCCGCGACGCGGAGCACGGCAGGAATGTCAGGATAAGAAGAACGAGAAACGATCCGACCGGCCACCCCCGCGCCGGATCAACGAATCGGCGCCCGCGGATCAAACGAACAGCTCCTTGATCAGCCGCCCATTGTTCACGAGCTGGACCGGCCGGCCCGTGTTCGTGTGCAGGATTTGCGCATGATCGATTCCCATCTTCGTGTACAGCGAGGCCGCAAAGTCTTCCGGACGATACACGTTTTCGGAAGCGTTGTAGCCTTTGGCATCGGTGGCGCCCACCACCTGGCCGCGCGGAATGCCCGCGCCCGCCATCAGCACCGACATCGCGTGCGGCCAATGGTCGCGACCGGCGTCCTTGTTCACCTTCGGCGTCCGGCCGAATTCCCCGAGGAGAAGCACCAGCGTGTTCTCCAGCAGACCGCGCGCATCGAGATCGTTGATCAGCGCCGCCACCCCCTGGTCCATCTTCTTCGCTGCTTCGCCTTTGTAGGCTTCGAAGAGTTTGGTGTGATGATCCCAGCCGCCATAATAGACCGTCATCCACGACACCCCGACCTCGACGAGCCGGCGCGCCATCAACAGCCGTTGGCCAAAATCATTCCGTCCATACGCGTCGCGCACCTTTTCGTCCTCGCGCCTGATGTCGAAGGCCGCCTGCGCCTGCGGCGACAGCACCATGTCGATCCCCTGCTGGTAATATTGGTCGAACGTGATCGCCGGATCGTCGGCCAGCTTGTCGTTGTAGCGCAGCATCCGATCAAGCGAGGCCCGCAATTCCCGGCGCGACGCCGCCCGTCCTTCGCTAATGTCCGACGGGAGGACGACGTCCCGCACCTGGAAATTCTTGTCGTTGGGATTTCCGTTGATCACGAACGGCGAGTGTTTGCCGCCGAGAAAATTTGGCCCGCCGCTGCGGGACACCCGCGGCACGGACATGTACGCCGGAATACCGTTCAGGACTCCCCGGTGATGGGAGACCACTGATCCGAACGACGGATGAAACGTGACCGACGCGCCACACGCGACCGGCACCGGAGTCCGCGCGCCGGTCATCATGTAGTGATTCCCGCCACCGTGATTCGGGTCCTTGTGGCAAATCGAGCGGATGACGGTCACCTTGTCCGCCGCCTTGGCCAGATTCGGCATCGCCTCGCAAAAACGCACGCCTGGCACGGACGTCTCGATCGCTCCGAGTTCGCCCCGGATTTCAGAGGGTGCATCCGGCTTGGGATCGAACGTCTCGTAATGCGACGGCCCGCCGTCGAGCCAGACCATGATGCAGTTGACCTTGCTGCCGTTTTTGCCGCCCGGCTTTCCGACGCCGGGCCCAACGCCCGCCGCCTGCGCCTGCAGCCGCAGCAATCCCGTCAGGCCGATTCCCAACCCGCCGCCAATTCCCAGCTGCAGAAAATCCCTCCGGGGCATTCCCGCGCAATTATGAGTGACCTGACTCATGGCGTCGGGGCGATCAAGGCGTGAAATTTATCGGGACTGGGGTTCATCGCACAGAGCGGAGGAATCAATGATTGAACACAAACTCGGCGGAGTTGAGCAACGCCCAAAAAACATCCTCCGTCGCGGTCTGGCGAGTCGCACCTGCCGCGGTGAACGTCGCCGAGGCCACCGCGAGTTCCTCCGGCGTGGGCGGACGGCTCAGGGACGCGAGATAGAGTTCGCGCACAATCTCTTCCGGGGATTTCCCGCTCGAGGCAAGCTGGCGGGCCCGACCGCCGGTGCGGCTGAGCTTGGCCTGGATGCCCTTGGAGTTCATCAGATGCAGCGACTGCACGACGCTGATGTGCGTGTCGCGCTCGCACGGCGGATCCATGCTCGGGTCCGGGCGACTGAAGGCATCCATGAACTGCGACTCGATCTTGTAGCTCCACGCCTGGATCGCTCGCGTGCCCGGCGGCATGCCGGCAAACGTGTCCGTGCCGACGGTGGCGTCGTTGACCGCATCCAGCAACACCTCGGCGGGCAGACGGCGGCGATAGGCACGCGAGAAATTGCGCGTGTCCGCCAGGTTAAACTCATTCGGCGTCGCACTGAGTTGGTAAAGACGCGACTCCATGATCGTGCGCAGGAGGTGCTTCAGGTCATAACCGTGTTCGGAAAAATCCCGGGCGAGCGCCGCGAGCAACGGCGAATTCACGCACGGGTTCGAGATTCGAAAATCGTCGACCGGCTCCACCATCCCACGGCCAAAGAAGTTCGCCCAAACGCGATTGACCGCGGCGGGGGCGAAATACGGGTTGTCCGGCGCGAGGAGCGAGTCGACCAGAGCGCGGCGGGGATCGTCACCCTTTTCCCCTGCTTGATATTTGCCGTCGAGTGGCCGCGGCGACATCACCTCGCCCGTGACCGGATGTTTCACACTGCCGCCCGCGGCGAAATAAAACGTCTCGGTCCCCGCCGAGATCGGAGGCGAAATCGCCGCGCCTTTCTGCTTCACCGGGCCGAAAAACGCCGCGAACTGGAAGAAATCGTTCTGCGTCCACTTTTCATTGGGATGATTGTGGCACCGCGCGCACTCAAGGCGCGTGCCGAAGAACAGCTGGCTGAACATCGTGGCGCGGTCCGCCGGTTCGCGGCGATCGCGGTAAATCACCGCCGGGCCATCGCGGTGATTCGTGCCTTCCGCGAGCAGGATTGCCCGCACGAACGCATCGTACGGCAGGTTTTGCCGGAAGCATTGCCGCAGCCATTGGTCCAGGATGAAGACACTCTTCAGGCCGACACGGTCCGGATTCGGTCGCACCAGGTCGGCCCACTTCGTCGCCCAATGGTCCGCATAGGCCGGGTCCTCCAGAATGCGCCCGATTGCCTCCCGGCGTTTGTTCGGCGAAGGATTTGCCAGAAACTCCCGCACCTCCTCGGGCGTGGGTAGCACGCCAATCGCATCGAGCTTCGCCCGCCGGAGGAATTCCGCATCCGAGCAGAGCTCCGATGGGAACAGCCCCAGCCGCCGGAACTGCGCGTAGGCGAGCCGGTCGATGAAATTGTTTTGCGGCAACGCTGCGTATTTGGTTTCCGATAACAGCCGGTCGGCCGGAACCGTAATCTGGGTGTCCGCGACAAACCCCACGTAGCGGGCTACGATGACGCCCTGACCCGACAGCGTGCCCACCTTCACCATGCCGTCCTCTGTTACCGTCGCGATCTCCGGGTCCGTCGAGGCAAACGCCGCCAACCGCGTGACATCGCGCCGGCTGCCGTCGGAATAGTGGGCCTCAACCGTCAGGCGCTGAGTGTCGTTCTTGCGATAAACGCGCTCCACGGGCGAAACCGTGATCCGTTTCAGGTCCGGTTCGTTCGCCCCTCGGTAGAGCATGCCCTCGCGCAACCACCGCACGAGAAGTTGGTGGAATTCTGAACCCGGCTCGAACCGCCGCCCACCCTCGTGATCAATCGCCGTTGTGGGCTTTTGCACGATCAGACTTTGCTCGGGAGCCGAGGGAAACACTCGCCGGCCGCGGGCGCTCTTCACGATCGCGTCGTAGTCACCCTTGGGATCGTAGGAGAAGACCGAGAGCTTGAAGCCGTTTTGCCCTTCGGCCTTGGCGTGACACGCCCCGGCACTGCAACCCGCCCGGTTCAACACCGGCAGGACATCGCGCAAAAAACTCACCGGCGGCGACGATGCCTCGCGGGATGCCACCGGCGCGGCGGCCGCCATTTCGGCGCCCTTTCCCTCGATCGGAGCCGCCTCGGTCGGCGCCAGGGTGGAAAGCAATTTCCCCTTTCGGCTCCACACCTGCACGGTTCCATCGTGTCCGCCGACAAAGATCGTCGACGCGTCCTTGGAACTCAGGGCACAAAGCACCGCCTCCGGTGGTTCACCGATTTTCTTTTCATCGCCGCCCTTCGACCTTTCTCCCCCCGTGTGCGCCGCCAGATTCGTGTAGGCAAAAACCCCACTGTTGCTCGTGGCGGCGATGATCGCCTTTCCGTCGCCCGGCCAGCTCACCGCGGTCACGGCACTCGACGGACTTCCGAGACTGATGATCTTTTCCCGGGTCTGGACATCCCACACGTTCAACTCCTTGTCCGCTCCGCCACTCACCACCTGCGTGGCATCGGGATTGAACGCGACGCTCAGCACTTGGGCGCCGTGGCCTTCGAGGCGCGCCCGCTCCTTGTGCGACGTCAGATCCCAGATCTTAATCAACCGATCGCCGCCCGCGGTGACGAGCTGGGTGCCCGCACAATTGAAATCGAGCCCGAAGATCGTGTCGTCGTGGGCGGTCCACGAGGTGAGCAACCGGCCCTCCGCCACCCCGAGGACGCGCAGGAAGCCGCTTCGGCCCGCCGCGCCGTCGGCGAGCACGAGCTTGCCGGAGTCGGGGGAAAACTGGAGCGCCGTAATCTTTCCGATCAACCCGTCGGTCCACTCGCGCTCCGCGACCAACGAATCAGCCTTCCACAACACCACCCGCCGAAAGCCGCCCGAGGCGAGCCAGCGTCCGTCGGCGCTCCACGCGAGCGACTGCACGGCGTCGCGATGGGCGTCGATCTGTTGGAGAACGGGAAACTTGGGATCGACCACATCATGCACGACGATCGCGCCGCCGCGTCCCACGGCCAGTCGTTTTCCATCGGGAGAGAGTGCGAGCGCCAAAACCGGGTGATACGTGGACGGCAGGGGCGCCAAGTCCACAGGCTTCGAGTCCTCCTCCGTCAACGCTGCCTCGTCCCACGCCAATCCTCCCTGAATCCAGGCGCGCAGCACCTTCATCTGCGCCTCCGTGAGCTGCTTCTTTGGCGGCATGTGCGGATCGGAGTCGGCCCGGAGAACGTCGAGCAGCGGACTGGCGTCGGGCTTTCCCAGCTCGGCCACGGCGCCCGAATCGCTGCCCTTGAGCAACGACTCCCGCGCGGTGAGGACGAGCCCGCCCTTCTTCTTTTTTTCGTTATGGCACGAAAAACACTCCGCTTTCAGGAGCAGCATCGCCGCGCGGCCAGGAGTGTCTGGCACTGGAGCCCCGGGCGGAATCACGTTCGCACCGTGAAGGCGCGGCCCAACGCAGGCCGTCATGGCAAAGCAAAGGAACGCGAAGCAACGCGTCCACCGGCGGCCTCGTGGAAAGCGCCGGATCATGACAGGGGCCGGGGGAACGCGGCTGGGGTGGAACCATTCACTCGCCACCAGTGTTCGGGCTCGTCGGCCGGTTTCAACTGCAACTTCGGATTTTTCCGGGGCGTTCGGCCCGCGCCGACAGCGAGCACTCTCCTTATCCCGCTCCGGTCCGACTTTTCGCCTGCCCGCCGGACGGCCCGTGCGACGCGGTTTCCGCGACATCCGCCGCGAAGCAGAGCGCTCCAGTCGGACAATGGTAGACGACGTCCGCGGCCACCTGTTGAAGGCCGTCCTCCAGCGTGTGATCGAGGGGAGCGCCGATGCGCACATCGAAACCGCGGCCGATGAACGTCAACCCGAGCGGTTCGCGGGCGAGTTCCGCCAGTTTGACGCAGATGCCGCACAGGATGCATTTGCCGGGCTCGAAAACCACGCCGCCCGGCTGCACGTGTTCCTCGAACGGCCGGCGCTTGGTGCGAAAGCGATCCGCGCTGGCGCCGTAAACCTGGCCGTAGTGCTGCAGGACACAATTGCCCGACGATCGGCAGTCGCAATGCAGGCAACGCGATGCCTCGCCCGTCGCATCCTGCCGGCTCAGACCGGCCGCGCAGGCGCTGCACGGCGCCGCCTTCGCGCGCAGACTGCCGTGCTGCAGAAAAGCCCGCAACTCGCCAGGATCGAGCCGGCCCATCAGACTGCTGAAGGGTTTGTCCGGACGACGCACGGCCGCTCCGCGGAAAAAAAGTCCGATGCACTCAGCCGCGGCCTTCCCTTCGGCCATCGCGCGCACGAGGTGTTTCACGGGTTTGACCGCGCCGCCGGCGGCGAAGACTCCCGCGAGCCCAGTCTGACAGGTGTTCGGGTCGGCCTTGATTCCGGTGGCGGCCAACGGCACGCCGAGCACCGCACCCTCGTCCTTGCTGATCTCACCCACCGCGAGGAGCACGGCGTCGTGGGTCCGGGACAATTCCGGCAAGTCGATCCCGCGACCGACGTCGATGTCGCCACCAAAGCGGACACCGACCGCCATCAGGCCGGCCACTTCCGCGGAGAGGACCGCACGCGGCAATTCGGTTTCCGGCAGCGCGCGCAGCGATCCGCCTGGTTCGGTGTGCCGGTCCATTAGCTCCACCGCGTGGCCCTGTTTCCGCAGAAACCACGCGGCGGCGAGTCCGACCGGTCCCGCTCCGACAATTGCGACCGTGCGGCCGGACTCCGGTGCGAGCGGCAGCCGGTACGGTTGGTCGAGCGCGAGGTCCTGGTCGGCCACGAAACGCTCCAACTCGCGGATCGCCGCCGGATCATCGTCGGCGCCGCGCCGGCAGCCCTTTTCGCAGGGATGATTGCACAACCGGCCGAGCACCGCCGCGAGCGGCAGCGCCTGCCGAACGGTCGCCGTCGCCGCCGGAAGCTGCTCCGACTCGATCTGCCGGATCATCACCGGGATGTTGAGCAGCAGCGGGCACAATAAATTGCACGGCGAAAGGCAGTCGCCCACGTGATCGCTGAACAGAAGTTCCAGCGCCGTGCGCCGCGCCGTGTGCACCTCCTCGGTTTCGCTCTCCACCTTCATGCCCGCCGTCGCCGTCGTGCCGCAGGAGGGCACCAGCCGGCCGTTGATTTTCACCAGGCAAACCAGGCACGACGTCAGCGGGCCGCACTTCTCGAGATGGCACAGCGTCGGAATGTCGATCCCGAGCTGACGCGCAGCAGCGAGCACGCTCTGCCCGGGCGCCACCGCCACCTCCCGGCCGTCGATCTGAAGTGTCACGGTGCTCATGTTACCTCCACGGCCTGGTAGGGGCAGACCTTGCGGCACGTGTCACAGCGCGTGCACAGGTCGAGATCGATGGTGTGCCGGGCATACGGGGCGAAGGGGATCGCGTGCACCGGACATTGCTGCGCACAGAGGGTGCAGCCGGTACACCGGTCGTTGATCCGGTACTTGACCAGCGCCGCGCACTTGCCCGCCGGGCAGCGTCCCTGCAGGTGCGCCTCGTATTCGTCGCGGAAGTACCGCAGCGTCGTGAGGACCGGATTGGGCGCGGTCTTGCCGAGGCCGCACAGGCTGCCGGCGCCGACCTGGTGGGCGAGGCGTTCGAGTTCGTCGAGGTGCGCGCGCTGGGCCCGGCCCGCGCAGAGTCGCTCCAGCAACTCGAGCATGCGCTTGGTGCCGACCCGGCAGAACGTGCATTTGCCGCAGGACTGGGCCTCCGTGAACTCGAGGAAATAGCGCGCGATGTCCACCATGCACGTGGAGTCGTCGAGGACGACCAGGCCGCCCGACCCCATGATGGCGCCAATTTCGCGGAGCGACTCGTAATCGATCGGAGTGTCCGCCAGCCGCGCCGGTACGCAGCCGCCGGAAGGCCCCCCGATTTGCACCGCCTTGAACCGACGTCCCGGCCGCACACCGCCGCCAATCTCCTGCACCACGTCGCGGATCGTGGTGCCCATCGGCACCTCGATCAGTCCGCCGCGGCGGATGTGACCGGCCAGGGCAAACACCTTCGTGCCCTTGCTCTTCGCCGTGCCGATGCTGGCGAACGCCACCGCGCCGTTGCGCATGATCCAGGGCACGAGGGCGAGGGTCTCGACGTTGTTCACGAGCGTGGGCTTGCCCCACAGGCCGGACTCGGCGGGAAACGGCGGCCGCAGTCGCGGCATGCCGCGGCGCCCAGAGACCGACTCGATGAGGGCCGTTTCCTCGCCGCAGACGAAGGCGCCGGCACCTTCCATGATCGAGACATGGAAGGAGCGGTCCGTGCCCAGCAGTCGTTCACCGATCCACCCCCGGCGCTCCAGCAGCGCCAGCGCGGTGCGCACGCGGCGGACCGCCAGCGGATATTCGTGGCGGATGTAGAAAATTCCCGCGTGCGCCCCGGTGGCGACGGCCGCAATCGCCATGCCCTCGATCACCCGGTACGGAAACGACTCAAGGATCATCCGGTCCATGAACGCCCCCGGGTCACCCTCGTCGCCGTTGCAGATCACGAATTTCTCCGGCCCGGGCTGGCCGTGCATGATCCGCCATTTCTGCCCGGTCGGGAATCCGGCCCCACCTCGGCCGCGCAGGCCGGAGCGCTCCACTTCGGAAATCAGGTCCAGGGGCGGCGTCCCGCCCAGAATCTTCCGCAACGCCGTGAAGCCGTCGTGGGCGAGGTACTCGTCCAGGTCAAGCGGATCGAGGCTGCCAAAATCCTCCGTGGCGATGCGGACCTGGCGGCCGAGAAACGCCTGCACCGGCTCGTCCCGCAGGGTCATTTCAGCCTTGGCAACCTGCTCGGTCGGCGGCGCCACGTCCACCAACAACCCGTCCACCGCCCGCTCCCAGAGCCGGGCCGCGCGATCAATCAGTCCCACCGGCCGCAGGTAACGTCGGACCAACGCCCCGGCGTGATCGGGGGTCAGGTCCGCATAAAACCGATGGCCTCCGTCCGGCAGGGCAACGTCGATCATCGGCGTGCGGTGGCACATGCCGACGCAGCCCACGCGCTTCACCTGTACGCCCAGGCCCGACCGTGCCGCACTGTCGTGCAAAGCGTGATACAGCCGGTCGCTGCCCTTCGCCATGCAGCAGGACCCGAGGCCCACGTTGATCGTGACGGTCCCGGCCACGGCCGGCTTCGCCAGCTCCTCGGTCGAGCGAACCTCCTTGGGCAGCGCCTGCTGAAGGAGAAAGTCGCGCACCGTCGTGGGCACCTGCTCCGGCGTCGAGTGGCCGATGGTCGTGCCGTCGATGTTGAGCACCGGCGCCAGCGTGCAGCAGCCAAGGCACGAGACGGGTTCGATCGTGAAGTTGCGCGCCTCGTCCGTATCGGCGCCGGCGGGAATCTCCAGATGCCGGCGCAGCGCGTCATCGAGACGGTCCGCGCCCGAGACGTGGCACGCAGTGCCCTTGCACACTCGCACGATGTGCCGCCCGACCGGCGCGTGGCGGAACATGTCGTAAAACGTCGAGACGCCCGTCACGTCCGCGGGCCGGATGTCGGTCTTGTCGCACACGTGTTCCAGCGCCTCCTTCGGCAGGTAGCCGTAATGCTCCTGCAACCGCTGCAGAATCTGGATCAGCGCCTCCGGCTTGCGCCCATGTTGCGCCACGGCCGACTCGACGGGTTGCAGGTCGATTTCGTTCATGGTCCCGGATTGGCTTTGGCCGCAAGGGCCGGTTTCGCGCCGTCGGCCAGACAAAAGAGGTGCTGCACGCCGCGCAGGTAAATCCGCCCGTCGGCAACCGCAGGCGAGGCGTAGATTTTTTCCCCGAGCCGGTTGCGCGCCAGTTCGCGATAAGCCCCACCCGTCTCGGCCACGACGGTCATCCCGTTCGTGCACGTCACATAGAGCCGCCGGCCGATCAGGATTGGCGACGCGTGCGCCTCCGCATCGAGATCCTTGGTCCAGAGCTTGGCGCCGGTCTTGAGCTCGAAACAGTGCAGTTCACCACCGCCGTTCACGACGTAGACCGAATTCCCATCGCTCACCGGGCTGGAAATATCCGGCACACCCTCGACTGTCTGCCACGCGACATGCGTCCCGGTCACGTCGCCGGAACCGTCGGGCCGGAGCGCGATCAGGGAATGCCCCGGGTTGACGATCACGACCAGACCACCCGCGTAGATCGGCGACGGCGTCACCTCCCCTTCCATCACCTTGGCGCGCCACAGTTCTGCCCCGTCCGCCGCGGCGTAAGCGATGGCGAAGGGCACGCCGATCGTGATGATTTGCGCCCGGCCCGCGGCCTCGACGACGATCGGGCTCGCCCACGAGCTGCCGACGGGGCGGGCTTTCTCCCAAAGCAACCGGCCGCTGCCACCGTCAAACGCCCAGAGCCGGGAGGTCGACGTCTCGCTTTCTCCCTGGTCGAACTGCACGATCACCCGGCCCTGCCACACGGCGAGCGACGCCGCCAACCCGTAGGGATTTTTCGGCACACCGATGAATTTCGTCCACGCCACCCGGCCGGCCAGCGTCACGGCGGTCAGATCGCCGTGTCCAAACAGCGCATACACCTGCCGGCCGTCGGTCGCCAGCGTCGGGGCGGCATAGCCCGTGTCCTCGGACAGCTCGGGCGACCGGAGGCCGGGACCCTTCGGCAGCGGAATGGGGCAGCGCCAGACCAGCCGGCCGTCCGCGGCATCGAAGCAAAAGACCTCGCGCGACTCACGCGTGGCGCCGGACACAAACACCTTTCCGCCCCAGACGATGGGCGAGTTGAAGCCCGGGGCGGGCACCGCCGCCTTCCATGCGATCCCCGCTCCGGTGGCGGCGTCCCAATTCAGCGGCGCCTCGGGGCCTGCAGCCACGCCGCCGCCGTCAGGTCCGCGGAACCGCGGCCATTGCCGGGCAAACTCCGCGGGCGGCGGCAACGGATCCATCGGCGGTGCGGCGGCGGCGCCGGGCGGCGCACTGCCGACCGGCAGCGTCGCAAAATGCGAAGGTACGCCCCACCCGACCACAAGCAGGGTGCTACCGCAGACCACCCCGGCGACGGCCACGGCACGACGGGACTGCGCCGCGCGCCTCGCCGCATGGGCGGACGCCTGCGGATCCGGCTTGGGCTGCGGCAGGCGTTTTCCCGCCGCTGCGGCCGTCCGGAATGCGACGACAAAGACCACTGCTCCCGCGACCAGCAGCCAGCCACCGGTCGCACCCAGCCGCAACCGCTGGACGTAACGCTGGCGAAATTGAAAATCGAGTTCCCGGATTCGCGCCTTGACCACCTCGTCCTTCGGCGCGGCCTGCAATTGCTCCTTCAGCTCGAGCAGTTGCGGCGATTTCCACGGGTCGTTCGTCGTCGCGCTGAAATGCAGCCAGAGCAGCAGGCCCGCCACCACGATCGAGAACGTCGCCGCGATGCCGGCGAGGGCGGCGGCGAAGCGGCGGAGCACAGTGAAGGGATTCGCGGTCATCGTCAGGCGGTCCGGGCGGCAGGGACGGGCACGGTCGCCGGAAGAGGCGCGGCTGTACCGGGTTCGGGCGGAAGCCCCACCCGCGCGCGTTCGTTGGGGCAGGAAAGAAAACAGCGGGCGCAGGCCACGCAGGCGCCGCGATCGGGTTCGAAGTCCGTGCGCGTGACGCGCACCGAGAGCGCGATCAGTTTCACGCCGATGACGAGACCGGCCCAGCCGCCAAACAGCCACGCCGCCAGGCTGATTTGCGCCCGGATCGCCTTGGCGGACGTCAGCAGCGCGTCGGGGTCGGCAGCGGCCCGCTCCAGCGAGAGGGCCTCCGCGCTCATCGGCGGATAATTGGCCGGAGTCTGCCGGTTGGCTAAATACCGCTCCGCGAGTGCGACGGTGGGATGCATCTGCGCCGCCGCTGGACCCAGTCGCGACCCGCTCAACGCCCCGCCCGCAATCAACAGCGGCAGCACCAGCAGGGCTTTCCCGAGCCGGCGCCGCTCGGCGACAGGCGATTCCGCCGGCGCCCCCGCCGGGGTCGGTTCGCGCATCGCGCCGTAGGGACACGCGTGTTCGCACAACCGGCATTGCGTGCACACGTCGGGCGTCACGCGCACGCGCCACTTCGCGGCCAGGGCGCAGAGACGCAGGAGGGCCCCGTAGGGACAGAAGAAGCGGCAGTACGGGCGTCCAATGAACAGCCCTACGATCACAAACGCCGCTCCGAGCGAGAGCAACGTGAGCGAGCCCGAGAGGCGGAAGAGCGGCACAAACGGGTCGTAGCGACAGATGACAAAGCCGCAGCCCGTCGCCGCAAAAATCGCCCCGGCCCCGAGGAAGAGGAAGGGAATAACGCCCAACCCGTGCTCGAGCCACGCCGGCACCGGCAGCGGCTTCACCAGCACCAGATCCTGCAGGGCGCCATGCGGGCAGACGGCCGCGCAAAACGTGCGGCCAAAGAAGAGCGCGACCACGATCGGCAGCAGGAAGAACGCGAGCACCGTCAGCGGAATCGCGTAGGTGCGATCGAACAGCGTGAGCGCGACGTTCTGCAGCGAGCCGATCGAGCAGATGCAGCCCTCCCGATAGAATCCGAAGTACGCCAGCGAGAAAAGCGCGAGGACCTGCAGTCCCCGACGCGACCGCGTCCGATAGCCCAGCCAGGTCGACCCGGCGAGGGCCGCGGCCAGCACCGCGAGATCGACATACTGCCAGGCCGCCGCCCGCGGCGCCGGCGTCGTCGTGAAGGGCAATTGATGTCCGCTCTCGAAATCAGGGGGAGGAAACCGCGGCTCCGCCGCGCCGGCAAACGACCACCACAGACCGAGGAGGAGGAGCGCGCGGCGGGCCATGGTCAGTGGGAGTCCGCCTTCAGCTTGTACGGGTGGCCCACCGGCACGCGCGTGATCGCCTCGGTGGGACAGGACCGCGCAATCGCGCAGTCGTTGCAGTTGACGCAGCGGTCGTGCCGGATCTGCAGAAAGAGCGAGCCATTGCCGAAGCGCGAACAGCCCTCGACGCACTTCGCGCAGCCGATGCACCGCCCTTCATCGATCGTGTACTCGTAATAGGGGTCCTCGATGTAGGTGCGGTTGATCGCGGCGGTGGGGCATTGCTGGTTTTCCGCGGCGGTGGTCAGCGCGTTGGGCTCGGGCTCGAAATACCCGGTGCACAGCTGGCAGTGGCCGCACAGCGCATACGCATGCACGCACTTCACGGCCGACTGCTCGAGCACGCAGCGGGTGGCGCAGTTGCCGCAATGCACGCATTTCAGCGGGTCGATTTGCCACACCAGCGTCTGCGCACCGGTGCGGCTGGCGAGCAGCCCGACCAGTCCGCCCGTGCCCGTCAGCGCGACCAGCCGGGCACCGTCGCGCAGAAACTGGCGGCGGTTGACCGGAGCGCTGTCGGGCCCGGCGCTCATGCCCGGCTCCCCGGTTGCATCGTGCGCACCTCGCCGGTGACACGATCGAGAATATGGATACGACCGCGGGAATCGACGCCGGCATCGAGGCCACCCCGGGTGCCCCCGGCGGGCGGAGCGGTTTGCCGGGTGTTTTCGGCGAACGCCTCCGGTCCGGCGACGACCGACTCCAGGCTGCCGTCCGCGCGGTACACCTTCACGCGCGGCAGGCCCTTTTCGCAGGTCACGGTGCGGCCGTCGGGCAGCAGCGCCAGGCCGATCGGGTTGCAACACCCGCAGAAGCCGTGAATCGCCGCAGACGGTTCGCCCCACGCCTGTTCGAAATCACCGTCGGGCGTATAGACCTCGACCCGATGCCGGCCGGTGTTGTTGATCCGGAGCAGCCCGTCGGAGTGAAGCCGGACATCGAGATACGGACTCGACAGGACGATGCCGGGCACGCCGCGGGTGGCGTCGCGCTCGCCGACCCGCCCAAGCACCTTGCCCGCCCGGTCGAAACGCCAGACAACCCTCTGGCCGGAGTCCGCCGCAAACACCGCGTGGTCGGAGATCGCGAGCCCGGTGAACCAGGTCCTGGCACCGGGGACCCGCCAGTCGGCCAGCCGCCGTCCAGCCGGATCGAATACCGCGAGCCGATCCGTCAGCGCCACAAAGAGCGTCCCGTCCGCCGCCACGCCCACGCCGCGCACGGGAGCGCCCAGCTCAAGGTTCGGGCGATCACCAGCGTCGGACCAACGCACGACCTGGGTGCCGGCCGCGATGTACACCGCATCGTCGGGACCGAACGCGAGCCGGCGGGCCTCCTTGACCGGGCACGTCCTGCGGCGGGTTTCCGCCCAGCCAAGGAGCGCGGGATCCGTTCGGCTGAACCGTTTCACGTCGTAGGCAAACGGATTGGTCTCGGCCGCGTGCATCTCACGCCAGGCGGCCGCGGCGGCGCCGGCCCACATGGCGCCTTCTGCCACTTTGCGCACGAACTGGCGGCGGGAAAACGACGGGGTGGGCGGCGAAGGGTTCATGACGCGCGTTGGGTTCGGAGCGGACGGGGATCGGGGCCGGCGGTGCGCGGTCGCGTGCAGCCGTCCGCCAGGGTGCAGCGGCGGCATTCGCCGGAGCCGGGACAGACCGAACCGGTGAGCGGGGCACGCCGGACGATCGAAGACGTCACCAAACCACCCAATCCCGTCAGCACCGAGTAACGGAGCGCCGCGCGAAAGAATTCGCGGCGGGAAGCATCCCGCGACGCGCTGGAGTCAGTCGGCGATGCGGAGGGTGTGTTCGGATTCATCGGGCGGCGACGTCGAGGCAGATGAGTTTGGTCAGGTCCCGGACGAGGAGGCGTCCGCCGGCGAGGGCCATCGGGCCCCAGGACTCGCGGCCCTTGAGCACTTGGGCGCGGGCGAGCAGGTTGAACTTTTCCGCAGGGGCCTCGAACAGGCTCAGCACGCCGCTGTCGTTCAGAGCGAATCCCAGGCCGGCTGCGAGCAGGAACGAGCCGAGCCCGAATTGTCCGGCCGAGCCGCTGGACCAGACCACCTTGCCCTGCGGGTCGAGGCAAACGAAGTGCCCGTTGGCCCGGATGCCGTAGAGCCGGCCCTGCACGAGCACCGGAGAATGTTGCGTGGCGCCAAACGTCTCCGGGGGCAGCCGGAAAACCGGATGCGGGACGATTTTTCCCGCCTCCTCGCGCAGTTCGAGCATCAGGCTGCCGGCGTTGTAGCCGCCGGAGAGAAAGAGCCGGCCCTCCTCCAGCACGAGGGGAGACGGGACGGTCGCGATGCTGATTTTCCATTCGGTGGTGTCCCAGAGCAACGCACCGTCCGCCGCCGCCACACCGACCACGCCGCCGCTGCCGCAGTAGACATACATGCGGCGTCCGGCCCATTCCATCGCCATGACGGAGGAATGCGTCATCTTCCACCCGCGG
This sequence comes from Opitutia bacterium, assembly GCA_947474365.1. Lineage (GTDB taxonomy): Bacteria > Verrucomicrobiota > Verrucomicrobiia > Opitutales > Opitutaceae > ER46. The sequence continues at coordinate 1,715 of CANJIU010000106.1, read as the reverse complement.
GGATTGGGCGATTTCCAGATGAGTTTGCCGGTGGCGAGGTCGACCGCGATGAGGAGGGCGGCGTTGCCCGCCGGCGCGAAAATCGCGCGGTCGCCGTCGATCAGCGGACATTGCCCCGTGTACCACGGCGGCACGGTGGCGCCATACTCGCGCACGAGGTTGATGCTCCAACGCAGGTCTCCGCCCGCCGCGTCGGCACACACCACGTTGCACTTGGGATCCATCGCCACCACCAGGTTCCCCGCGATCGCCGGCACGGTGCGGGTCATGCCGTGATTGCGTTTCATCGCCAGTGGATAGACGTAGCGCCAGATTTCACGTCCATCGGCGAGGGACAGGCAGCGCAGGGCACTCTGCCGGCCGGCCCGATCGTAATCCATCAGGAAGACGCGTCCGCCCGAAACCGCGGCGCCACCGTAACCTTCGCCGACATCCACCGACCAAAGCTCACGCGGCCCCGCCGGACCCCACGTCCGCGCCAGGGTCGTCCCCTCCCGACTGACACCCGTCCGATCCGCCCCGCGAAAGCCCGGCCACGCTCCCTCCAACTCCGCGGCCCGCGCTTCGCCCGGGATCGCTCGGCCGGCCAAGACCGGATTCACGCCCCCGACGCCCTCGCCCTCCGGGGCACGATCGGTGCCGGGCATCCGCGGCTGCACATCACCCAAGCCCGACCACGCCACCCACAGCAGCACAACCGCCACCGCACCCACAGTCGCCGCCAAGGGTACAACGGTTCGCGGAAAATGGACAATACTTCCAGACACGGGATCGCGCTGAACGCTGCAGGACAAGACGCGGCCAGCCCCGCGCGGGAACCAACGCCCGCTTCGATCCGAGCAGGTATGCACCGATCACATGGGCCCGTGAAGCTGCCATACTTCGCGCCACCGGTCACCCCTCGCCCCTCCGTCCTCCGTTGGACGTTTAATGGTGGCTTGGCGCGGAGCACAAGGAGCCCGACGTCGATCGCCCGAGGCGTTGCCCGACGGCTTTCTTCATGGGGCACGCAAAAAATCACATTGCCGCCATCACGATCGAGCTGGAGCCGCGACGCCCTAGCCGCGGTTTCGAACATCGAACCACGCGACGGGCGTCGCGTCCCCAGTTTCCAGACATGGAGATGGAGGGGTGAGAGGCGACAGCGATCAGGTGATACCGATAAACAGGCTTCACTTGCGGTGCGGCTCGTCGGCAAGATCAGGAGCGCCGAAACCCGGCCGGCAGCCAGAAAACGCCCAGAAGGGACACGGCAAGGACACGGCAAGGGCACGGCAAGGACACGGCAAGGAGCCGGCAGGGCGGTCGCGCCCCGACGATTCCGGTCGGTCTGGGGTCGAAAGGAAGGGCGATCCAGGGGGTATCGCCCACAGTTGGATAAAACGATCGCGGCTCATTGGATGCGCTTCACCGCCGTTACGGACTGCGCGTCGTGCTCTCCGACTGCTCTCCACCTCCCCTCGCGGGAATGCGGTTGCCGGCGCATTCTCAGCTAGCAGCCCGTCGGACTTGGAAAATCAGGCTTGGGGGTGATTTTCCAAAATTTTTCCGGCGACGGGAGGCCCACCTCTGACGGGCTGCTGAGCGCCGTGCGGAGCACGGCGGGAGGGACGGGTTTTTGTCGTATATTTGCGTTGGATACAGGTTTGGCCGGCGGTTTCACCCCGCGAAGGCCGGTTTTGGTGCGGCGCCGAGCCGATGCAGCCGCTTGAGGT
>CANJIU010000105.1 GCA_947474365.1 Opitutia bacterium | reverse complement strand
TCCAAGCAGCCTGCCCGTTGCCTCCTTCATCCTCTGCTGCACCCACCTTACACCTCGGCTCCCCAACACACGTAGTTCGATCAGCGCTGGCTTCAGTTTACCCGGGTCAGGATCTCTATGGGTCTTTCTGCGCCAAAACAAAATTCCCCTTGCTTCGCCCAGAGCCCGGCCCTTACGTTTGATCCTTTAACCAACTCGAAACCATCATGGCCAGAATCTGTGCAGTCACCGGTCGACGTCCCGTCAAGGGCTCGATCATCAATCGCAAGGGTCAGTCGAAGAAGAGCGGCGGCATCGGAACGCACGTGACCAGCATCACGAAGCGCAAATTCCGCCCCAACCTTCAGCGCATCCGGATCAAGACCGCAAATGGTGGCACAAAGCGGGTTTGGGTTTCAGTCAAAGCCATCAAGGCCGGGTTGGTCGAGAAGGCCTAAGCTCCCTGAAGCCAATCGCCTAACAAATTGCACCCGCGACCTGAACGTCGCGGGTTTTTTGTGATCGCCGCGGCGATGCATCCTCCCCTCAGAGAAGCCCGAATCCCGCTTCGCAGCCTCGCTGACCACCTAAAGTGCTCGAAACACCATGGCTGCGTTCTGACCGCCAAAGCCAAGATTGTTGCTCAATACCGTCCGGACCCGCGCGGGCCGTGCGACGTTTGGAACGTAGTCCAAATCACATTCGGGGTCGGGTTCCACCAGGTTGATCGTTGGCGCAATCAACTGCGTCTCGATCGTCTTAACCGCGATCACCGACTCGATGCCCCCCGCCGCGCCCAACAGATGACCGGTCATCGACTTGGTTGAGCTGATCGGGGTCTTATTTGCATGATTCCCGAATACTTTCTTAATGGCGAGGGTCTCGAACTTGTCGTTGTAGGGGGTAGAGGTGCCGTGCGCGTTGATGTAGTCGATCTGCTCCGGATTGATCTGTGCACTTGCTAGCGCGCGCTTCATTGCCATCGAAAGCCCCTTACCCTCGGGATCGGGCTGAGTGATGTGAAATGCATCGCAGGTCGCGGCATAGCCCAGCAGTTCGCAATAGATGCGGGCGCCGCGGGCCCGCGCGTGCTCATACGACTCGAGGACCATTACGCCTGCACCTTCACCCATGACAAAACCGTCCCGGCCCTTCTCAAAAGGCCGGCACGCCGTTTCCGGCGAGTGGTTGCGCGTGCTCATTGCCTTCATCGCGCAAAAGCTGGCGTAGGCAAAGGGCGTGATCGCCGCCTCGCTTCCACCGGCAATCATCACATCAGCGTCACCGCGCCGGATCATGTGCGCTGCTTCACCGAGAGCGTGCGTGCCGGTGGCACAGGCGGAAACCACCCCGAAATTCGGTCCGCGGGCACCATACTCGATCGCAACCAACCCCGAGCACATGTTGCCAATCAAAGAGGGAATTGTGAACGGTGAAACTTTGCGCGGGCCGCGCTCGGCGAGCACTTTGAGCTGAGACTCATAGGTGTACATGCCACCAATGCCGGAGCCGATGACGACTCCGACGCGGTCGCCATCCTCGCGCGCCATGTCTAAACCCGAGTCCGCAAACGCCTGTTTCGCGGCCACAAATCCGAAATGGGTGTAGCGATCATTGCGCCGCGCTTCCTTGGGATCCATATGCAGAGCCGCATCCCAATCGCGCACTTCGGCACCAATCTGACAGGCAAACTCCGAGGGATCAAACAGCGTGATGCGGTGGATGCCACCTCGACCCGAGACCAAACTCTCCCAAAACGAGGGGACATCGTGTCCGACCGATGCGACCACACCGAGGCCAGTCACCACTACACGACGGGAGGATAAGGGAGTTTCCATGAAAGACTCAGTGAGTCACCTACTCCAAAAAACAAAAAGGCGTTCCGCCAGTCATTTCCCCACGGGAAACGGGCGGAACGCCGAAATATTTCCGAACGCGCCCTCAGGCCGCGCCGGCCTTGCCCTTGATATATTCGATCACCTGGCCGACCGTCTGCAGCTTTTCCGCATCGGACTCCGGGATTTCCCCCTTAATCTCGTCCTTGAATTCTTCCTCAAAGGCCATGATCAGCTCGACCGTGTCGAGTGAGTCTGCGCCGAGGTCGTCGAGAAAAGAGGCCGTCGGTGTGATCTGCTCTTCATTTACGTTGAGCTGATTGACGATGATCTCTTTGACCCGCTGTTCGATGGTTTTTTGGTCAGCCATTTTTCAAAAATTGAGAGGGAAAACGCTGTGCGCAGGGTTCACATCGCCATCCCACCGTCAACGTTAAAAACTTGTCCAGTGATATAGCCCGCTTCTTCAGAGCACAGATAGGTGGTCAGATTGGCGATATCCGCCGACTCTCCGAAGCGTTTTAGGGGCACAACTTCAAGGATCCGGGCAGACGCCTCGGAATTATTGACGAAGTCGGTGGTCATGTCGGTCTTGATGAATCCAGGCGCAACCGCGTTGACGGTCACGCTGCGGCCGGCGAATTCGCGCGCCAGCGTCTTGGTCAAGCCGATCATCCCCGCCTTTGCCGCCGAATAGTTCGCCTGACCGGCATTTCCGATCACCCCGCTCACTGAGGTGATGTTAACGATTCGGCCCCAACGCGCGCGGGTCATCGGACGGCCGATCAATTTCGTCCAATGGAAACAACTGGTGAGGTTGGTGGCGATAACGTCGCTCCAGTCAGTCTCACTCATGCGAAACAACAGCCCGTCCCGGGTGATTCCGGCGTTGTTCACCAAAATATCAATGGTCGGAAATTCCTTGAGGAGTTCCTCCGCGGCCTTTGCGATCGCGGCGCCATCTGCTACGTCCACGGCGAGCGCCTTGGCTTTACCGCCCGCGGCGATGATGGCAGCGGCAGTCGAGCCACAGGACTCGGCGGACTTTGAGACGCAAATGACGGTGACACCGTGCTTCGCCAGCGTTTCAGCGATGGCCTTGCCAATTCCCCGGCCTGCGCCGGTGACGAGCGCGGTGCGATTGTTGAACGTGAGCATGAGGGCGAAAAATAGCGGTCAGGGTCCGATGGGTAGCGAGGAGAAAATACGTACAAATAGGCGGGCACTGCCAGGTCAATAAACGTCGCGTTGGTAGCGTTGCTCTTTCTTCAGTTTTTTGACGTAATCCGACGCCTGTTCAGGGCTCATTCCACCGTGTTGCGCGACAATCTCAAGCAGCGCCAAATCGACGTCCTTGGCCATGCGTTTGGCATCGCCACAGACATAAAAGTGCGCCCCTCCTTTCAGCCAAGCCCACACTTCGGCTCCGCTTTCCCGCATCCGGTCCTGAACGTAAACCTTGTTAGACTGGTCGCGAGAGAAGGCCGTGTCGAGGCGAGTGAGCTGGGCGCTTGCCAGATACTGCTGCCATTCCTCCTCGTACAGGAAGTCGGTGGCGTGTTTTTGGTCGCCAAAAAACAACCAGTTTCGCCCGGTCGCACCGGTGGCGACCCGCTCCTGCATAAACGCCCGGAAAGGGGCCACACCCGTACCCGGGCCAATCATGATACAGTCCTTTGCCCCGTCCTCGGGTGGCCCAAAATGCGAGTCTGAAACAAAGATGGGGACCGGCGTGGTTCCGACCGCAGCGCGGTCCGCCAGAAACGTCGAGCAGACGCCGAAGCGCTTTCGGTGGTTCGTCTCGTAGCGAACCACCGCGACCGTCAGATGAACTTCGCTCGGGAACCGGCGACTCGACGAGGCAATCGAGTAAAGTCTGGGCATCAGTTTGCGCAGATGATCCACGAATTCCTGCGGCGTGAATCGCGCGCTCGGAAATTCGGCCAAAAGGTCGACGAATTCCCGGTTCTCAAGAAATTCCGCCAACACCTCTTTCGCTTCGGTGGCAAGTAGCCCAGCCAGCTTCGCCCGCTCGTCGGCATTGGTCGCCTTGGCCGAGAGGGTTTCGACGATTTTTCGAGTCGGCTTTGCCAAAGACAACCGGCTCGTCAGGGCCTCCCGCAGTGAGATTGCAGACGGCAGCTTAAGCGCCTGAGGCAAGACCGGTTCATCACCGGTCACCCCCAGCCTTTCCAGGAGCTCCTCCACCTCTTCACTCCGATTGGAAGGGAATACGCCCAAGGAATCGCCTGCTTTGTAGGAGAGCCCGCTGCCGAGCAAATTGAGTACGAGATGGCGGGTTTCTTTAGCCGATCCCGGCCGGTTCAACATTCGGTTTTCCCTGAGTTTGGACGGGAAGGGACGATCCTTGGAATAGACGCTGGGCTCAACTGGGATCGACATGGTGGGTGTCCCGGATCAAGCGGGCGCAGATGAAGGCATGCAAGCCGGTTTCTCGGCATATGCGACGTCGGGCATGCGCAAGCTTGCAGCAGCACCCAAATTGAAGCCCAGTAGCGTCATGGCATCCGCCGAGCCCATTCGTCTTCAAAAATTCATCGCCGATGCCGGAGTTTGTTCCCGACGTTCTGCTGAGGCGCTGATCGCGCAAGGTGAGGTGTGGGTCAATGGCAAGGTCGCCACCTTGGGGCAAAAGATTCTCCCGGCGACCGACAAGGTCACGGTCAGCGGCAAGACCGTACGCACAACCGCGCAACCAAGGATTACGGTGGCGGTGCACAAACCGCGCGGCCTCGTCTGCTCCAACGACGACCCGCATCACGCCGCGACGGTATTCGAATTACTTCCCCGCGAATTTTCCAAGTTCCGGTTCTTCTGCGCGGGACGCCTCGATCTCGACAGCGAGGGTCTCGTCATTCTCACCACGGATGGCGACCTGGCCCACCGGCTCATGCACCCCTCCAACGTGGTCGTTAAGCGCTATCACGTCGTCCTGAAGCAGCCGTTCCCTGCCGCCCGACTCGCGCAACTCATCCGGGGGGTCGTCATCGAGGGCGAGCGGCTCAAAGTGGAGCGTGCCGCTTTGATCAACGCAACAGTGGCCCAGGCTTCGACCGACCTTGATGTGCACATGCACCACGGGAAAAAGCGAGAGATCCGGCAGGTGTTCACCACCCTCGGATTTGACGTAAAACGCCTCCGGCGTTATCAAATTGGCGCCCTCCAATTAAAGGGAATCCCATTGCGGGCGGGAAAAGTCCTTTCTACCAAGGATGTTGACGCCCTTTTTCACAATCCACGCACCCCGCGCGCCGCCTTCGAAGCCTATTCCGCACCTGCGCCCTCCCGCACCTCCCCTTCCGTCGATGAAGACTAAATCAATCCGATCTCTCGCGCTGCTCCTCGCGTGCTCCACCGGCCTGACCGGGGCGCCCCTTGCGATTACGACCGCGGTACACACCAAACCCGATGCGTCTTCACCCGCCATCAGCTATCTCAAGGCGGGGAACGAACCCGTTGCCGCTCCCGGCAGCGTCGCCAACACTCCGGCTGGTTGGATGGCGATCGAACTGCCCGGGCCATTCGAAGGCTACGTCGAGAACAAGGACCTCACCAAGACGCTCGACGTGAAGCCAGGGACTCCGATTCGCCTAGCGCCGAAGGCCGACGCCGGCGTGCTAGTCGTGGCGGAAAAGGACGACAAGACCTCCATCTCCGGCCTCCGGGGCAAGTGGACCCAGATCAACCTCGAAAAAAAACTCATCGCCTACATCCACGTCGGTGGCACTCCCGGTTACATGCCGCCCATCGCGACGACACCCGCGACCTCGTCACCCTCTCCCACCCCCATGTCCGCGGCCCCGGTCGCTCCTGGCGTGTACGGCGTCGCAACACCAGGTCAGCCCACCGCGATGGTCAATTTGGGAGATGGCGGCAGCGCCTCCCTGCCGCGCCAGTTCGCGGGCAGGTTCGTCTCCACCCGCCGGCCGTTCACCCCGCGCCGGCCCTATGACTACGCACTCAATGATGACGCCGGCCGACGCTACGCCTACCTCGACGTTTCGAAGCTCCTGCTCACCGAACAAATCGAAAAATACATCGATCATCCCGTCGTGGTATTTGGAGCGGCGCGCAACACGGCAGAGGGCCGGGATATCGTGATCCAAGTCGAGACTCTGCAACTCAAGTAGGCCATTTCGCGCCAGACTTTCGGACCGGCCTCGCGGCACGAACGAAAAACCCCTTCGTGCGACCCGGGGTCAACCCAACTTTCATCATGGAAATCATCGACGGAAACCAAATCGCCGCCGCCATTGCCGCCGAACTGAAAGCGGAAGTGGCGGCGTTGGCCGGAAGAAAGCCCTGCATCGCGCTGGTGCGGGTCGGCGACGATCCGGCATCGGTGTCCTACGTGAAGAAAAAGGAGAAGACCGCGGAGGAAATCGGGGTCACAAGCCGGATCATCCTGCCGCCCGTATCCATCACCCAGGACGCCCTGTTCAAGCTGCTGGATGAGCTCAATGCTGATTCCGCGGTCGACGGCATCCTTGTCCAATCCCCCCTGCCCAAGCACATCGATGAGGTGGCGGTCTTCCGACGGGTGGCACCAGAGAAGGATGTTGACGGCTTCAACACTCTGAATCTCGGGAAGGTTGCGCAGGAGGACGAGACCGGTTTTGTCGCCTGCACGCCCGCAGGCATCATGGAATTGCTGATACGAAGCGGAGTGGACCTGAAGGGCAAACACGTCGTGGTCCTCGGCCGCTCGCTCATCGTCGGGAAACCCGTCGCACTGCTCGCGCTCCAGAAAAAGGCCGGGGCCAATGCCACCGTTACCGTCTGCCATTCTGCCACCGCCAATCTCCCGGCAATCACGCGCCAGGCCGACGTGCTGATCGCGGCCATCGGACGGCCGGAATTTGTCACCGCAGAGATGGTCAAGCCCGGCGCGATCGTCATCGATGTCGGGATCAACCGCGTCCCCGACGCTTCAAAAAAGAGCGGCTACCGCCTCACCGGCGACGTAAACTTTGCCGCGGTGTCGCCCCTTTGCGCCAAGATCACCCCGGTACCGGGCGGGGTCGGCCCAATGACGGTCGCCATGCTGATGAAAAACACCGTGAAAGCGTTTCGCCTCGCGCACGCGCGCTAGCTTGCGCACAGCCGGTCAAACCGTTTTCTTCACTACGCAATGGCCGCACCCTCGATCCTGGTCGTCGATGACCAACCCATCAACGTCCAACTCCTGAAGCGAAAACTGGAGCGTGAGGGCATCCGGGTGGTCGCGGCCTACAACGGCCTCGAAGCCCTCGAACTGGTCAAGAAGAACCGACCCGACCTCATATTGCTCGACGTGATGATGCCGGACATGGACGGCATCGAGGTTTGCCAGCGCCTGCAGGCGAATGACGACACGCGGGGCATTCCCGTCATTTTCATCACCGCCCGCACGACCAAGGAGAGCAAGCTGGAGGGCCTGAGCGTCGGTGCGGTTGATTATATCACCAAGCCGATCGACCTGGATGAAACCCTGGCGCGGGTGCAAACACAACTGCGGTTCGTCTCCATCAACCGGCAGGTGGTTGATCTCACCCGCCGGCTCGAGGAATCGCGCAAGGCTGCAACCATCGGCGCGGTAACCCAGGGCATCGCCCACAACCTCAACAATCTTCTCGGCGTCGTCATCGGCTACCTCGATTTGGTGAAAGCCTACTATGACAAGCCCGAGCAGGTGAAAAAAAATGCCCAGCACGTCGAGGATGCGGTGCAACGCATTGTCACGATCATCAAGCAGCTCAGTACGCTGGTAGTGAAGTCGCGTCCACCGCTGATTCGGGCGGGAGTGCAAGGCCTGCTTGAAGGAGGCATCGCACGGTTTCACGACGACTATCACCTGACCGCCCCGGTGACCATTGACAATCCGCTGGGCGGGCAACTGATCGACACCAACTACGAAATCGTGGAGGAAGTCCTGGCGAAGGTGCTGATCAACGCCTGGGAATCCTACGACAACAAGCCGACCGACCCTCGGCCCCTGTCGATCCAGACCTGCATCGTCGAAAAGCCCGAGGAGGGAAAATTCGTCGAAATCCGGGTGACGGACCATGGACACGGTATTGATGCGGATATTCGAGACAAGATGTTCGAGCCCTTCGTCAGCACGAAAAACACCGTCGGCGTGGGCATGGGGCTCACCGTCGCACGACACGCGCTGCGAAATCTCGGCGGAGAGGTAACGATGATTGACACTCCCGGCGGCGGCGCGACGGCGATCCTTATACATCCGATCGAAAAACGAAACAAACGGGTGATTGAGGAGTAACCACGAGCGCGCCCGCCTCGGACGCCTTTGGCGAACCGACCGTTTTCAGCTGATCGCCAGTTTTCCATATGCACAAAATCGCCTTCCTTGGTTCAGGCAACATGGCGGGGGCCATCGTCGACGGGCTCCTGGCAAAAAAGGCCGCCGAGCCCGGGGACCTCGTCTGCCTGGGTGGCGATGACGATACCGCCGCCAAACTCCAGGCCCGGACCGGCATTGCGGTAGCGAAAACGCTCGATGAACTGCTGGGCGAAGCCGGCACCCTGGTGGTCGCGTTCAAGCCACAGCACCTCTCCAGCGCCGATCCGCGACTGACGGGGCTGACGGAGGGCAAGCTGGTCGTTTCCATCCTGGCGGGAAAAAAAATTGCCAGCCTCACGCGAGTTTTCTCCCGGGCGCGCAACATCGTCCGCACCATGCCAAACACCCCCGGTCAAATTGGCGCCGGCATCACGGCGTGGTGCAGCCATGCCCCGCTGAACCCGGTCGACCACTCCGGCGTTGAGACCCTGCTACGGGCACTCGGCGACATCGTGGAGGTCCCGGAGTCCGACCTCGACGCGGTCACCGGTCTAAGCGGCAGCGGTCCAGCCTACGTCTTCGAATTTGCAGCGGCGTTGCGCGACGCAGGCATTGCCGCCGGCCTCGCCAAACCTGTTGCGGAGAAGCTCGCCGTCGAAACCTTGCTCGGCTCCGCCCGGTTGCTGGCGCGAAAGCAAATCGATCCGGAAATCCTGCGCGATCAAGTCACGTCACCCAACGGAACAACCTTTGCCGGCTTGCAGTGCATGAAGTCCCGTGATTTTCGCGGCATCATCAAGCAGACCGTGCTCGCCGCGACCGCACGTTCCAAGGAACTGTCGCAGGATGGGTAAAGACTGGTTCGGTCCGCTCCACGACTCAACGGCCGGAGAAAAATTGCGTCGATTAGCGCGGGGCGGCTGCTTCAAGATCGTCCGATGAGCACACTCGATGGTCGTATCCTTGTGACGGGAGGCGCGGGATTTATTGGCAGCGCCTTGATTTGGGCGCTCAACCAACGCGGACATTCCAACATTGTCGTCACCGACCTTCTCGGGGCTGACGAGAAATGGAAAAATCTCGTGCCCTTGAAATTCTCCGACTATGTCGACGCGGTCGATTTCCGGCGCAGTGTCGCACAGAATCCCGCGGCCGTCGGCCGTTTCTCGACGGTCTTTCATCTCGGGGCATGTTCGGCCACGACGGAGAAAAACGCCGCCTATCTCGCAGACAACAATTTTGGCTACACGAAGGAATTGGCCGCCTGGTCGCTCGCTCAAGGCGCACGCTTTATCTACGCCTCATCCGCCGCCACCTACGGTGATGGCGCGCAGGGCATGGACGATCGGAGCGAGGAGATATCACGGCTACGGCCGCTCAACATGTACGGCTATTCAAAGCACCTGTTTGATTTGCACGCCCAGCGGGCCGGTTGGTTGCCAAGGATCGTCGGAGTGAAGTATTTCAACGTTTTTGGCCCCAACGAAGACCACAAGGGCGATATGCGCTCCCTCGTCAACAAGGCCTATCAGCAGATTTTGACGACGGGGAAAGTGCAGCTCTTCAAAAGCCACAAGCCGGAATACCGCGATGGCGAGCAAATGCGCGATTTCCTTTATGTGAAGGACGCAGTTGAAATGACGATCCACTTTGCGGAAAGGGCGACAAATGCCGGTGGACTCTACAATCTCGGCAGCGGGGAAGCGAACACGTGGTTGACGCTGACCCGTGCAATTTTCACCGCCCTCGACCGTCCAGCCGAGATCGAGTTTGTCGACATGCCGGAAGTGCTGCGGGGAAAATACCAATATTTTACCCGAGCGGAAATCGGCAAGCTCCGTGAGTCGGGATTTGCCCGGCCAATGACTTCATTGACCGACTCCGTCCGGGACTACGTGAGGAATTACCTCGTACCGGAGAAAAAGCTCGGTGAGAGCTCGGACACGCCGATAGGCGGGTAAGGCAAGGGTTCCGCCGTCCGCGGCGGAACCTTACGGCAATTTTTCCAAGTCAGCCGCAAGCCAAGGCTTGTGATCGGCTTCCTTCGTTCGAATTTCAGCGACCTTTTCCGGCGTGATCGGTCCCGCCTTGTTGCCCCATTCCTGGCGGATATATGTGAGCACGGCGGCCACCTTTTCGTCGGTCCAATTGAAACCGGAACCGGCCACGCGACCAAATGCAGGCATGGCCGAGTTGTACTCGGTGCCCGCCACCTTGATTGGTCCCTGCAGGCCATGGAGGACAATACGAATGAGACGCTCTTCCGAGCCGTTGACCCATTCAGAATTCACAAGCGGTGGGATGGCGCCGGGAACACCAAGGCCTGTTGCCTGGTGGCACGTATTGCAGGCGGCGTTGTTGAAGAGCTTCCGGCCGAGGACCACCGGATCGACCGCCACCGCCGGGGCCCCGTCACCGCCACCGTGCTTCATATTCTCATTGTAAACGCGGGGGTCGAAATATCCGGCATAACGCCCGAGATAGGTGCCGCCGAACATAATCAAAGCGCTGAGGAAGAAGAGAACGTTGAGCGGCAGCAGCCGATAGTGCCCCTTCTCATCGGGTTGCTTGCCCAGGAGCTTTTCGTGCGCAGCAATCAGGCTCTCATCGGTCACTGCGGCCTGATCAATGCGAGGGTCAGGTTGCAACGGAGCGCTCATTTGTGGCCCTCCTCTTTCTTCGCGGTTGGCGCCACTGGGCGTGCCTCGGGATAATCGTATCCAGTATTCAAGCTCAGGAGATAGGCGACCAGCGAACGGGCCCGTTCCGTCGGAACGAACTGGTAACCTGCCGGCGCGGACTTCCCCGTGGGGGAAAAGCTCCAGCTTGAAATCTCGCCGGCAACCTTCTGAGTTTCGAACAGAAAGCCATAGGCAGGATGGCGCTCTGACCCCGAGTAGAGAAGGTTCAGGAGGTCTCCCTCGGATGGCGCGGCCGGCTTCCTGCCAGCTAAATTCGTGAGATCGGGTCCAAACCGTGAAGACCCTAGCTGCGGGCGAGACTGGTGAATATAGTCTCGGGCGACGCTTTGCCGCTCCCCCCAGCCACGCGCTTTGTCACTGCCGTAATCAGGCCGGCGCACTTGCTGCGTATGGCACGACGCACATCCAAGGTCCGCGTACACCAGCTGGCCACGCGCGGCAATGCCAGTGGTACGCTGGGGAAACGCCTGGCCCTCCGTCTCGTCAAAGTAGGGAGTCAAGCGCCCCAACTGGGCGTGCGAACCAAGGACGATGCCGCCAAATGAGACAGCAAGCGCCACAAAGAGACCGAGCAGGAAAATCGGGCCATTTTTCATAGCGCGGGCGCCTCCAACGTAGCGGGCTGGCGAAAGAGCCCCGGGGTTACCGCCACGCTTGAGTTACACGGGCAGATGCTTCGGAAAAGATTGACGAGAAGCAGGAGGTTTGCGGACAGGAGGACAAATTGAGCCGCCGTGTTTAACAGGAGAGGAAGCCGGAGGTTGCCGAAAATGGCGGAGAATGAGACGCTGGCATCAAGCAATCCCGCCGATTGGGACCAGCCGCCTGCGGCAAGGGCAATAACCGACAACAGGACACCAGACATCACCAAGACGCGATGGCCGCTAAGCAGTGCGCCAGAGGCCCATGCATTACCCGCGAGGCGCGGAACCATATAGTAAATCGCACCGAAAAACATCATCGATATACCGCCATAAAGTCCAAGCTGCTCCAGCGCCGTCGCCATGAAGGTAAACTGACTCTCCATGGCAACCGAGCGGAAAGAGAAAATGACCTCCAAGACACCGCCCAATAGATAGGCAACCAAGCCAAAGCGAAGGAACTTTGCACTTGTTCCTGTGGCGCAAAAAAGAACGCGCAGGTTCAAGGCCACGATTAGGTAATGAAAGAGAAGCATCGAGCAGGCCACGATCGCCATCGTTGAAATCCAGACCGGAACAGGACCACCAATCAGGTGACGGCCGCCCGTCCACGCTCCGACAAAAATGAGCATCCAAAATCCAAGCGGAGCCGCCTCGTAACTCGGAAGCACACGCCCCGACGTTTTAGGCGCAAGATAGTAAGTGCCTGCCAACGCCAAGGGAGCGAGCCAGAGCGTCCATGCGCCCTGTGCATACCACCCAGCGGCGATCGCCAGAACGGTGCCACGCACAGGCATCCAGAGGAGCACGGCCTGCGCGGCAATCAGGAGCCAGGGAAAAAGGAAGAGCGCCGCGACACCGTACCACTGAGACGCATAAGTTCCATCCGACCGACGTCCCGACCACGCCAACACGCCGGCAATGGCAATCGTCGCGTACGCAAACACCATCAAAGGTTGCACATAACGGGGCATCTGCATCAGCGAGAAAGTGGTCATGTCCCCCGCCATAATACCAACGAGACCGCCCGCGACCGCGAGGTTCCAAAACAGGGTTCCGACGACGACCCAGTTCAAGGCCCGAAGCGACTGGCCACCCAAGCGACCGAGCATCCACAGTGTGATCGCGAGGCCGGCGTTCGCGGCCCAGCCGTACACAAATGCTGTCTCCGACATGGCCTGCACGCGGCCATGGGTGAACCAGACACAGTTGGACAGAAACTGCGGGGAATGAAGCTGAATCGAACTGATGAGCGCGAGGATTCCGCTGATAACAAGCCACAGCACCCCCGAGGCCAGCAGCAGCAGCAATGGGCCGCGCGCCTGGGTATCGATGGCTGTGACTTCGGCCGAAGCGGCGTTGGTCGGTGCGTTTGTCATCACAAAATTGTTTTGGCGGCAGCGCAGGGGTTATTTTTTGCTGCCGTACTTCTGCACGGTCAGTTCCATCGCCCGTTCAACCGGCAATTGCACAATCCCTGCCTTCTGATCCACCCAGGCATAAGAAACGGTTTGGGTGGATTCCTTCGTCCGCAGTTCGGCCAGCGCCTGACGCCGGGCCGCCGCATCCGCGCGCCAGGCAAGATCCTTGCCCAGGTTCTCGGCCGGGGCATTGACCGCCGAGATCGTCGCCGGCTGATAAAAATACCGAATCACGAGAAGAAAAGCCCCGAAGATCGCGAGGAGGAAAACAATCGTGAAAAGCGAGACCGGACGGGCCGGGGTGGCGGAAGTGTCACTCATGGTGCGTGAGGCTTTCCCCGATACGCGGGTCACGGATCGGGATGAGTTTTGTGCCCGGAAGGCTCTTCAGATACGCCCAAACCCAGACGCCACCCACCCCCACCACGGACGTCAATACCCAGACGAGGTGGAAGGACAGGAACGGAAGGGAGTCGCCATGTTCATCCTTGAGCGCCGGCAGAATATTGTAGCAAAGGTCGATTAGGATCACGGCCAGAATCCAAATCATAATCGGCTTGATCTTCGAGTGGACGATTTTGTGCTTATAAGAAAGCAGATAGAGGAAAGGGACGAAGAAGTGTCCGAACAAAATCACCAGACCGACATACCACCACTGGTTGGTTGAGCCGTCGTGATTAAGTTCACGGAGATTGTACCAGAAGGTTTCCTCCGGCACGTTGGCATTCCAAATTAGAAAGTACTGGGAAAAAGTGACGTAGGCCCAGAAGACCGTGAAGGCGAAGGCGAGCATGCCAATCGAGTAAAAGTGGTTCGTGTTGAGCACGCCCTTGAAGTCACCGCGGTTCCACAGCCAGATCATGATCAGCACCCCGATGGCGAGCGCGCCGCGGACACAATTCGCAAAAAACCACACCCCATACATCGTAGAGAACCAATGGTACTCAAGCGACTTGACCCAAAAGATGGCGATGGCCGTCAGCGAGAAGGCGGCGATCGGCAAACCGAACGCAGCCGTTTTCCTATTCATGAACGTCCACTTCACGTCACCGTCTGAATCCTGGGTGAACGACGCCTTGCGCAACCGGGCGGAAAGCCACATCCAGAGCAGGAATGAACCAAACGTGCCAACGATGAAGGTCGACGTATTGAGGAAGCCGGACTTCTTCACGTAGAGCGGATCGTGGCCCACCGTGTGCCCGCCATGAATCACATGGTCGGGATTCATCCACGGCCAGATGAGGTCATGCTGGTAGAACAGGGAGGCGAGAACCAGCGGCACAAAGAGCACGGCCAGCCATTTGAAAGCGGAGAGTCCGTGTTCAAACTGCCGCCGAATCACGACCGACCAAGAAGCGTCGACGATGTGGTGGATCAGCACCAACAGCAGCATGCCAATAGTAATCGCGGTCCAATAGGTGATTCCCACGAGGTAGGACATGGCCACCTTGGAAGCACCGGAAATGAAAAGGCCGGCTGCGGTAAGCCCCAAACCGACCAACCCGACCACGAGCGCCTTGCCGGCCGCGGAGGCCGTCGAGGAATCGGCCGGAACGGCCGCGGCGGATGCAGTTGCAACGTGGGAGCTCATTGTAGGCCGAGGGTTTTGCGGGCGGAAGCGTCCGCGACGTCCGCAGCAGTTCCCTGCTGGGCACGTTGCAGCGCCCGGATGTAGGCGACTACCGCCCAACGATCGTCGGGAGTAATCTTGTCGGCGTAGGGCAGCATCGTATTCTTCCCGTTCGTGATCGTATTGAAAATTTCGCCGTCAGGCATGGTACGAAGGCGCGGGTCGTGATAAGACGGCGTCGCCCCCATGCCATAGCGCTTGGTGATGCCGTTGCCGTCACCCACTGCACCGTGGCACGGCGTGCAATAGACTTGGTAACGCTCACGGCCGCGCTGCAAAAATTTCATGTCAACCGTGAGAGCAGCCGGCAGACCGGCAGTAAATGCGCCAGATGCGTCCTTGCCAGCGTAACGATGGTCATCATCCCGCAACGGCAGGTCCGCTCGGACGGTGTTGGCCGGAGGAACACGGTCGGAGCGACCATCGGCAAAGAATGCGCTCTCTGACTGCGGGCGAAACTTTGGTTGATACTTCATCCCCGGGAAAGCCCACTCCGGGAATACATCCATCGGTGGAGAAGTGAATTTCGATCCACGGAAGCCAAAAATGGAAACCAGGAGCACACAAACAAAGAGGGTGATGAGATAGACGTGGCGCATGCTCAGGGCTCCAGTTCCGTGATTGCCTTGCCGCCAGCCTTTTCGAGGAGGGCCTTCGTGTTCGCGAGGTTGAAACGCGGGTCACGCGCTTCGATCACGATGAAAAACGTGTCGTCCATCCCCCGGCGAATCTGATCGTACTTCAGGACCGGATGATAGTGCATCGGCAGCCCGTTCACCACGAACATTCCGATGATCGTCGCAAACGCCGTGAACAGAATCGTGAGTTCATAGCTCACGGGAAAGGCGAACATCGGGCTGAACATCGGTTTTCCACCCACGGTCAGCGTGTAGTCAACGGCGCCGGTCCACCAAATCATCGTCATGCCGGTGATGAATCCGGTAATTCCGCCCGCCAGGGAGATGCGCGGGACGATCGAGCGTTTCAGGCCCATCGCCCGGTCGAGTCCGTGCACCGGGAAAGGCGTGATACAGTCCCAGTTGCGATAACCTGCGTCGCGCACGTGCTCCGCCGCATGGTACAGGTCCGGCGCGGTGTTGAAGGTGGCGATCAGGCCGTAAGATTGAGCAGCCATGGTCGGTTAGTGTTTTTCGGAGGCACCATGACCACCGTGAACGTCTGCCTGAGGAGTGACCGCCTTGAGCTCGGCCATCGGCATAATCGGCAGGAAGCGGATGAAGAGGAGGAACAGCACGGAGAACACTCCAAACGTGCCAAAAAACGTAAAGATCTCGACGATTGAGGGGCTATAGTAGCCCCAACTCGACGGAAGGAAGTCGCGAGCGAGAGAGGTGACGATGATGACGAAGCGCTCGAACCACATGCCGACATTAACGAAAATCGACAGAATCCAGACCAAGGACGTGTTCTCACGGACCGCCTTGAACCAGAAGAACTGCGGCGTGATCACGTTACAGGAAATCATGATCCAATAAGCCCATGCATAGTGACCAAATGCACGGTTCACGAACGCGAAGCCTTCATAGGGATTCGCGCCATACCACGCGATGAAGAACTCCATTCCGTACGCGTAACCCACGATGGTGCCCGTCGCCAGGGTGATCTTACACATGCAGTCGATGTGATACTGCGTAATCAGATCCTTGAGACCGTAGAGCGCCCGCAAGGGCAACATCAGCGTCAGCACCATGCCGAAGCCCGAGAAGATGGCTCCCGCGACGAAATAGGGAGGGAAGATGGTGGTATGCCAGCCCGGCAACAATGAAACGGCGAAGTCGAACGATACGATGGTGTGCACCGAGAGCACGAGGGGGGTCGAGATACCCGCCAGGATCAAGTAAGCCATCTCGTAATTGCTCCAATGCCGGTTGGAACCGCGCCAGCCCATCGCAAACAATCCGTAGAGGAACGAGCGGAACTTGTTACCGGCGGAATAGAACCGGTCACGCAGCACCGCGAGGTCGGGAATCAATCCGATATACCAGAACAGAACCGAAACCGTACCGTAGGTCGAAACGGCGAACACATCCCACTCGAGCGGCGAACGGAAATTCTGCCAAATCACGTTCGAATTCGGAATTGGGAACAGATACCATGCGAACCACACGCGACCGACGTGAAAGACCGGGAAAATCGCGGCACAGACCACCGCGAAGATGGTCATGGCCTCGGCCGCGCGATTGATCGAAGTCCGCCACTTTTGCCGCAGGAGGCAAAGGATGGCGGAGATCAGCGTTCCGGCGTGACCGATACCAATCCAAAAAACGAAGTTGACGATGTCCCACGCCCAGTTGACCGGATTGGCGTGACCCCAGACACCGACCCCGGTGGCAATCAGGTAGGTAATGCCAGCGACGGTGAAGGAGGCGACGAAACAGGCCAGAATGAAGCAAACCCACCACCATGCGGGAGTCTTGCCCTCGATGATGCCGCAAATTTTTTCGGTAATCCACGAAAAGCTGCGGTTGTTTTCGACGAGCACCGCCCGCGGCAATACCGCAGGTTTTACCTCGCGAAGGATGGCCGGAACGGCGGCGGAATGATCGGCGGCGTGAGCCATTAGCTAAGTCCTCCCATCTTGCGGACCGCTTCGAGCATGCTGTGAGCGGGCGCTTTCTTCTCCGACTTTTCTGCCCCGTGGGCGGGAGCCGGACTGCCATGCGCATCGTGACTTCCCCCATGCCCATGACTGTCGCCGTGGCTCTGTGGAACATTCTTCTTGGCGTATTCCACGCGACTCATCGGCAGAGCATTGTAATCGGGCATCTTGGGATTCGGATTCCGCAGCTTCCCCGAATACGTGGTTCGCGGGCGGATGTTGAGATAACCAAGAACGGCGTAATCCTGGGCGCGAGCCTTGGCCTTCACGACCTCGCTCTTTTCGTCGAGAATATTGCCGAACACAATGGCATCGACGGGACAGGTCTGCTGGCAGGCGGTCTTGATCGTTCCATCCGGAACTTCGACGTCACCGGGTGTGCCGGCCTGCGCCATCTTCACCTTGTGTTGGATCTTCCCGTTCTGGATCCGCTGCACGCAGTAGGTGCACTTTTCCATCACGCCGCGCATGCGCACGGTCACTTCGGGATTCTTCGCCATTTTGACCAACTCCGGCATGCCGAAGTCAGCCAGCTGGCTCATGTAGAGACTGTCCAACGACCGCTGGTTCCAATCGAAGAAATTGAAACGCCTGACCTTATACGGGCAATTGTTGGCGCAATAGCGGGTACCGATGCATCGGTTGTAGGCCATCACGTTGAGGCCCTCTTCGTCGTGCACGGTGGCATTCACGGGGCACACCACCTCGCACGGAGCGAGTTCACAGTGCACGCACGTCATCGGCTGAAGTGAAACCTGGACTGGCGCGGCCGGATCATCCGAATCACCCGGAAGCTGCTTGTTGCCCGCGCCACCGAATGCCTCGGCATCGATGTCGCCGGTTGAATAATAACGGTCGATGCGAATCCAGTGCATCTCACGACCACGCATGACCTGTTCCTTGCCGACGATCGGCACATTATTTTCCGCCTGGCAGGCCACGACACACGCATTGCAACCAATGCAAGTGTTGAGATCGATCGACATTCCCCACTGGTGATAACCGTCTTCCTTCTTACCAAACTGCGGGGTCGAATAGAGCGAATTACCGCGGGGAATCTTAGTCGAACGCTCCTGAGGGGACATCTTTTCCCCATACTCACCCAAGTTGCTCGGAGCGTGCGACTCCATGCCGATGGTGTTAACGTATCCGGCATTCTCCTGATAGCTGTTGGCCCCCTCGTAATTCGCCTCGCGGACGATATCACGCCCTTCCATCGACCAATGCTCCTGCGTGTTGGCCAACTTCACCCGAGTGCCGGTGTCGGTCAGCTTCGCCCCGGTCAAAACGTACATGCCGTCACTGGTGCGCAGCGGATAGGCGTTGAATCCCGCACCCTTGCCAACGTGGCCAGAAACCGTCCGGCCATAACCGAGCGGCACAATGACCGTAAAATTCGCCAGACCCGGCTGGATGTGGACCGGACCGCGAATCTTGCGGTTCCCAATCGTCAGCTCAAACACATGGGCATTTTCCTTGCCCATGCTGAAATCAGCCTCCTCCTTGCGTGCGACTTGGATCAACGATCCCTTCGGATCGATTCCAAGCTGCTTGCCGAGTTTGGGACTGACCAAAATCGCATTGTCCCAGGAAATCTTGGTGATCGGATCAGGACACTCCTGAAGCCAACCGTTGTTGGCGTAACGACCGTCGTCCATCTTCGCGTCGGTCACAAAACGGACCTCAAGGTTGCTCGCACTGAAGGCACCGGCCGGCTTCGCCGCAGCCAGCAGTTCTCTTGCCCCGGAGACTTTGTACCGCGCGTCGACCGGTTTATACGCCGAGCCCGCAAGCACCCCGTCGTGGAGGAAACGCGCCATCACTTTTTCCGGGCTGGCGCCGCGACCGGCGAGTCCCGTGATGGTCGTTGAAACAAGTGCATACGGGTCGGGATTGGTTTCACCCGCGATGCGCGCCAGCACCTCAATGTCAGTCAATCCGCCGAACAGCGGAAGAATCATCGGCTGAATCGGGAACACCGTTCCGTCAACTCCGCGGGCGTCGCCCCATGATTCGAGATAGTGGGCCCTGCCAACATGGACAGTGGATGCCGGGTTTACACTCGATGTCTCGTCGACGTAATACCCCACTCGAATCACCTCGCCGACCGATTTCTGCAAACCACTCCAGTCGAGGTCAGCGGGCGCATTGTAGGCCGGATTACCACCCAAAATGACCAAGGTCTTGATCGAACCGGCCTTGATCGTCGAAGCGAGCGCGGACAGCGTCGAAACACCCGGAGTGATCTCCGCCGGGACATAGGTCACCGTCTCGCCCACCGCTCCAATCGCGGCGTTAAGCCCGTGAACGATGACGTGCACCTCAGGAGGAAGATGGGAACCAGCCACCACGACCGCCGCACCGCGATGCGCGAGCAAATCCGCCGCGCATTCGTCGATCCATTTCTGGGAAACCGTGAGTCCCTGCGTAAGCGAAGCGAGAGGCTCCGCCGCCTCCGGATAAACCGCCGAAACCAGCTTCGCGGCAAACGCGAGCGCGTGGCTCGATGCCAACCGCAGACGGTGATCCGCCATGCTGCCCGTGAGTGACAAACCGCTTTCCACCACGTAGAGGCGATTCATCGGGTCGGACTTCTGAGTCACCCGTCGTCCCTTCGCAAAACCACGAGCGTAGTACAAACTGCCCGCTTCCGCCTGCAGAAAATCGGCGTCAATCGAGACGATCCGCTTCGCCTTCGCAAAATGATAAAGCGGCTTGACCGCCGTTCCAAACACCGCCTGTGCCGCAGCCACCGGAGGCTCGTCGGCGATGGGTTCATATTCCGACCAGATGGCCCGCGGGAATTTGGCGCGGAGCGATGCCACCAGACGGCGCCGCGTGGGCGAGGAGGATTCTTCCGCGAGGAAAGCCAAACCTGCACCTTGGGAGGCAGAATAGGTTTGCGACACCGTCGCCAGCAACTGGTCGACCTGTTCGCGCTTTAACACCGCCCCACCCTTGGTGTGCGCCGTTGCCCGATCGGGATCGTAAAGATCAAGCACCGAGGCCTGAGCCGAGAGGGAGGCCGCGCCACCATGCGGCAGATAGGAAGGATTGCCCTCTATCTTGGTCGGGCGTCCCTGATGCGTCTCAGCCAGCAACGGCACCGCCCATTTGCGAACCGGCATCGCAGTCGCGTAATAAGACGGCAGGCCCGGGATCACACCTTCCACCGACTTACCGTAGGGAAGAATGAACTTTTCCGGACGACGACAACCCGCCAGCCCAACGCCGCCCAAGGCGAACGAGGCGGCCATGATCTTCATGAAGTGCCGGCGATCGACACCGTCGAGATTGTCCGCGCCCTCGGGAAATTCGCGTTCCAACTGCGCCTTGAAACCAGGCGTGCCAGCCAACTCATCGAGACTGCGCCAGTACTTCGGGCCGGTCAGCTGCTCGCTTTCGGGCGGAGCGGGATGTTCAAATTTGCGTTTCATCGATGGCAGCCGGAGCAGCTCTGAGGCGGTTTGACTTTCCAGTCGTGAACGAACTTCTCCGCGGTCGCGACGCCGTTGGCGCCCTGTTCCGCGATTCGTTTTGAGTCGAGATTGTAAACATCCTTCGGATTGCGCACCCGCAGTTCCGGATTGCGATGGCACTCAAGGCAGAACGCCATGCTGAGCGGCTGCATGTGCGTCACGGTGTCCATTTCGTTCACCTTGCCGTGGCATTCCACGCACGAAACCCCGCGGTTCACGTGAACTGAGTGATTGAAGTAAGCGTAATCCGGAGTCTGATGGATCCACACCCACGGAACCGCCGTGCCCTTTTCGTAGCTCTCCCGGATCGGCGCCAGCAGCGGGCTGTTGGCCTTGATGATCGAGTGACAGTTCATGCACGTCTGGGAACTCGGCACATTGCTGTGACCCGACTTGTCGACGTTTGAATGGCAATACCGGCAATCGAGCCCGACCTCCTGCACATGCTTCGCGTGGCTGAACGGCACCGGCTGAAGCGGGGCGTAGCCCACCCGGGTGTACTTCGGCGTCATGTAGTAGGTGACGCCGGCGGTCGCAATACCAACCACCACGCCCAGATAGATGATGATCTGGAGCGGAAGGCTGTTCGCTGACTTCGGGAAAAGTTTCGACATGTGCGAAGGTGGCTCCGGCGTCGACTAGAACGAGTCCCGCCGGGCGACCGCCCGCGAGTCATGACGCAGCTCAAATTTGCCTCCAGCCGGAGCGGGAACAGCAGTCGTCGCAGCGGCGGCGGATGGTTTCGCGAGCAGTTTCGTGGAAACGCTCGTCGCTGCGACCACTCCAAGCAGCTTGGCGAAGAATTGTTTTCGCGATGAGTGGTGGATCACGGGATGTGGAGGGAGTGAGTCAAAATCGCTTGGGAAAGAAGGGAGCGGCGTTTCGCTTGTAAACCAAATTTTCGGAAGGAATTTTTGCCAAGACGGAAATTAGTCGGTCCATGAGGGGGAGATGCTCGTACTTATCGACCGAAATCCAACGCCTCATACAAATAATCCATCCCTCATCGGACGGGTGAGATCGCACCGTTGGGCGATTTCCGGATTGTGCGTGACAAGAATGACCGCCTGCCCCTGCTCTTTCGCCAGACGCGTCAGCAGGTCGAATACCAATCCGGAGTTCTTCACGTCGAGATTTCCGGTCGGCTCATCCGCCAGGAGGATGGTGGGCTGGTTGGCCAACGCTCGCGCCACCGCCACGCGCTGCTGCTCGCCACCCGAGAGTTGAGTGCCGAGCCGGTGGGTCTTGGCCCCGAGCCCGACCGATTCGAGCAGGGCATGCGCCCGGGCGCTCATCTCGTCCGGTCGCAGTCGACCGAGCTTGCGCATCGGCATCATCACGTTCTCCAGCGCCGTGAACTCAAGCATCAGGAAGTGAAACTGAAAAACAAAGCCGATGTGCTCCCCGCGGGCAGCGGTGCGGGCGAAATCATCGCTGTTCGACATCAGCCGTCCGTTGATCTCGATCTGACCGTCATCGGGTTGGTCGAGCAACCCCAGTAGGTAGAGGAGCGTGCTCTTGCCGCAGCCGGACGGCCCAACGATGGCGTAGACCTGACCGCGGTGCGCTTCAAACGAAACCCCCTTGAGCACGTGCACCCGTCCCTCGTCCTGGCCGAGGTGGCGGTGCAGGTTGGTGCAACGGAGCGCGAGCCCACCCGGAGTTGGTGTCGTCACCTTGCTCATTGGGCGGTGCCGCGGACGATGTCGCCCGGTTCGAGCCGGGCGGCGCGACGGGCGGGGATGAGGCTCGCGACCATCACCATCACGACTGCCGTCGCAATCGCCGCAAGGTAGTGGTTCACGTCCCACGTGACGATGAAGCGGTCCGTCTTGAAGATACCGTTGATCGGCAGCGGGACCTGCCCGACCAGCCAGGTGACGCCCGCCCCAAAGATCGCGCCCAGCACCGCGCCAATCGCGAGCACGATCCCGGCCTGCCAGAGGAAGATTTGCGTGATGTCGCGCCGTTCGTAGCCCATCGAGCGCAGGATCGCGATGTCCTTGGTTTTCTCGAGGACGATCATCGCGAGCGTGTTGAACATCGCCAGGCTCGCAATGAGCGTAAACACCGAGACCGTGATCATCGTCGAAATCCGCAGTGCGCGGAAGACCGCCAGCCAGGTTTTTTCCCGCTCCTGCCACGGCTTGGCTCCGTGTCGCAGCACCTGCTCCATCTTCGCGGCATCCTGCGGCGCCCGGCCCGGATCGTTCAGGCTGATCTGGAGAAAGGTCGCGCCCGACGGTTTCCGGAGAAGCGAACGCGCCTCTGCCATCGGCAGGTAGATGTTGGACTTGTCGACCTCGCGATATCCCGTCTCGTAAATCGCCGCGACATGTACGCGCCGCGACTGGCTGCGCGCGACGATCACGAACGAATCACCAACCGTCAGCTGGAGCCGGTCGGCGAGCACCCGCCCGACCAGTGCGCCACTCGGCGAATCGCGAAAATCGTCGAGTTTCCCCCGCGTGATCTGTTCCGCGAGATCGGATACGCGGACGTGGTCCTCGATTCGGATGCCAAACACCTGGGCGTCCTCCGTCTTAAAGGAACTCGTAATCTGCACATTGCCGCGCACCACGGCCGAGACGCCTCGGACGTTGGCAAACTCCCGCACCGCGTCGCCAATCAGCTGGGGCTCCTCGACTCCCTCGATGTACTTCACACCCTCCCGCTGCGAAAAATAGGAATCGCTGGCGCCAGCCGCCGCCATGCTGCGCATCGTGTCCTGAATCTTGTCCTCGATCCGAATCGCCCCGTTGATGCCGAGAATCGTCTTGGTGAAAAATCTCTCGAAGCCGCTGGTCGTCGCCTGCGTCACGATGAAGAGCCCCACCCCCAGCACGGTGCACGACAGGCTCATGAACATGGCCCGCTTCTTCGCGGTCAGAAAACGAAACGCGATGCGAAGGTTCGGAGACATCAGGTCGGCGCGTGCGACGTAAGAATCGGCGTTGCGTGCTATTTCAGCAGCTCGGTACGCACCTGCTGGCCGTCCCGAAACTCATCCAACCGGTCCACGATGATATGTTCGCCGACTTCGAGCCCTTTGCGAATCTCCACCACATTGAGGGCGACGTACCCGACCTCGACCTTCCGCAATTGCACCCGGCCACCGCTCACGACAAAGACACGCTCATTGTCCACCAAGGCGCGCCGCCGGATCATGACCTGATTCGGCCGTTGATCGACCGTGATCGTCGCTTCGCCGGTGCTATTCGGAAAAAGCTTCGCCGGATCAACCTTCACATCGAGAAACACCGTGAAGCGCTGCGCGTCGTCCGCCGTCGGCAGCAGCTTCGAGACCACCGCCTCGTAATTTTGGGTGCCGTAGGTCAACAGCCGCAGACGGGCCGGCTGGCCCAGCTTCACCTTGCCGAAGCTCTCTTCGCTGATCTTCACGGTGACGACACGCGTGTTGGAATACCACGTCGCCACCACCTTGCCGGCGTTGATCAGGGCGCCCTTCCACGTCAGCGCCCCCTCGATTGTACCGTCGGACGGCGCCCGAATCGTCATCTTTTCCCGCTGCAGCTGCATCTCCTCCATCGCCGCGTTGAAATCCACCTCGGCCTTCTTGTCGTCGAACTCCGTCACCTTTAGCTTGGTGTCGATCGCCGCCAACGCCCGCTCCAAGGAGCGCACCTGTTCTTCGGAGGCCTCGCCGCGATCCCGGAGCCGGCGGGCGTTGTTCACCAACTCCTGCGCCACCTGCCGCTCCGGGTTGTTCTCAAGGATCATTTTTGCCCGCTCCTTCGCGCTCTTGAAATTGCGCTCGGTCTCGGCAATCCGCCGGTCGAGGTCGGACGTGTCCAACTGCACCAATTTTTCCCCCGCCTTGAACAACCGGCCTGGGTCGATCGCCTCGCACCAAACCACCTTGCCCGCCACCTCGCTCGAAACTTCCTTCAGGCCGCCATCGGCATCGACCCGGGCGTTGCCCGTCACGGCATCGACGGCGGTGTCGCGTTTCACCGCCTCGACACGGGCGGTGCCCTGGAAACCCAGGAAGACCGCCACGCCAATGCCGGCGAGGACCACGAGCACGACGCTGAGATTCAGAAGGACGCTGCCTTTATTTTTTTGGGCGGACATGGCTGGCGGGGACATTGTTCAGCACAGGGTCGTGGCCGGCGAGCGAAACGAATTCGCTCCAACGGCCGAGAAAGGCGGCACGCGCGGTGAACGTGACGGCATCGGCCTGCAGAATCCCGATTTGGGCGCGCTCGACATCGCCCTTGGGCAGGTTGCCCAGTTCCACCTCCTCCGCAGCGCGCTTCTTCGTTTCCACCGCCAGGCTGCGGCGAATTTCACTGATCTCGAGCGCCTCGGCGTCAAGTTGCAGATTGCGCTCCAATAACTGGGCGTTTTGCAGAATCTCCTCGGTCTCGTACGCGAGCCGTTTCTCGTTGAGCCGCTGCGCCGCCAGCGCCTCCCGCACCACGCCACGGGTGGCGAACCCATCGAAGATGTTCCATTGCGCGCTGACGCTGAAGGCCTGCCGTTGAAACGCCTCCTGGTTGACCACGTTGCCGTTGACGTTCGTCGAATTTTCGAGGCTGAACGAGGCGCCCGCGTTGATCTTGGGCAGCAGCCGCGTCTTTTCGATTTTGTACCGCAGCATCGCCTCACGCACCTTGAGGTCGTAGATTTCGTACTCCAAGGTGCCCTTGGCTCCGTCGCGCAGCAATGCCGCCTTCATCGCCGCCGCGAGTGCGGGCGAAAAGGTCGGCGCTGGAATCTCGTTGGGGATGGAATCCTCAGAAATCTCCTTCACTCCGGCGATTCGGGCCAAACGGCGGCGGTTCGCGGCAAACTCCGCTTCCCCGCGGTTGAGTTCCAGCGTCACTTCCCGTTCCCGCAGCCGTTCGCCCTCCAGGGCCCCCGGCGAAATCAGCCCGCGCTCCTTTTTGTCGGTCGCGGCGACGATATCCTGTCGCAAAATGCGCAACGCCTCGCGGCCCTGCCGGAGCTTCGCCTTCTCGACCGCCAGCGCCAGAAACGATTTGCGCAGGATCACCGCGAGGTCGCGATAGACCATCGCGAAATTCTTCTCGGCCACGCGCAAATTGATGCGCGCGGCTTCGCTTTGGTTTTTCAGCGCACCCCAGTGAAAAATCGGTTGGCCGGCCTCAAACCGGTAAAACACGCCGTTGGCCCGGCTGCTCGATCCGCTGTTGCTCGATACGGAGGTCTGATTGCTGGCGAACTCCGACGACCCGCGAAGATTCGGGATTCGCGCCGCATCGGCGACCAGAATCCTCGCTTCCTGGACCGTCCGATCAAACTCGGCCGCGAGCAATTGCGGCGATCGCTGCATCGCCGTCGCGAGAATCGTCTTCAATTCCGGCAGGTAATCCTCCGGCATCGAGCCCGCCACCTCCCCCGATTGGGCGCGCAGACACGCCACGAGCAGAGGGAAGAAAACCAGGAGCACGGCGCGCGACACGACGCGCTGGAACGTAGGACCGGACAACACCATGAATTGACGCAAGAATTGAGGGGTCAGAGCGCGGGAATTCCAGAGCGATTGCAACCCATAAGTCTTGAGCCTCGACGCCCTGACCCGCCACGCTCACGAAAGTGCCGCGCTTTGAGCGTCCCCGCCACCATGCCGTCCGAAATCTCCGCCCTCGCCCGCGAACATCTTGAGCGGGTCCGATCCTTTTACGACGCCGCCCCCACGGCACCGCAGGCGGGCGCGCGCGCCTATCGCTCGCTCCTGGCCCATTACTACAATCTCCTGATCCCGCCCGACGCGAGCGTCCTGGAAATCGGCTGCGGTTCAGGGGAGTTGCTCGCGCAGGTGCGCGCCGGTCGCAAGGCGGGGATCGATCTCTCCGAGAAACAAATTGCCGCCGCCCGGGCCCGCCTGCCGGACGCGGCGTTTGCCGTGCAGGCCGGCGAATTACTGGACCCGGACGGCGCGGTCGCCCGCGGCGGGAAGTTCGACGTCATCATCATTTCCGACACGCTGAACCTCGCGGCCGACGTGCAATGCCTGTTCGAACGGCTGCACGCGGTTTCCCATGCCGACACGCGGGTGATCGTGAATTTTCAGAACACGCTCTGGCGACCCTTCCTTTCGCTCGCCCGGTTGCTGGGATTGAAGTCGCCTCAGCCGCAAAACAGCTGGCTGGCGTCGTCGGACGTTCTCAATCTCCTGCGCCTGGCTGGCTGGACTCCGGTCTGCCGCCACGGGCGAATCCTCCTGCCCTTCCCGGCCCTCGGCCTCGGAACACTCGTCAACCGCTGGCTCGCACCATTTCTCCAATGGTTTTGCCTGACGGTCTTCTTCGTCGCGCGACGCGAACAAGCGGAGCCAAGGAAGTCGCTGACCGTCTCCGTGATCATTCCGGCCCGCAACGAGGCCGGCAACATCCCCGCGGCCGTGGCCCGAACCGCCGAACTCGGGGCCGGCACGGAGTTGATCTTCGTCGAGGGCCACTCCAAGGACAACACGTGGGCCGAGATTCAGCGCGTGGCCGCCGAAAATCCGCAGCGCAAAATCATCATCCTGCAGCAGACCGGAAAAGGAAAGGGCGACGCCGTGAGAGCCGGCTTCGCCGTGGCGACGGGCGACGTGCTCATGATTCTCGACGCCGACCTCACAATGCCACCCGAGGAGTTGCCCAAATTCTACGACGTCATCGCGACGGGCCGGGCCGAATTTGCGAACGGCGTTCGCCTCGTCTATCCGATGGACGAAAAGGCGATGCAGTTTCTCAATCTGTGCGCCAACAAGGCGTTTGGCCTGATCTTCACGTGGCTGCTCGGCCAGCCGGTCAAGGACACGCTGTGCGGCACCAAGGTGCTCACCCGCGCCCACTACGAACGAATCGCACGAAACCGCACGTATTTTGGCGACTTCGACCCCTTCGGCGATTTCGACCTCCTCTTCGGCGCGGCGAAACTCAACCTGAAGATCGCCGACGTGCCGATTCGCTACCGCGAACGCACCTACGGCACCACCAACATCCAACGGTGGCGCCATGGCTGGCTCCTGCTCCGCATGGTGATGTTCGCCGCGCGCAAATTGAAATTCGTCTGAGTGGGGAATTCCGTTGAGAGTTGAGGGTTGAGAACTGAGCCGGATCAATTCATTTGAACCACGAATGAACACAAATGAACACGGATGTTCAGAGCCAGCCGTGCCCGCACGCCCGAATCCTTGATACTCACCGTTCGGGGGCGTCTCAGATTTCCAACCCGAACCAGTTCTCGCCTCTGTATCCGTGTCTATTCGTGTCCATTCGTGGTTTCCTTCTGCACGGCTACGGC
This sequence comes from Opitutia bacterium, assembly GCA_947474365.1. Taxonomy (GTDB): domain Bacteria; phylum Verrucomicrobiota; class Verrucomicrobiia; order Opitutales; family Opitutaceae; genus ER46. The sequence goes on along the minus strand of CANJIU010000105.1, from coordinate 4,903 downwards.
TGAGAGAAAAACCCGAAGGGGAATCACACGTGCGAGCGCGAGCACGTCGGGTTCAGGCCTGAAGTTCGAACTCTCAACGCTCATCCCTCAACGCGGGCCCATCTCAATTTCTGGACCCTGGGGACGCGACGCCCCCGTCGCGTGGTTCGAAACCGCGACGAGGGCGGCGCGCGGGCGTGACCCGTTTTTCCGCAACACCCTGGCGCTTCATCAGGGGCGACGACGCCTCGTCTCGTCTCACGCTCCGAAATCCGCCCGCTGCGGGCGCGGATGGGTGACGGAGGTCGAAGTTCCCTTTCCGGACGGCGACGGGGGGCGTCGCCGCTCCAGTTCGATCCGTCCAGAATCCGGCTACTGGGGACGCGACGCCCCCGTCGCGTGGTTCGAAACCGCGACGGCGTCGCGGCTCCAGCAGTTGCACGAGGGTGATCGATGCAGGTTTCGCCGGTCCAAAAAACGGGACGCGCCCACTCTCTACCCTCAACCCTCAACTCAACTCTCAACGGTATCGACACGGATCGACCAGACAGGAACTATTCGGTCCGAAACCACGATGAAGGTTCCCATCCTAGAGTTAAAACCCGCCTACGACGAACTCCGCTCCGAACTCGATGCGGCGTACCACCGCGTCATGGAGTCCGGTTGGTTGCTCCTCGGGAAAGAACTCGAGGCCTTCGAGGCGGAGTACGCGGCAAGCGTCGGAGTGAAACACTGCGTCGGCGTCGCCAACGGACTCGAGGCGATGCAATTGGTCCTGATGGCACTGGGCGTCGGTCCCGGCGACGAGGTGATCGTGCCCTCCCACGGCTATATCGCGACCTGGCTCGCCGTGACCCACGTCGGCGCCAAGCCCGTCCCATGCGAACCGGAAGTCACCACCTTCAACCTCGACTCTGATCGTCTCGCGGCGCTGATCACTCCCCGAACCAAAGTCATCCTGCCGATTCACCTCTATGGGCAGACCGCCGAGATGGACGCGATCAACGCCGTCGCCGCGCAACACGGGCTCTTCGTGCTCGAGGACGCCGCGCAATCGCACGGCGCGCGCTGTCGCGGTCGAGCCGCCGGTTCGCTGGGGCATGCGGCCGGAGTGAGCTTCTATCCCAGCAAGAACCTCGGCGCGATGGCCGACGCTGGAGCCGTCACCACCAATGACGATGCGCTCGCCGATAAAGTCCGCCATCTGCGCAACTACGGTTCAAAGGTCCGCTATCACAACGAGTACCTCGGGATGAATTCGCGGATGAGCGAATTGCAGGCCGCCTTCCTGCGGGCCAAGCTGCCGCGACTGGAGGAGTGGAACGCCCGCCGCGTCACACTCGCCGCGCGTTACCAAATTCAGCTGGCCGGCCTCGCCGACCTCCGCCTGCCCCAGGTGCCGACGTGGGCCAGCCCGGTGTGGCATCTTTTTGTCGTTCGTTCCTCGCGCCGCGACGCCCTGCAAAAGCATCTCGCCGCCCTCGGCGTCGGCACGGTCATCCACTACCCCATTCCCCCTCACCTCTCCCACGCCTACGCCGGCTATGGCTGGAAAAAGGGAGACTTTCCGCTCGCAGAGACACTCGCCGACGAAGTCCTCAGCCTGCCCATTGGCCCGCACCACACCCCCGGGCAAATCGACGCGGTGTGCGCGGCCATCCGGAGTTTCTGCCAAGATTCGTCTCACTTGCTTTCGAAATGAGCCTCATTGAGACATCGGAGATCCTTCCCGACACAGAGGCGCAGCTCATCCTCGTGCAAGCAGCCCCCCCCAAGGCAGGTAGGGACGTTTCTCCGAAACGTCCGCGGACGCCTCGGAGAGGCGTCCCTACCTCCAGAACACGGAACGTCTGCAAGAAAGTAACATGCACCCGCTGTGCCCCTGCAAAATTCAGCCACCGTGTTCGCGAACCGAAATGAGATGAGCGACTCGAACAGCGAAGCGCTTATCTTCCGGGCGGAGGAACTGCTCCCGGCAACGTGGCGACACTTCATCGGCCAGGGGCCCCTGCGGGCCTTCAACCCGGGGTTGCTGCGCGACGGCGACGGATGGATATTCGCCAGTCGCATTGTCACCCCCGATGGTCGGAGGAGAATCTCCGCCTGCCGGCTCGACGCTTCGTTCCAACTCATCGGCGGCTCACAAGCGCCCCTAAGCGATCACGTCCGCTTCCGCCCCGACGGCCATTACCCCGAAATCGCGACCCAGTGGTTCGCCGATCCCCGACTTTACCGGTTTGAAGGACGCCTCTTCGTCTATTGGAACTCGGGCTGGCACGAACCGCGCAACTATCAATTCCTGCAGGAACTCGATTCCGCCACTCTCCTGCCCCGCGGCCATCCGCGGGAGTTGCTGCTCGCCGGCGAACGCCAGAAATTGGAGAAGAACTGGACGCTCTTCGACGCCGGCGGGAGCGGGAGTTACTTCGCCGTGTACTCCATCCTGCCGCACCGCGTGCTGCACTTCTCGCTCGATGGCGACGGGGACATCCTGTTTTCGGATGCCGCCCGCGGGGAATGGACGCTGCAAGGTTACCCGCCGGCTCACGGTGGCTTGCGGGGAGGCGCGCCGCCCTGCCTGCATGACGGCGCGTTTTGGAGTTTCTGTCATTCTGTCCATGACGGCGTGAACGGATACCGGTACGCCCCGGCCGCGTATTGCTTCGCGCCGACCCATCCCTTCACGCCGACAGCGCAGCCAATCTCACCGCTGGCATTCGCCGGCGCCGACGGGGACCGGCGGACCCACGAGCGGCTCAATCCCGCGGTCGGCGAGGTGATTTACCCCTGCGGCGCCGCCTGGGACGGCACTCGCTGGGCCGTCAGCCATGGCGTCAACGATGAGTCGTGCGCCATTTCGTTCGTCACACCGGAAGCCGTGCGGGCAACGTTGCGGTCAGTCGGACGATCTGTACAAGCCTGATACTCAGCCAACGATGAAGTCTAGAGCCCAGAGCGAAGAGCTGAGAGCCAAATCTCCAGAGCGGCCGCGCGCCCCAACCGACCTAAAAACGAAGTTCACCGTTTGGTATTGCTCACAACTCTCAGCCGCGACGGTTCATTTGAACCACGGGTGGACACGAATAAACACGGATGCTCAGAGCAAGCCGCGCCGGTGCGTGCGAATTCTTGGCGGTCACCGTTCGGTGGCGTTTCGGATTTCCAACGGTGGCTGGTTCTCGCGTCTGTATCCGTGTCCATTCGTGTCCATCCGTGGTTTTCTTCTGCACGGTTGCTTAGAGGGAGTCGAAAAAGGCTTCCGGCAGGTAGGGACTCACCTCATGGGCGTCTGCTTTCGTACCGAAATTCCGACCGATCTTGTGGACGGCTCAGAGAGCCGTCCCTACCTTTTTCGACGTCCTCTCAGCTAAATCCCTCCGCTTAGCCCCAGGGCCAATTTTTCCCAACCATCCGTGCCGAACTCATGCCAAAGCCCATTGTAAATGCCCTCATCGTCGACCCGTGGCAAATGGTCGCGGGACTCTGGGCTCGTCGCGAACTGATCGGCCAGTTCACCCACCGCAACATCGAGCTGCGGCATCGCGGCAGCCGCCTCGGCGCGCTGTGGGCGCTGATCAATCCGCTCTCGATGCTGGCCCTCTATTTCGTGGTCTTTGGCGTCTTCTTCAATCAGCGCTTCGCGGTCCTGCCGGGCGAAACCCGGTATGACTTTTCCCTGGCGATGTTTCTCGGCCTGGCGCTCTTCCATGCCTTTTCGGAAACGCTTTCCTGGGCGCCCGCGGTCATCACCGCCAACCCGAATTTCGTCAAAAAAGTCGTATTCCCACTCGAGGTGCTCCCCGTGGCCAACATGGGAGCGACGGCGTTTCACCTGCTGGTGAGCCTGGGATTGGTGCTGGTGGGTAGCGCCTTCGGAACCGCCGGCCTGTCGCTCCACGTGCTCTGGCTCCCGGTGCTCATCGTACCCCTCCTGTTGCTATCGCTCGGCGTAGCATGGATTCTGGCCGCTTTGGGCGTATTTCTGCGCGATATCGGTCAAATCACCGCCTTCGTCTCCACCGCCCTTCTTTTCGCCACGGCTGTCACGTTTCCGCCCGACAAGATCCCCCCCGAATTGCACTTCCTGCGGCTCAACCCCCTTTTCCAAATCATCGACCTGGCCCGCCGGGCCGTCCTTTGGCAGCAATCGCTCCCTCTGCACAAGCTGGCTTATGTCTATGGGTGCAGCCTGGTGGTTTTCGCCGTGGGCGCCGTGTTCTTTGCCCTCCTGCGGAAGTCCTTTGCCGAGGTGATCTGAACGGAGCTCATCCCTCTTTTCGGCCAGGCGAAAGATGCCATCGACCACCCTCGTGCCACTCCTGAAGCCGCGACACCCGTCGCGGTTTCGAGCCACGCGACGGGGGCGTCGCGTCCCCAGTAACCGGATTCCTTACGGATCGAACTGGAGCGGCGACGCCCCGTCGCCGTCGGGAAAGGGAACTTCGACGTCCGCCATCCACCCGCGATCGCAGCAGGCGGATTTCGGAGCGCGCGACGAGACGAGGCATCGTCGCCCCTGAGGAAGTGCCAGGGTGTTGTGGAAAAACGCGTCAAGCCCACGCGACGGGGGCGTCGCGTCCCCAGGGTCCAGAAATTGAGCTGCGCCCAAATTACCCAAGAGGAGCGATAAAAGGAGGATATTTTTGGAACGCTAATCTTCGCTCATGGGCGCTAATCAAGGCGCGCGCTCGAAAAGAATTCGGCGCAGACTGATTTCTGTCCCGATCCTGGTCGATTTCTGGATTCATGATTTCCGGTTTTTCGGGAATGAGCGTTTATTAGAGTGTGTCAAAAATGGCATGTCATTCTGAGACCCAGATCAAGCCGCGGCGGCTTGCGTGGAACAAGCCAATGAACTTTGGTGGCGAGAGTCGAAGCCGTGAGGCGCAGCGTGGCCGTCGCTCGCATGGTGCTTTTTTGCCCG
>CANJIU010000104.1 GCA_947474365.1 Opitutia bacterium | reverse complement strand
GCGAGCATGTAGGGCTCGTCGCCGGCCTGCTCGCTGTCGAGCAGCACGCGCTGGCCGTCGCTGACGATGCGGGGCGGTGGCTCCTCCGCGTGGGTGAGCGACCACCACCATTTTTTCCAAAGCGGGACGGATTTGCTCTTATAGCCGCGACTGAGGATGGCGACTTTGCGGCCGCGGTCGTGCAGTGCCCGCGCAAATTTCTCCACCACTGGCGTCTTACCCGTGCCGCCCACCGTGAGATTTCCGACCACCACCACCAGGCAGCCGAGGGGCTGGTCGTGAAAGATCCGATGCCGGTAAAGCCACAGGCGCGCCTGCGCGATCCCGTTGAAAAGCCACGACAGCGACTGAAGAAACGCCCCGTAAACGGCCGGCCCGGCGCCCGCGCGCCGTCCGTAGATTACGTCGATGGTGTAAAGCTCGAGGGCGTTGACCTGTTTCTTCAGCCAGGGCTGGGACATGCGTTGGATTGGAATGAAGGTTGACCCGTCGAGCCACGTAAACAGTTTTTCGAGCGCCTACGCGCACTTCTCATGAGCTACAAACTCTTCATTCCTGGTCCCATCGCCGTTTCGGAGAAAACTCTCCGTGCCATGTCGCAGCCCATGATCGGGCACCGCAGCACGGATTTCGTCGCGCTCTACAACTCCATCCAGCCCGAGATGCAGGCGATCGCCTACACCAAGGACCCGGTTTATCTCTCGACGAGCAGCGCGTGGGGCGTGATGGAGGGTTCCCTCCGCAACGTCGTCAAAAAGAAGGTGCTGAACTGCATGAACGGCGCGTTCTCCGACAAATGGTACGACGTCGCCCTCCGCTGCGGCAAGCAGGCCACCGCGCTCAAATTCGAATGGGGCCAGCCTGTCGACCCCGAGGCGGTGCGGCGCGAACTCGCGACGGGCGCCTACGACGCGCTCACCCTCATCCACAACGAAACCTCGTGCGGCTGCATGAGCGACCTCGCCGCGATTATGAAGGTCGTGCGCGAGTTCCCCGAGGTCATCGCCATCGTCGACACCGTCAGCTCGCTGAGCGCGCTGCCGATCAAGAAGGACGAACTCGGCATCGACGTGCTCGTCAGCGGCTCGCAAAAAGCCTTCGCCCTTCCACCGGGTCTGTCGTTCCTCTCCGTTTCAAAGAAGGCCCTGGAGCGCGCCGCCACGATCAACGACCGCGGCTATTATTTCGACTACGTCGAGTTCCAGAAGAACCACGAGGCCGGAATGACCCCCAGCACGCCGGTTATCTCGCTGTTCTACGCGTTGCGCTCGAAGCTCGATGACATCAAAGCCGAGGGGCTTGAGAATCGTTATGCGCGCCATGCGCGGTTGAACCAGGCGGTGCGCAATTTCGTCTTCACCAAGGGCTTCAAGCTGTTCCCGAAGGACGGCTACGGCTCGGTCACGCTGAATTGCTTCGCGAACAACCTCAACTACGACCTCGCCGCGCTGAACAAGACGCTCAAATCAAAGCACAAGCTGGTCATCGACGGGGGCTACGGGAAGCTGAAGGGGAAGACCTTCCGCATCTCCAACATGGGCGACGAGACGGATGAGACGATCGCGTCGATGTTGAAGTCCCTCGACTCCGCTCTGGCCGAGACGCCGAAGCAGGCGGCAGGTTGACGCGGTTGGAGCTCAACTCCCCGTCGGCAGCACCCAGCCGAGTTTTTTCACACCGCTGCGAAACGCGGTGAGCTGTTGGCGTGGCACCACCAGGCGGTTTCCGCCTGCGTGGTGGCAAAATTCCCGCGTGGCGGGGTCGGTGGAGAGATGGAGCGCGAGTTCCTCGGTTTCCCATTCCAGCAGCACGGCTTCGCGCGACCGACGGAAGGCTTTGACGCGGCAGTGGAGCGATTCGAAAAATTCGCACACGGTGTCCGGCAATCCTCCGGCGGCATTGGCTTCAAGAAAACTTTCGAGCTCCGCAAGGGCGCCGCCCGACTCGGCGTGCGTCAGGATCGTCACCGGATCGAGCCGCCAAAGTTTCGCGTCCTGTGGCACGGCCACCAATTCAAGACCAGCGCGGTCGGCCGGATTGAGTTGCTCGGTTGAAAGGTGGATTTCCAAATTCGGAAGGAGTCGGAATAATTTCGGCCCAGGTTCGGCGCGATATTCGTAGCGGTCGACCAAGCCGAGCGCATAGGTACCGAGTGGGTTGATTCGCACGTAGAGCAATCCGTCGTAGCGGCCGCAAAAATTCCGGGCATCGTGGCCCCACGAATCATCGAAGTCGGGCCAGAGGGAGTGGGGATAAACAAAGCCGACGTCCATCAGCCCGAGCGTGGCGAACGACTCGAGAAAAAGCGCGCGCAGGAATTGACTGTTGATGCCGCCCATATCGTAAATCACTCCGTATTTCGCCTCGCTGAAATACAGCAGACCGTCGTCCACCGTCTGCACGTCCCACTCCTCGCCGGACGCCTCGATCATCCGCCGCGCTTCCGCGTAGTCCAGCCACTCGCCGGTGGGCAGCGACCTCATTGCCTCCCGCAGCGCGAATTTGCGAACGCCAGGTTCGCTGATCAACTGGCGGGCCTTGCCCGACTGACCGCGCAGATTGTTGACGCGGTTCAATTCGTCGAACTCGCCGTCGCCGAGAAAGGCGTTCACGCCCGCCCGAAACGCCTCTGGTGAAAAAGCCCGCAGCATCGCCTGTCCCGCGGCGGTCAACTTGAGCATACCCCCGTGTGGCTTGGCCCAGCCGCATTGCTGCACCAGCACGCCCCACGCATGCGCGCGCACAGGACCCGCCGCTTCGGTAAATTTGTTGATTTCCTTTTTCGGCGGCTCCAGCGCGAAGTCCGGCACCACCAGCGCCTCGCCGATCAATCGGGTCGCCGCGTCCGTTGGTCGCCGGCTGGCGTCAGCAACGTGAATCTTCCCCCCGTGAATCAAGCGCAAGACGCGTCCCAGTTCAGCAGGCACGATGCGCTCACCCTCGTGGACGTGGACCGGTCGAATGCGATCGCCGCCGATGTACTGTCGCTCGGACGGCCAGAACTTCGGCAACACCGGCAGGGTACGCGCGCGGGGAGCCGCCGGCTGGGGCAGCAACGCCCGCAGCGGCGTCAGCACTTCAACCGCCAAGTTCGGATCACCTTGCTCCACGTAGCGCGGGGTGCAGATCACCGCCGTGAGCAATGATACTTCCTCGCGGTAATCGTAGGTCCTCTTCGGCATCGGACACGGGGCGCCGTGTCTCGCTTCGAATTCACGCGGACCAATGAGACGGCCCTGATGCGCGGATTCGGCGAGCAAGGTTCGTTGCACCTCTGAAAGCCGGGCGATGAATCCAGCGAGATTGTCGCGCAGCTGCGACTTGATCGCATCCACAAATTGGGCCTTCCGTGTGAGCGTCTTGTCCCACGCGCCCATCTGCCGCAGCCACGATTTTTGATGGTCGGTAGAGAGGTTCCAAAGATGGTCGTGGAGGGAGATGGCCATGGTGAAAATCTACGACGAAGGCACCGCCGGCTGGCGACTATTTTTCTGGCGATGGCCCGACACCCTCCGCGAACCTTCAAGTGAAGGGGCCGGCCGGTCAGCCTTGCGGTCGGCAAATCACCTCTGTCGTCAGGCTGAGTTTGCGGCGAGAAGTCACGCGAAAAAATCCTGGCGATTCGAGTTCGAAAATTTCCGTCGGCGGCGGAAATCCAAAAACAATTTCTTGCACTTGGCCGGCGCGCCCCGTAACCGCTCGCGCCACATGAAGTCACTTGTCATCGCCGAGAAACCTTCCGTCGCGGCCGACCTCGCGCGCGCGCTCGGCAAAGTTCCGAAGAAGGGAGACCACTACGAAAACGACGAATACGTCATCTCGTATGCGCTCGGCCACCTCGTGGAACTCGAGATGCCGGAGGACATCGACAAGAAGAAATACGGCTTCTGGCGCCTTGAGACCCTCCCGATCATTCCAGAAAAATTCGGCCTCAAGCCCATCGAGGACTCCAAGGAGCGTTTCAACGCCCTGAAAAAGCTGCTGGCCCGCAAGGACGTCGACCAGGTCATCAACGCCTGTGACGCCGGGCGCGAAGGCGAACTGATCTTCGCCTATCTCTACCAGCTCACCAAGAGCAAGCTGCCTGTGAAACGCGCCTGGATGCAGACGATGACGACCGGGGGCATCCAGGAGGCGTTCAAGAACCTCCGCGATGGCGCCAAGATGCACGGTCTTGAGGACGCCGCCCGTTGCCGCAGCGAGAGCGACTGGCTCATCGGCATCAACGGCACGCGCGCCCTCACCAAGCGCATGTTCGGCTCGAGGGCGGGCAACGTGGCATCAGTCGGGCGCGTGCAGACCCCCACCCTCGCGATCGTCTACGCCCGCGAGCTCGAGATTCGGAATTTCAAACCGCGCGACTACTGGCGCGTCACCGCGACGTTTGCCGTCGCGAAGGGCAGCTACGAGGGCGTCTATCAGCGGCCCAATTTCAAGCGCGCGGAAAACGACGAACACGATCGCGTCGACCGCATTTGGGAAAAAGCGTTGGCCGAGGCCGTCGTGGCCGCCTGCCAGGGCCAGCCGCTCGCGAGCGTCACCGAGGAGAAGAAGGCCAGCAACCAGGCCTCCCCCCGCCTCTACGATCTCACCACCCTGCAGCGCGAAGCGAACAACCGTTACGGCCTGCCGGCGCGGCGAACGCTCCAGATCGCGCAGGCGCTCTATGAGCGTCACAAGATGATCACGTATCCGCGTACGGATTCGCGCGCGCTGCCCGAGGATTACGTGCCGACCGTGAAGGAGACGATGCAGAATCTCGGTGGTGAGCTCGGTCGCCACGCGCACAAGGCGCTCGCCGAAGGCTGGATTCGGCCGAACAAGCGGATCTTCAACAACGCCCAGATTTCCGATCACTTTGCCATCATTCCGACCGCCCACGAGGCCAAGGATCTCGACGACATGGAGGGCAAGGTGTTCGACATGATCGCACGGCGCTTCGTCGCGGCGTTCTACCCGTCCGCCGAGTTCGACGTCACCACGCGGATCAGCACCGTTGCGCCGAGCCACGAGTTCAAAACCGAAGGAAAGGTCCTGACCTTCCCGGGCTGGCTGGCGGTCTACGGCAAAACAACCATTGACGACGACTCGCCCGACTCGAAGGCACTGCCCGCGCTGACCGCGGACGACGGTTCCCCGGCCAAGGCAAAGACCCTGGACCCGATCCTTCACTCCGAAACCACGCGCCCGCCCCCGCGCTACACCGAGGCAACGCTGCTGTCCGCGATGGAAGGTGCCGGCAAACTGGTCGAGGACGAGGAACTTGCTGAGGCGATGAAGGAACGCGGACTCGGTACTCCGGCGACCCGCGCCGACACGATCGACGGCCTGATCAATCAAAAGTACATCGACCGGCCACAGCGGGAGCTCATCCCAACCGCCAAGGCGGAACAGGTGGTCCAGTTCCTCAGCGCCGTCAAAGCCGAGGCCCTCACCAGTCCGGCCATGACCGGAGAGTGGGAATTCAAGCTCCGCCAGATGGAGCACAACAAATTTTCCCGCGCCCAGTTCATGGACGAAGTCGTCGAGCAGACGAAGGGCATCATTGATCGCGTGAAAGGGTTCGAGGAGGACGATTCGGTCGCGCGGGTGACGACGATCGTTTCCCCGACCGACGGGAAGCCCCTCCGCGAGACGCTCCGCGGTTACAAGTCGCAGGATGGCGAGTTCATGATCTACAAGGTCATCGGCGGCCGGAGAATGGAGGAGGAAGAGGTGCGTCAACTCGTGGACAAGGGCGCGATCGGACCGTTGGACGGATTCATCTCGGCCAAGACCCGCGCGCGCTTCTCGGCCCTCCTCAAACTCACGAAGGATGCGGAAACCGGAAAATACAAGGCCGAGTACGACTTTGGCGACAAGGTCGACCTCGGAACGGTGGAGCCGTATTGGACCGATCCCAAGACGGGAGCACAATTATGCGAAGTCGGCTCGAGCCACGTCCTGCGCGAACGCGAAGGCGAAGGCTGGAAGCAGACGTTTCGCATCGGCCGGCTCATGTGCCAGAAGCCGATCACCCGCGAGATGGTCCAGCAATTGGTCGGCGAGGGAAAGACGGAGCTGATCAAGGGCTTCACTTCGAAGAAAGGCCGGCCGTTCGACGCCATCCTGAAACGCGAGGGTCCGAAGTTCTCGTGGGAGTTTCCGCCCCGCGCACCCAAGCTCGACAAGGACGGCAAGCCAATCGCGCGCAAGTCCAAGGCTCCGCCCGATCTCTCGAAAGCGACCGTCATCGGTCAAAGCAAGATGCACAAGGGCGGCGAAATCCTCGAGACGCCCGAAGCGTATTACGTTCGTCGGCCGGACCAGGACAACCGCATCGTCCTGACGTTGAAACGGCAGCTTTGCGGACTCGACCTACCAGCCGAGGAGATCGTGCGCCTGCTTGATGAGGGCCGCACCAATCTCATCCAGGGCTTCATGTCGAAACGAGGCATGCCGTTCGGCGCCTACCTTGTGCTCTCGAAAACAGGCTCAAAGGCGGACTTCGAGTTTCCTCCCCGGTAACGCCGCTGGCGGGCCGTTGCTCCGGTAACTTTGCCGTGACCCTCACGTCTAGCCGGCTGTGAACCGTCTGGGTACCTACGTCATTGTGCTTCTCGCCGCCACGACGATTGGCGGTGCGATCCTGGCCTGGCGGCAGTACGGCGAACTCGTTGAGTTGCGTGCGGCCGCGATGAAGAGGGACGAACGGGCGGAGTTGCAAAAACGCGTCTGGGATCTGGAAAAAAGAAACCGCGAACTGCAGGGACAGGTTGCATCAGGCCGGAGCGCCTCCGACGGAAAATTCGCGGCAGAAGGGGCACCCTCCCGCCCCGAGGGACGGCGAGAAGGGGAATTCCGCGGCGGACCAGGTGATCCGCGCGACCGGGGAATGCAGCAGATGAACGCATTCAGGGAGCTGATGAACAAACCCGAAGTCCAGGCGATGGTCAGCCTGCAGCAGCGGGCTGAAATCGATCGGCGGTACGCACCGTTGTTCAAGAATCTGAATCTGCCGGTCGAGCAGATCGAGAAACTCAAATCGCTGCTCGCCGAGCGCACCACCACGATGCAGGACGTGATGGCGGCGTCCGCCGAACAAGGCATCAATCCGCGCGATAATCCGGACGCGTTTCGGAAACTCATCACGAACGCCCAAAACGAGATCAACGCCAGCATCCGCGCGACGATCGGCGACACCGGCTTTGCCCAATTGTCAGGCTACGAACAGACGATGCCGCAACGTCAGGTCGTGAACGAACTGCAACTGCGCCTCAGTTACACCAATAGTCCACTCACGCCAGCCCAAGCGGACCAGTTGGTGGGGATCCTCTCCGCCAACCCGCCTCCAAAACCCAACCCGCCCCCGTCAGGTCAGCCTGCCGCCCAGCCCGGCACTCCCCCACCGCCGGGAAATCGTGACGCCTTCCGCGGCCCGGGTGGCGGCGGCTTCGACCTCGGCGCCTTGGTGATGACCTTTGCCGGCGGTGGCCCCGGCATGGGCCCTCCGCCGGGCGGGCCCGATGGCGGGGGGCGCGCCGGTCCGCCGATCGTTACTCCGGCCGCAGTCAATCAGGCGCAAGGCGTGCTCGCTCCGCCCCAGGTCGCCGCACTGCAGCAGATTCAGCAACAACAACAGACCCAGCAGCAGTTGAAGCAGATCATCACCGACACCCTCAACGCGGGACAGACTCCGAGTTCACGAAGTACGCCGCCAGGTGCTTCACGGCCAGGCGGCGGCGCGGAAAATCCACCGCGAAAGAGCGGCCCTGGCGGCGAGTAGGCCGAACGCTTCTCCGCAGGTGCACCGGTTTTTCCATTTTGTGCACAGAGAAAACCCTTGCGGGCGGGTCCCAGCGCACGGAATCTGCTATCCACTCTTCCGACCATGATCGTAACCACCGCGCAACTGTTCCAGCACGCCTACGGCAAGTACGCCGTCGGAGCATACAATATCAACAACGCCGAGCAGGCGATGGGCCTCTTCAAGGGCTGCATCCAGTCCAAGGCGCCCTTCATCATCCAAATCTCGAAGGGAGCGCGCAAATACACCGACAAGCGCATGCTTGAGGCGATCATCCGCGCCGCCTCCGTGATTTTCCCGGAGGCCATCTTTGCGGTGCACCTTGACCACGGCGACGAGGAGACCTGCTACGAGTGCATCGACTCCGGCTTCTTCAGCTCCGTGATGATCGACGCCTCGCACGATCCGTTTGACCAAAACGTCGCGATCACCAAGCGGGTGGTCGATCGGGCGCACGCCAAGGGAATTTCCGTCGAGGCCGAACTCGGCATGCTTGGCGGCGTCGAAGAGGACATCAAGGTCGAGGACGGCAACGCATGCCTCACCGATCCGGACGAGGCGAAGACCTTCGTCGCGCGCACTGGCTGCGACTGTCTGGCGGCCGCCATCGGCACCTCGCACGGCGCCTTCAAGTTCAAGGGCAAGCAATCCCTGCACTTCGACGTGCTGCAAAAGATCAAGGACCGCCTCCCCGGCTTCCCGCTCGTCATGCACGGCTCATCGTCGGTTCCGAAGGACGAAGTCGACCGCATCAACGCCGCGGGTGGACAGATCAAGGATTCGATGGGCGTGGACCCGAACGAATATCTCCCGGCCGCCAAACTCGGCGTGACCAAGGTCAACATCGACACCGACGGCCGTCTCGTGTGGACCCGCGTGCACCGCGAGTTCTTCCGCGACAAGCCGGGTGATTTCGATTTCCGTCCCCCGGGTAAAATCTTCATCGAGGAATACGCGAAGTTCATCGCAAGCCGGAATCAGTTCCTCGGCAGCGCCGGCCAGCTCGACGATTTGCGCGCCACGCTGAAGAAGTAAAGTCCGCCTCCTACACCGAAAGCCCCGCCGAAACGCGGGGCTTTTTCATGGCCACGCGCCCGAAAAAATCCTGGCAGGAGAAACTTGCCGACGACAAGGACCTGCCGAAGGTGCTGAAAATTGCGCCGGCCCATCGCGCGCGCTTCGGCGGTAACACACTCGCGATTCCAGCTCCCCGTGAGATCGACGCCCTGATGCGCTCGGTCCCGAAGGGACAGGTCACGACCATTAACGAACTGCGGAGCGCGGTGGCGAAACGGCATCGCGCCGCCGCCGGCTGCCCGATCACGACAGGAATTTTCTCCTGGGTTGCGCCGCATGCCGCCGAAGAGGCGCGCGCCGCCGGCGAGCCGAATCCCACACCGTATTGGCGCACCCTGAAGACCGGCGGGGAATTGAATCCGAAATACCCGGGAGGTGTCGAGGCGGTGCGGGAGAGGCTCGCAGCGGAGGGACACACCTTCGGGCTCAAAGGTTCTCGGGTGGTGGTAACGAACCTTGCACAGGTGCTCTCCTCGCCACAGTGATGCCCCGGCCTCCGGCGCATGCCGGGAGTTTTCATGGTGCCGATTCCCCCACCCGCTTCGCTCTATGCCGCGTTCGACGTCTTTCCGTCGCGCAAAGGCGCGGCGATTCATATCGATCACTTCTCACGAGCGTTGTTCAACCGGATGGGCGGCGGACTCCTTCACGTGCTTGGCGACGGCGCGATGCCGGCCTTTCAACAGGAGCAAAACATCACGATCGTTCGTCCCCGGTTGCCGCTTCCGAACTACCTCGCGCGGGCGCTGGGTTACAGCGAACACCTCGCCCGAATCGTGGCGGAGCTCGGCACTGGCCTGAAGCTCTGTCAGTTTCGCGACGTATGGAGCGGCGTGCCGCTGCTCGGCGCCGGCCGCCACCATGCGGCCGTCTTTGAGGTGAACGCGCTCGCCTCGATCGAACTGCCGTTTTCGTACGCGGAAATCGCACCATCCACCCTCGCGAAGCTCCGCGCTCAGGAGTCCTTTTGTCTCCGGCACGCCGATCATATCGTCACCCCGTCCCACGTCCTGCAAAAGCGGATCATCGCGCTCGGCATCGCGCCTGAAAAAATCTCGGTGATCCCGAATGGAGCCCGTCTCAATCCACCGTGCTCGCGTCCCACCGACGCACCCGGGAGTTACCTTCTCTATTTTGGCGCACTCCAACCGTGGCAGGGAGTCGACGTGCTTTTGCGCGCCTTCGCCCGGCTTGCCGACCTGCCGGATCTCCATCTGGTGATCTGCGCGTCGCACGACTCGCGCCGCGCCCGCGCCCTTCAACGGCTCGCCCATTCCCTCCAAATCAGCCCCCGCATCCGATGGCTTTGCGCGCTTTCGGAAGACGAACTCGCTCCCTGGCGTGAACACGCCCTCTTGTCCGTCGCGCCTCTGACCGAATGTGCGCGCAACCTCGAACAAGGCTGCTCACCGCTCAAAATCCTTGAGTCGATGTCCTCCGGCGTGCCAGTCGTGGCCTCCGATCTGCCCGCCGTGCGAGAATTGATGGTGGATCGCGTCCATGGCCGCCTGGTACATCCTGACCGCCCCGGGGAACTCGCCCGCGTCATCCGTGTTCTCCTCCACCATCCAGAGTCTTTGCGGGAGATGGGCGACCGGGCCCGGACGCACGTCGCGGAAAATTTTCTCTGGGACCATGCCGTGTCGGCGCTGAATCGGGTCTATTCGGGATTGCTTGCTCCCAACCGGGAACCAACGTTGATGCTCAGTCCGCACCGCTTCCCCACTTCCGCGTGATTGCCCTCATCCAATTTTTCCAGTTTTCCGGGGAACAGAGGCGCTTCATCCTGCGTAAGAAACTTTCCGACACCCGGACGCCGGAAAAGTGGCTCGAACTGCTGCACCCGCTCGCCGCCATCGAATCCGGCGAGCGGACCAACGTAATCCTGTCGGTGCTCGGTTTCGCGGGAGGCGGTTTTTTGGCGATCAGCGGTGTCTTCTCGTTGGTTGGCCACGGCGGCATGGGCCGTGGGCTGATTCTGCTAGTTTGCGGTTCGGGCCTTCTGGCGGTGACGACCGCGTCTCGCCTGTTTCGCTTTCAGGGCGAACATCTCGGCCCCGTGCTGAATCCGCTCCTCGCTGTGCTGCGTGAAGACGTGAAACCAGGAGACGCCGTGACGCTCGAGCTCGATTTACGATCTCCGGAGAGGAGGGAAAACTGCCTCGCAGAGCGCCAACTCCCTCCCTACGCAAACTACACCAAGGTCCTGGTCACGACATTCTCCCATTCGTGGTTGAAGGCGGACGGCATCCTCGCCGACGGGACGCGGCTCCGCTGGGAAATCACCGACTTCGTACAACGCACCAAGAGGACCAAGCAAAACAGCCGGAAAAAAACATCCTGGAAGGTCAAACATCGCGTGAAAACTCACCTTAAACTTCACGTGGGCCTGCGCCAGGATCGCTTCGAGTTGCGCGAACTGGTGGTCCCTAACGCTACCTGCGAGCGGGATGAAAAACGCCTCTGGATAAAATTGCGCCGGACCTACCGCGACGAGCCGGCCGGCCGCTTCGATGCCGCGGCCTTTGTGCGCCTCGTGATGGACACCTACGCCCGCACGCGACAGGTGGGAGGTGAAGCATGAGCGGCTTGCGCTGCCAGGCCAAGAGAGGGGTCATGACACTCCGCACCTGTGGCGAACCGGCCACTGTCACCTGCAGCAAGTGCCAGCGGCTGACCTGCCCGCAGCACTGTTCACCCACGGCCGTCATGGTCTGCCTGCAGTGCGCCGCCGAGGCCACTAAACCGGCCGCCACGGTCGCTCCACTGGACTACGATCAGCCAGGCTGGTCTTACGGTATGAGAAACTGGATTATCGTGTCCGGTGGCGCCCATGACTCGGGCGGATACGACGCAACCGACCTGCGCTCATTCGAACAGCGGCGGGATGACGATTTTACCTTGGAGTCGACCGCGGGAGGGAGTTTTACTGACAGCTGATTGCCGTGGCGCCGAAACCGGTCATCAGGATTCTCTGGCTGACGGAGAATTATCCGCCGCAACGGGGAGGCATGGCGGTTTCGTGCGACCGCATCGTGCGATCGCTGCGTGGTCCGGACCTTGTCATTGACCTCGTCCATTTTTCCGCCCGGGCGGCGGAAATGCGCACCGAATCGCGAGCGCACGGTCTGGAGATCACCTGCCCGATTGCGGACGACAGCGAACATGCACTCAACCGCCTCTGGCTGTTACTGGAGTCCGACGGGCCCCGGAATCGCTACACTCACGTCGTCGCCTTCGGGGGCGTGCTGCCGATGCTTGGAGGGCCGGTTTTTGCCGCCTGGTTGGGCGCGCCGCTCCTCACCCTGATCCGCGGCAATGATTTCGACGCCGGAATTTTCTCTCTGAAACGGGCCGACGTGCTCCGTACCGCGCTTTCCGCCTCGCGTTTCGTCGGTGCGGTAAGCCGGGACAAAGTGCGGAAAATTTCCGCTCTCTTTCCGTCGACCACAGTGGGCTGGACCCCCAACGGCATCGACCTCTCGGAGTGGGAACTGCATGAGTCCGACCGCCTCAGTGCCGCCGCGTGGCGAAAAGCCCACGTCGAGGAGGGCCGCCTCGTCATCGGATTGTTCGGACAGTTGAAGCGAAAAAAGGGCGGCACCTTCTTCCTCGATGCGCTGCTCCGCTCAGGGCGGGCCGGGCGGATTCACGTGCTTCTGGTCGGCGACACCGACGCTGAATTGAACGCGTGGCTTGAGACCCACCGAGCCGAGGCCGCGTTCACCCTTCTGCCCTTCCTCGACCGCTTCGAGCTTCTACCCCACTATGCGGCCTGCGATTTTGTCGCCATCCCGTCGTTTTACGACGGCATGCCCAACGTGCTGCTTGAATCTGCCGCGTTGGGAGTGCCGGCAATCGCCGCCAACGCGGGTGGCATGCGAGATCTTCTCGTCGACGGCGAAAACGCCGTCCTCTTCCGCCCCGGCGATTCCGTCGACTGCGTACTTGCAATCGAGCGCGCCGTCGCTCTTGACCCCAGCGCCCGTCAGCGCCTCGGAACCAATGGGCGGACACAGGTGATTGAAAATTATAATCACCGTCGCGAAGCGGAACGGTATCTTGAGGTTCTCCGCTCTCTCCACCCCAGTCAGCCATGAAAATCGCGTTTGCACGAACCGTCGCGCTCCTCTTCTTCATCGTCGGTGCCGCAATCGGAAGCGCCGCCGCCGAACGCACGCTCACGCTTAAGTCGACGGACGTCGCCGGAGCCATCATCGGGATCACCATCGACGCCGGGCGAACCAAGATCACGGCCGGCAACACCCGACTCACTGGTGAAACGAAGGACGGACAGAAGCGGAGGTACGTCAACCAGGACGGCGCGGTGATCGCCGAGGTGAAACTCGGAGAAACCGATGGCTTCAAGGTGCGCACGCCCGCCGGAAAACTCCTTTGGAAGGTCAAGGTCACCGAGGCCAAGACCAAGATCAGCGACAACGAGGAAAACAAGGACGCCTTCGAATTGGCGATCAAGGGCAACGCCGTGCGGGTGACCAGGAATGAACGCTTGATTGGAGCGCTCGACCTCGCTCCCGCAGCGAATGGAGGCCGGACCACGACATCGTTGCGCGATGCCAACGGCAAAGTTCTTTTCACCGTGGATCCCGCCGTCCGATCCGTCGCAGCCGGCGTCGCGTTGCTTGAGCCAATCCCCGCGGATTATCGCCGGATCATCATCGCCGAACTATTCGCCCGCGCCAAGTGAGCCCAGCCACCGCATCAAGGCGATGAATCTCTACTACGCGATGGGCGGCGGAGTTGGCCATCTCGTGCGGGCCCGGGCGGTCATCCATACGCTCGGACTTAACCCGTCGACCACGTCGATCCTGTCATCGTCGCCGTACGCCATCGATTCGCGCATCGTCGGAACCATTCCAGTACGCGTCGTTCCGAAAGAACTCGGGCAAAAACCCGGTGACTGGCGGAAATGGATCGAACGCGTGACCAACGAACTCCAGCCGGAGAACCTCTACCTTGATACGTTTCCCGCCGGGATTCTGGGTGAATTCGAATTCGTACGCTTACCTGCCACCACCGCCGTCCATCATGTCGCGCGCCTCCTTAACCCCGGGTCGCAGCGGGAATTATTCGCGACGCCAGGCCCCCGTTTTGACACGTGCTACATCGTGGAGGATTTGGACTGCGACCACCGGACGCTGCTTCGCGACCGCTCGCGCGCGACTATTGAACTTTCGCTGATCGATCCGTCGCCGGTCGAAGCCACCGCCGCAAGCGCCATCGTTCTGGGCAGACATTCGAATTTCTGGCTCGTCGTGCATTCCGGTCCGACCAACGAGGTGGCTGAATTGCTCGCCTTCGCCGACGGGATGCGTGATGCCGCCTCAATCACACCGCACCTGGTCGCACTCACGCTGTCACCGCCTGACGTTCTGCCCCCCGGCACATCCTGTTATGACGTGTTTCCCGCGACACCGCTCTTTCCCCACACCGCGAGAATCTTCACGGCGGGCGGCTTCAATGCCATGCGTCAGACGGCCCCGTGGCGGAACCGCCATTTCGCCATGCCGTTCTCCCGGCGCCACGACGATCAATATCGCCGGGTGGCGCGCGCGAGGAACGTGACGAAAGGGACTGACGTCGCCCGGGAATTTGCTTCAGCTCCCGTCCGGTGCCGGCCGGCCGATCACAGCCAGCCCCCTTCTCTCCCAATCCAATGAACGTACGACTCCGATTCCTGCTCGCCGCCTGCCTTACCCTGCCCGCCGTCGCCGCCGACATCGGCGTGCGTATCCGCTTCGGCTTGACCGACACCGGCAACACGACGTGGGATGGAAAGGTCACCGTCGCCCCTGGCAGCGTAGAACGCATCGACGGCTGGCGGTTCCAGGAGAGCGATAAGGTAATCGACCACACCAGCTGGAAGGCCGCCACCCGGCCGCTCACCGTGCGTCGCAGCAACAACGGCAAGAAGAACGCCAAAAAGAAGGGCGCGGCCGCCGCCATGATGGCCGACAACGGCATCTTCCTGGTGCTCACGGGCGTCAATGAGTCGTCGGTCGTCGCGGTCGACACCCAGCAGGGAAAATTTCAGTTCAAGCTTTCGGAAATCCCGTACGGCAAGGTGATCGAGGAATTGAAGGGCAAGGTGGACGTCGAGCGCGTGGCCGCGTCGCGTCCGCTGACGACTGCGCGCGACGATGATGATTTTCCCGCCCTCGCCGTGACATCCGACGGCGCTGCCGCGGTCGCATGGATCAGTTTCACCCCCGGGATCGACCGCGATGAACGCTCACGCATGTGGGACGAGGCTCCCACCGACTTTTCTTTTCTCGCCAAGCCCCCCGGCGCCGACCGGCTCTGGCTCCGGCTCCAACGCGACGGCAAGTGGACGGCGCCCGTTGCGGTCACGCCCCCCGGACGCGATCTGTACAAATGCAGCGTCGCCGCGGACGGGACCGGGCGCTTCTGGGTCATCTGGTCGGAAAACACGCAATGGTCGGCCCAGCCACTCGCAAATTTCGAACTCTTCGCCGCCAGTGTCACGGACGGCAAGGTCTCCGCGCCGATTCCACTCACCTCGTCCGCCGGTACCGATATTTGCCCTGTGGCCACAACGGACGCGAAAGGCCGCGTCTGGGTCGCCTGGCAGGCCGCTCGCGACAACGTGTTTCGAATCCTTGAGCGCCATCAAGCACCGGACGGCAACTGGACCCCCGAGCGCGTCGTCAGCACGCAGTCCGGCAATTGCTGGCTGCCCGCCATTGCCGCCGCGGCCGATGGCCGCGTCGCCATCGCGTGGGACACCTATGACAAGGGCGATTACGACGTTTGGCTACGTGAGTTTGCGGCCAACGGTGCGTCCACCGACGCGCGGCCGGTCGCCAACACGACCGACTATGAGGCGCGCGCTTCGCTGACCTACGACCGGCAGTCGCGCCTCTGGGTCGCATGGGAGCGCAGCGGTCCCACGTGGGGAAAAAATTGGGGTGCACTCGATCGCGAGTCCGGCATCGGCCTCTATCGCGACCGCCAAATCGGCCTGCGCGTCCTGGTCGGCAACGAATGGATGGAACCCGCCTCCCCGGTCGCCAGCGGGCTCCCGGGCAGTCGGGTCCGTCGCGGTCCGAGGAATCTTCCCGTGCGCCGCCCGGAAGCCGACACGGCCGGTCGCAAGGCGGGAGAAGAGGCCGAGGTCGCGGGCGCCGTCACTTATAACAACATCGCCCGACTCGCGTGCGATCGCGACGGCAGGATTTGGCTCTTTGCGCGCAGCCGGGAGGGTACGTTTCAATCCGCCCTCGGCACCGTGTGGACCGATTACGCGGCGAGTTATGCGGGAGATCAATGGACCGGGCCGACGATTTTGCCCCACTCCGATAACCTGCTCTACAATTCGCCAGCCGTCGCCGCGCATCCCGGCGGTGGATTCGTCGTCGCCCATTCGACCGACCATCGTCAGGATCGGCACGTCCCGCGTGCCGGCGGCGGCAACAGCCAGGCCCCGGCCGGAGATCCGTTCGACAATGACATCTATGTGAGCCGCCTCGAAATGGCTGCCGCCCCCGTCACACTGAAGCTGGTGACGGCGAAGGTTGTACCGTCAGCCGGCGTGTCTCCGAGCAAGGAGACGCTCGCCGAACGCGAAGCGATCGCCCGTTCCCGCGCCCAGCGCATCACCTATGACGGCAAGCCGCTGCAATTGCTGCGTGGCGAGTTCCATCGGCACACGGAAGTCAGCGGCGACGGCGGCAACGACGGTCCGGTCGAGGACATGTGGCGCTACGCCATCGATGTCGCCGGGATGGACTGGCTTGGCAACGGCGACCATGACAATGGGAACGGCCGCGAGTACACGTGGTGGCTCATCCAGAAGACCACCGACGCCTTCCGGCTACCGGGACGCTTCGATCCTCCGTTCACGTACGAACGCAGTGTCGCGTATCCGGAAGGGCATCGCAACGCGGTCTTCGCCCAGCGCGGCGTGCGGACTCTCCCGCGGCTGCCAAAGACCCAGCCCGAGCCGGTGATCTCAGCCCCCGACACGCTGATGTTTTATGATTACCTGCGCCATTTCAAGGGAGTGTGCGCCTCGCATACGAGTGCGACCGACATGGGCACCGACTGGCGCAACAGCGCGGCCGACGTCGAGCCGATGGTGGAAATCTACCAGGGCGCGCGGCAGAACTACGAACGCCCCGGGGCGCCCCGCTCCCCCACCGCAAACGACGCCATCGGTGGTTGGCGGCCGCTGGGATTCGTGAATCTAGCCTTCAAGAAGGGCATCAAGTTTTCGTTTCAATCGAGCAGCGACCACGGGTCCACCCACATCAGCTACGCGATGGTCTACGCCGAGGACACCTCGCGCGAGGCGCTGCTGCGCGCCATGCGCGCAAGGCACACCTACGGCGCGACGGACAACATTGTCGCGGACTATCGCTGCACCGCGAACGGCCGCGACTACATGCTCGGGGATGATTTTTCCAGCTCTCAGCCTCCCACCCTGCGCCTGAAACTCGTGGGCACTGCTCCGTTTTCGAAAGTCACGCTGGTCAAGGATGACGAAGAAATCCACGTCCTCACCCCCAACAAATCCGAGGTCGAACTTAACTGGACCGATCCCAAGCCGACCGCCGGCAAGACCAGCTATTATTACTTCCGCGGTGAACAGACCAACGGCGAACTCGTCTGGGTTTCACCAATGTGGATCACCTACACGCCGGGGAAGTGAACATCCGCCGGTGGACGTTGCTCGCCTGGTTCGCGCTGGTGGCGCTTGCGTCCGCCCGCGCCCACACGGTCGATACGAGCTATTGCAAGGTCGCGATCGGACACGCGGAGGTGTCTTTCACCTTCACGTTCGATCTCGCCACCTACGCGAAGATGACCCCGCTCGACGTCAACCACGACGGGCGGGTGACTCCGGCGGAATTGCAGCAGGCCGGTCCGGGAATCGAGGCGTTCCTGCGCAACAGTGTGTTCGTGGAGTTGAACGAACGGGAAGCCACGTTCGGAGCGATGAGCCCGCCGACATGGCCAATTGACGCCGGTGACGCCGTCACCGAACCCGACACGGCGCAACGGCTCTCTACCGTCACGTTTCGCAATCCGGTGTTGCACGCACCGGATGCGGTGGCACTGACCTTTGATTTCTTCGGCACGCTGGGGGAACGCCACACCGTGCTGGGAGCCTTCGTCTGGGACGGTCGTGAAAATCCCGTCATCTTCACCCGCTTCGAACCGGACTATCTCTTCGATACCGGCTACCGCGTCCCAGCCTGGGAGCAGTTCAAACAGTACCTTTGGCTCGGCGTGTCGCATATTTTTCTCGGATACGATCACATCGCGTTTCTTTTCGCACTCCTCTTTGTACGCCGGTTCAGCGACCTCCTGAAGATCATCACCGCCTTCAGTGTAGCGCACACGCTG
The DNA here is from genome assembly GCA_947474365.1 of Opitutia bacterium. Classification (GTDB taxonomy): domain Bacteria; phylum Verrucomicrobiota; class Verrucomicrobiia; order Opitutales; family Opitutaceae; genus ER46. The sequence continues at coordinate 15,148 of CANJIU010000104.1, read as the reverse complement.
ACACTCGCGCTGGCGGCACTCGGCGTGGTGTCACTGCCATCCCGCTGGGTGGAAAGCGCGATTGCGGTGAGCATCGTCTATGTCGCTGCTGAAAACATCTGGCGAAAAATGGAAAACAGCCATCGGTGGCGCATCACGTTCGCGTTTGGGCTCGTTCACGGTTTCGGCTTTGCCAGTGTGCTCCGCGAACTCGGCCTGCCGTCTGAGGGGCTCGTGCGCAGCCTGCTGGCGTTCAATCTGGGCGTTGAAGTCGGGCAACTGGCCATCGCCGCGATGTGCTGGCCATTGCTGCTCTGGGTTGGACGCCAAGCGTGGTCGCATCAGGCAAGGACCGTTATCTCATACGTCCTACTCGCCTTCGGCAGCGCGTGGCTGATCGACCGGGCCTTTGCGCTCCGCATGATGCCGTTTTAGGATTACGCCCGGCCAAAACCTCAGGGCAGCCACGGGTACTTGCGGGCGTCGGGCTTCCGTTTGTCCCTCTGGGCAGTCATGAAATCCTTCGCTTCGTCGCTCATGTAGTAGAGCATGGTCGCGTTACCCGCGAGTTCCTGGATTCCGGCCTGCCCGTCGAGTTCGGCGTTGAAACCACTCTTGAGCAACCGAATCGCGAGCGGGCTCTTGTCCAAAATTTCGTTGGCCCACTTCACGCCCTCCGTCTCGAGCTCAGCCACCGGCACCACCGCGTTGACGAGCCCCATGTCGAGCGCCTGCTGCGCGTTGTATTGGCGGCACAGGAACCAAATCTCGCGCGCCTTCTTCTGCCCGACCACACGCGCCAAGTAACTGGAACCGAAGCCACCATCGAAGCTGCCCATCTTGGGGCCGACCTGCCCGAAGATGCCGTTGTCCGCCGCGATGCTGAGATCGCACACCACGTGGAGCACGTGCCCGCCTCCGATGGCGTAGCCCGCCACGAGCGCGATGACAACTTTCGGCATCGATCGGATGAGCTTCTGCAAATCGAGGACGTTGAGTCGCGGTACGCCGGCTTCGTCGATGTAGCCGGCATGGCCGCGCACGCTCTGATCGCCACCGGCGCAAAAGGCGTACTTTCCATCGGTGTGCGGTCCTGCACCGGTGAGAAGGACGACCCCGATCTTCGGATCCTCGCGCGCGTCGGAAAACGCGTCGAACATCTCCGCCACCGTGAGGGGCCGGAATGCGTTGCGCTTCGCGGGCCGGTTGATCGTCACCTTCGCGATGCCATCGGCCTTGTGATAGAGGATATCCGTGTAGGTCTTGGCGACCCGCCATGCAGGAATCATGCGACGCAGCGTGGGCGGATTTTTCCGGGTTGTCCAACCGTAGGGCGCGTCATTTCTGAAAGTCGCGAACCGACCGGATGGGTCCGCTCAAAAGCAAGCTGATTCCCTGATCAGATTGAAACTGCTTGGAGGGACCGGAGCAATTCGGGATGCTTCGGTTTTTCATGAGCAGCCCGTCAACCACGCCAGCGACCGCCGGGACACGTGCCACCCTTTGCATCGGTGCCTTGGGAGTCGTTTTCGGTGATATCGGCACAAGTCCACTCTACGCGATGAAGGAGTGCCTCGCACAGCTGGCCCCCGGCGAGCGTGCTGAGGGTGTGATGGGAATACTCTCGCTGATGACGTGGTCGCTGCTACTCGTCGTCTGCGTCAAGTACCTCGGCTACATCACCCGCGCCGACAACCGCGGCGAGGGCGGCATTTTCGCCCTGCTCGCCCTGACCCACGCCAAAAGCGATTCCACCAAACTCGGCACTCGAGTGGGAACCACGGTATTCATCGTTCTCGCCGGCGCGGCCCTTCTCTACGGCGACAGCGTCATTACGCCGGCCATCTCGGTGCTGGGCGCGGCCGAGGGCTTGAAGGGAGTCAGTCCTCACTTCAAGCCCTACATCACAACGATCGCGTGCGCGATTCTCGCCGGGCTCTTCTGGTTTCAGCACAAAGGCTCCAAGACGATAGGCGGGATCTTCGGTCCGCTCATGATGTTGTGGTTCACCGTTCTCGCCGTTCTCGGCATCTGGCAAATCAAGAACGCACCGCAGGTTTTCGCCGCTCTTAATCCTATCCTGGGAATCAAGTTACTCCTTACCCACCCGGGCGGCGCGGTCGTGATGCTTGGCGCCATCGTGCTGACGGTGACGGGTGCCGAGGCGCTCTATGCCGACATGGGGCATTTCGGGCGCAAAGCGATCGCGCAAGCGTGGTACTTCTTCGCGTTTCCCGGACTGCTGCTGAATTACTATGGCCAGGGCGCGTACGTGATCACGCATCCGGATTCGACCGAAAATCCTTTTTTTGCGCTGGCTCCCGCCGGTTGGGGACAACTCGCGTTGACACTGCTGTCCATCGTGGCGGCGATCATCGCCAGCCAGGCTGTGATCTCCGGCGCTTTCTCTCTCACCCGTTCCGCGATTCAACTGGGTTACTTCCCGCGGCTGAATGTCACCCATACCAACGCCGATCAGGTGGGCCAGATCTACATGCCCCTTATCAACACGTCGCTCGCGCTGCTCTCGATTGCCGTGGTTGCCAATTTCGGTTCGAGCGATCGCCTGGCCTCCGCGTACGGCATTGCAGTTACCGGGACAATGCTGGTCACGACCTACGCGTTCTACCTCGTCATGCGACTGCATTGGAAGTGGCCGCTCTGGCGGGTGGTCGGTCTTACTGCTTTGTTTTATATCGTGGACGCCACGTTCTTTATCGCGACGCTGCACAAATTCATGGACGGCGGCTGGCTTCCCATCGCCATCGCCGCGCTGGTCGTCGCGATCATGCACACGTGGAAGGTCGGCAAGATGGAGATCTTCCAGCGCGTCTACGCGAACGAAATCACCGAAAACGAGCTCTGTAACATCGCCGCGAGCAAACATATCCTGCGTGTCCGCGGCACAGGGGTTTTCATGGCCGGCAACCCCCGTGGCACACCGTTGGTCCTCCTGCACCACGTCAAGGCCAACAAGGTGCTGCATGAAACGGTGGTGTTGCTGAGCGTCACCGCGCGGGAGGTGCCGACCGTTGCCGAGAGCGAGCGCCTGGAGGTGCGCGCCATTGGTCAAGGAGTCTGGCGCGCTGTCGCCCACTACGGCTACATGGAGTCGCCCGACGTCGCCTCCTTGATCGAACGGATCCGGGACGCGGGAGTTCCGTTAAAGCCGTCTGAGGCCACCTACTATTTCAACCGCGAGATGATCATCACAGGCGGTGAGGCGCAAATGTGGGAATGGCAGAAACACTTCTACGGCTTCCTCAGCCGCAACGCCCGGCAGGCGCGCGACTACTACCAGCTTCCGCCGATGCAAATCATCGAAGTGGGCTTGCCGATTCAATTGTAGGGCGAGCGGACCCAGCACCGCTGCTGTCAGCGCCGAAACCGAAACGTCGCCGGCTTCTGCGGAAGCGATTCACGTCCGGAAACGCCCGACTATCCCAATCCAGCGGCAAGCTCCGCGAACAGCGCCTTCCGCGCCGCGGCGTCCCGCTTTCGATCCGTGCGCACCTCCAGCACGCGGATGCCAGCCGCCGGTAACGTCGCGATCAGGGCGACGAAGTGAGGCCAGTCTCTCACCATTGTGTGTTCCACCCCGTAGGCCGCGCCGAGCTTCGCGAAATCCGCCTCCTGCGGCGTGGCAAAATAGTCCTCGAAGGGCGGTTCGAATTGGGCGACGGGCAGGTGCTCGAAAATTCCGCCGCCCCGGTTGTTGATCAAAATGATCGTGAGCGAGCCGCGGAAACGCGATTTCAGCAGAAACCCGTTCGTGTCGTGCAGCAGTGCGAGATCGCCGGTCAGCAACACCGCAGGCTGGTCCGCCCCGTGCGCCGTGCCCAGCGCACTGGAAAGTGTTCCGTCAATCCCGTTCGCCCCGCGATTGCAAAACGGCCGCAGCCCGCGGTCGGTGGCGGGCCAGGTGTATTCGGCGTCGCGGACGGGCATCGAGTTCGCGATGAACACCAGCGTACCTGGCGGAAGATGGCCCGCCAGCAGCCACGCGGCCTTCGGCTCGAAGAAGCTCTGTTCCGCGCGAAGTTTCTCCGCGAGCGCGGGACGTACCTTTTGTTCATACCGCGCCCACATCCGCTGATAGCCATTTTCATCCATCGCCTGCGGCAACATGGGCGCAAGGAGGGATAACGACACCGGCACACGCCGGGTCAGCCCGTGCAGCGAATCCCGATTGTCGGGCCGCTCCGAGACCAGCCACACCGTTGCGCCACTGGACTCGATCCAGGCACGAAGCACCTTGCTCGTCGGCCACGCGCCCAGGCAAAGGACAACCTCGGGTTTCAGTCGTTCGGCCGCCGCCTCATTGCGCAGGATCACATCGTAGGTCGTGATCATGTTCGGCACCTGCGCCGCATGATGTCGGAGCGGCGACAGTCCGTCCGTCAGCACCGGCCATCGGAGCCGTCGCGCGATCTCCGCTACCGCAGCGACAAAAGCGCTCTCGTCGCCCGGCTGCACCGGCCCGACCACAATGGCTCCATGCACCTCCGCCGTGATGGCCGGCGGCGGCGTGAAGATCGCGATTGGACTCACCAGGTTCAGATGTCCGAAGAATCGCTCCCAGTCGACGGTGGCGGCAAACGTCGCCGTCGCTCCGTCATCCGCCACGGGAGGCAGGGGATCGCGAAACGGCACGTTGAGATGCACCGGTCCGGCCACCGGGATCAGCGAGTGCTCGACAGCGTGTGCGACGGTTTGCCGCAGATACGAAAACCGGGCGGAATTGAGTTCCGGCAGCGCGAGTTCGTGTTGAAACCCGACGTGGCTCCCGAAGAGTTTTTGCTGATCGATGGTCTGGCCGGAGGCGCAGGCGCGCATTTCCGGTGGCCGGTCCGCCGTCAGCACGATCAGTGGCACACCGCTTTCGTACGCTTCAATCACGGCCGGAAAGTAATTTGCCCCGGCCGTGCCGCTCGTGCACACCAACGCCACGGGCTGCTGGCGTTGTTTCGCCAAACCCAGCGCGAAGAACGCCGCCGAACGTTCGTCGAGCACCGGAATCGCCTCAATCTCCGGATGCGCGGCGAAGGCGAACGTCAGTGGCGCCGACCGTGAACCAGGTGAAATTACCGCGTGGCGGACGCCGCAACGGGCCAGGGTTTCCGCCAACACGCCCGCCCAAAGGGCGTTCACGTTTCGGACATCGAGCAACGGAGGGGATGACATACGGAATCGCGATGGCGCGGAGTTACTTCATCAGCGCATCGAGCATGGCCTTAAACTTCAGTTCGGTTTCAGCAAACTCCTTTTCCGGCGTAGATCCCTTGACGATGCCGGCGCCCGCAAAAACTCGCGCCCGCGACCCTTCCACCAAGGCGGATCGGATGCCGACGAAAAACTCTCCGCCTCCGCGCGCGTTCAGCCACCCGATCGCGCCCGCATAAAGCCCGCGGGGAAATCCCTCCAGCCCGCGAATTCGCTCGATCGCCGCTCCCCGGGGCGTCCCGCCGACCGCCGGCGTCGGATGCATTGCGGCGATCACGTCGAGCACGGTCCTTCCGGACGGCATCGCCGCCTGCACCGGCGTGTGGAGGTGTTGAACGTTGGCCAGGCGTCGCACCTGCGGCTGAGCCGGAAACTCCGCCACCACGCCAAGCGGGCGCAGCCGGGCGACAATGTCATCGAGCACATCCCGGTGTTCGCGCACATCCTTTTCGCTGCGCAGGAGCGCCCCCGCAAGGGCGGCGTCCTCACTGGCGGTGGTACCGCGTCGGATCGATCCGGCGAGCGCCTCAGTTTCGAGCCGTCCCTGACTGACGCGCACGAGTCGCTCCGGACTGGCTCCGATGAAACTCGGCCCCCGTCCGAGCGTGAAAGAAAACGCATAGCAGTCCGGAAAGCGCTGCCGGAGGCCGTTGAGCATTTGCAGCGGATGCAGCGTTCGGTCGGACGTGATGTCCTGGGCGCGGGCCAGGACAATCTTCGCAATCTCACCGCTGGCAATGCTCTCGAGCGCACGAGAGACCGACGTGCGATAGTCACCCGCCTCGCGGTGAGTGAACTGCGGAGGAAGGACGTCGCCTGTGTCGCCGACCGGGGTGTCGGTGTAACCGAAGCGGCGAAATTTCTGATGGGCCCGCCAGACGCGGTGGGCGAGCGCCGCGAGGTCGGCATCGGGCGTGACCAACAGATTCGCGACGGCGGTCGTGGTTTTCCCCGCGAGGGCGACCTGCCAGCGCGGCACGAAAATCGAAGCGGCGGGAAATGCTTCGCCCGCCTCCACGTCGTCGAGGAACGAAAAGGCGGCGAAGAAATGCGGGCCGCCGAACGGGGCCGAAACATCCCCAACGGCGATGCTATGTTCCAGCGCTTCGGACATCCATCGTTGGGCGTTGGCGAAACGCTCCGGACCGCGCGCCTCGTGCGCGACGACAACTTCCGCTCCGGCGATGGCCGTCTCAATTGCCGGACGTTCGGCGTAAAAATGGGGCTCGCCCGGATCGAAGATCGATTCCAGCACCGCCAGCGGATCAAGGGCGTCAACCTCCAGTGAGATGCTGACAAGCTTCCAGTGTCCGTCCCGCACCGCCGCCGCCCGGCACTCGCCCAGAAAGGCGAACAACGCGTCCGGCGACGCGTTTTCAGCGGGATGGATCGGGAGGATGGTCATGACAACGGTGGGGCGGAAACGGATCTCAACTCACAGGTTTCAGACGGTCGCGGTCGGTCGGGAGCGGCGAGCCTCCCTACGTCGGGCGTTCCGAGTCTGTCATCCGAGTTCGCTTCGCTCAGGCGAGTTTCGCTCCCGGTTTTTCTGGACGAGGGAAGAGCACCAAGGCCGGCGCGACTTTTGCGCCGTTGAGTTTCGCCCCCCAGACTAACTCGTCGCGCCACACATTTCCCGGCGTGTAGCCGAGGACTTCGTTGATCTTCGCCGTGGTCGCCGGTGTGACGTGCTGCATGAGCGCGACCGCGAGGCGCAGGGATTCGGCCATCGTGGCCAGAGAAGTACGGAGGAGCGACTGATCCTTCGGATCGGCGGACTTTCCCAACTTCCAAGGCGCCCGCTTCTCGATGTAAGCGTTGGTGGCGGTGACAAACGCCATGCCCCGTTCCAATGCGGTGTGGAACTGAAAACCTTCGCACAGCGGAACGATCTCGTCGCGCGTCTTGGTCCACAGTTCGTGCAATTCGCGCTCAGGGTCCTCGACCACCTCGGCCGCCGGCAGGACGCCGCCCGAGAAGCGCGTCGTCATGTTGAGCGTGCGGTTGACCAGGTTGCCGAGGTTGTTCGCCAGCTCGCTGTTGTAGCGGACCATGAATTGCTCCACCGTGAACTCGCTGTCTTGACCGACGTTCATCTCGCGAATCAGGAAGTAGCGGAACGCGTCGACTCCGAACTGATCGACGAGCGCGAGCGGGCTCACGGCTTCGCCCGTGCTCTTCGACATCTTGGCACCGCTTTGCAGCCACCACCCGTGCACGAGCAGCGCCTTGGGCGGCGGCAGCCCGCTCGCGTGGAGCATGATCGGCCAGTAGACCGCATGCGGCGGCACGAGGATGTCTTTGCCGATAACATTGAAATCCGCCGGCCAAAGCCCCTTGTCGGCCACTGCCGTGTAGTAGTTCAACAGCGCGTCGAACCAAACATACGTGACGTAGTTCTCGTCGAACGGCAGCGGGATGCCCCACTCCAGGCGCTCCTTCGGGCGCGAGATGCAAAGGTCATTGAGCGGCTCCTTCAGGAATTCCAGCACCTGCTTGTGACGGTAGCGGGGGAAAATAAAGTCTTCATGGGTGCGCAGGTGATCGATGAGCCAGTCCTGGTATTTGCGAAGGCGAAAGAAGTAATTTTTCTCCACAATCTCGGTCACCTCGCCAAAAATCTCCGGCCACGAACCATCCGGCAGCCGGTCCTTTTCCTGCAGGAACTGCTCCTGGCGCGTGCTGTAAAAACCGCGGTATTCGGCCTGATAGATTTCACCTTGATCAAAGAGCTTTTGCAGGATGGCGCGAACGCCGTCCTTGTGCCGCGCCTCAGTCGTGCGGATGAAATCGTCGTAGGAGATGTTCAACCGGTCGTACAGGGACCGAAACTGTGCGGCGATTTTATCGACGTACTGTTGCGGCGGGATGCCCTCCTTGCGGGCGCTGGCCTGCACCTTTTGGCCGTGTTCATCGCTGCCGGTCAGAAAATACACCTTGTCGCCCATCTGGCGGCGAAAGCGGGCAATGACGTCCGTCAGCACCTTTTCATAGGCATGACCGAGGTGCGGTTGACCGTTCACGTAGTCGATGGCGGTCGTGATGTAGAAGGACTTCATAGATGTTCGTTTCGCGAAACCCTGAAATTTAAGTTTTCGCTCCGTCAAAACCAAGCCTAAGGTTTCCCCGCAGCAAAAACTTGATGAATCCCCTGCCGCGTTTCGCCGCGATGGCGCTTTTCGTTCTGCTCACCGCGCTGGTAGCGTTGCTGGCCATGCCGGTATGGCGGAATCTGCGGATGGATCCGTCCAGCGTCCACGCCACCAACGTCAGTGCCACGCCGACGGCGACGTCCCGGGCGGTGATTTCATCGCAACGGCTTGCGCTCGGAATTGCGGTCGTCGCCCTCGGATTGACCATGACGCTGATTCTCTGCCTGGCGATGCGGCCGGCGCGACCAATGGACACAGCCGGTCCGTTCGCGGCGTCACGCAAGGAGTTCGGCACGCTGGCACGTCTGGCCGAGTCGTCCATCGCGCAGGGAGCCGAGTTATCCCGGGAGCGTGACGTCCGCCGTCGCGCCGAGGAGGATGTCCGGCTTAAGCAGCAATTGCTCGCCCAGGCACTCGACGAAAAAATCCGACTCGGCCGCGACCTCCACGACGGCATCATCCAGTCGCTCTATGCCGCCGGACTCACGTTGGAGTCCGTCCGGGCCCGGATGGGGACAGACCAGGCAGAAGCGGAACGTCTGCTCGAGAAAACACGTACGGGCCTCAACGGTGCCATCCGCGATGTGCGCGCCTACATCGTAGGGTTGGCACCGGAAAACCTGCGGCAATCGAGCTTCGCGCAGGGGCTGCGGACCGTCGTGAGCGAACTCGGTTCCGAACGGAACGCCGAGTTCGACATCACCATCGACGACGATGCAGCCGCCTGCCTCACCGCGGAGCAGAGCATTGAGGCGCTGCAAATCGCCCGCGAAGCAGTCAGCAACGCCCTGCGCCATGGCGGGGCGACCCGCGTCACGTTGCGCATGCACAAAAGCGACCGCGAATTGTGCCTGCTCGTTCAGGACAACGGTTCGGGCTTCACCGAGGGCAAAACCCGCGAGGGCAGCCATGGACTCGTCAACATGCGCGCCCGCGCCGAGAAGCTGGGCGCGTCCCTGCGCGTCAGCAGCCAACCCGGGGAAGGGTCTCGCGTCCTCGCCACGCTGCCCATAATCCCTCCCGGCCGCGCATGACCGCCCCCACCCCTTCCAATCCCGTAAGAGTACTCCTTGTCGATGACAGTGAGATGGTGCGCGCCGGACTGCGCACGCTGCTCGGCACTGACAATTCCATCAAAGTCATCGGCGAGGCAACCAACGTCGCCACCGGGGTTGATTCAGCCCACCGCTTGAAACCCGACGTAGTATTGCTCGATATCCGGCTGCCCGACGGCAGTGGCCTCGACGCTTGCCGGCAGATCCTAAAGCAGACCGTCGATTCCCGTGTTCTCATTCTCACCTCGGTGATCGACGACACCATTGTCGACGAGGCCATTCGCGCCGGAGCTCATGGCTATCTCCTCAAGGAAATCGACGGCCGAGGCCTGGTGAACGCCATCCGCGACGTCGCGGCGGGAAAATCGATCCTCGACCCCGCAATCACCGCGCGCGTCATGCAATTGGTCAAAGCGGCGGGCACCGGCCGCGATGCTTTTGGCTCCCTGTCTCCCCAAGAGAAACGGGTTCTCGCGCTGATTGCCGAGGGCTGCACCAACAAGGAAGTGGGGATGAAGATGGGCTTGAGCGAGAAGACGGTGAAGAACTACCTCAGCACCGTTTTTGAAAAACTGCATGTGTCGCGGCGCGCCGAGGCCGCAGTGATCTACGCGCAAGGACAGAAACGCTGACGTGGCAGGGCTTCTGCGAACAGCGGCCTTCAGGCCTTGCGCGTTTTCATCCACGCGGCCAGCTGTGCCCATGCCCGCGCTCGGTGGCTCAGCCGGCTTTTCACTTCGTCGCCCAATTCGGCGTAACTCTGGGTGAATCCATCCGGGACAAAAAGCGGATCGTAACCGAAGCCAGCCGCCCCGCGGGGCGCCATGAGCAGGCTTCCGTCGCAGCCCCCCTCAAACACCTGTTCCTCCCCGTCGGGCCCGATCGTGAGCAGCACGCAGTAGAATCGCGCCCGACGCTGGCCCTCTGGAACATCGCGCATCACCGCCTCCAGCTTTGCCAGATTCGCCACCGGATCCGCCTGCGGGCCGGCAAAATAGGCGGACTCCACCCCCGGTCCGCCCTGCAACGCATCCACACATACACCGCTGTCATCAGCCAGTGCCCAGGCGCCAGCGGGAATCAACGGGCGGAGTGCCTGCGCTTTCTTTCGGGCGTTGCCGACAAACGTGCCGGCGTCCTCCACCACGGTGGGCATGCCACCGACCTCACGCGCCGACTTGATTGCGACCGTCAACGCCGAGTTATTGGCGAGCGACTGCAATTCGCCCACCTTGTGGGCGTTTCCTGAGGCGAGGTAAAACGTCATGCGTCGCTGCTCGATTCGGAGCCCCGCCCGCCGGTCATTTCCCGCCGGGCCCGTAGCCCAGTTTGGGTGAACCGTCGGCTGCCAGCTTGTCGCAGGCCCACAACAAGCCGCGCGCGACCAAATCGAGATAGACGGGAGACTGCATCGTCGCGTTGGTGTGCCCCAGAGTCGTCGCGAATGATCGGCCCTTGCCGTAGGTGTTCAGCCAAATGACCACATGGTCCTGCTTCGTTTCCTCCCCATACGCGGTCGCGAGCGCCGTCACGGCGGGCCAGACTTTTTCGTTCTTGTAGCATTCGTCCTCGGCATCGGGCCACACGTCGGGGAAACCAGTCATCACCGGATGCTTGGTCTTGAGCGACTTCACCACGAGGTCGCGCCTCTTTTCGTGACTCGTCGACTTGATGCCAATGACCTGCCGCCATTCGTCAGTCGGCGCCATCCGATAGCTATGGGAGGAGCAGTGCAGAAAGACGCCGGGCAACCCGGCCTTGTGCGGTGCGGCAATACGTTCGACGAACGCAGCATCGTTGACGAAGCCGTAGCACTCGTTGTGCACCACGACGTCGTAGCCCTTCGACCAGTCGGGGTTGTCGTAGATGCTGACGCGATGTTCGCGGTCGTCGCCCTCGTGGACGATGGTCCACGCGACATTGGCACGAGCCGAGATGCCCTCGGAAATGATTAGCTTCTGAGCCTTGTAGTCGTGGCAACAGCCGCCGGTGACGAGCAGCACCTTGACTGGCTTCGCTGTGCCGGCGGCAGCAGTAATCGCAGCAGTCGCGAGAACGAAGAGTGAAATCAGCAGGGACTTCATGCGCGAACGGGCTTATTTTTTCTCCGTCGCCGCCTTCTTCGCCTTCTTGTTTTCCTTCACGGGGGCCTCGACGTATTTGGGCAGCACATTGGCGCCCGGTGTGACTTTGGAAATATTCGGAGTGACGTCGGCGTCAACGCGGCGCAGGGCCCAATTCAACCCGCCCATGAGGACAGCCTGGAACGTCGGGTTGGTCCACACGTCATCGCGGTGTCCCATGTTGGTGTAGAAGACGCGGCCCTTGCCGTGCATCCGCGCCCACGTCGACGGGTACGGCGGGCGCTGGTAGGAAGGTCCGTCCATAGTGCTCGTGTCCTGCACCAGCAGCACGTGGAGGTCCGGCGCAAAGTTCTTGAGCGAATACCATTCTTCCTGCGGTCCAAAATCGGCCGGCACGGCGCCCATTCCGGGAAATTTCGAGTCGACGACGATCTGATGGGATTTCTGCTGGGCATCATGCTTGATGAACGATCCGCCGAGCATCTTTCCGTAGGGATCGGTGTTCTCCCCATCCGGCAGGTTCCGAGCCGGACCGTGGTCCTTGTTGCCGGGAGCGTGGAATGTGTCTGCTGCACTGTGCGTTCCCACAAAGCCTTTGCCCTTCGCGATCGCCTCAAGCAGCGCGGCCTTGCCGGCGGGAGTCATCGGGGGATTTCCATCGCCTTGCGTCGGGCTGTTCTTGGCGAGAGTCAAGTCACCGGTGGTGTAGAAAAAAATCGCGTCGAACTGCGCGAGGTAGTCCTTGGAGAAGAGGCTGCCATCCTTGGAAAAGGTAAACTCAATGCTATTCTTCTCCCCGAGTTCCTTGAGCACCCGGAAGGCAAATCCGAACTTCGGGCTGTCCAGCGTCTTGATCGCATCATGCTCGAAGCCCGAGGATTTGCTGAAAAACAGCACTTTCTTCTGGGCGGGAGCAGCCGCTTGGACAGCGGTTGGGGTCGGTCCCAACACCAAGAGGCTGCCGAGGAGGAGAGCGAGAATTCGTTTCATAGAAGTTAAAGAATGAATGACGTCCGACGGCCCGGTTGGATTCGGCCGAAGGCAAATTTCGCGTGCGCCGACATCGCCCGCCCTACTCTTTCGCTTTTTTCTGCAGTAAGGCCTTGGTCAGGCCGAGTCGCTTGGCCGCCTTGGTTTCGTCGCCGCCGTCGGCGGCGAGCGCACGGGTGATCATCTCCCGTTCGATCCGCGGCATCATCGGTTCATCACCGGTCTTGAGTTGCTCAAAAACAAAATCCAGCGCCGAGCCCAGCGTCTGCGCCGGTGCACTCGGCGGCGGCGATGCCGGTCCGGCGGCCACCGGGGCCGCTTCGGCGGCGGCCGGAAGGCCGGCGATCCCCCGAATCTCGGCCGGAAGATCCTTCACCAAAATGGCATCGCCCTGCGCAATGACCGCACTGCGGTAAATGACGTTCTCCAATTCGCGCACATTACCAGGCCAGCGGTGACGCACCAGCACGCTCATCGCCTCCGGTGAGACCTTGGAGACGCGCGTCTTCCTTTGTTTCACCAGATTCTGCAGGCAAAAATCGACAATTTGTGGAACGTCCTCCCCGCGCTCGCGTAATGGGGGCATCCGGATGCGCACGACGTTCAGCCGGTAATAGAGGTCTTCGCGAAAGGTCTTGGCCTTCACCATTTCCTCGAGGTCCTTGTTGGTCGCGGCAATGATGCGCACGTCGACGCGCAGGGTCTCCGTGCCTCCCACCCGCTGGATTTCCCCTTGCTGCAAGACCCGCAAAATCTTGGTCTGCGTCGCGAGCGCCATGTCGCCGATTTCATCGAGAAATATCGTCCCGCCGTCGCATTGTTCGAATTTTCCGATCCGCTGCACGGTGGCGCCCGTGAACGAGCCCTTCTCGTGGCCGAACAGTTCACTCTCGATCAAATTGTCAGGAATCGCCGCGCAATTCACGGCGATGAACGGTTTGTTCGCGCGGTGGCTGTGCTTCCAGATTCCGCGCGCGACGAGTTCCTTACCCGTGCCGCTCTCGCCGGTGATCATGACAGTCACGTCGCTGGCCGTGACCTGACCAATGACCTTGAACACGTCCTGCATCACGGGCGAGCTTCCGACGATGCCCTCGCGGTAGTCATCCGCGTTGATCGTCGGCTTGTAGTCACCGACCGCCCGAAGGTCGGCGTGGGCCTTGAGGGCGTTTTGCGCCAGGGAGAGCACCTTCGCCGGATCGAAGGGCTTCATCACGTAGTCAAACGCGCCATATTTCATGGCCTCAATCGCGGTCTGGGCGGTCCCGAACGCCGTCATGAGCACCACCAATTGGCGCGGACTGGCAGACCGGATATGCTGGAGGGCTTCGATCCCGCTCATGCCGCTCATGCGGACATCGAGGAAAATCAGATCTGGCACCGGGCCTTTCTTCACAACGGCGACACCCTGCTCCCCGCTGGCCGCCTCGGAAACAGTGTAGCCGCGGGATGACAGTACGCGGGAAAGCGAGTAGCGGATTTCCGCATCGTCATCGATGACGAGGATGGTGGGAGACTTGGCGACAACTTCAGACATACCGCGGAAAGATGGGCGCGCCGGGGCCCTGCGCGCAACCTTAGCTTTTCGGGCTCAGCGCCACCGCCGCATCGCGAATCGCAAGTGCACGCTGGCGTATTCCTTCGGCGAAGGTTTCTTGGGCGGCATGCTTGGGTGGTCCATGAACCTTTTCCGTGTGCGGGGGATCCTGCTCGCGGTGCATTTTTCGTTTTTCCTGTTGCTTGCGGTCAACGCCTTCGATGGCTGGGCCGATTCCGGCTGGCCCGGGGTTTGGTGGAACACCGCCGCCCTCCTGGCCTTTTTCGCCTGCGTCGTGCTCCACGAACTGGGCCATTCGTTTACGGCGATGCATTACGGCATCGGCGTGCGCCGCATCCTCCTGATGCCGATCGGGGGTATGGCCGAATTTGAGAGCATACCCCGGCAGCCGCGCCGCGAACTACTCATTACCCTTGCCGGTCCCACGGTGAATTTTGTCATCGCCGGTGTGCTGTGGCTCCTGCTGCCCGGCAGCGCCGGACTTGACGCCCTCGACCCGGAGAGTAGCGCCCTCTCCTTTTTCGCCTTCGGGCACGTGCTGATGCGCTGGAATCTCGTGATGGGCTGTTTCAACCTGCTGCCGGCATTTCCGATGGACGGCGGGCGAATCCTCCGGGCGTTGTTGGCCACACGCATGGAATACCTCCGCGCGACGTTCTGGGCGGCGACAATCGGAAAGGTTTTGAGCGGGATTGGAGCGGTCGCCGCCTTTACCTATTTCGACGAACCGCTCCTTGGAGCGTTGTTTACGTTCATCTTTATCGTCGGCGAGATGGAATATCGGGCGGTAAGACGACGGGAAATGGAAGAGGAGCACCTGAAGTCCGTGCTCGCGCGGCTTTACGATGTGCGCTCGAACCCCGTCGAGGAGTCTCCCCCGCTGCCACAGCCGTAACGGTCTTGAACCCTGAAAAACAAAAACCCCGCCTTTTGGGCGGGGAAATTGGTGGACCCTAGGACTGCGCATGGCCCACAAGAAATGACGGGACTTTCGGTGCGAGCTCGGCTAAGCCAACAGGGATGAAGCTTACAATTCCCATCAAGCAACGGCTGGCCCAACCCGAAAACATGACGATGGTTCGTAAATTGATCGGAGCGAAACCGGCG
>CANJIU010000103.1 GCA_947474365.1 Opitutia bacterium | reverse complement strand
GTAGCGAGTAGGAAATCGGCAATTTGATATGCTCGCTACCCGCTACGCACTACTCGCTCCTGTCATGAAATAAACATCCGGGCGTCCGCGGTTTCGTGGCGGGTGGACGCGATGTCGAGCCAGGGGTTGAACCAACCGATTTCCTCCATGGTGGTCGTTTCGACTACCGGCAGCAGTTGCGCCGCTGCGGCGAGCGCCTCGGTGAGGAGTGACTGGGCGCCGTTTTGTCCGAGGCGGAGAATCTTCATCGCGGCTGCGAGGAGCGATCCGAGTGCGGCGTAGGTGACGCTGGCGAGCACCGCTGGGAGCGGTGCGCCGAGCACGCGGCCCTCAAGCGCCGCCGAAACGGGGGATGAATACGGCCACCCACTCTCCGCCGCGCGGCGCAGGAATTCCTGAGCCAACGGCGAGGCGTGCAAAGTGGCGGCGAGCTCCGCGCGCTGCCGTCCGATGTTCTCCGAGGCGAGCCGGGCCTCGCGTGCGGTCTTGAGCGCGGACGAAAGAACACAAAGTTCGCCCACCTTCTGCCAGTCGGTAATGGCCAACGCGCGCCAGGAGTGAGCGGCAATCGGCAAATCGACGTGACGAAGTGTCGGAACGACAGATAAAAAAATATACTGACGCAGGCTGTCGCGATCGCGAACCACGCCGGCCTGCACCAAGCCTTCGAGTCCGAACGAGTGCGCGTAGCTGCCGGTCGGATAAAAGGAGTCGCCGGCCTGCAACAGGCCGAGAAGCCACGCGGCGTCAGTGTTGGTGGCTGGGGCCGAGGTCATGCGTTGCCTGGGATCCGCGGACGAAACGCCCGGGGCGGAATACGGCCGTGGTGGGTTTGTAGTTCACCTTCAGGCGGTCGAGCAATTGCCGCACGGCGGGCTCGTCGGCTGCGATCAGACGAGACGCTTCAGCCGAAAGTTCGAGGTGCAGGTTGCCGATGGCCCAGCCGATACCGGCGGCGGCCGAAGGAGCGACGTCGAGTGAAACTGCGATTACCGCCTCTGGGATTTGAGCGATGACGTAGCGCGCCGTGGCGGATTGGAACACGGTTTCGCCGGGCTTCAGCGGCGCCTCGAGTTCGAAACCAAATTCCATTCCATCGGTGGCGACCCCACGCCAGCGTCGTTTCGCGAGGGTGTGGCGATCGACGTGCAGCGTGGTTTCAGGGAGTGCGAAATCTGCCGATGCAAGGGGACCGGAAACGAGCTGCATGAATCATCGAAACCGGCGCTCGGGTTCAGAACAAGAAATACCGCTGCGCCATCGGCAGCACCTTCGCGGGTTCGCAGGTGAGGATGCGGCCGTCGGCCTTGACGGTGTACGTCTCGGGATCGACCTCGATTTTCGGGAGCGCGTCGTTGAGCACCATGTCGCGTTTGCCGATTTTGCGGCAGCGCTTCACGGGCTCGAGCCGGCGGGCAAGGCCGAGTTCGCGGAGCTTGCCCTTTTTGAGCGAGGCCTCACTGACGAAGGTGACGTTGGTCGAGGCGAGAGCCTTGCCGGCGGCGCCGAATTGCGGGCGATAAAACGTCGGCTGCGGAGTGGGAATCGAGGCGTTGGGATCGCCCATGTTGGCCCAGGCGATGAAGCCGCCCTTGAGGACGAGTTCGGGCTTCACGCCGAAGAGCGCGGGTTTGAAGACAACGATGTCCGCGAGTTTCCCGACCTCAAGCGAACCGACGATGTGCGAGATCCCGTGAGCAATGGCCGGGTTGATGGTGTATTTCGCGAGGTAGCGGAGCGCGCGGAAATTGTCGGCGGCCGGATGCGACGGGCCGGAGAGCGCGCCGAACTGGGTCTTCATCTTGTGCGCCGTCTGCCACGTGCGGATGATGACCTCGCCGATGCGGCCCATCGCCTGCGAATCCGATGACATCATCGAAATCGCCCCGAGATCGTGGAGGCAGTCCTCGGCGGCGATTGTTTCGGGGCGGATGCGAGACTCCGCGAAGGCGACGTCCTCCGGGATCTTTGAGTCGAGGTGATGACAGACCATGAGCATGTCGAGATGCTCGTCGATCGTATTGACGGTGAAAGGACGCGTCGGATTGGTCGAGGAGGGCAGGACGTTGGCCTCGCCACAGACGCGGATGATGTCGGGCGCGTGGCCGCCGCCGGCACCTTCGGAGTGAAACGTGTGAATCGTGCGTC
The DNA here is from genome assembly GCA_947474365.1 of Opitutia bacterium. Lineage (GTDB taxonomy): Bacteria > Verrucomicrobiota > Verrucomicrobiia > Opitutales > Opitutaceae > ER46. The sequence goes on along the minus strand of CANJIU010000103.1, from coordinate 33,127 downwards.
CCTTGAACGCGCGGATCGAGTCATCAACGAACCCGGACTCGTTGAGTGTGTCGGTGTGAATGGCGACCTGGACGTCAAATTCGTCGGCGACCCCGAGGCACACGTCGATCGCGGCCGGGGTGGTGCCCCAGTCCTCGTGGAGTTTCAGGCCGATGGCGCCGGCGAGCACCTGTTCGCGGAGTGGAGCGGGCGTTCCGCAATTGCCCTTGCCGAGAAACCCGAGGTTCATCGGGTAGGCCTCGGCGGCCTCAAGCATGCGATGCATGTTCCAGCGTCCGGGTGTGCAGGTGGTGGCAAACGTACCCGTGGCCGGTCCGGTGCCGCCTCCGAGCATGGTGGTGATGCCGGCGCTGATCGCCTCGTCGATCTGCTGCGGGCAGATGAAGTGGATGTGGGTGTCGATGCCGCCGGCGGTGACGATGCAACCTTCGCCGGCGAGCACCTCGGTCGCGGCGCCGACGATCATCGGGTTCTTCTTCTTCGTGCGCGGATCGGGATAAACGGAACCAAGTCCGGACTGGATGCCGGGATTGCCAGCGTGGCCGATGCCGACGATCAGACCCTGTTTGATGCCGATGTCGGCCTTGATGATGCCGAGGAGGGGATCGAGGATCAGCGCGTTGGTGATGACGAGATCGAGGCAGTCGGCGTCGAGGGCAGTGGGAGACTGGCCCATGCCGTCGCGGATGACCTTGCCGCCGCCGAACTTGATTTCATTGCCGTAACCTCCGCCTTCGGCGATGAGATCGCGTTCAACTTGGACGAAGAGTTCAGTGTCGGCGAGGCGGACGCGGTCACCGACGGTGGGGCCGAACATTTCGGCGTATTGGCGGCGGGAAAGCTTCAGGCTCATTTTCGAGTTTTGATTTTCGAACTCCGATTGGCTGGGACCACTCGCTGGCGCTCGCGGCCACGGGGTGGTTTGGCGTCGAGCCGGCCGTTGATCTTGGCGTTGAGTCCGTAGACCTCACGCCGGCCCGCGAGGGCGACAAGTTCGACGCGTTTGGTGTCGCCCGCCTCGAAGCGGACGGCGGTGCCGGCGGGAATGTTGAGGCGGAAACCGCGGGAAGCGCCGCGGTCGAAACGAAGGGCTTCGTTCGTTTCGAAAAAATGGTAGTGCGAACCAACCTGGACGGGCCGATCGCCGGTGTTCGTGATGTCGAGCGTGAGGGTGGCCAGGCCCACGTTGGCGTCGAGCGCCGGCGCGTCGGCGGCGGGGATGATTTCTCCGGGAATCATGGGGTCAGCGGATCGGGTGGTGGACGGTGACGAGTTTTGTGCCGTCGGGAAACGTGGCCTCAACCTGGACCTCGTGGATCATTTCCGGCACGCCCTCCATCACGTCGGACGGCTTGAGGATGGTGGTGCCGAAGCTCATGAGTTCGGCGACCGATTTTCCGTCGCGGGCGCCTTCGATGATCTCGTAGGTGATGATCGCGATGGATTCGGGGTAGTTGAGCTTCACGCCCCGGGCCTGGCGGCGGCGGGCGAGATCGGCGGCGACGACGATGAGGAGCTTTTCGCGTTCGCGGGGAGTGAGGTGCATGGGGGCGGGAGAAGTAGCGAGTAGTGAGTAGCGGGTAGCGAGTAGGAAAACCGTTGAATTTGAAGTCCGATATGCTCGCTACTCACTACGTGCTACTCGCTACTGTTTTCAAACCTGCAGGTGCTCCTTCACGACTTCATCGGTCAGGGTGGCAATGGGGCCGGAGATCACGACGACGCCACGGTCCATCGCGTAAAAACGGTCGGCGCATTCGCGGCAGAAGTCGACAAACTGTTCCACGAGGAGAATCGCGAGCTGGCCCTCGGCCTTGAGAACCTTGATGGCGTGTTGAATCTCTTCGCTCGGGTTTTGAGTGAAGCCCTCGTTCTTGAGCTTTTTCAGCGTGTCGCCGATTTGCTCGATGATGGACGGCTGAATCCCCTCGGTGGGTTCGTCGAGAATCAGGAGCTTGGGATTGGTGAGGAGGGCGCGCCCGATGGCGAGCTGCTGTTGTTGTCCGCCCGAGAGGACGCCGCCCTTGCGGGAGAGCATTTCCTTCAGGACCGGAAAAAGCGTGAAGACGCGGTCAAGTCCTGCCTTGGCGGCGGCGCCCTTGCGACCGTGCACCACGAGACCGACCTGGAGGTTCTCCTCGACGGTGAGATGAGGGAAGATATCGCGCCCCTGTGGCACGTAGCCGATGCCGGCCCGTGCCCGGACATCGATTGGGAGTTTTTCGATTGCCTGACCGTTCAGCGTAATCGTGCCCGAGCGAACCGGCAGCACGCCGGTGATGGAACGAAGCGTCGTGGTCTTGCCGACTCCGTTGCGTCCCATGAGGGCGACAACTTCGCCCGCGTTGATTTCGAGATCAACACCGCGCAGGATGCGGGAGCCGCCGATGTAGGTCTCGACTGATTTGAGTTCAAGCAGGGCGGTCATCGCGTTCCGTGTTTGCCGCGGCCGAGGTAGACCTCGCGGACCTTTTGGTCGGACTGGACTTCGTCGAATTTTCCCTCGCAGAGCACCGTGCCCTGATGGAGGACCGTGACCTGGCCGTTGCGGGCGATTTGTTTCACGAACGCCATGTCGTGCTCGATGACGATGAGGCTGTGCTTGCCGGCGAGGGAGAGCAGCAGTTCGCCGGTGCGATCCGTCTCGTCGTCGGTCATCCCGGCGGCGGGCTCGTCGACGAGGAGAACTTTCGGGTCCTGCGCGAGCAGCATGCCGATTTCGAGCCATTGCTTTTCCCCGTGGGCGAGCAGGCCGGCCTTCCACTGGCGCTTGTCGGCGAGCCGGACCGTCTGCAGGATTTCGTCGATGCGGTCGCGATCGGCGGAGGTGAGGCGGTGGAACAGCGAGGCAAACACGCCGCGGGGACCGCGCAGTGAGAGCACGAGATTTTCCCAGACAGTGTGTTCGGTGTAGACGCTGGGAGTCTGGAACTTGCGGCCGATACCGAGACGGTTGATTTCGTATTCGTTGAGCTCGGTGAGGTCGTGGCTCGCGGCCGGATCAGTGCCGAAGTCGAGCTTGCCCTTGTCGGGCTTGGCCCGGCCGGTGATGAGGTCGAAGAACGTTGATTTACCCGCGCCGTTGGGGCCGATGACGGTGCGAAGCTCACCTTCGTAGAGGTAAAACGTGAGATTCGTGATCGCCTTGAAGCCATCGTAGGACTTCGAGACGTCTTCGACGGAGAGGAGGGGATGAGGCACGGAAGAGTTGAGAGTTGAGCGCTGAGAGTTGAGAACTCGGCCGGCTTACGATTTCGCGGAGGCGGGCGCGGGCGTCGGGGCGGCGGTGGGGTCGGGAGGCGGCGGAGCGGCCCGGAGTTTTTGCCATGCCGATTTGATCCGGGCCGGAAGACTCACGATGCCGCCGGGGAGGAAGAGCACCACGATGATGAAGAGGCCGCCGAGGATGATGAGCCAGAGATCCGGATACGCTCGAGTCGCCCAGCTCTTGAGGGCGTTGATGCTGATGGCGCCGACGATCGGCCCCAGCAGCGTTCCGCGGCCGCCGACGGCCACCCAGACGACGGCTTCGAGCGACTTGTCGGCCTGCATTTCCCCGGGGTTGATGATGCCGACCTGCGGCGTGTAGAGGGCGCCACCGACGGCGGCGATCAACGCGGCGACGACGAAGATGAAGAGCTTGAAGTGAGCAGTGGCGTAGCCGCTGAAGAGAACGCGATTTTCTCCGTCGCGGATGGCCTGTTGGACGAGACCGAACTTGGTTTTGCTCAGCCAGCGGCAGAAAAGGTAGGCGAGCAGCACGGTGAGCGCGGTGGCGATGTAGAGCGCGCGGGTCGTGGCGGGATTCGCCAGGCTGTAGCCGAGGATGAACTTGAAATCGGTGAACCCGTTGTTTCCGCCGAGGAGGAGATTGTTGCGGAAAAACATGATCGACGCCGCGTAGGTCAGCGCCTGCGTGAGGATGGAAAAGTAAACGCCCTTGATCCGGGACCGGAACGCGAGAAAGCCGAAGACGTAGGAGATGATCCCCGGGATGAGGAACACCATGGTGAGGGCGAAGGGAAAGCTGGCGAACGGCTCCCAAAACGCCGGCAGTCGCTCCCAACCGAGAAACACGAGGAAGTCAGGGATCGGTTTCTTGTACTGGCCGAGGTCGCCGATCATGCGCATGAGGTACATGCCGTGCATGTAGCCACCGAGCGTGAAGAACAGCGCCTGACCAAGCGACAGGAGGCCCGTGTAGCCCCAAAGCAAGTCGACCGAGATCGCGAGCAGGGCGTAGCAGAGATACTTTCCCCAGACCCCGATCGTGAAGTTGCTGATCGCCCCGTTGGCATGGAGCAACGGGACGATGACGATGAGCAGCAGCGCGACGATGGTGACGGCGCTGAGTTCGAGACGACGGAAGTTCGTGGCGCTCATCGTGGGTTCAGTCTTCGAGACTGCGGCTGCGGGTGACGAAAAGGCCGGCGGGTTTCCATTGCAGGAACAGAATGATGCCGGCGAGAACGAGGATCTTGCCGAAGACAGCGGCGTCCTGAGCGAGATTTTGCAGGAAGCTCCCGATGCCCGGCACCCAGCTCAGACCCGGTGCCACATACGGGAGGTACTGTTGCAGCACCTGGTCGATGCCGCCGATGCCGAACGCGCTCAGGATCGTTCCGCCGATGCTGCCGACGCCGCCGACCACCACGACCATGAACGAGTCGATGATGTAGCCCTGGCCAAGCGACGGGCCGACGTTGCCGATTTGGCTGAGGAAGGCGCCGGCAAGCCCTGCCAATCCACTGCCGAGTCCGAACGTGAGCATGTTCACCCGCTCAGTGCGCACGCCCATGCAGGAGGCCATCGTGCGGTTTTGCATCGACGCGCGGATGAGCAGCCCGAGCGGAGTCTTGGTCAGCACGAGCCACATGCCGAACACGATCAGGATGGCGAATCCGATGACGAAGACGCGGTTCCAGCCGAGGATGATGTCATTCACCAGCCAATTGCCACTCAGGTACGCGGGACTGGAGACCTGCACGTTGTTGGCGCCAAACATCAGACGCAGGCCCTGCTGCATGACGAGCGACACTCCCCAGGTGGCGAGCAGACTCTCCAGCGGTCGACGGTAAAGGAAACGGATCACGCTGCGTTCGAGGGCGATTCCCACGAGGGCCGCGGCGATGAAGCTGCAGGGCAGCGCGGCGATGAAATACCACTGGTAGGCTGCGCCCTTCAGGTTGAGCCCGAAGATCGGCAGACTGAAACCGAAAAACGGAATCGTGATGCCGGTGCCGAAAATATTCTGCACAAGGTAGGTGGTGTAGGCGCCGACGGCGATCATCTCGCCGTGCGCCATGTTGATCACGCGCATCAGGCCGAAGGTGATCGCGAGGCCGAGTGCGGCGACCAGCAGGATGCTCCCAAGACTCACGCCCCGGAAGAGCGTGCCGAAGAAATCGACCGCGTCGCGATGGGTCTCGACGGCTTTGAGTGCGGCGCGGGCCGCGGCGGCGAGGGGCGGGTTTTTGGCGTCCTCGGATTCCTTCAGGGAACGGGTGAGAAAATCAGTGCTCGCGAGCGAGCGGAGTTCCTTCAATTCGACGAGGGCCGCGAGTTTGGCGTCGTCTGCGGGATCCTTGAGTTGAGCGATGGCGATTGATTCCCGCAGGGCGCGCTTCACGGCCTCGTCGGATTCGACTTTGAGGCGGGCGCGGAGTGCAGGAAGTTTTTCGACATCCTGCGTGAGTCCAATCGTCAGAATCGCCTTGATTCGCTTCTCCGGTTCGGGTGCCGCGAGGTCGGCGAGATCGAGCACCGCCTTCATCGCCCGTCGCAACGAAGCATTGTGGTCGACTGCGGTGAGGTCGGCGACGACCAGGCGCAGGGGCTTCCCGCCTGCGTCCATGAGTGCTGTTCCGGTGTCGATGCGGGCGGCGGTCTGGGTGCCGGCTTCGTCCTTTTCGCCAGTGAGTATGACCGGGACCTTGGCGCCGTCGGGTGCGACGTAGAGAAAGAGTGCATCGGTGCGCCACGCCTCAAGCAGCGGGGCGATTGCCGGATCGGCCTGACCCATCAGTTCCGCGATATATTCGCGCTTCTTGGCGGCGTCGTCCGCGAGCGCGGCGCGAGCGATCGACTGCCGCGGCGTATCTGCGGCGCGCATCGCAGCGGTGGCGACCAGCGCGAGCAGGAGCGCAGTGCTAAACAGTCGAACAAAATGATTCATCGTTAAGGGGCGCGTCATGAATGCTAGACTCGTGCCAACAAAAAGGGCGGACGCTTTTCAGCGCCCGCCCTGGTGAAAATATGGCTACGGGCTGTCCCGCAGGAATCAGGTTCGACGGCCCGAGGCCGGTGCCACGGGCTTACTTGAACTTACCCTTGAGCCAAGGTTCGCCGTAGACGTTGTCGAAAGACTTCACGATTTTGAACTGACCGTCGGCCTTGGTTTCGCCAATGTAGACGTTCTTCGTGAGGTGCATGTTCTTCTGCGTCGTGACCTTGCCGCCGGGGCCGTCGAAGGACACGCCGGAAATCCAGGCCGCGCGGACCTTGTCGACGTCGAAGCTCTTGGCCTTTTCGACGCAGGCTTTCCAGAGATAGACACCGTTGTAGCTGAGGACCATGGGCGAGCACGTGACGCGGCCTTCTTTGACGAGTCCGGGGACGTTGCTCTTCTTCAGCCAGGCTTGGAAGTCCGCGACGAATTTCTTGTTCGCGGGCGAGTTGATCGATTGGAAGTAGGTCCAGCAGCCGAGCTGACCGACCAGCTGCTTCGCGGGCAGGCCGCGGAATTCATCCTCGGAGATGGAGAACGAGACGACCGGGCAGGTCTCGGCGGTGAGGCCGGAGGCGGCGTATTCCTTGAAGAAGGGCACGTTGGTGTCGCCGTTCAGTGTCGAGATCACGCAGGCGTTGCCGGAGGCGGCGAACTGCTTGATTTCGGCGACGATCTGCTGGTAGTCGGTGTGGCCGAACGGTGTGTATTTGCCGGCGGAGATGATCTTGCCGGAGCCGTCCTTGCGGAAGCCACCACCGATGTTCTCGAGCTTCACGCCCTTGCTGAGCAGGTACTCAAGGAGCACGAGGTTGGTCGTCTGCGGATAGACGTAGTCCGAACCGAGCAGGTAGAACTTCTTCTTGCCCTCGGCGAGGTAGTAGTCGACAGCGGGCGTGGCCTGCTGATTGACCGCTTCGGCGGTGTAGGCGACGTTCTTGGACTCTTCCTCACCCTCGTACTGCACCGGGTAGAAGAGGAGACCGTTGTTCTTCTCGTAAACGGGGAGAACCGACTTGCGCGAGACGGAGGTCCAGCAGCCGAAGGTCACGGCGACCTTGTCCTGCTCGAGGAGCTGCTTGGCCTTTTCGGCGAAAAGCGGCCAGTTCGAGGCACCGTCAACGACGACGGGTTCGATCTTCTTGCCCATGACGCCGCCCTTGGCGTTGATTTCGTCAAACGTGAAAAGGAGGATGTCGCGCAGCGAGGTTTCGCTGATCGCCATGGTGCCGGAAAGGGAGTGAAGGACGCCGACCTTGACAGTGTCGGCCGCGCGAGCGGTGCCGAGCGAAGCGCCGAGCGCAACTGCGCCAACGCTGAGGAGTGTGCTGAGTTTTTTAATCATGACTGATGGGTTGGTGTGCGAAGCTGAAGTGGTGGGCGGGTGGGCAAGGCAGTGGCCTTGGATTCGCCAAGCGGACGGAAAAAGACGGTCACTGCGGGGGCGGTGGGCGAAGGCGGTGGGTTCGCCTCCTGCGCTCCCCGCAGTGATGTAACTGAAATTACGCGGTGGTTCCGATTAGAACTTGAAGATGCCCTGCAGGCCGAAGAGGGACTTGCTGGCGCCGCCCTTGTAGTCGTAGTAGGAATACTCGGCGCGGACCGTCAGGTTGTCGGAAACCTTGAGCGACGGACCAAGCGTGTACTGCATGAAGTCGGCGCCGGCGGTCTTGCCCGAGAGCTTCTCGCCGCCGATGCGGGCCACCAGTGAAACCTTGTCGGTGAACGAGTGGTTGTAGTAGGCGAGCCAGGTCCAACCCTTGGAGAACGTGCCGCCGTCTTTGCTGCAGAGTTCCGCCGCGATCGCGTTCGTCTTGTCGACCTGGTATTGCGCCCAGACATCGAGGGTCAGCACGTTGTGGGCTTGGAAGTTGCCCTTGGTGTCGTAGGCGAAGCCGGCCCAGAGAGTCAGGTCACCGAGACCCTTCGAGGTAATGTAGCCCTCGAAGCCCGCATTGCGCCGCAGTTCGCCGTCGCCCTTGTCGATGCCGAGCGGAGAATAAACGGAGTCGACCAACGCCAAGCCGTAACCGACGACCTTGTCGGCGTAGTCGAACTTGATTCCGGTGTGGTAGGCGGGAATCGCGCCGAGGGTGCCCACGGTGACCGGGGCGTAGGTGATCTGCGCCATGTTGACGGGGTCAAACGCCTCGTAGCCGAGGTAGCTGAGGAACTTACCCGCCGTAATCGTGGCGCCGCCGCCCGCGTCGTAGGTGGCGTAGGCGTCGAGAACCGTCAATTCGTTCTTCATCGCACCGGTTGGGATGTTCGGGATGTAAAACAGACTCACGACGGCGCTCACCGGCTTGAAGTTGAAATTGAAATTGGTCTTCAGCGCATCCGCACTGGGCGTGTCCTTGGCGCCGTTGAAAAGCGAGTCGGAGTCCGTGCCGGGCTTGGGACTCATGTATTCGTAGGACGCCGCGGCGTATCCGCTGATCGTCAGCATGTCGTTTACTTTGACATCTGCGAAGGCGGTCAGCGAGGCAGCAAGGGAAAGCCCGGCCGCGAATTTGTAACGTGTGTTCATTTTCGGTTGATGATGGGTTATTGTAGTTCAGTCCGGTCTGGTCCCGGCTGAGCAGCCCTTTAGCAGCAACCTTGCCAACGCCGGACGTGACGGTCCGGATATGACAAACAAGTGACTTTGTTGGCGTGAAGTTTGCTCATGCAATCCATCGATTTCATTCATGCGACGTCGATGAACTACCAAACCAATGAATAACAAACTCCTCCTCGCCTCTCGAATCGCCCTGCTGCTTGGGACCCGGGCGCTGTTCGCCCAAGCGGTCGCTCCGGCGCCGGCCGCTGCTCCTGCGGTTACGGTCACCGCCACGGCATCGGTCGTTTCCCAATATATGTTTCGTGGCCAACGCCTGAATGGCGCGGGCTTCCAGCCGTCGGTTGAAATCGGCGCGGGTGATTTCACCGGCGGCCTGTGGGCAAATGTGCCGCTGGACAACATCGTCCCGGATAGCTCCGACCCGGAGTTCGACCTTTACGGCTCGTACACCTTCAAGATGAGCGACGCCGCCAGCATCGTCCCCGGCTTCACGTCGTACCACTATCCCAAGGCTCCAACGAATGCCGGATTCTACCGCAACACCTTCGAACCGAGCCTCGCCGCCAATTACACTGTGCAGGGTGTCAAGCTCACGCCAAAGTTCTATTACGATCTCATGCTGAAGGCGGCGACGTACGAAGTGACCGGCGCCTACGCGGTGGCGCTGAAGGAGCTCGGCTCGGAGCTCGATTTCACGGTTACCGCCGGTACCTACAAGGGCACGGACGTGGCAAACCACACGACGCCCTCAGTCAAGGCGTGGGGGGATTACTGGCTTCTGGGGGTGGCGGCGCCGTTTCAGATCAGCAAGGAGGCCAAGCTGACGGTCGGCTTCGCCTACACGGAGGGCCGCGACGCGTTTTCGAAGCAAGGGTCGTTCAAACAGGTGCCGAACAGCCTGGCGATCGGCCGTGGCGTCGTGACGATCAACTACGCTTGGACATTCTGAGCAAGCGGCTCCGGGATTCGTTGCTCCAAGGTATTTTGAAAGCCCGCATCCCTTGATGCGGGCTTTTTGTTTGGCCGGAAAACGGGCAAGCCGACCTTATTGCGAGGGGCGACGGGTAATTGTTGATCCGGCCCTTACGACCCGCCCGGCGCCGGCTTCTCGGATGTTACTGTCGTGAGGGCGCCGTTGACGCGGACTTTCACCTTGTGGGGTTGGGCGGAGGAGACCCGGTAGCGGGTGACCTTTCCTTCCCTCCATTCGATGTCGACGGTGAATCCGCTCCGGGCGCGAAGACCGGTGACTTTGCCGGTCGGCCACCCCCGGGGCAGGGCCGGCAGGAGCTCGATTTCGCCCGCATGGCTCTGGAGGAGCATTTCGCAGACACCGGCGGTGTACCCGAAATTTCCGTCGATTTGGAACGGCGGGTGGGCGTCGAAGAGATTCGAATACACGCCGCCGCCGGTGCTGAAGTTTACCTGCGTCTCGCCGACCGGGTGCAGCAGGTTGCCGATGAGCTTGTAGGCGCGGTCGCCGTCGTGCAGGCGCGCCCACAGGTTGATCTTCCAGGCGGTACTCCACCCCGTGCTGCGGTCGCCCCGGGCGTTCAGCGACACGGCCGCCGCGGCGGCCAGTTCCGGTGTCGTGCGGGGCGTGATTTGCCGGCCGGGATGGACGGCGACGAGATGGGAAAGGTGGCGGTGGTTGTCCTTGGGATCATCGCGGTCCACCATCCATTCCTGCAGCTGGCCCCACTTGCCGATTTTGGGGCCGAGCAAGCGATCGCGCTGCGCCGCGAGGTCGTCGCGGAACGCGCGATCCACGCCGAGCGTATCGGCGGCCTCGACGGTGCTGTTGAAAAGATCCCACACCAACTGCTGGTCGTGCGAGACGCCGTCCTCACGCGGGCCGTGCTCCGGCGAATAACCGTTCGGGGCCACCAGGGTGCCATCGGGCAGGGCTTTGAGCCGGTCGAGCCAGAACTCGCAGACTTCCTTCATCATCGGATAGGCCCGCGTGCGAAGGTACGCTTTGTCGCCGGTGAAGGCGTAGTGGTCCCAGAGGTTTTGCATGCACCACGCGCTGCCGGACTCGACCCACTGCCACGTCGATCCGCCGAAGATTCCGTTCTCAGCCCGCATCGTCCAACCGCGCGCCTGAAATTCCTGGCGCGTCGCCGCCTTCCGCACCTCGCGAATCGAATTCAACCACTCGGCGTACGGCGAGAAACACTCTGACAGGTTGGCCACGTCCGCCGGCCAGTAATTCATCTGCACGTTGATGTCGGTGTGGTAATCTGAGCGCCACGGCGGTTGGTTGCTCTGGTTCCACTTGCCCTGCAAATTGGCTGGCAGGGTGCCGGTGCGCGAGGAGCCGATCAACAGATAGCGGCCGTAGTTGAAGAGCAGGACCTCAAGCGCGCGATCGTTGGCAGCGCCATTGCCGTAGTTGAGCAGACGCCGGTCGGTCGGCAACTCTGCCACCGCGCGCTCCGTGGGGCCCAGATCGAGGGCCACGCGATCGAACAGTCCCTGCACATCCTGGACGTGCTCTCCCCGGATTTTTTCGTAGGAACGATTCGTCGCTGCCGCGAGCCGGTCGGTGATCGCGCGATGCGGATGGGAGCCCCGCCAGCCTTTGTCGCGATCCTGCAGGAAATCGGTTCCAGCGTCGAGGTAGAGGGTAAGGCTGTTGGCGCCGTTGAATGCGATTTTGCCGTCGGCGACCGCCAGTGAGCCGCCGTCGTGGCGCACGACGAGCTGGGCCTCGTACTGAAGTGCGAGCGCATAGCGAGCTTCCGGGGCGGGCGCCTTGTCTTTCGCCTTCTTGGGGCGCGTATCATAGGTGAGCCGCTCCAGGGAACCGGAAACCGTGAGGCGGTTTGATTCCACCGTGAGCTTGCCGCCATGCGTGTCGGTCATCGCAATCGTGCCGGTCAGCGCGCCGGGTCGGTCGGCCGTAAAGCGCAACACCACCGCCCGCGCCGGATAGCTCGCAAAATACTCCCGCTGGTACTGCACGCCACCGCTCTCATATGAGACCGAGTGAACGCCGCTGCGAAGATCGAGCTCCCGGCGATACTGGGTGCCGTCGGCGTGGTCCATCGTCACGTGCACATCCCCGAAAGCCTGGAATGCCCCCGTATCGTTTTCATCGCCGATCCAGAGACTGCCCTCGTTGAATTGAATGCGCTCGTGCTGCATCCCGCCGAAGCACATGGCGCCGAGGTGACCGTTCCCGATCGGCAGGGCTTCGGTCTCCCAATTGGCCGCGGGTTTGTCATACCACAACTGGGTGGTCGGGTCGCCCGCGCGCGCGAGGGCCGCTACTGCCACTGCCACTGCCACCGCGAGGAGCGTCGGCAAACGAAGTCGGGTGGTCGGAGGAATTGGCATGGGAGGAAAAGAAACAGGACTGTCATGCGCTGGCGAGGCGCGAGGCTGGGATTGGAGAGCGCTGGTGCAGTTAATGCCCCGGTGTTTGTTTTCGAAGACCGCGTTGCGCGGGAGGGCGTTTGGGCCCCGTTGTTTGCATCGGGGAGAAATCTGAAATGTTCGTAACGAGAGGGATTGGCGACGCTGATTCTGGGCCGAACGTGAAGCAATCGGCCACCTCGTGGTGTTAATCGGGTGGCTCAAGAAGCCGCGGGCACTTGCTTTTGCAGGGCGGAAGCGCCGATCCTACCGCGTTTCCATTTGCGGAGCGCGGAGGCGGGCGTTACCTCCTTCAGTCGTCAGTCAAATCCTTCCTTTTCCATGGTCAAAGCCGTCGTCAAAACCATCGCCCTGCTCATCATCCTCTTCGTCATGCTCTATGTGGGCATGAACAACGGGCACACCATCGATTTCCAGTTTCCGGTCGCGGGCTCGACCGACAAGTCGCCGATTCGCGCGCCGGCGGCGCTGATTTACTTCGGAATGTTCGCGGTCGGCGTGCTCGCCGGTACCATCCTCACGGTCGGTGGCTCCGGAGAGAAATCGTCGGGCGGCGGCAAGAAGAGCGGCGGCAAGGACAAGTAAGCCGGCATCATGGCGAACGTGGACGCGGTTCCTGCGCCTGAGGTCGGTGTAATCCGCGCCGCGACGATTCGCGGGGCGGAGGGTTTTTTTCGCGCCGCCCAGGATGCGGTGGGGCGCTGGTGGGTCCTCACGCCCGCGGGCGAGCCCTGCTTCGTGAAATGTGTCCACGGGGTCCGCCTCGCGGGCGGTCAGGGGGATGGGGCGCTTCCGCTCGACTCGGCGGCGCGCCTGCGCGCGTGGCGTTTCAATGCCGTGGGGGTGAGCGCCGGAACGGTCGGGCGGGACGATGGCCTGCCGTTTATGGCGCTGGCGGATTTCGCCCGTGTCGGCCGGCAGTTGGTCGCACCCGGGCTGCGGCTGCCCGACGTTTTTGATCCTGATTGGCCCCTCCTCGCGGGCCACCATGCGGCGGTGATGGCCGGGCCGCTCCAGTCGTGCCACGATTTGATTGGCTGGGTCACGGATGATCGCCTCGGTTGGGCGCAACCGGCGGGGACCGGCCGGCCGTCGTTGTTGCAGCTTTGCCTGAGTCTCGAGCCGAGTTTCGCCGCGTATCATGCGGCGTGGGAGTTTGCCCTTGCGCTGCACGGAGGTCGGATTGAAACGCTGGCGCGGGCCTGGGGGACGGTGTTACCGAACAAGGAGGTCGTCCGCGAATTGACTCGGGCGGAAATAGGCCTCGGCACCCGAGGCTATCTGCGCGACGACGCCCGGTGGACGCAGGAATTTGCCCGGCGCTATTTCACCTCGACCGCGGCCGCGCTGCGGGCGGCGGATCCGAATCACTTGGTGCTGGGCTGTCGTTTCGACGGACTGGTGGGCCCGCAGGTGCTGTCGGCCTGCGTTTACCCGGCGGTGGATGTGGCGATGCCCGATTGGCGCGAGCTGCCGGCGCCAGGGAACGGGCCGGCGGGAAGTCCTTTCCTGGCCGGTGATGTTTACTGGGCGACGCCAGAATTTCTCAAGTTGCCGACGGCCGCGCGGGTCCTGCGGCTGACGTCGGTCGAGTGGATGTTGCGGCGCGGTCGGACGTCCTTGGAGCGGACAGCTCGACACCCGGCGGTGGTCGGATATGCATGGAGCCAGTGGCAGGACGAACCGGGCGAGCAGCCTCCGTTTGCCCGCGGTCTGGTGCACGTCAACGGTGCCGAGGCCCGCGAACACACGGAGCTGCTGACTCAGTTCAACGTCCGCGCCGAATCCCTCCGGCACGCCGCATCCTCTTTCGTCTCATCATGAATACCATCCGAATTTCACTGGTCGTCGCGCTCGGTGTCCTCCTGTTCGGTGCCGGCTGCGGATCGATCGATCTGTCGGCGGGCGGAAGCCCGGATCGCGTCCTGAACGGAACCGTGACGGCTGGTGCGGCGATCCCGACCGACGCCGAGATCGTGGTGCGGGTGTTGGCGCCGGTATCCACCAGCGACACGGCGGCGCTCAAGAGCTCCGACATCCCGGTGGCGACGCGCTCCTCTGCTCAGTCGAATGATCGGGTGCTGGGTGAGCAAATCCAGCGGCTCAAAGCAGGCACGACCGACCCGGTGCCTTTTCGCGTGGAGTACAGTGCCGACGACGCGACGCTGCGGCGCGGACTGAATGTCGAGGTGCGCATCTCCGTGGCGGGCAAGGTGCGCTTTCGCACCGTCAACTCCCACGTCGTGACCCTCGCTTCGTCGCCGTTTCCGCAGGATGTCGCGGTGCAGCCGACCGGCGGCAATTAACCGGGCGGCGAGTCGCGGCTACCGCAGGGCGAGTGCCGTATCGGTGAGGCGGATATCATCCGTCTTTCCGTCCGGCCGGCGGAAGTTCAGCACCCCGTCGGCGCCGAGGGTGGCGTGCAGCGCGGCGGGCTGGGAGCCGCGTTCGGGCCAGAGCACGGTGTAGACGGTGAACTGATCGGCAACCTCCGTGCTCTCGGCGGTGAGGTGGGCCTGGTCGCCCCACGTACCGGTCACGTAGGGGTTGTCGGGGTCGGCTTTGGTGTACTTCGGATCCACCGGCACGGGGAACGCCGTGGTGGTCGTGCCGCGCCAGACGATGCCGGGTGAGAGCAATTGGGCGGTGAGCGAGGCCTTGCCTTGGGCGCCGCGGACGGTGGCCGTCGCGCTGGCGCTATCCCAGGCGAGATTTTTCTCGGCGTGGAGCAGCCAGGAAAGTTTGCCGGGGCGGGCGAGCTCCACGCGGTCGCGCAGCACCACGTAGCGTTGATCGATGAAGACGACGTCCCTCGTCGCGCGGCGCACGCGGCCCTTTTCCTTTTGTGCGGCCTGATAGGCGGGAGTCGCGTCGCCGGTGGCCCAGGCCGTGCGGGGCGTCTGCTCGAACCGCGTGATGCGGGCGGTGGCCTTCTTGGATTTCGCGAGCTGGCCGACGCCGTCGATCAGGAGAACGTTCTTGGAGACAGACTGGCGCGTCCACTGGTCGTGGTGTGGTGAGTTGTGGAACTCCCGATACGCGGAATTGATCGCGAGCCCCTCGCCGAAGGCATTGAGGATGAAACCGAGCTGATCGGCGTGGCTGTGGCTGAACGAGGCGTAGGGAGACGCGCGGAACGTGAGCTGGATGTCGTCGTCGGGCCGGCCGAGCGCGCTATGCAAAGAGACCCAGCCGACGTCGGCGAAAAAGCGGTTCGGCGGCAATTCCGCGAGCGGACGCGCGGGGGGCGACAGCCGGCCCGCGACGATGAAGTTGCGCAGGAGAAACTCCGCGGCGGTGGGGTAGCTCCGGTCGAGGCCGGTGAGTCCCTTGTCAATCGGCCGCGGACGGTGATCGGTGCAGAGCGCGGCGTAGCTGCGGAGGAAGCCGTCCTGTTGCACGCGCGCGAGGTGTTCGAGATAATCGGCCGTCGTGGGCTCGAGGTTGAACCGGCCGGCGTTGGAGGCGTCGCCGAAAATCGTGTGGAGGTACGGCTGAACGTTGTAGAGCGCGAAGTAGGGGGAGTTTTTCCAGAACGGCGTCGAGTAGGCGATCGGGTCGTGGAGCGCGAGGAGGGTGTCCTGAAACGAGGCGTGCTCGAACGTCCCCCGCCAGTACGCGCTGCCCTCGCCCCAGCCGCCGTCGTCGCCGCCCCACGGGGTGAATTGGTCGCGATAAAAGCGGTAGGCGTACGACCACCACTCGCGGGCCTCGGGCAGATCGTCCCAGAGCGCGAGCGCCGTAAGGCCGGTCATCGGCATGAAACGGATCGGGTGTGAGGATAATTCGGATTCAAGCGAATTGCGGCTGACGTGGGAAATGTTGCCCTGCTTTTCGATCCACGTGACGGAGCGCGTGCCGCGCACCTTGAAATGGGCGAGAATTGTCGCCCGGTCGGCGGCGGAGAGTTGGGCGCGGATCTGATCGAAGACGAGTGGGAGTTTCCGCCAGAGACGGAAATGTGCCTCGTCGTTGTAGTAGATGTCGGACGCGCCGGGCACAGCGCCCTTGGTCCAGTCGACGGGTTTTCCCGGCGGGCCGAGGTGCCACTGCGAGGCGGCGAGGAGAATGTCACGGGCCTTCGCGAAGTATTTTTCCTCACCGGTGACCACCCAGCACAGGGCCGCGGCTTCGGCGATGCCGGAGATGCGGCCGGTGGTGTCCTGTTGTGCCCGCCAGGCGTCGGCCTTGTCGGACGTGCGTTTCGACGGCGACGGGTCGCCATAGGTCACGGGTTCGGTGGGGAACGGGGCCGAAAGATACTGGCGATCGAGATCCCCGCGGATCTGGTCGAAAGCCTTGGCGCCTTCGCCCGTCGTGCAGTAGGCGCGGAACGCATCGCGTTGACCGGCGAGGACGAGCGTGCGCGGGGCGGAGGCGGGAACAACTGACGCCGGGTCTTCGACGGCGTGCAAAAACGGAGCCAGCGTGAGCCCGGCTATTATCCAGAGAATCGGACTATATTTCATGGATGAAGCGTTTTCGTTTCCCGTTTTGCCTTTCGTTCGCCCCGTTTCGCGCGTCCAGTAGAACAGGAGGGTTGGAAAGAAAACGAAAAGGGCAAACGGTCGCATCCGCTACGAGCTTTGGTCGTAGATTTCGGGGGTGATGACGGCCTCAAGCGGGCTGCCTTCCACGTGGGCGCGGAGATTCTTCACCGCAAAGGCGCCGGCGTCGGGGTAGCGATCGATGGTGGGCCCGGCGTTGTGCGGGGTAAGGTTGACCCGCGGCAGGGCGCGGAGACCACTCGTGGCGGGCAGGGGTTCGGTGGTGTAGACGTCGAGTCCTACGCTGATTTTTCCCTCTCCTGCGATCCGCGTTAGAGCTTCCTCGTCGACAACCGCGCCGCGGCCCACGTTGACGAAGACGCCGCCGGGACGAATCAACCGCAGGACGCGTTCGGTGACGATGCCGGTCGTGGCGGGGATGAGCGGGGCAAGTTCAACGATGATTTCGTGGTGGGAAAAAAGCGCGTCGAGCGACGCCGCCCGCTCCACGCCGTACGCGCGGGCCAACTCGGCCGTGAGGTCCGGGGCGAACGCGGTGACTGGACAATGCCACGGCTCGAGCAGCTTGACCAGTTCGCGCGCCACCGGTCCGAACCCGTGGATGCCGACCGTGCGACGGAAAAGCGAACGCGAGTCGCTGAAGCCGTTTTTCCAGGCCGCGACGCCGGGCTGGTGCATGGTGATCGCCCAATGTGACGCGTTGCGTAGGCAAGCCAGAATGTGGAAGAGGGCAGCCTCCGCGACGGTGCGACTGATTGACCCGCCCCAATTGGTCACGAGCAGCCCGCCTTCCAGATGTGTGCGGGAGACGAGCCGCTTCACGGAGCCCGTGATGTAGCAGACATAGCGCAGGCGCGGCGGCAACACGTCCGGCAGTGGCGGAGTTTTCCAGCAACCGAGGACGATGTCCGGGTTGATGGCGGCGAGCTCGCGCGCAAAATCGGCCCCGCTCAGGCCGGTCGGGTCGATCAGCCGGAAACCCGGCGTCAGCCGTTGGACCTCTCCCAGCAGGGGCTCGGGCAGAAATTCACGCATTTCCGTGGGCGTGAGCACGGCGAGCAGACTGGAGGCGGTGGGCATCGAGGTAACGGGTTCAGATCGGCGGGCGGCACTCGAGAATTTCGGCGTCGCCGCCGGTGGGGAAGAATTTCACCGGGCCAATCTCTGCGGGAAGGAAGAACTTCTCATAAGTATGAAGTGGATGGCGTTCGCCGCCCACTTCCACGATGAGGTCACCGCGGGTGACGATGGCGATGACGGCGCCGGTTTCATCCTTAACCACTGGGGCGGCGAGATGGGTGCGGGCCACGCGGAAGCAATCGGTCTGTTCCGGGCCGATGAGTTCCTCCTGAAACGATCCCGGCCCGAGATCGCGCACCCGGCGGGGTTGGCAGCGCACGCGGCTTTCGAGATCGGCGGGCGTGAGCGGTGCGAGGTTGAAAACGGAGAGCGCGAAGTCGACATCGCGGTTCATGAAGCGCGCCGCTTCGGGCAGGACGTAGCCGGCACGTTCGAATTCGAACCGCACCACTAGATCACTTGGCTCCTGGATCTCGACCAGGAAAAGCCCGGCCCCGAGGGCGTGCGGGGTGCCGCCGGGAATGATGAACGTGTCTCCAGGGCGCACGGCGATTTTGTCGAAGCACGCCTCGATCGCTGCGATGTCCTGGGTGAGGATGTAGTCCCTCAGCTGGGCCGGAGAGGGCGGGCGCTGGAAACCGACGTAGATGTAGCCGGTGGGTTCGGGGCCCGCGACTTCGCGCGACCCCAGAACGTAATACGCCTCGGTCTTCCCGCTGGGCGCACCCAGCACGCGCCGGGCGAATTCCCGCGTCGGGTGCACCTGGAAATGCAGCCGGGTTCCGCTGTCGAGAAACTTGACGAGCAGTTGGGGCTGAGCGCCGTATTTTTCCACGTGGGCGGCGCCGAGGAAGTACTCGGGATCGCCGGCCAGCAGGGTGGCGAAATCGCGCGGGGTGGGATCCGAGCCGACCAGCACCTGCGAAACGCCCTCAAGAATTTCCTCGCGGCCACGGTTGGTGGCGCGGGTGGTCGACGCGATCCAGTCCTCCGCCAGATGAGTGTCGGCCGGCGCCGCCGCACCCGCCAGCGCGTCGAGCGTGCGCCCGCCCGGATAGGTGCGCCAGACCCGGTTCGGCGGGAGGCGGAGGAGTTGGCCGCGGTGGGACATGACGGGGAGCGAAAGCGATTTATGGTCGGAGGCGAAGGCATAGTGGGTGGGATTTGGACGCTCGCGAGAAAATTTCATAATAATAAATCAGCTTGCCTCCATGTGGTCTCAGGGCCTTCGTGACCCAACGCGCATTGACCTGTGCGTGCGGTAAAACCTCGACCCCCGTCCGTCCATGACCAACCCGATCCGTTCCGTTCCAGGCGCATCCCTGTCCCGGTGGCTCCGTCCTTTCTCCTGCGCCTGCGCCGCCCTTTTCATCACCCACGCTGCGCCCGGCCAGGCTTTACCGCCACCCACGGCAAACGGCGCCGCGAAGCCAACGGGTGAAACCGTGCTGTTGAGTGCCTTCGAAGTGGTGGCAGACTCGGACAAGAGCTATGGTGCGCTGAACTCCAATTCGATTACGCGGTTCAACACCGAGCTCGATCGCATGCCGGTGACCGCCGACATCTTCAACGAGGCCTTCATGAAGGACATCGCGGCCAACTCGGTCGAGGAGATGGTGGCGGGCTATTCGGCGGGTGCCGGTTCCGCCATCGCTTCGCCCGGCCCGTCCTCGTCGAACAATCAACCGGGTGATCGCAACGCGAACTCGTTCCTCGCGCTCCGCGGCCTGACCGCGCCGACGATGCAGCGCGACGGGTTCATGCCGGTGAACACCTACATCCAGTCCGGCTCCACCGGCACGGGCTACTCCAACAATTTCGACACCGAGCGCGTGGAAGTCATCAACGGCCCGCAATCACTCCTCTACGGCGTGGGCGGCGCCGGCGGTGTGATCAACCTCGTCTCGAAGCAGGCTCGTTTCGGCAAATCCACCTTCGGCTCGCTCAAGTTTCAGGTCGACCAATGGGGCCACAAGCTCGGCCTGCTCGATCTCGGCGCCAGTGCCGGCAACGTCGCCGTGCGCATCGCCGCGACCGACCAGTACGCGCAGGGCGGGCGCCGCATTTTCATCGGAGGCCCGATGACCGGTCTCTATGTCCAGCTCGCCTACAAGCTCGGCCGCCACACCATCCTGCGCCTCTCCGGCACGCGCACGGAGTACGACCGGATTTCCGGCACGAGCAACCAGACGTTCACGGCGGTCAGCACGGCCAACGACGCGCGCAACGGCCAGCGGCTCCGTTACCTGCTCGCGTCCGGACAGATCAACGCGAGCGCAACCGGGGCGAGCGGCGCGGGCGTGATCGGCAACGGCAAGATTACCTGGGACAATGTCGATTCCTACGCCTCGTGGTGGAACACCAACGAATACACCAAGACCGGCATCACAACGCTTACCGCCGACACGCGCTGGAGCAAGTGGCTCACCACGCAATTCGCCGTCGGTTACCGCGACACGTTTGATTCGCGCGTCGGCAACACGATCACGTTCGCCGCGCCAAACGTCGCGACCAACCCCACCGGCACGTGGGCCATCGGCCAGACAGGCGGCATGCCCGTTTCCGATCTCCTGCAGCCCGCCCGCCAAAAGGCGGTCCGCTTCTCGGCGCTCGCGACCCACGACTTTTTCGACGGTCGCGTGCACAGCCAGAGCATCATCGGCGCCGACTTCGTCCGGACCGATGGGGCTGTCATCACCTACGACTACGTCCGGGCGGATGCTAATTTCAATCCGACCAAGACCAACACCGCCATCGGCACCGGCTATTCCTATACCGGCCCGCTCTGGTGGTCGGTCGCCGAAGGTCCGGTGCGCCGGCCGCTCTGGCAGCCGCGCCGGGCTTCGCAGGTAACCTACAACGGCGTGAACTACGTCCGCGTGATGACCAACCCGCCCCAGAAAAATCTCATCACCCGGGAAAACCCTGAGGGGCTCTATCCCGGCGGCATCAGCGCACTCGGCGACTATCGCGTCGGCCAGACTCAGAACAAGGGCGTCTATGCCGCCAATTACACCAACTGGCTCGACGGCAAACTCGACATCCTCCTCGGCACGCGCGTCGGGCAGTCCTATTCGGTGCAGGCCACCGAGTCCGCCCCGCCGTCGCCGCCGAGCACAAGCACGATGCTGCGTTCGAACGCGGTGAGTTTCAACGCCGGCGCCGACTACGCGGTGCGCTCGTGGCTCCGGCCCTATGTCTCGGTGTCGGATTCCTACAATCCGCCGCCGATCTACGTCGCCGGCCCGATGGGCGCGTATCCCGTTTCGTCGCACGGCGTCGGGGCCGAGGTCGGCGTCAAGGTCAGCAATGCCGCCAAGACCGTCTCCGGGTCGGTCGCTCTCTATCGTGCCAATTCGAAGAACGAGGAATCATCGCTCACCAGCACTCTGCTCTTTGACATCAACCCGAGCGGCCTCAACGGGCTCTACAACGCCCCGAGCGTGTGGATCAACGTCGACCGCAAGACGCAGGGCGTGCAGCTCGCGCTGACCGCGACGCCGAACAACAATTGGCGGATGCGTTTTTCGGGTGCGATCACCGACGGTCGGGTCGACTCGTCGCGCAGTTTTCCGCAGCTCTACAACGATCAGTTCTACGCCAACGCCGCCGGCCAGGTAACGTATCGCGACGGAACGGTGGTCTTCGTGATTCCCACGGGGGCGAACGCGCCGGCCCCGGCGACCGTTTCTGCGGCGGTCCCGCTCACGATCGCGAAGATGAGCACGGTTGGCGATCCGTATTATGCCAACCCACAGGCCGTCACCGGGGCGATCAGCCGCACCGGCCGCGCCGGGCTGGTGTTATCCACCGTTGATCCGGTGCACGGTCCGATTCTCACCGGGGCGACGGGATTGCCGATCTCCGCGTTGCAGATCAATCCGGGCTTCAAGCCTCCCGGTGAGATCGTGACGAACGTCGCGGGCGAGAAGTCCACCGGCTACCCGGTCTACAGCATGGTGTTTACGAACCACTACACGTTTTCGCAGGGCTGGATGAAGGGCTTCAGCGTGGGGCAAACGGTGTCGCTCGGGTGGGGCTACCGGCAGTTTTATTACTATCCGAACGGACTTGCCGATCCCAGCAACTCGCCGCGGGAAATGTTCCTCTGGCCGACGCAGGTGCGGTTCGACGGCATTCTTGGCTACACGCGGAAAATCGGCCGCAAGCTGGAGTTCTCGACCCAGGTGAACATCGGCAATCTGTTCAATCGCTACCACGTGCTGATCCTGCCCAATTTCACGGCGGGCTGGAGCGGCATCAAGGACGCCACGTTTGATCAGCAGCCGCGCACCTGGCTGTGGAGCAACACGATTTCGTTTTGACGTCGACGGACCCCGCGCGCGTCAGGGCCGCGCGGCGCGGATCCGGGCGAGTGCTTCGTGCGCCGGGGTAAAGCGCGGGTTGAGTTGTAACGTGCGTTCGTATTCGGCGGCGGCCGCGGGAAGATCCCCCCCGATGAAGAGCGCCGTGCCGAGATTAAAACGGGTTTCGGCCAGATTCGGATTGATTCGCAGCACCTGTTGAAACTGTTCCACGGCTTCCGCGAGTTGTCCCAGTTCCAGCAGGACGCTGCCGAGGTTGTCCCGCGCCTCGAGATAGGTCGGCTGGGTTTGGAGCGCCGCCCGATAGTGGGCGGCGGCCTCGGGCTTGCGATTCAACCGAACGAGAGCGTTGCCGAGATTGAAGTGCGCCTTGGCGTAATCGGGCTTCACCCGCAGGGCGGCTTCGTAGTGCGTGACCGCGTCGGCGAACCGCCCCTTGTCGCTCAGCGCGTTCGCGAGGTTGTAGCGGGCGCTGACCAGGTCCGGGTTCAGCCGCACCGCCGCCTCGTCCTGGACGATCGCCTCGTCGAGCCGGCCGGTCTCGGCGAGGATTTTGCCGAGATTGTAGCGCGCGTGGACATTGGCGGGGCGCTTGGCCACGATGTCAGTGTAGAGGGCGAGCTCGCTCCGGTAGTCGTGGTTGCGGCGGGCGGTCGCCGCGATCAGGGCGACGCCGAGCATCGCGCACACGAGATTGGCGCGCCGGCCAAGCCAGGCGTGGAGCCCGACGACGGCGAGCAGGATGGGGGCGGCAAGCGACAGATAGATCCGGTGCTCGGCGAGCATCTGGCGCGTGCCGCCGACGACACTGGAGGTCGGCGCGAGGATCAGAAAATACCAGACGCCGACAAACCCGAGTGCCGGCCGGCGCCACAGGGCGAAACCCGTCAATGCCAGCAGCGCGACGTCGAGCGCCGCGTACGGCGCGATGTCGCCCACGGAGACGAAGTCCGAGCCGTAGTCGAAAATCAGCGGGCTCGGCCACACCGCCAGCCGGGCGTAGTGCACGACCGCCCGCGACTGGCAGAGGGCATATTGCCACCACGTCACGCCGGCGGCGGCGCCGATCGTGCCGCCGCGGTTGCCGGAGCCGAGGACGAGAAAGCCGAGAAGAATCCAGGTGGCGGCGAGGGCGGTATGAATTTTCCCGTGACGCCGCCACGCTTCGCTCCAGGAGCCGGAGACGAAGGTGCGATCATACAGGAGGGCAACGAGGGGAGCCGTCACCATGACCTCCTTGGTGGCCATCCCGAGCAGGCAGGAAACAACGGCGAGGGCGAACCAGCGACGGGATGCTTTCGGTGTCGTTGCGTCCGTTCCCCGGCGGAAAAAATAAAGCGTCGTCAGAAAGAGCAGGCCCATCATCGACTCGGTGCGTTGGACGACGTAGGTGACCGATTCCGTTTGCAGGGGATGCACCGCCCAAAGGAGGGCGACGCCCAAGGCGATGGAGTTGGCCGCGTCGCCCTGGAGCGGGGCGAGTGTGCGCCGCACAAGGCCAAACAGCGCGAGCGCGGCGAGCGCGTGCAGCGTGGTGTTCGTGAAATGATAGCTCCACGGTGCGACACCGCTCACGGCATGATTGAGCGCGAGGGTGAAATTCAGCAGGGGCCGGCCTTCGACCGTCAGTCCCTGGCCGCGCGGCGGCGAAAAAGCGGTCCATGGGGGCCAGAGTTGGCGGAGGGTGGGGTTTTCCACGATCGCGAGTTGATCGTCGAAAACGAACGGCACGGAAAAGCTGTTCGCGTAGGCGGCGAAAACCGCGACCACGATCAGGGCGGCAGCCCAACGGGGAGAAACCGCGGCGGCGCGTGACGGCGAAGAAGGCACCACAGCATCCACGGAACCGAACGGAACCTCAGGCGCCAAGCCCGTTTTATGTCACCGGGAAAATGCTCACGGGGCGGCCGGTGGGGCCGGCGTCGCGCGTCCGGATCGCACCAGGGCGGCGCCGATCGCGAGGACGAGGCCACCGCAGCCGACGAACGCCAGGCGGCCCATCAGCGGGTTGGGGATGAGGACGAGCAGCAGGACGAAGATGCCGTAGGCGACCGCGAGCCAGCCGATGACGGCCTGCTGCCGCGCGTCGTTGGAGTTGTGGGCGCCTTCCTCCTTGTCGAAGTCGACCGGAAGGTTCAGCCGCGTGAAGAACGTCTCGATGTCGGCCTTGTACTTGGGCGACGTTTGGTTCCAGAACAGCGCGGTGCCGACAAACCACGCTGAGCCTACGATCACGTTGCCAAAAAACTGGATTCCCTGAGTCCAGTATTCCTTGGAGGTCGCGTCCAGCGTCACGCTGAAACGCGCCGCCGCCCATTCAGGAGTGAAGGCGTCGCCGATAAAAATGGAGCAGAAGAATCCCACCAGCACCGTGCTCCAGGCCGACCAGGGTGGCGTTCGCCGGATTATAAGCCCGAGCAGCAGAGGCACGAGGATGGGAATGCCGATCAAGATGCTCACGCGCTGCATCTGGAGGAAAAGGTTGAGCTCCTTGAGTTCGCTGAATTTGAGGGCGACGAAAATCACGAGAACCCCGAGCACGAGGGTGGTGATCTTGCCGACGCGCAGGAGATGGGCGTCGGGCGCATCCGGGCGGAGCAACGGCTGGTAGCAATTACGGATGAAAATGCCGGCGTTCTTGTTGATGCCGGCATCCATGCTGGACATGGTCGCGGCGAAAATCCCGCTCACGAGCAGCCCCATCATGCCCACCGGCATGACGGCCGCGGCGATCGCGATGAACGAGGCCTCCTCGGGGTTGCGGATGCCCGGGAAGACCTGCTGCAGATTGGGAAACATGATCCGCGCCGCCATCGGGGGGATGAACCAGATCGCGATGCCGACGAGGAAAAGGCCGGCGCCGAGGAAGCCGGCCCAGCGCGCGTGTTTGCTGTCCTTTACACAAAGGTAGCGGCCGGCGTCGAAGAGACTGTTCGTGCTCGTGATCTGCTTCAGCAGCATGGCCGCGCACCAGAGGCCAAGGAAATCCTTGGAGAAGATCTGGCTCAGGTCGGCGTGCCCCGCGGGCAATTGTTGGAGGAACCCGCCGACCCCGCCGAGTTGGAGGAGGGCGAGCACCGTGACGGCGAGGCAGACGGGCATCAAAATGAGCACTTGAATGAAGTCGCCCGCCAGCACCGCCCAACTCCCGCTGACCAGCGCCATGATCAGTACCACGAGCCCAGTGGCGACGATCGTCGGTGTCAGTTCCAAGCCGAAGACGGCGGAAAAGAAAACCCCGAGTGCGTTCAGCCAAATCGCGGCCTGCAGTGTGCCGAGCGGGATCTGCAGCCAGGTGAAGACCTGCTCGCTTGCCGGCCCAAACCGCAGCCGGATCGCCTCCACCGCGGTGATTACGCGCAGTTGCCGGAAGCGCGGAGCGAAATAAAGCGCGTTCAGCAGGAAGCCCACGGCGTTTGCCACGTAGATGACCGTGATCGGCCAGCCGTCGGTGTAGGCCTTGCTGGCCGCGCCGGTAAACGTCCAGGCGCTGAACGCCGTCATGAACGCCGAGCCGCCCACCATCCACCACACCGCCTTGCCGCCGCCGCGGAAATAATCGCTGACGTTGGTCACGAACTTCCGAAACACCCAGCTGATCGCCAGCATATACCCAAAATAGAAAACCAGGACGGCGTAGTCGAAGGGGGTAAAGACGATGGCGAACATGGGGCGGCGGAGCCGGGTCAGGTCAATCGGATATAATAATTATAATATCACAAGGGGAAACCGGGCAGAGTGAATCTTTCCGCCGCGCATCGGGCGGCGGGAGTGGCCGGATTTCAGGTGACCGAGTGCTGATTTCACGATTTCCCGATCAGGCCCGGGCCGGACCGGTGGTGTCGCCGATGAAAAGCTGGGCGGGCAGCATCAGATCGGTGAAGCCGTCGGTATCGGCGGCAGGCTTTTCGAGGACGAGGCGGGCGGCGGCCTCGCCGAGTTTTTCCGGGTTGGAGCCGGCGGCGGTGATTCGCGGCGTGCTGTCGGTGGCGACGGGTGATACGTCGGCGCTGGCGACACTGACAAAGGCCGGGGAGGGGCGGCCGGCGTGCTCGAATTCTCGCACGGCGCCAGACGCCATGAGGGTGTTATAGGCGACAAACGCGGTGGGGAAATCCGGCCGGCGTGCGAACGGGAGCACGCCGCGAACTGCGTCGGCTCCGTCGATCCGGTCGCCCTCCTTAAGTCTCACCGTGTAGCGCGGTGAGAGCTTGAGGCCGACCCGATCCAGGGCGGTTTCAAAGGCGTGCAAACGGGCCTCGTGCCGGCCGAGTCCGACGTTGCCGCCGAGCCAGCCGAACCGCCGGTGACCCTGCGCGAAAAGATGTTCGACGAGCGACTCAAGCGCCTGGGGCTCGTTGCCGAGCACCGAATGGCAGAGCCCCGGATAGCGGGCAGAGACGGCGACGACGCGCAGACCGAAGTGTCGCAATTGGTCGAGAAAGTTTCGCGTGACCTCGCCAACGAGCACGATGCCGTGAAAGGAATGGCCGGGGGCGAAGAGTCGGCGGAGTTTTTCTGCGTTGAGCTGGTCCTCCGCGCCCAGAAACACGGTGGTGAATTCACGGGCGGCAATCCCGCTGTGTAGACCGTGTTGGACGTGCCCGAAATACATTGTGGGGGTGTTCAGCCGCAGCGGCGCGCGCAGGATGATGCCGACCTGCCGGGCCTGCGCCGCAGGTGAAGAACCAAGGTTCATGCCCTTCGGGTGGTAGCCGCGCTTGGTAGCGTGGGCCCAGATCCGTTCGTAGGTGTCGACGTTGATGCCCTGCTTGCGTCCGTTCAGCACCAGCGAGACCAGCGCCTGCGAGATGCCGAGTTCGTGCGCGAGCTGCGTTTGGGAAACTTTCTTCGGGGTACGGGCCACGCGGAGAGAATTTCCGCCCCGGCGACGGGCCGCAATGATTTCTTACCGGTAAAGCCAGTACCGTTTGCTCTGCTCCTGGTACACTCGGGCCTGCTCGCGCCATTGTCTCAGCCACGCCGCCACGTCGACAGCGGCGCCCTTTGCCGCGATGTCGTTGAGAAACGCCTGCGAGCCCATGTGGCGCATGAAGCCGCTGAAATCACGTCCCTTCAACGGGGCAAACGGGTTTTGCTTCGCGTACTTGCACGCGATCTTCATCATCCAGAAATTCAGTTCGCACGGCCGCCAGTCGTCGTAGTCGACGATCTGAATGTAGATCCCCGTCGCGGCCTGGCCGGTCTTGGCATTGGGCACACTCACGCGGGGGAAGCGCAGGCCGGTGAGTTGCGGTTGCAACGCGGCCAGTTCCTTTTCGATCACCTCGATCTTGATGCCCAGCTTGTTCGCCGACAGCCCGCGAAACATGTGTTCCGGTCCGACTCCGGTGCGAAACCCGATGTCGAAATTCACCTTGGGGCTGAGATCAAAATACGAGCCGAGCCCCGTCATCGGGTAGCCCTGGACGGCGTCCCAGCTTTGGATTCCGCCCGAGGTGGGAATGAAGGTGAGGCCGGTTTCGGGCCAGCGCATCGAGCGTCTCCAGCCGCGCATCGCGACGACGGTGAGTTTGCCGCGGGCGCGTGCCGCCTCTGGGATCTCAAGTACGCCCGGCGCCTCCTTGCCCATGCGCGCGAGCTCGCCAAGCGTGAGTCCGTGCACGTAGGGCACGCGGAACGCGCCGACGTAGTTTGCCTTCGCCCATTGCACATCCATCGGTGGACCGTCGACCTTGAGGCCGCCAAGGGGATTGGGCCGGTCGAGCACGATGACTTCGACGTTGTGCACGAAGCATTCCTCCATCGTCCACTTCATCGCGCTCGCGAAGGTGTAGCTGCGCGTGCCGATGTCCTGGAGATCGATCACGATGGCATCGATGCCCTGGAGCATGGCCTTGGTCGGGCGGCGTGTCTGGCCGTGCAGCGAATGCACGGGCAGGCCAGTGCGCTTGTCGACGAGGTTGGGCACCTTCACGGAGGCGGGCAGGTCGCCGTAGATCCCGTGTTCCGCGGCGAAGAGCGCGACCAGCTTTACCCCGGGTGCGCGGAGCAGGACGTCGATCGAGCTGACGCCGCGGCGGTTCACGCCGGCGGGATGGGTGAGCAGTCCGATCCGTTTGCCCTTCACCTGGGCAAATCCGTCGGCCTCTAGGACGTCGATCCCGAGCATGATCGGCGTGGTCGTGGCCGAAATGGAGCTGCCTGGCGGAACGGATCCGATTTGCGGCGTCTGAAAGGCGGGGCGCGGGGCGGTCGGACCCTTGGGCGGCTGGCTCGCGCTGCAGCCGAAGAGCCCGAAGATCGGCACAAGGAGCGGAAGCAGCGATTGCAGGAGGGAAAAGCGAGGCGCGCCGGGCATTGTTGCGACAGATGTCGCGCGAGCCGGAAACGGTCGAGCTGTTTCGCGCACGGGATCGTGTCGCATCGGCGCGGGCTCCGCCGGGGCGGAAAGTTAGAACGTTTCGCGGACCGCCTGCGCGAGATTGTGCGCCGCCTGGCTGAGTGCCTGCTCAAGGGGCACGCCGGTCGGGGTGATCGAGCGGAGTACGAGGTTGGCGGGCGGATTCTTCGCGGTCGCACTGCCGGCGAAGACGTGCACGGTTTTACCGAGGGCGAGGGCGCGCGCCGCGACGGCGCCGGGGCCCTTGCCGTCGAGCGAGCTGTCGTCAAAACGACCCTCGCCGGTGATCACGAGATCGGCGGCGGCAAGTTTCGTCTCCAAATCAAGCCACGCGGAAACGAGTTCGAAACCCGGGACGAGTTGCGCTCCTGCCGCGGTCATGAAGCCAAACGAGATGCCTCCGGCCGCGCCTGCTCCCGGTGTCTCCATCAGGGCATCGGGTCGTCCGCACTGGCTGCACAGCATCAGGGCGAGCCGCGCGCTCTCGTGATCGAGGCGCGACAGGTCGGCGGGGCGCAGGCCTTTTTGCGGGCCGTAGGTCGCCGCGGCGCCGCGGGGGCCGAGCAGCGGATTGCTGACGTCGCAGGCGATCCGGATCGGCGGAATCGACGCGTGCACGTTGCCGCCGATCCGGCTGATGTCGCGCCAACGCGCCGGGAACGGTGGAAAAATGCGTTCGCCGCGGGCGGTTTGAAATTCCAGTCCGAGCGCACCGAGCGCACCGAGTCCGAGGTCGTGGGTGGCGCTGCCGCCGACGCCGAGCAGGATCGCCGCCGCACCGAGTTCGCTGGCCCGGCGAATCAGCTCACCCGTGCCGACGGTGGTCGTGTGCCAGAGATCGCGGTCCTCGGTCTTGAGCAACGCGAGTCCCGACGCCGACGCCATGTCGATGACCGCGACCTTTGCCGGACCGCTACGGCCGGCGAGAGGCGGCAGCAGGGCGCGGGCGGCGGCTGGGATGCGTTCGAGCGACACCAGGCCAAACGAAGCGCTGACTCTGCTTTCCCGTGGACCCGTGACCGTCTCCGTCCTGACTTCGCCACCGGCCGCCGCGGTGAGAATTTCCGAAAACCCCTCGCCGCCGTCGGACAGCGGGCACACGTCGAGAATCCAGTCCGAGTGCCGTTCCCGCAGCGCGGAGGCGGCAAGCGTGCACGCTTCGCGGGCGGAGAGGGAGTCCTTGAACTTGTCGAAGGCGAAGAGAACGCGCATGTGGTGCGAAACTGCCGGCCGAGTCGCGGAGTTAAAAGAGGAAAAGACGGGGAGCCCGTTTCGGTCAGGACGCCGGCTTCTTCCGGCGCTCAAGAAACGCCGCGACGCGCCGTTGGGTCTCGGGATCGCGGAGGCACGCGACCGACGCGGCGGTCTCGGCGGCGGCGCTGGCCTCGCGCGGAATCGACGGTGCGGTGGCGGCGAGCCGCTTGAGTTCGCGCACGGCGACAGGGCTGCAGGCGGCGACGTCTTGCGCGAGCTGCGCACAGCGGGCGTTGATCGCCTCCGGCGCGACACACTCGTCGGCCAGGCCGATCGCCACCGCCTCGGACGCGGACACCATCCGGCCGGTGAAGAAAAGCTCCTTCGCGCGCGGGATGCCGACGCGCCGCGGCAGGCGCCAACTGCCGCCCCAGCCGGCGACGAAGCCGAGTTTTGCCTCGGTCTGTGCGAGCTGCGCCGCCGGAGTGACGAGGATCAAATCGGCCGTGAGCGCAAGCTCGAGCCCGCCTCCGAGCGCGAAGCCCTCCACGCGGGCGACAACGGGGAAGGGCAGGCTCTCAAGTCGGTTGAAGACGCGGTGGCCGTGTTCGATCCAGGGACCGATCGAGGTGGGGTTGAGATGCTGGAGCGCGTTGATGTTGGCGCCGGCGCAAAACACTTTGGGCGAGGTACTGCGCAGGAACACGACTCGTACCGAATCGCGGGCGTTTTCCAGCGCGGTCAGCTGCGCGTCGAGCCGGTCGAGCGTGGCATGGTCGAACGTGGGCGGCCGGCCTTCCGGTGGCGCGAGGATGAGGTCCGCGGTCGGTCCGTTGATCACAAGCTGAATTTCGGTGGTCATCGTGTGGTGAGCGTCGGGCCGTTCGGTGCGACGCGGTCGACGAAGCGTGGTGTTGGGTCGCGGCGGAGGTGTCAACCGTCTGTCCGTGCGCCGCGCGGGCACAATTCGCATTGCCGATCCGCCGGCCGCTCCGTGTTGATAGGCAGGTTCCTCCCGCGCGGAGTTCCTACTCTCCTCAGAAAAAATCCCATCACCATGCCTGTATCCGCTCACTTCTCCGGCCGCTCCCTTGTTCGTTGGGGTATCATTGGCTGCGGCGACGTCACCGAGGTGAAGAGCGGCCCGGGTTTTCGCAAGGCCGACGGCTCCGCCCTGGTCGCTGTCATGCGGCGCAACGGTGCCCTCGCGGCCGACTACGCGCGGCGCCATGGCGTGGCGCGTTCTTACGACAACGCGGCGGAATTGATCGCGGATCCGGAGGTGGATGCGGTCTACATTGCGACGCCGCCCGATTCGCATGCCGATTATGCGCTCCAGGTCGCGGCGGCAGGCAAACCGGCCTACGTCGAGAAACCGATGGCGCGGCACACGCCGGAGTGTGAGCGCATGGTGCGGGCGTTTGCCGCGGCGGAATTACCGCTCTTCGTGGCGTATTACCGGCGGCGACTGCCGCGTATTCTCCTGGTGGAGGAATTTCTCCGGCAGGGTGCGCTGGGGCGGGTCACGGGCATCAGCTACCGCCAGGCAGCGCCGTTTCATCGGGGTGCGGCGATCTGGCGGGTGGATGCTACGGTGGCGGGCGCCGGACATTTTCTCGACGTCGGCTCTCACACGCTCGACGTGCTCGACTACCTGTTCGGCCCGCTGGGCGACGTCGCGGGGCAGGCAGCCAATCTCGGATCGAGCTACGACGTCGAGGATACGGTGGCGTTGAGTTTTCGGACGGCGTCGGGCGTGCCCGGGGCGGCGAGCTGGGACTTCGCCAGCGCGGTCGCACACGACGCGGTGACGATCGCCGGCACGGAAGCGCAGCTCATCTTCTCCGTTTTTGGCAACGACGCCATCCGGCTCGAGTCGGCCGACGGCGTGAAGACCTTCGAGCGCCCGAATCCACCGCACGTCGCGCAGCCGCTGATCCAATCGATCGTCGACGACCTGCTGGGACGCGGCGTCTGCCCGAGCACGGGGGTGTCGGCCTGCCGCACCTCGCGGGTGATGGATGCGGCGTTGAGCGCCTATTACGGCGGTCGCGAGCACGCCTTCTGGCTCGACCCGACCAGATGGCCGGGTCGGCGGGTGGCAGCATCCGCGCCCGCCTGATCGTCGGTTGTTCCACCTGCGCGCTTGCCACGCGCCGTTCGGCCCAAAACGCTCGGGGCACATGAGCGCACCTACGCTGCACACCGTCCACGGCCAACCCTCCTGGTCATTTCGTTCGAGCCACGTCCACGCCAACCTGACGAAGCTCGGCGGGCATCTCGGCCCGGTCTCCTTCCGGCTTGAGCACCGGCTGGTGACGCCGTTTTCCGTGGCGCCCTGGGCCGAGGAAAAACTCGCGCCGGGCACGCCCGCGCTCCTCGAGGCGTTGCGCGGCGATTTTTTCTGTGCGCCGTTCGGCGGCAATGGCACGGCCTGGCGCGGGGAACAGCATCCGCCGCATGGCGAAACGGCGAACTCATCGTGGCGGCTTTCGTCCTTCGAGAAAACGAGCGACGGGTGCACCACGTTGCACGCCAGTCTCGCGACGAAGGTGCGGCGGGGGACGGTCGACAAATTCATCGGCCTGATCGACGGCCACACCGTGGTTTACCAGCGGCATGTGATTTCCGGCGCTGCGGGTCAGATGAGCGTCGGCCATCATGCGATGCTGAAATTTCCCGAGGCTCCCGGCAGCGGGATCATCAGCACGAGCCGGTTCGTGCAGGCGCAGGTCTTCCCCGAGCCGTTTGAGCGGCCCGAGAATTGCGGCTACCAGGCCCTACGGCCCGGCGCCGCCTTTCGCTCGCTCGAGCGCGTGCCGCTGCTCAACGGCCGGTTGGCTGATCTCTCGGTCTATCCGGCGCGCCGCGGCTACGAGGACTTGGTGATGCTCACGGCGGATCCGAAGCTGCCGTTTGCCTGGAACGCGGTCGTGTTTCCCCACGAGCGTTACGTTTATTTCGCGCTGCGTGATCCGCGCGTGTTGCGGCACACGATTCTGTGGATCTCGAACGGCGGCCGGCACTACGCGCCCTGGAACGGCCGGCACACCGGCGTCCTGGGGCTGGAGGACATCACCGGCTACTTCCACTACGGCGTGGCGGAGTCGGCGAAACCGAACCCGCTGTCGCGGCGCGGCATCCCGACGTCGGTGAAGCTCAATCCGAAGAAACCGACGGTGGTGCCCTACATCATGGGCGTCGCCGCGATCCCGGCGGGCTTCGATCGCGTGAAGCGCATTGTCCGCGTCGGTGGCGGGATCGAGTTGGTTGCCGCCAATGGCAAACGCGCGGGCTGCGCGGTGGATGTGGAGTTCCTGAAGATCTGACGGGGACAGCTCTAGCAGCCCGTCGGACTTGGAAAATCAGGCTTGGGGGTGATTTTCCAAAATTTTTCCGGCGACGGGAGGCCCAACTCTGACGGGCTGCTGAGCGCCGTGCGGAGCACGGCGGGAGGGACGGGTTTTTGTCGTATATTTGCGTTGG
>CANJIU010000102.1 GCA_947474365.1 Opitutia bacterium | reverse complement strand
GGCGCGCGGCGGAGATCGGAGTTCCCTTTCCGGACGGAGACGGGGGCGTCGCCGCTCCAGTCCGATCAGATCGGAATCCTGGTTCCTGGGGACGCGACGCCCCAGTCGTGTGGCTCGAAACCGCGACGGGGACGTCGCGGCTCCAGCAGTTGCACGATGGTGATCGATGCAGGTTCCGCGTGTCCAAAAAGCGGGATGCACCACTGCCACCACGGGTTAACGCACGATTTTCAGAATCCGGTTGTTGTAGCTGTCGGTGATGTAGAGCGTGCCGTCACGATGGACGGTCACGCCGTGGGGGCGGGCCAGCTCACACTTCTCAGGCGGGCCGTCGAGACCGGCCGTTCCCTTCTTACCCGTGCCGGCGACTCGGAGGATTTTTCCCGTCGTGGGGACGTAGCGCCGGACGAGGTGGCTTTCGGCGTCGGCGATGATCACCGTATCGTCGTGATCGATGCAGAGGTGCTTCGGACCGTTCATCGTCGCCACCAATGCGTCGCCGCCGTCTCCGTCCCCACCCTTCCTACCCGAGGCGTTGACGACGGTGCGAATCTTGCTGTCGCGACCAACCACCCTCAGGGCATTGCCGCTGCGCTCGAGAATATAGACGTTTCCCTTGCGGTCCACGGCGACCGCGCGCGGATCGGCCAGCGGTGCCTCAACCGCGACCGCGCCGTCCTTCGGCACACCCTTCGCGCCGTTACCAGCGACGAGACGCATCTTTCCGGTCTTCACGTCGACAGCCTGCACGCGGCGCAAATCGGCGACGAAGAGCTCCGAGCCCTCGGGATTGAGACTGATGCAATAGGGTCCAGCACCCTTGGCCTGAGCGGATGCCACCGTGAATCCAGGAAACGTCGCCACTGTTCCAGTCGCCACGGCCACGCGACGCACACGGCCGTTCCAAGTATCGGCCAGCAACACATCACCCGACGGCAGCACGGCGAGATTGTGCGGGCCGTTGAACTGCGCGGCCACCGCCGGTCCGCCGTCGCCAGAATCCCCCGGGGTGGGTTGCCCGGCGACGTGCGTGAGCATCCCACGCGCGTCGACCTTCAGCAGGCGGTTGCCCGAGACCATCTCGACGATGAAGAGGTTTCCCGCACGGTCGAAATCGACGCCAAACGGTTCCTTGAGCACGGCGCGCGCAGCGGGGATGTTAACCGCGTCCTCCGTGCCGCCGGCGACGAGCACGATTTTCTCGGCGCGCACGGGCAAGGCACTGACGAGTGATGCCAGCAAGGCAACCAAGGGGTAGAGGCGAAGTGTCATGACGGAGAGCAGATCAAATTTTATTTTTCGGGAGCGCGGGCGGCCCTCCTGGATCGGGAGAAAATGCGCGCGCTCCCCCAAAAAATTCTCGTTACTTCACCACCGGCCGGAGGACGAGATTGCGATACGAGACCGCGCCGTGATCGCCCTGCAGGTAGAGCGGACCGGGGCGAAACTCGTCCGACCACATCGCGCCGCCGGTGCAGCCGAGGACGGGCTGGTTGTCGATGATCGTGGTGCCGTTGAGCACTACTGTCAGGTGGCGTTGCACCAGGGTCATGTCCAAGGTCTGCCACTCCCCGGCCGGCTTCTCGGCGGCGACACTTGGCGTGATGCGGCTGTAAAGCGCGCCCATATTGTGCGGATCGAGCGGCTTACCGTAGGAGTCGAACACCTGGATTTCGTAGATGCCACGCAGATACACGCCGCTGTTGCTGCCGGCGGGCACGCTGACTTCGAGCTTGAGGTTGAAGTCCTCGAATTCGCGCTCGGTGCGAAGATTCGCCGTGCGCACGTGTGGCTGGCCGGCGACGTGCGGAGGCGGTTGATTGATCAACGTGCCCTTTTCCACCATCCAGGCACTCTTGAGATCTGCTTCCTTCGTTTTCCAACCAGAGAGGTCCTTGCCATTGAAGAGCGCGATCGGCTCGCCGAATTTCACCTTTGCCAGATTGGGGCGAGGCGGCAGCGCCGGGATGCGTTTGCCGGTAAACTCGGTGCGATTGTAACCGACGCCATTGGGTCGCGGGTCGAGGCGGACGCCTTTCAGGGTGTCACCATCGATCGTCGCCGTCAGAGTGTCCGTGAGCTGCTGCTTCCGCAGCACTTTCCCTTTGGCATCCTTGCGTTCGACGTCCCTGACCTTGGTGACCGTCAACGTGCCGTCAGCCACGGTCACGTTTGAGAGAGGCAGCACGCTGCCACCGCCCCAGAGCAGCGAACCGTCGAGCCAGCCGCCCTCCTTTTTCACTTCGAGCCAACCGGCGGCATTGGGCAGGGTCAGGGCCCAGCGGCCGACAAAGGCATCGGCGGCGTTGGGCGCCGCGGCGCGAACGCCAGACGACAGCAGCAGTGCGAACATCGCGCTGCGCACGAGGAACGAGACACGGAGGGAGGAGATCATGGGAAAAAATGGATCAAACGTGGTAGGTGTCCGATTATTTCACAGTGTCGCCGGGCTTGAGTTCGCGGAGTTTGATGTTTTTCCAGCGCACCTTGTACGGCCCGGTGCCCGCCTTGATAGCATGCACCTGAAGCCCGATGAAGCCGCTGGCATCCTGGGCGTCACGAAAATCCGCGCACAACACGCCGTTTACCCAGGAACGGATGCGATCGCCCTGCGCGACGATGCGATAGGTGTTCCACTGCCCTTCCTTGAACGCCGCACACGCGCCAGGCCGCTTCGTAAGGTCGTCGTGCCACTTCGTCCAGCGGCCTTCGTCCCAGAAATTCCCCGACACGCATTTGTCGGCCGTCGCGATCTCGCATTGATAACCGTATACTTCGCCCGCCTCACGGGTCCGCTTCGGCTGCGAGGCCTGCGGTGTCGCCTTCTGGTAAACGTGACTGCGAATCTGCATCCCGGAGTTGAGTTCCTTGTCGCACAACACCTCGAGGATCAGCTCAAAATCGGCGTAATCCCGGTTCGTGCACAGAAAGGTGTTCTTGCTGCCGTCGGTCGTGGTGCCGACGATCGTGCCCTGCTCGACCTGGTACTTCGCCGTGCCGCCCTTGACGGACCAGCCGTCGAGCGACTTGCCGTTGAAAATCAGCGCCAGTTCGGAGGCGGCCCGAACCGGAGCGCCGAGGGAGAAAGCGACCGCCGCAGCGGTCACGATAAACGAAGCGGACTTCAAGGGATTCATCGGGGAGGAAGGGTCAGGCAATCTTCCGGCAAATCGCCGCGGTGTCGAGCGTGTGTCGACACCGCAGGCCGCGCCCGATCGAACCGGATGCCGGGCCGGGGACGGTTATTCGCGAACGCAAAGCCACAAGCGGCATTCTCGGCTTACTTCGACTTCGCTTTTTCCTTCTTCGCCGGCGCAGGGTTCAGCTCGATCGCCACCGGCAGATCGCCGAGTTCGTAGTAACGATGCTCGATTTTCTCGTCGCGGACGATGGCGACCCGCAGGCCCGACTTGGCGCCACCGAGAGGCTTGCCCACTGGACCGCTCGTGACGTTTTCGATCGTGCCGTCGAGTCCCCCGGCGTTGCGATGATAGTGGCCGCAGAACAGATACCGCACGCCGTACTCCCGAAACATCGTCAGGTAAGCGGCGCGGCGCGCCACCGGGATGTTGAAATACTGATCGGGCTCGGAGGCGCTCGCGATGAACCAGGGGTGGTGCTGAAACACGACGATGTGCTTTGCGCCAGACGCCTTGGCCTTCGTGAGTTCGGCCCGGAGCCAGGTTTCCTGTTCGGCAAACTGCGCCGACACCTGGTTGGGGGAGTGAATCACCGTCGAGTTGAGCACGATGCCCACGAGGCCCCGCTGCGAAAACGAATAGTGATCGGGCCCGAAGCGCTTCGTGTAGGCCTCGAGACTGGCGGGCGTCGGCACGTTCTGCACGTCGTGGTTGCCCGCGATGTTGTAGACGGGAATCGAAGAGTCGATTTTGCCGACAATCCGGAAATAGGTGGCGATTTGCTCCGGGTCGCCGGGCTTGTTCACGAGATCGCCGGTGATCACCACGAACGCCGGCCGCAGCCGATTTACCGCCGTCACGGCGAATTCGAAGTTCGCCGCATCCTGCGCGACATCGCGATCGCTGCTGAACATCCCCATCTGCGGATCGCTCAGCTGGATGAAGAAAAACGGTTCCGCGGCAGCAAGGCGGAGCGAGGCGAGAGCGAGCACGCCGAACGTACCGAGGAGCAATGGGAGCCGGGAGCGGTTCATTGCATCAAAGCGTGGTTCGCAGCCACACTTCTGTCCCGCCTATTTTTCGACGCCACGGACATGGCAGCCCTGCCGCCTAAAAATCCCGGAACGGACCGCGCGGCTCCGACGCATTCATCTCGGCCTGCCACGCTTCGTACCGCGCCTTCAGTCGCGCCAAAATTTCCGGATGTTGTTTCGAAAGATCGTTCTTCTCCGCGCGGTCGGCGGAGAGATCGTAGAGCCCGCCGGCGTTGCCCGTCTTCGACAATTTCCACTGCCCGACGCGCACGGCGAAATCCGCCCGGCGCTGCCAGAACATCTCGGTGCGCGACGACGGCTTCTCCCCGCGCAGCACCGGCAGCAGGTCAAAACCGTCCAGCTTCACCCCGGCGGGCAACGCGGCCCCGCTGACCGCGGCCAACGTGGGGAAAAACTCCAACGACGTGAGGAACTCGCCCGTCACCTTTCCGGCGGGCAGCTTTCCCGGCCAGCGCGCGATGAACGGCACGCTCAGGCCGCCCTCCCACATCGTGCTCTTCGCACCGCGCAGCGGCGCGTTGCCACCGTTCCCGCTGCCGCCGTTGTCGCTCAGGAAAATCACCAGCGTGTTGTCCTCCTCGCCCCGCGCCTTGATTTGCGCGAGGATCTCGCCGATCGCGGCGTCCATGCAGGTGACGGCACCGTAGTAATTCGCGAGCCCTTCGTCCAATCCCTGCTTGAGATACGGGGCGACGTATTCCTTCGGCGCCTGGACGCCGGCGCCCTTCTTTTTTCCGTTGGCCCGCATCTCCCCCGCAAATGATGACGCACCGTGCGGCGCATTGAAGGGCAGGTAGAGAAACCAGGGCTTTCCTGCGGGGGCCGCGTTGATGAACCGCAGCGCCTCGCGCTTAAACAGGTCGGTCGCATACGTGCCCTTGTCCGCCTGCGTGCGGGTGTTGCCCGAAAACAGCGAAGGCACGCCGTAGCGCTCATGCGTGTAGTAATCGATGCCGTTGTTGCCGTGGCCGTAGAAAAAATCGAAACCGCGCTGCAGCGGCAGGTACCGTTTCGCCTGCCCCATGTCCCACTTGCCCACCACCCCGGTGCGGTAACCGGCGCCTTTCATCAAATCACCGAGGGTCTTCTCCTTGGGATCCAGCCCCAGTGTCATCTCGGGCGAGACCGCGTACTCCTCCAAGGGATACACGTAGCCGAAGTTGACCATGTCGTTTCGCACCATGTCGTAGAGTCCGTTGCGCTGCGGAAAGCGCCCGGTCAAGATGCTGCCCCGCGAGGGCGTGCACGCCGGCCAGGTCACGTAGAAATGCGTGGCCCGCACGCCTTCCGCGGCCAGGCGGTCGAGATGGGGCGTCCGGATCTGCTTGATCCCCATCGTGCCCAAATCCGGCCAGCCCTGGTCGTCGCTGAGAATGAGCAGGACGTTAGGCTTCGACCCGGCGCCGGCGGCGACTGCCGCCGGCGACACCAGCCAGCCGATCAAAGCGAAAAGGAGCGCCCTCATCGCGGAGATCATTTCAATCCCGCCACGCCCGCCGCTGCGATCTGACCGTCCTGGGCCGAGGTCACGCCCGAGACTCCGATGGCGCCGACAATTTTGCCGCCGACGATTAACGGCAGGCCGCCTTCGATCGGAATCGCCCCCGGCAACCGGAGCGTGCGCAGACCTTCGCCCCCACCGGCCACCGCGTCCTGAAAAGCCTTGGACGGACGCCGGAACGCCACCGCCGTGCGCGCCTTTTCCTGCGAGACCTCGACGCTGCCGTGCTGCGTCGTGTCCATGCGCTCAAACGCCACGAGGTGTCCGCCGGAATCGACGACGCTGATCGCCACCATCCAGTTGTTTTTCCTCGCCTCGACCTGCGCGGCCGCGATGGCCTTCTTCGCGTCCGCGAGCGGGATTGGGGCACCATAGGGCAGGTCGCCGGCTTGGGCGCGCAGCATGGGAGCGAGCGCGGAAATAACGAGGGCAAGGAGAAGACGTGGCATGTTCATGGGGAAGTGCTGAGGGGTTGAAACCAACACCGTAGATCATCGATCCGGCCGTTGTCATCGCGAAACCTCGCGGATCTCCCATTTTCAGTCCGCCGTTGACAACCACCCGCCCCAGCCAGCAAACCCCGCGGAGGTCGCTGCTGCCGTCACCGTTTGATGGACGACCCAAAAGTTCAAAACACAACCACTGATTCCTGCATGAAAAAGCTCCTCCTCGCCCTCCTGACCACCGGTATCCTCGCGCTTGGCGCGACCACGCTCTCGGCCCAAGACGAGCCGAAGGCGAAGAAAAAGAAAAAGGCCGAGAGCACCGCCCCGGTGCCCGCCGCCTCAGGCACGTCCCCGAAGTCCGTCATTCACGTCATCACCGTCAGCTTCAAGGACGGGACGACGCCCGCGCAGATCCAGGCCGCCATCGACGGCGTGCACAAGCTGCCGGCCAAGTTTCCCGGCATCACCCACGTGTGGACGCGCGCGATCAAGAACCAGACCGACCGCTCGCATATCTTCGTGATGGAGTTTGCCAGCGAACAGGCCCTCAAGGACTACGCCGGTAGCGCCGCCCAGAAGGAATGGTACGCCCTCTACGAAGGCATCCGCGAGCGCAGCGTGACGTCCGATATCACGAACTGAGCTCGCGTGGGCGGTCCGTCGCACCGTTTTCTGCCCGGCGCCGTGGCGCTCTGCGTCGGGCTACTCGCCTTCTCGCCAGCG
The DNA here is from genome assembly GCA_947474365.1 of Opitutia bacterium. Lineage (GTDB taxonomy): Bacteria > Verrucomicrobiota > Verrucomicrobiia > Opitutales > Opitutaceae > ER46. The sequence continues at coordinate 28,884 of CANJIU010000102.1, read as the reverse complement.
CGTGCAGCGGAACGACGCGACGGCTCTCTGCCGTCTGCCCAACTCCAGACCCTTGCCGAGCGCGCTGCGCAAAGCGCGTTAGGGCAATTTCGCCCGAGTCAGTTAAAACCGGAGCAACTCGCCCTCACGCTGGTCGACCTCCACGACCCCGCCCATCCCAGCCGCGCCAGCATCCGGGGCGACGTGCCGATTTATCCGGCGAGCGTCATCAAGTTATTCTATCTGGCCGCCGCGCACCGTTGGCTGGAGGACGGCAAACTCGTCGACACGCCGGAACTGCGCCGCGCGCTGCGCGACATGATCGTCGACTCCTCCAACGACGCCACGCACTACGTCATCGATCTGCTCACCGGCACCACCAGCGGGCCGGAATTGCCGGACGACGAAATCAAGCTCTGGTTCGAGCGCCGCTCCGTCGTGACGCGCTATTTCGCGTCGCTCGGCTACACCGACATCAACGCCAGCAAGAAGCCGTGGGGCGACGGCCCGTACGGCCGCGAATCACAGGCCATCCGACTGTTCGCGCCCAAGCGCAACATGCTCACGACCGACGCCACCGCGCGCCTCCTCGCCGAGATCGCCACGGGCCACTGCGTCACGCCCGCCCGCAGCGCCGAGATGATGTCGCTCCTCGCACGCGACCCAGCGACGAAGGATCCAGATCCGGACAATCAGGCCAAATTTACGGGTCCCGCGCTGCCGACCGGAACGAAACTCTGGTCAAAGGCCGGCTGGACGAGCCAGACGCGCCACGACGCCGCGTACATCGAACTCCCGAATGGCGCAAAGTTCGTCTTGGTCGTTTTCACGACGGACCACGCCAACGAGCGGGAAATCATTCGTAGCGTGGCGAAAGTCGTGGTCGGTGGGATGGCGAAATAGCGCAGCGGCGCGGAAACCGGCCAACAGAATCTCCCCTGAGGCCGTGCCGTCCGCGCTCCCGCTCACTGGCGATCGCGGCTGGCGACCGCCCCTCAACCGTCCGACGGTTTGGCCGAGAAATCTCCCGCTGTGACCACCACGAGTTTCGCGGGATCGAAGTGCTTCCGCACGGCGGCGAGCACGGCTTCCGGGGTCAGCGCCCGGATTTTCTCCTCCAACTCCGCCTGCCACGCCATCGTACGCTCGAGGTAGCGCAGACCCGCCAAGGTTCCGGCGATCGCCGGGTCGCTCGCACGAGCGACCTTTTGGGCCTCGAGATAACCCTGCCGCGCCTTGTCCAGCTCGTCGGCGGTGACGCCATCGCGCAACAGGCGCTGCAACTCCTCTTTCACACACGTCTCCACGCGTCCCATGTTCTTGGGGTTGCAGATCGCGGTGATCGACAGACTGGCGCGCGGCTCCCGCGACGACGCGCTGAAACTTGAGCCAACGCCGTACGACAGGCCCTCCTGTTGCCGGATACGGACGCCAAGGCGCGAAGACAATCCGCCCGAACCGAGGATGTAGTTACCCAGCAGCAGCGCCGCGTAGTCGGGATCGGAGTCGCGCAACGGCACCATCAGGCCGGCGGAATAGGTCGCGTTGGCCTTGTCCGGAGTGTTGATCACATGGCGGGTGCCAGCCACACCGCCGACCAGGGGATTCGTGATGCGGGCATAGGGTTTCGCCGGCGCCCACCCCCCGAGCGCTTGCTGCAAGAGCGGCAGACAGGCCGCCCGGTCGAAGTCACCGACGATCGTCACCTCTCCGTTGGTCCCGCCGAGAAATTCCCGGTAAAGGCGCACGACCTGCGCATGGGTGACGGACCGCAGGCGCTCGATCGCTTCCTCCACCGTGGGCACGTAGCGGATGTCGTCCTTTGCATAGGGAGAAAGTTGCCGTTGCAACAAACGGGGTCCGAGGGCGGACGGCTCGGTCCGGGTCTGCTCCAGCCCGGAAAGTCGTTCGGCCTTCGTGATCTCAAAATGATCCGCGGGCAGTAGCGGCTCCCGCAGGACCTGTCGCAACAATTCCAGCACGGCCGGCAGCGTGTCGCGCTTCGCCTGGATCGAAAATGACACCGCGCCGAGCGTGCCCGGCGCCGCGCTGCTCCCTCCCCGCCCGCCGCGACCGCCACCGCCGCTGCTTCCCGCGCTGAGCGTCGCGCCCAGCCGGTCGAGTTCATCCCGAAGTTGCTGGTAGCTGAGCTGCTTCGTGCCGTGCAGCATGAGTGAAGGCAGAAAACTCGCCGCGCCCTCGAACTCCTTCAGATTCTCCTCGTTGCCGTAGCGCAGGGTGATGGTGAGGTGCACCTCGTGGCCGCGGGATTTTTTGGGGAGGAGCGTGACCTTGATGCCGCCGGGAAATTCCTCGCGGGCGACGCGAGATTCGATGTTGGCCGGGGTCGCGTCAAACGCCTCACCTTCGGCGACGGTCGCCCGCCCCTGATAACCGGCCACCAACGCCGCCAGGTCTGGCGAGACCGGGACGGGAACGCGGTCCGACTGATCGGTAGGATGGAAAACACCGACGGTGCGATTGCTGCGCTTCAGGTAGAGCGCCGCGGCCGCCTTTACCGCGGCTGGCGTCACCGCCTCGATCCGATCCCGGGAAATGAAATACAGCCGCCAGTCGCCCTGAGCAGCCCACGAACTCAGCGCTACGCCCAGCGCCGCGGTGTCGGAGGCGGCCTGTTCGCGCTGCCGCAGCAATTGCTGCTTCGCCCGCTCGACCTCCTCGGTCGAGAGATCGGTCGACGCGACACCCTCGATGGTCGCGATCAGGAGGTCGCGGACCTCGTCCACCGAGCCGCCGGCCGGGACGTCGGCAGACGCCCAGAAAAGCCCGGGATCGTGCTGGCGCTCCGCGAAGGCGGAGGCCGCCGTGGCCTTCTTCGTCTCGACCAACGCCTTGAACAGCCGGCCGCTCGAGCGCGCGCTCAGCACGCCGCCAAGCACCTGCAGCGGCGCGGAATCGGCATGGGATCCGGACGGAATGTGATACGCCAGGCCGACTGAACCAACCGTGCCTACCCGCCGGAGCGTGACTGTACGTTCGCCGTCCTGCGCGGGTTCCTCGGTCCAGGCCGGATTGAGTTTGCGGCCCGGGCGCGGGATGACGCCAAAATGTTTTTGCACGAAACCGAGGGTCGTCGCCTCCTCGAATTTCCCGGCGATGATGAGGACCGCATTGTCGGGCTGATAGTATTTCCGGTAAAACTCGCGCAGGTTCTCGATCGGCACGCGCTCGATGTCGCTGCGGTTACCGATGGTGGACTTGCCGTAGTTGTGCCAGTCGTACGCGGCCGAGGCGATGCGCTGGCGGAGCACGCGGTCGGACGAGTTTTCCCCGCGTTCAAACTCGTTCCGCACCACCGTCATCTCTGAAACGAGATCCTCACCGCGCACGAAGGAGTTCATCATCCGGTCAGCCTCCAGGTCGATCGCGAACTCCAGGTTCGCGTCGGTGGCATTCAATGTCTCGTAATAGTTGGTGCGGTCGTCTGAGGTGCTGCCGTTGAACCGCGCGCCGTGTTCCTGCAGAGCTTTCGGGACGTTGGGGTGCCGCGGCGTGCCCTTGAACACCATGTGCTCGAGCAGATGCGCCATGCCGGTCTCGCCGTAGCCCTCGTGCCGCGAACCGACGAGCACGGTCAGGTTGACGGTCACCTTTGATTGGGAAGCATCGGGGAAGAGCAGGACGCTCAGGCCGTTAGCGAGGCGGTACTCGGTGATGCCCTCGACTGAAGCGACTTTGCGGGACGCGCCGGAATCGGCGGCGCGGGGACTGTATGGCAGCACGGCCACCAGGGTGGCGAGCCCCAGCAAGCGGCAAGCGCGGGGCAGCAGGTCGAGGACAATGGGGCGGTTCGTCAGAGGCATGAGGTAATATTTCGGAGCGGTTTCGCAGTACAAGCCGCATCTCGGCACAGGCCGCGGCAGCCCTGGGCATCGCGGCGGCGCGCCGCGTTCCGCGCCGGCACCGCTTATCCTCCGCTCACTGCGGCTTGTGCGCAGCCCGGCCGGCAGCGGCATCACGTTCCGCCTCGCTCAAAGTACGGTTGAACGTCGCCCCAAACCCGACGGTCTGCCGGTAGGCGTAGCCCTGCCAAGGGTCGCGGCCGGCGAGACGCGGGTCACCGGTTTTTTCCAGATAGTCGCGCAATTGCGCCCAGAGCTTCTCCCGAACCGCACGATACGCCGGGTCGGCGGCAAGGTTGTGGACCTGGTCGGGATCCTTCCGCACATCGTAGAGTTCCTCGAGCGGACGCTTGCCGTAGCAGAGCGCGAACTGGACGGGATATTTGCGCTGGTTTGCCGGATCCTCCATGAACGTCTTGATCGGCGCGCCGTCGACGTCGCCGTGCGGCGTCTTGTTCGACGAGATGAAGTCGGGACCGCCGGTCGGCCAGCGATCCGGGGCGAAATTCCGCAGGTAGAGAAAATCATCCGTGCGCAACGCGCGAATCGGATACGTCCCGCCGTCAGGCCGGCACCAGGTGTGCCGCTCGAGGGCGGTGTAGGCGGCGTTGCGCGTGGGATCAACGCGACCGGACTTCGTCGAGGTGAGCACGGGCATCAGGCTCCGTCCCGTGATCCGTGGCGGAATGGCGATCCCGGCCGCTTCCAGGAACGTCGGCGCAAAATCCAGGTGACTTGCAAAGTCGTCGACGACGCGGCCGGCGGGAATGTGCTTGGGCCAGCGAATCGCCAGCGGCATGCGCACGCCGGGGTCGTAGAGGTTCACCTTGGCGCGGGGAAACGGCATGCCGTTGTCGCTGGTGACGACGACGATCGTGTTGTCCAATTCCCCGATCGCTTCGAGCTTCGCGAGCATGCGCGCAAGATGGGAGTCGAACCAGTCGATCTCATCCGCATAGTCGAGGATGTCGCTCCGCACCAAGTCCGTGTCGGGCCAGTACGAGGGCACCTTGACGTGGCTCGTCTTCTTCCCGTGGCGCACACCGGCGCCGTCCTCGTAGACCCGATGCGGTTCGGTCGCGCCGAACCAAAAGAAGAAGGGCCGACCGGCCGGCCGTTCTTCGAGAAACGCGTCAAAATTGGCGGCGTAGTCCCGCGGATCGATCGCGACCGGCGGCACTGGGTTCATGAGTTTCCGGTTGTACTCTCGACCGATGGGATGCCGCGGAAGGCCGCCGGGTTCCCATTCGCCCGGCCCCCAGCCTTTGCCCGTAAAACCCGTGTGGTAGCCGGCATCCTGCAACAAATGGGTAAACGGCGGATACTCCTTCGGCATCGTCCCATAGAGCACCCCACCCTCGCCGATCTGCCAGATGTGGCGGCCGGTAAGCACCGCACTGCGCGACGGGGTGCACGACGGGCTCGCGGCAAACGAGTGGACGAACCGCACGCCCTCACGCGCGACCCGGTCGAACGCCGGCGTCCGGACGAAGGTGCAGCCCGCGGCGCCGGTGTGCTCCCACGACTGGTCGTCGCTGATTGCAAAGAGGATATTCGGCGCGCGGCGGGCCGCCGGAGCGCCGGCCGCGGGGAGCCAGGGCACGCCGGCAACCGCGATCGCGAGGAGAAGGGCCGGGACCAGAAACATTTTCGTCCGAGTGAGGGGCATGGGAAAATACATGAGGTAAACCAAGCAGCGGGGTTCGGCCCTCTTCGTGTCACAGAATTCCGATGACGGCCATCGGATATTGTGACCGGGATCCAAGGCGGGCCGAACCGAGATCCCGCCCTGGGACCACCTGCCAAACAGTTTGGTTGAAAACCTGCTGGGGCTGGCCTTGGCTCCGCCTCCACTTGTTTTCGTTTCCCGCCATGATGCCCACGCTTCGCCTTTTTGCGAAATTACTCCCCATCGTCTTCCTCGCGACCGTCGCGCAAGCTCAGGGTACGATCAAAATTGGCGAATTCGCGTCGCTGACCGGCAAGGAGGCGACCTACGGTCAGACCGCCCACAAGGGCACCCAGCAGGCCATCGACGAAGTCAATGCCGCCGGCGGCGTCCTCGGCCGCAAACTCGAACTCCTCGTCGAGGACGACCAGTCCAAGCCCGGCGAAGCCGCCACCATCGCGAAAAAATTCATCTCGCGCGACAAGGTCGTCGCCATTCTCGGCGAAATCACCTCGGGCCGCACGCTTGAGGCCGCGCCGATCGCGCAAAACGCCAAAATCCCCCTCATCTCACCAGGCGCCACCGCCCCCGAAGTCACTGCGCGGGGAAATTACATTTTTCGGGTCTGCTTCATCGATTCCTTCCAGGGTACCGTGATGGCCAAGTTCGCCCGCCACTCGCTCAAGCTGCGCCGCGTCGCCCTGCTCTCGTCGGTGTCGTCCGCGCAAAGCGTCGCACTCTCGAAGTTTTTCCGGCAACGTTTCGCCGCCGACGGCGGCACCGTCGTGCTCGAGCAGAAATATTCCGAGGGCGAAAAGGATTTCCGCGCCCAGCTCACCGCGATCAAGGCCGCCGGCGTCGAGGGGATCTTCGTTCCCGGCTACTACGCGGAGGCCGCGTTGATCTGCAAACAGGCGCGCGACCTCGGCATGGCGCAGCCGCTGTTCGGCGTCGACGGCTGGGAGTCGCAGGAACTGATCAACATCGGCGGCAAGTCGGTGGAGGGCGCCTATTTTTCGACGCACTACTCGCCCGCGAGCAAGGATCCCCTCGTCGTCTCTTTCAACGAGCGCTTCACGAAACGCTGGGGCAGCGGTTCGGACGCCTTGAGCGCCCTCGGCTACGATTCCGCGATGCTACTCGTCGACGCCATCCGCCGGGCCGGAACGACCGACGGTCCCAAGCTGCGCGATGCCCTGGCCGCGACGAAGAATTTCAAGGGCGTGACCGGCGACATCACCCTCGATGAGCAGCGCAATCCCACCAAGTCCGCCGTCGTCCTGCAGGTGAAGGACGGCAAATTCGTCTTCGTCGAAACCATCGCCCCCTGATCTCCCCCACCCTCTCATGAAACGCACCGTCTGTCTTCTCTCCGCGCTCCTCGCGCTCACCCCCGTCCTGCGTGCCGCCGAACCGACCATCAAGGTCGGCGAATACGCCTCGCTCACCGGCAAGGAGGCCGGTTTTGGCCAGACGTCCCACCACGGCGTCATCCTCGCGATCGAGGAGATCAACGCCGCCGGCGGCGTGCTGGGCCGCAAGCTGGAGCTCGCCTACGAGGACAACCAGACCAAACCCGGCGAGAGCGCCACGGTCGTGAAGAAACTGATCTCGCGCGACAAGGTCGTCGCCCTGATCGGAGAGGTGTCGTCCGGTCGCTCGCTCGAAGCGGCCCCGATCGCCCAGGCCGCCAAGATTCCCATGATCGCCCCGGCCGCGACCAATCCCGAAGTCACCAAGAAGGGCGACTACATCTTTCGCGTCTGTTTCATCGATCCGTTCCAAGGCACCGTGATGGCCAAGTTCGCCCTTGAGGACCTGAAGGCACGCAAAGTCGCCATCATCTCCAGCGTCTCCAACGCCTACAGCGTCGGGCTGGCAAAATTTTTCCGGGAAACCTTCGTCAAGGGCGGTGGCGCCATCGCGCTCGAGCAAAAGTACTCCGAGGGCGACAAGGATTTCCGCGCCCAGCTCACCGCGGTAAAGGCCGCCGGCGTCGAGGCCGTTTTTGTCCCCGGCTACTATACCGAGTCCGCACTGATCGTTCGTCAGGCCCGCGACCTCGGGATCAACGTGCCCTTCTTCGGCGGCGACGGCTGGGAGGACGAACAGCTCCTCAAGATCGCCGGCGACGCGCTCAACGGCTGTTATTACTCCACGCATTTTTCGCCGGAGAACACCGATCCCGCGGTCGCCCGTTTCGTCGGCAAGTACAAGACGCGTTGGAACGGCGAGGTCCCGGGTGCGTTCTCCGCTCTCGGCTACGACGCGATTTACGTCCTCGCCAACGCCATCAAGCGCGCCGGCACGACCGACGGCCCGAAGCTCCGCGACGCGCTCGCCACCACCAAGAATTTCGCGGGCGCCAGCGGCGTGACCACGATCGACAAGGACCGCAACGCCACCAAGGGAGCCACCATCATCGCGATCAAGGGGGGCAAGCTGTCGTTCGCCAAAACCGTCGCCCCGTGATGCCGCGCCGCCTCGCCGCCATCGCCTGCGCGCTGTTGCTCGCAGCCGTCACCACCCAAGCGGCCGAACCGATCAAGCTCGGCGAGATCGAGCCACTCACCGGCAAGGAAGCCGCCTTCGGACAGTCGTCGCGCCGCGGGGTGCAGATGGCAATCGACGAGATCAACGCCCGCGGCGGCGTGCTCGGCCGCCCGCTCATCGTGGTGGCCGAAGACAACCAGTCGAAACCCGGAGACTCGGCCACGATCGCCAAGAAACTCGTCGGCCGCGACAAAGTCGTCGCCATCCTGAGCGGCGGGACCTCGACCACGTGTCTCGAAGCCGCGCCGATCTGCCAGGCCGCCCGGGTGCCGTTTGTCGCCACCACGGCCACCGCGCCCGAGGTCACCGCCAAGCGGGACTACATCTTCCGCACCTGCTTCATCGACCCGTTCCAGGGCGACGTCCTCGCCAAATTCGCCTGTCACACCCTGAAGATAAAGCGCGTCGCGGTCCTCACGTCCGTCTCCGCGCCCTACAGCGTCGGTCTTTCCAAGGTTTTTCGCGACCGCTTCGCAAAGCTCGGCGGCGAAATCGCGGCCGACCAGAAATACTCCGAAGGCGACAAGGATTTCCGCGCCCAGCTCACCGCCATCAAGGCCGCCAAGCCCGACGCAATCGCCGCCACCGGCTTCTATACCGAGGCCGCACTCATCTGCAAACAGGCCCGGGAACTCGGTCTCACCATTCCCATTTTCGGCGGCGACGGCTGGGAGGCCCCGGAACTCATCGAGATCGGCGGCAAGGCGGTCGAGGGTACGTACTACGCCAGCCACTACTCGTCAGAAAGCTCCGCGCCCGAAGTGCGTGACTTCGTGAAGAAATACCGGGACCGCTTTAAGGGCGAGACCCCCGACTCCATGGCTCCCCTCGCCTACGATGCGACGCTCATCCTCGCCGCCGCGATCACCCGCGCTGGTTCCACCGAGGGTCCGAAACTCCGCGACGCCCTCGCCGCGACCAAAGACTATTCCGGCGTCACCGGCCGCACGACGATCGACGCCGAACGCAACGCCTCCAAATCCGCCGTGATGCTCACCGTAAAAAACGGCAAGGTCGCCTTCGTCGAAACCATCGCTCCATGATGCTCCGCCCGCTCGCCGCCCTCACGCTCGCCTTGCTCGCGCTCGCCGCTCCCGCCGCCGAACCGATCAAGCTCGGCCACTACGGCTCGCTCACCGGCAAGGACGCCGCGTTTGGCGTCGCCACCCGCAAGGGCGTGCTCCTCGCCATCGAGGAAATCAACGCCAAGGGTGGAGTGCTCGGCCGTCCGCTTTCGTACCTCGTCGAAGACATCCAGTCGAAGCAGGGCGAGTCCGCCACCGCCGTGAAGAAGCTGATTTCGCGCGACAAGGTCGTCGCGGTCATCGGCGCCAACGCCTCCGCCAATTCGCTCGAGGCCGCCCCCGTCTGCCAGAACAGCAAGATCCCGATGATGGCGATCTCGTCAACCAACCCGCGCGTCACCGAGGTCGGCGACTACATTTTCCGCATTTGCTTCATCGATCCGTTCCAAGGCGCCGTCCTCGCCAAGTTCGCGCACACGTCGCTCAAGGCGAAACGCATCGCCCTCCTCACCGCCGTCAACTCGCCCTACAGCGTCGGCCTCTCCGACGTCCTGCGGAAGGACTTTGCCGCCCGCGGTGGCGAGATCGTCGCCGAACAGAAATACAATGAGGGCGAAAAGGATTTCCGCGCCCAGCTGACCGCGCTGCGCTCGAGCAAGCCCGACGTCGTCGCCGCCACCGGTTTCTACACCGAGGCCGCGCTGATCTGCCTCCAGGCCCGCTCCCTCGGGATTGACGTCCCCTTCATCGGCGGCGACGGCTGGGAGGCACCCCAGCTGATCGAGCTCGGCGGCAAGGCGGTCGAGGGCACCTACTACTCCACCTACTTTTCCGCCGAAAACGATGCGCCGGAAGTCCGCTCCTTTGTCCAGCGCTTCAAGGCGCGCTGGAACAACGAGGTGCCCGAAGCCGTGTCGGCGCTCGGCTACGACGCCGTCTATCTGATCGCCGCGGCAATGACCAAGGCGGGTACGACCGCCGGAGGCCCGCTCCGCGACGCAATCGCGGCCACGAAGAATTTTCCCGGAGTCACCGGACAAACCACGATCGACGAAAAACGCAACAGCGCCAAAGCCGCAGTGATGCTGACCGTGAAGAACGGCCGGTCGCAATTCTTCGAGGCGGTGACGCCTTGAGCGGTGCTTGAAAAGCGGAGAGCCCAGAGCTTAGAGCCAAGAGCCAAGCCGATGTTCAAATTCGAAAAGCTGGCCGTCTGGCAAAAAGCGCTGGATTTCGCAGACCTGATTTACACCGAAACACGGAAATTTCCTTCGGAGGAGCGTTTTGGACTCACCAACCAACTGCGCCGTGCGGCCAGTTCTATTTCTGCGAACATCGCCGAAGGTTCGGCTCGACCCGACGCTGATTTCGCCCGGTTCGTCGGCGACGCCTCCGGTTCGCTCTACGAAGTGGTCACCCAATCGTTCATCGCGCGCCGACAGCTCTTCCTATCCGAGGAGTCTTGCGCAAGAATCTACAGCAATGCTGATGAAATCAGTCGCATGCTGAGCGGACTCCGTGGTTCGCTCGGCGATTGATTGGCTTGCGACTCTCAGCTCTAAGCTCTCCGCTCTCAGCTCCTTCCTCCGCGTGTCCGAATTCCTCCAACAGCTCCTGAACGGCCTCTCTCTCGGCGCCATCTACGCGCTGATCGCGCTTGGCTATACGATGGTTTACGGCGTGCTGCGCTTCATCAATTTCGCCCACTCGGATGTGTTCATGGTCGGCGCCTACATCGGCTACTACATGGGAAAACTCGTTCCGGAGGGCACGGTCGGCGGCGGTCTGGTCGTCCTCGTCGCCGCCATGGTCGGCTGCGCCCTCCTCGGCATGACGATCGAGCGCCTCGCGTACCGCCCGCTCCGTGGCGCGGCGACGCTGAACGTACTTATCACCGCCATCGGCGTTTCCCTCCTGCTGGAGTACAGCGGCCAGCTGTTTTTCGGCGCCGCCCCGCGCACGTTTCCCGCGGTGTTCCCCGTCCTTAATTTTCAAATCGGAAGTCTCGTCATCTCGACCAATCAGTTGATCGTGATCGCGGTCGCCGTGCTCCTGATGATCGGGCTGCAGTTCATCGTCTACCGCACCAAGATCGGCACCGCGATGCGGGCCGTCTCCCTCAACCCGCGCGCCGCCCAGCTCGTCGGCGTGAACAACGACGTCGTCATTTCGTTCACGTTTGGGCTCGGCTCAGCGCTCGCCGGTGCCGGCGGCATCCTCTACGCGCTCAATTATCCGTCGATCGATCCCCTCATGGGCGTGATGCCCGGCCTGAAGGCGTTCGTCGCGGCCGTGCTCGGCGGCATCGGCAACATCCCCGGCGCCGCTCTCGGCGGGCTGCTCCTCGGCACCGTGGAAACGTTCGTGAACGGCAGCCAGTGGTCGACCTACAAGGACGCGATCGCCTTCGCCATTCTCATCATCATCCTGCTCTTCCGCCCCGCGGGACTGCTGGGGAAGTTCACCGTGGAGAAAGTCTAGCAGACAAAGTTGAGCGCCCAGAGAAAGAACCCACCGTATGCGCCTATTCTTTTGGGAGATCCTTTCGAACATCTCGGTTCCGGGCCCCATGCTCTTAGCTCTTAGCTCTCAGCTTTGAGTTCTCCACCCGCGCCCATGCCCCGCCCGCATCTCTATCTCGTCACCGCGCTGCTCGCCGCGTTCGGGATTTCGTATTTTTCCGACAAGATCGATCCGTACCACCTCGACGTCGTGATCGGGATCGGGATCAACATCATCCTCGCCGTCTCGCTCAACCTCGTAAACGGCTACACTGGCCAGTTCTCGCTGGGCCACGCCGGTTTCATGGCGGTCGGCGCCTATCTTTCCGCGGCGGTCAGTCTCTTCATCGCCCCGGATTTGCTCGGGGCCGACGGTGGAACCGCGGTGCGCCAGGGCGGGTTGTTCATCGCTGCACTCGCCGCCGGCGGATTCGGTGCCGCGGCGGCCGGGCTGCTCGTCGGCGTGCCCTCACTCCGGCTCAAGGGCGACTATCTCGCGCTCGTCACCCTCGGCTTCGGCGAAATCATCCGCGTCATTTTCCAGAATGTGGAAAAGCTCGGTGGTGCCCTCGGCCTCAATGGCATTCCGCCGTACACGACGATTTTTTGGGTCCTCGCATTCGTGGCGGTCGCGGTGTTTGTCGTCACCTGCCTCGTGAACTCGACCTACGGCCGCGGATTTCTCGCCACGCACGACGACGAGATCGCCAGCGAAGCTGTCGGCCTCAACACCACCCGGTACAAGATTGTCGCCTTTGTCATCGGCGCCTTCTTTGCCGGCATCGCCGGCGGGCTCTACGGACACTTCAAGCTCACGATCACGCCGACCGGCTTCGGCTTCGAAAAGAGCATCGAGATCGTCGTCATGGTGATCATGGGCGGCATGGGCAACACCCTCGGCGTGATCCTCGCCGCCGTCCTGCTCACGTTGCTGCCCGAACTCCTGCGCCCCGTCGCGGAGTACCGGATGATCATCTATTCGCTGCTGCTGATCGTGCTGATGCTCGTGCGTCCGCAGGGGTTGTTTAATTTCAAACTCAAGGGGGCGAAGTCTTGAAAACCCCACCGGCTGTCCTAACGTCGCACCCATGACCGCCACGCTCGAATCGGAGATTTCCCGGCTCAACCAAAAGGAAAAATTCGCGCTGATCGAAAAATTATGGGCGCTGATCGATGTTGAGGAACTGCCGGTGCTGCCCGAGGTGGCTGATGAATTGGACCGGCGCTGGGCAGAACACGTGCGCAATCCTGGTGCCGCACTCACCCTCGAACAATTGATGGCTCGGGTGGAAGCCAAGCGCCGCTGATGCGCCCGGTAACCTTTGCTCCAGAAGTTGAAACCGATCCTGAGCAAGCGGTGGCGTGGTTTGACCGGCAGCAGCGCGGTCTGGGCGACCGGTTCCTCGCCGATTTTCGAACAACGGTTGGAAAGATTTCAACTGTGGGAACGGCTCTGCGTGTTGTCCACGGACAGTTTCGACACCTTAAGTTTGGTGGATTTCCCTACGTCACCTATTTTCGCGACGATGGGCAGAGTTTCTATGTCACGCTCGTGATTGGCGCTGCGCGCGACCCGGAACTCATCCGAAAGCTCCTCGTCGAGCGCCGCTGACCATATGCCAGCCCCACTCCTCCAACTCGACAAGGTCACCATCCGCTTCGGAGGGCTGACCGCGGTCAACGCCGTCGACTTCACCGTCAATGAGGGCGAACTCTGCGGACTGATCGGTCCCAACGGCGCGGGCAAGACCACCGTCTTCAATCTCATCACCGGCGTCTACCAGCCGACGGACGGCGCGGTGTCGTTCGCCGGACGCAACCTCGCCGGCTGCCGCGTCAACCAAATCGTCGAGCTCGGCATCGCCCGCACGTTTCAAAACATCCGGCTCTTCGGCTCGCTCTCCGTTTTCGACAACGTCCGCGTCGCCTGCAATCTCCACCGCGAAACCAGTCCCGTGCAATCGCTCGTCCGGCTCGGCGGCTTTCAGCGCGACGAGGCTGCGATCGCGAAGCGCGTCGAAGAACTGCTCGAGATTTTCAATCTCCGGCGCTTCCGCGACGCCCCGGCCAAGAGCCTCCCCTACGGCGAGCAACGCCGGCTCGAAATCGTCCGCTGCCTCGCCACCAAGCCCAAGCTCCTCCTCCTCGACGAACCCGCCGCCGGCATGAATCCGACCGAGAAGGTCGAACTCGTGCGGCTGATCCAACAGATTCAAAAGCAGTTCAACCTGTCGGTGCTCCTCGTCGAGCACTCCATGAAGGTCGTGATGGGGTGTTGCCAGCGGATCGCCGTCCTCGACTACGGGGTGAAAATCGCCGAGGGCGCCCCCGCGGAAATCCAGTCCGACAAGAAAGTGATCGAAGCCTACCTCGGCGAGGATCACCAAAATTCATTGTCGCACCACTGATCGAACCGCCCACCGGCAATGCTCCACGTTTCCGACCTTCACGTTTCCTACGGCGCCATTTCCGCCTTGAGCGGCATCTCGTTTCAAATCGAGGCCGGCTCGATCGTGACCCTCATCGGCGGCAACGGCGCGGGCAAGACCACCACGTTGCGGACCATCTCCGGACTGCTCCGCGCCAAGTCCGGAAAGATTACGTTTCTCGGCGAGGATATCACGACCGTGCCGCCGCACCGGATCGTCGCGCGCGGACTTTGCCATGTGCCCGAGGGACGGATGATTTTCTCCAACCTGACCGTCGACGAGAACCTGGCGATGGGCGCCTATCTCCAGGATGATGCCGCGCTCAACGCGAAGAACCGCGACTACGTTTTCTCGATCTTCCCCCGCCTGAAAGAGCGGCTCAAACAAACCGCCGGCACGCTGTCGGGCGGCGAACAGCAGATGCTGGCAATCGGCCGGGCGTTGATGGGCAATCCGAAATTCCTGATGCTCGACGAACCGTCACTCGGCATCGCGCCGCGGCTGATCAGCACGATTTTCGAAAAGATTGTGGAAATCAACCGGGAGCGCGGCATCACCATTTTGCTCGTCGAGCAGAACGCGAACCTCGCCCTCGAGATCTCGAGTTTTGCCTACGCCCTCGAGACCGGACGCATCGTGATGCAGGGCGAAAGCAAACAGCTCCGCCACGACCCGCAGCTAAAGGCGACATATCTGGGGGGATGAAGCAAAGCGGGCGCACGGCGACCTGCGTCGCCGCGTTCCCATCGGGGCCGCTTACAGATCAAACGTCGCGGACAGGATGAACTGCCGCGGATCAATGATCCGGAACGCGCTCGCGGAACCATCGGGGTACGCGTTGATCTTCTGCAGCCGGCCGTTCTCGGTGAGATTGCGCACATTCAGCTGGAAGGTGGCCGACACCTTGTCCTTGAACATCCGCGTCCGGTAGCCGACGAAGGCATCGACGTAGAAATTGGGTTTGTCATAGACCGGCCGGTTGGGGTCGAGCGCGGTAACGATCGCGGGGAATTGTTCCAGACCGTAATAACCAATGGCAGATTTGTCCTCCCAGCGAAGCGACCCACCCACATTGAAGCGTTTCAGAATCGGATGCTCGGTCAAACCGGCCAAGCGGTAGTTGGTGGAGAAATTTGCCCGGTATTTCCGAATCTGCGGGCGGCTCTTGCCCTCGGTCGCCTGCGCAAGCGAGAGCGGCGCCGTGGCACTCGCCGCGATGAAGTCGGACGCCGACGACGAGTTGTTGTAGCGCTCCGTAAACCACGGACGACCGACCGTCGGGTCGATGATGGTCTTCCAAAACGCGATGCGCGACGCGAGCCAGGCGGAAACTTCCGGGGCGAGATTCGCGTCGATCGATTCCTGCTGCGTGACGTTCAGCTTCATCGTCCACGCATTCGTCGGATTGTAGTTCAGCTCAATTTCCCGGCCCTTGGCGATCTGGTCGTTGGTCGCCGTCACCTGGAACTGGAAGGGATCGAGGAAATCCTCCGACACACCCATGAGGCGCGCGGTCTCGGTCTTCAACTGCGCTGCAGTCAACGTCCGACCGGCGGCCGCGGCGGCGTCCGTCGCCCACTGGGCCGCCTTGGGCTGGAGCTGGTAAACCGCGGGGGAGCCGTTTTGCCCCTGCACGTTGGGCCGGTCGACGAACAGGATGCGCGTCGCGATCGTGCCGGCGGTGCCGGCGCGCGTGCCAATCACCTTCGTCGTGTATTGATTCGCCCGGAGCACGAGCTTGCTGTCGAACAGGGTGAGCGAAAATCCGTAGTCTTCACCCTGGCCCTGCGGGTCGGGCAGCCGCTTCAGGCCCAGGCTCAACGCCGGACTGCTCGGCTGAAAACTGTCCGAACGATTTGCGTGCAGGCTCAACCAGCGCAACGGCCGCGCCACGATGCCGGCGGTGCGGGTCGGGCCCTTGCCCATCGCCCAGTCGTCCGGCGCCCAGCCGTAAAATGAGGATTCGTCGATGGCGATGCCGTCGGGCAGATAGCGGATCAGCCCGCCGTTGCGGCTGAAACGCTGATCCCGGCGGACGCCGAACGTCGTGACGACGCGGTCGTTCAGCAGGTAGCTCTGCACGATGGCCCCGCGCGATTTCAGGATCGTTTCGGAATTGGCGGTCTGCCCCGTGGCGACCCCTTCCACGGCCTGGCCGAGCGTGACCGGTTCGCGGTTGAACACGCCGGTCTGGCCGTTGCCCCACACGAGCGTGTAATTACCGCGTTGGTAGTTGCCCGGGGCGTAATCGACGTTCGATCCCTGGTTGTCGCCCACATAGAAACGGTAGTAGGGACGGATGGTGTTGTTTGAGGTGAGCAGACCGCCGTAGGCGCCGGTCGATGCGCGCGCGATGCCGGCGGGGATCCAGGGGTTATTGGACGTGATGACGTCCAGATACCGGATACTGCGGCTGGCGGTGTGGCTGTAGTCGGCGTAGGCGGACAATTGGTGCAGGCCGAGCCAGCGGGTCCAGTTCTTCCCCACCCGAAAATCGAATTTGTAGGCCAGTTGCGCGCGGTAGATATCCTGGTCGCGCGGCTCGGAGCGCGTGTAGGGATTAGCCGAAGCGATGAACGGCCGCAGGAAATAGGGATTGGGCGCTCCGTCGAGCAGGCGCTCG
The DNA here is from genome assembly GCA_947474365.1 of Opitutia bacterium. Lineage (GTDB taxonomy): Bacteria > Verrucomicrobiota > Verrucomicrobiia > Opitutales > Opitutaceae > ER46. Next base: position 12,242 of record CANJIU010000102.1, on the reverse strand, counting down.
TTCACGTCGACCGCGAGGCCACCGACACCGACGTTGCCGTACTGCGACTGGGCGATGGTGTTGATGGAGAGTCGCTCATTGGATTCGCGGTACCACGAGATCTGCGCGGCGAGGCTCTGCCGGCGCGATTCAAAGAAGACATGGTCGAGGGCCGCAGTGGTGATTTGGGCACGGTCCTCATAATAATTCGGCGCCGACACGTTGATCCGGGACCAGTCGTAGATGTCGCGGCTCGTGACGGTGGGATTGTTGGAATACAGCGGCTGCGTCGCCCGGTATTGCGTGGGCGACGATGACATCAGGACCATGTTCTGATTGCCGCCGTTGGGATTGGTGCCGGAAGTCGATCGGCTCGTCGTCCAATAACCGATGCCGCCGCGGTCGACGAAGATCAGCGAGGCCTGCAGGCTGGCGAGGTTGTTGAAGACCGTCGGGATCGTCGTCGAGGAGGTGGCGTTGGGGAAAATTCCGAGCGAGGCGCCGTTGCGCTTCGCGGTGAACGTAATCGGATCCCACGTCGGCGAACCCGCCGCGACCCACGCGGAGATGCCATCCACCGGGGTGATCGCATTGGCGCGGTTGCCGTGCATCTTGTAGTCAGTGTAGGCGACACTCAGCGTGGTGGATTTGAAGGGTCGGTACTTCACCATGCCGTTGTAGCGAACGGTGTCGGTGCCGGAGGGCTTGAGGGTGTAACCATCACGCTGGACGACGCTGCTGCCGCGGATCGCGAGCACGCCGGGCTTGAGGACGCGGTTGAGATCGATCGTCGTGCGGTAGCCCTCGCGATCGTCGATGCGGGTGGAGAACTGGGAGCGGGCCTTGAGCAGATTGGCCGAAGCCGGCACGGAGTTGACGGAGCCGGAAGCGCTGCCGATACCGAAGATATTGGCGTTGGGTCCGCGGCTGATCTCGACCGCATCGATGTTGATCGGATCGATCGGCACGCGACCGCTGCCGGCGAAGTTGCCGAACGTGATGTTGGCCGGCCCGACGCCGCGGATGCGGTTCGCGCCCTGCGGATTCCGTTCCACGTTGTCGTCGATGTTGTTGCCGTCGCGTCCGAAGGTGATGGACGTATAGTTCCCCGTTCCCTCGGTGCCGGCCTCGTAGTTAAAGATGTCGTTGAGATCGAGGAGCGCGAGGTCCTGCATCTGCTGCTTTGTGACCACGGTGATCGAGGCGCCGAGGTCCTCAATCTTCGAGTTCAGCCGTGTGCCGGACATCGTGTTGGACGCGTAGTAACCGGTGTTGTCGGAGACGACTTCGAACGGCGAGAGTTTGACGACCTTTTCCTCGTCAGGCTTTGACGGTTCGTTTGCCGGCGGCTGGGCGGATCGGAGGATCGCCGCGGACGCGAGCAGCGCGCAGAATCGGAGAGAGGAAGTGTTTTTCGAGGGGTACATCGAGGGAGAAAATTCGCGCAAAAACGGATTCAGGGAGGCGCGCGGTGGGTGCCCTTTCGGGGCTTGGGGAAGTGGGGCTGGCGCGCTTTCGCAACGCGACAGGGGGCGAGCATTGCGAGGCGTTTCGCTTTCGCGAACTTTTTTCGGACGATGGAGGAAAGGCGTTCAAAAGCGAACGGCGCCGGCCGTTAATGTGATTGCGACGGCAGCGATAGTGGGGCTGAGTCAGGGCCTATCCCCTGTGAAACGCCTGCCAATTCGAACTTTGTTGGCTCCACCGGTATTTCCGGACGACCCATCCAAGTCGCTGCGCGCGCAACTTCTCAATTACACGCTCTGGGCGAACGTGGTTCTCGTGGCCTTCTGTGTGTTTGCAGGCTTGGTGGGAGGGAACCTACCGGCGTTCGTGATCGGGGCGGAAATCGCCCTTGGCGTCTGGTCGTTCATCGTGCGTTGGTGGCTTTTTCAGGGGCGAATCAAGCTCGCCAGCGGCGCTTTCCTGGCCGCCGGCTTCGTGGTAATCACCTTGGTGATCGCGCGGTTGGGGACGATTCGCGCGCCGGCGGCGGGATTCTACGTCGCCTTGGTCCTCGCCTCGGGCTGCTTTTTCGAACTGACCGGGATGCTTCTGATGATTGCGCTGAGTTCGCTCGCAGTGGGAGGACTGATCATCGCGGAAAACGCCGGGCTACTCCCGCAACCGGACTACAGCGTGAACATCACGCAATGGATCGCGACGACTGGACTCTTCGCCACGGTTGGCTTCTGGACGTTTGCGACGCTGCAGACGACCCGCCGAGCCCTCGTCCGGGCTGAATCGGAACTGGCCGAGCGCAGGCGGGTCGAGTCGTCGCTGCGCAAGACGGAAGCCAAGTTTCGAGCCATCGTCGAAGGGAGCAATGATGGAATCCTCTTCTGTGATGCCGAAGCAAGGATCCTGTTTCGCAGTTCTTCGTATGAGCGAATCAACGGCTTTTCTGAAGCCGAGCGGGCGGGAAGAAACGGGTTCGAACTGGTGCATCCGGACGACGTCGAGCGCGTGCGTCGTTTCTGGGGCGCGGCGCTTGAGGACCCGACGTCACCCACCAAGATCGAGTATCGGATCCGACATCGTAACGGGAATTGGATCTGGCTGGAATCGACGCTGCAAAATCTACTTTCCAATCCCGATGTGCAGTCGGTGGTGGTTACCAGCCGCGACATCACGGAGCGAAAAAACTCGGAGTTGAGGCTCCTGGTCAGCGACCGGGCCCTCAAATCGATCTCGCAGGGCGTGCTGCTCGCCGGGCCGGATCGTCGGATTCTCTCGGCCAACCCCGCGTTTACCACCATCACAGGCTATGGCGAGGCCGAGATTCAGGGCCAGACCTGTCATATTTTGCAGGGACCACTGACCGCCCCGGTCACGGTCGCGGCGATCCGAGAGGCGTTGCGGAAAGGCGTGGAGTTTGTCGGCGAGATCCTCAACTATCGGAAAGACGGCACCACGTTCGTCAACGAACTGACTATTTCGCCGATTACCGATGAACACGGCAAGGTGGCCCACTTCATTGGCACCCTCCGCGACGTCACCGAGCGACGACAAGCCGAGGTCGCCCTTAAGGCGAGCGAGCGATTTACCCGCGAGATCGCCGATACCATTCCCGCCATGGTCGGCTACTGGAACCGGGATCTGCGCTGCGTCTTTGCCAACCAAAGTTACCTCGACTGGTTTGGCCGCACGGTGGACCAAATGATCGGGATTTCGATACAGGAACTGATGGAGCCGGAGCTCTTCCTCAAAAACGAACCCTATATGCGGGCGGCGCTCAGAGGGGAAAGCCAGCATTTTGAGCGCACGTTAACCAAACCCGACGGTTCCCGCCATACAGTCTGGGCGCAATACCGGCCGCGGTGGGTAAACGGTGAGGTGTGCGGCTTTTTTGCCCAGGTGACCGACATCACCCCGTTGAAAAAGAGTCAGGAAGAGCTCCGGGAAAAGGATTAGCGGCTCCGTGAGTTGCTCGGCTCCATCGATGCGGTCGTGTGGGAGGCGGATGCTACGACGTTCACCTTCACCTCAGTGAGCGAGAACGTCGAGCGGCTGCTCGGCTACGCGCCGGCCGACTGGCTGCAGCCGGGCTTCTGGACGGATCACATCCACCCCGACGACCGAAGCCGGGTGGTCCACTACTGTGCGACGTGCACGAGCCAGCTCGAAAATCATGAGTTCGAATACCGCTTCATCGCGAACGACGGTCGGGTGGTCTGGTTGCGCGACGATGTAAAGGTGATCGCGGCGGAGGGAAAGCCAAGGTGGCTGCGAGGCCTGATGGTCGACATCACCGCCACCCGCGAGCTTGAGCAGCAGCTCCGCCAATCCCAAAAACTCGAGGCGATCGGCACGCTGGCGGGCGGCATCGCGCATGACTTCAACAACATCCTGGCGGGCGTCTACGGCTTCACCGCGCTGGCGCGCAAAGCCGCCGGCAACAACCCGGAACTCGTCGACTACCTCGACGAAATCGCACGCGGGGGCCGGCGGGCGGCGGAGCTGGTCCGGCAAATCCTCACCTTTAGCCGGGCGCGGGGCGGTGACCTCGCAATGGCCCCAATCCGGTTGGATCACATCGTCGAAGAGGCGCTGAAACTGCTCCGCGCGACCACCCCAAGCACGATCGAATTCAAGACGACGCTGGCACCCAATCTTCCCGGGATGTTCGGCAGCGCCTCGCAGCTCCACCAAGTCGTGATGAATCTGGGCACCAACGCCGTACAGGCGATCGGCGCACGCCCAGGACTGCTCAGCGTCACCCTCGATGAATGGGACGTGGACGAGGCACTGGCCCGGGTGCTGCCCGATCTCGGCCCGGGCCGGCATCTCTGCCTGGCCGTTTCCGATACCGGAAGCGGAATATCCCTGGCGAACCAATCACGGGTGTTTGAGCCGTTTTTCACGACCAAAGCTCCGGGTGAGGGCACCGGTCTCGGGCTGTCCGTGGTCCATGGCATCGTGCGCAATCATCACGGAGCGATCCGGTTGGTCAGCGAAACCGAGCGCGGCAGCACGTTTGAGATTTTTCTGCCGATTGCCCAAGGGCTGGCCGCACCCGAGCCGGCCGCTCTCCGCGAAGCTCCCCAGGGTCAGGGAGAACGCATTCTCTTCGTCGACGACGAGATCATCGTCATCCAGGTAGGCAAACTTGCGCTGGCTGGGCTCGGATACGCCGTCGAAACCGAAACCAATGCGGTGCCGGCCCTCGCCCGGCTGAAGAAGGATCCTTTGGCCTTCGATCTGGTGATCACCGACCAGACCATGCCCAACCTCACCGGAATGGAGTTCGCGCGGCAAATCCGCGACCTCCGGCCTGACCTGCCGGTCATTTTGTCGAGCGGCCATGACGCCACCCTCACCGCCGAACGCATCCACGACTCCGGCGTGCGCGAATTCCTGGCCAAGCCCTACACCATCGAAACCCTGGCCGACACCGTGCAGCGCCATCTGGGACGCCGCCAGGAGGCTCGGCACCCGACGACCGACGGACCGAAATCTTGAACGGACAATGGTAGGCGCCCGGGCTGCGGCGACAGGGCGGTGCAAAAGTGTGGTGGCTGATTGTCGGTGGGCCTGCTTCGACCGGAGCCAGATTCTGATTTCAATCACCCGTGTCTGCACGGCAGGCTCATCGTTCCTTTTCGATGATCGCACCTTTGACCGGCCAAGTCCTTCCTCACCATACGCGCGGCGTCGTCCTCATGATCGCCTCAGCGGCGTTCTTCACTGGCAACGTCCTGCTGGTGCGCGCGCTCGGTACATTCGAGTCAGTCAACGTCTGGCTGGCGTCGTGCGTCCGGTTCGCCGCCGGCATGGTCGTCATCTACTCGCTGTACCGCCGCGAATTCCAGTTTCGCCGGCTCTTCACGACCCCCAAGCTGATTGGCCGCGGAGTCGTCGGTGGCGCGAGCGTCTACGGATTCTACCTGACGATCGTCCATCTCGGGGCCGGACGTGCCACGTTCATCAACAACACCTATGTCATCTTCGGCGCCCTCATGGCCGTCTGGGTGCTCGGTGAACGGTTCAGCATCGCCCTGGCCCTGGGCAGCACCGCCGCGCTTGGTGGCCTGGCGCTTTTGACCAACGCGTTCGGCGCCGGCTCCCACGCCAATCTCTATGACTTGGTCGCCGTCGCGACCGCCCTCGCGGCCGCCTACGTCGTTGTCACGATTCGCCAGCTTCACGCCACCGACCACACCTCGACCATTTTTGCCGCCCAATGCGTCTACGGACTGTTGATTTGCGGCATCCCGGCGGCCACGCACCCCCAATCCGTGTCGCCGGCCGGCTGGGGCGTGATGATCGTCGCCGGGCTCTTCGCGTCCCTCGGTCAAATCACCATGACGCGCGCATTTCGCGATCTGCCGGTCGCGGAGGGTTCGCTGCTCCAGATGCTCGTGCCGCTCGGCATCGCCGTCGGCGGCACCTTGTTTTTTGGCGAACACTTTTCCCGCCACGAACTCCTCGGCGCGGCCCTGATTCTCGCCGGCACGACATTCACTGCCTTCCGGCGCTGACGGGTTGCAATACGAACAATTGACCGCCATTCCATCGGTCTGCAGTGCGCTGGCAAGAGACCTGCTAACTCTCGACCTAGGAAAAACCCTCTGTGTCACTCATCCATTCTCACTACGACTCCGGCTCCTTTTTCGACGAGATGTTCGCCCCGGGCGGCGGCAATGCCGTCCGGCCACATTATTGACGGCTCGCCGAACGCCTCTCCACCCTGCCCGAAGCCGAATTCGACCAGCGCCGGGCCGCAGTCGACCTCGCCTTTCTCCGGCGGGGAGTCACCTTCACCGTCTACAGCGACGCTCAGGGTACGGAGCGGATTTTCCCCTTCGACCTGATCCCCCGGGTGATCCCGGCGACCGAGTGGAAGCGGATCGAGGCCGGCCTCACGCAGCGCATGATGGCGCTGAACCTTTTTCTCGACGACGTCTACCATGACCAAAAGGCCCTGAAGGACAAAATCGTGCCCGCGGGCCTGATCCTCGGCGCCAAGCATTTCCGCCGGGAGTTCATGAATTTCTCCGTACCAAAGGGGATCTACGTCCACATCTGCGGCACCGACCTGATTCGCGACGACAAAGGCAACTACCTCGTGCTTGAGGACAATCTCCGCTGCCCGTCGGGGGCGAGCTACATGATCGAGAACCGCGCGGCGATGCGCCGGGCGTTTCCGAATCTCTTTCAAAGCTACGGGGTGAGGCCGGTCGAGGGTTACGCCGACGAATTGCTCAAGGCCCTGCTGCACCTCGCACCTGGGGAAAGTGATAAACCGAACGTCGTCCTGCTCACTCCCGGGGTCTACAACAGCGCGTATTTCGAGCACTGCTTCCTCGCCCGCCAAATGGGCATCCCGATCGTAGAGGGCCGCGACCTCGTGGTCCGCGATTCGCGGGTCTACATGCGCACGACCGCCGGCCTGGTGCCGGTCGACGTCATTTACCGTCGGATCGACGACGATTTCCTCGACCCGACGATCTTCCGGCCCGACTCGATGCTGGGCGTGCCCGGCCTCGTTAACGCCTACCGCGCGGGCCATGTCGCACTGGCCAACTCGATCGGCACCGGCGTCGCCGACGACAAGGTCATCTACGCCTACGTTCCGAAGCTGATCAAATACTACCTCGGCGAAGAACCGATTCTGCCCAACGTCAACACCTACCTCGCATCAGAGCCGCTTGACCGAAAATTCATTCTGGAAAACATCGAGAAGCTCGTGGTGAAGTCCGCCAACGAGGCTGGAGGCTACGGCATGCTCATCGGCCCGGCGTCGACCAAAGCCGAGTGCGAGGCCTTCCGCGCCCAGGTCGCCGCCCAACCGCGCAACTTCATCGCCCAGGATCCGATCATGCTCTCGCGCTCACCGACGTGGTGTGACGGCAAACTTGAGGGCCGCCACATCGATCTCCGTCCGTACATCCTCTACGGAGAGAAGATCACCGTCACGCCCGGCGGCCTCACCCGCGTTGCGCTGCGCAAGGGCTCGCTCGTCGTCAACTCGTCGCAAGGCGGCGGCTCCAAGGACACGTGGGTGCTGCAGGGCGACGAGTAACTGGTTCGCATTTTCGCCGGTCGAGCGCGTTTCCGGCCATCGAAAATCCCTAATCTCAAATCAATATTCGTCCGTGCCTCCCGCCGCCAAATCCCCCGCCGCGCCCCCGTTGCTTCGCCCGCAGGCGACCGTCATGCTCTCGCGCGTGGCCCATTCGCTCTACTGGATGAGCCGCTACATCGAGCGCGCCGAAAACGTCGCCCGCCTGCTCGACGTCAATCTCCAGTTCGTCACCGACTTCCAGGACATCGCCCATAGCAAACTCAACACTTGGGAATCGCTCATCCTGAGTTCCGGCGACGAGGAACTTTTCGCGAAGCATTACGAGACGCCCGACAGCCGCACCGTCACGGAATTCCTCGCCTTCGATCTCCGCAACCCGGGATCGATTCTCGCGTGCGTTTTTTCCGCCCGCGAAAACGCCCGGATGATCCGCGACCAAATCTCCCTTGAGATGTGGGAGACGATCAACGAACTCTACCTGTTCCTCAAGTCGCAGAGCACGGCCGCCGTGTGGTCCGCCGGGCCCCAGGAGTTCTTCGCCAAAATCAACCGCGCCTCCCACCTTTTTCAGGGACTCACCTCCTCGACCTACTCTCGGAGTGAGGGCTGGGAATTCCTTGAGTTCGGCAAATACATCGAGCGCGCCGACAAGACCACGCGCATCCTCGACGTCAAATATCACATCCTGCTTCCCAACGCGACGGACGTCGGCGGCGCCCTCGACACCGCGCAATGGCAGGCCGTCCTCCGCTCCGCCTCCGCCCTTGAGGCGTACCGCCGTTACTACGTCCGGGAGATCCTCGCTTGGAAGGCCGCCGAGTTTCTGATCTTCTCCGACTCCTTCCCTCGCTCGCTGCATTTCTGCATGGCGCGGGTGGACGATTTCCTCCGTCGCATCCTCGGTGAAACCGGCACCCGCCCCCGTTCCTCCGCCGCGCGCGTCTCGCGCCGGCTGCTCGCCGACCTGCAGTCGCTCACGATCACCGACGTCCTCGACCAGGGTCTGCACGAATTCCTCATGGAGATCCAAGCCACGCTCTCGACCATCAGCGACGAAGTCGTCGCGACGACGATGTTCTACCCGGCGGAATCCCTGCTTGAGGACCAGCAGCAGCAACAACAACAATAGGTGCCTGCCGGGCCGACACGCATGCACCTACGCGTCCTCCATCGCACCACCTTCACCTACGCCGGCAAGGCGCACGACAGCTTCAACGAGACGCGCCTCCGCCCGATCGACGACGCCACCCAGCGCTGCCACGACTTCAAATTGCGGCTCACGCCCGGCGCCGTCCCCCGCGATTACAGCGATTTTTTCAACAACACCGTCCACTATTTCGAGATCATCGAGAACCACCCGAAGCTGGTGATTGAGGCGGTTTCGATCGTGGAGACGATACCGCTCGCCGACCGCCCGCCGGTCCCGCGCGTGCCCATCGCCGAGTTGGAGCGATCCGCGGAACGCGAGATGCTCGCCGAATTCTACAACAGCTCCCACTACGTGCCGCTTGAGGTGGAACTCTGGCGCGAAGCTCAGGACGCGCTGGCCGAGGGACGCGGCGACGTATGGGGCGATGTCCGCCGGCTCGGTGAACACATCTACCGCCGGTTCGCCTACAAGCCCAAGACCACCGGGGTGAACACCCGCGCGACCGACGTGCTGAAGCTCCGGATGGGCGTTTGCCAGGATTTCGCCCACGTGCACCTCGGCCTTTGCCGCAGCATGGGCATCCCGGCCCGCTACGTGAGCGGGTATTTTTTCAACAACACCCGCCGTCCGCGCGAGATCGAGGCGTCCCACGCGTGGATCGAGGCTTGGGTGCCCGGCCACGGCTGGGTTGCCTACGATCCCACCCACGACCGCGTGGCCGATGATCGCTACGTCAAGGTTGCCGTCGGCCGCGACTACGCCGACATCCGTCCCGTCAACGGCACCTACCGCGGCGCGCCCACGCGTTCGCTCAAAGTCGACGTCACCGTCCGCGAAACGCCGGTGGCGTTGCCGCTCTCGTAGGCGGGGAACGCGGCCCGTCCGGCCGCATCTCCAACCCTGCGGCCATCCGGTCGCGCTCCCAAAATGTTTCTCCGCCTCGCCCATCTCACCCGCTACGATTATTCCGCGCCGGTGAGCTTTGCCCCGCACGCGCTGTACCTCCGTCCGAGCGAGTCGTCGCGGCAGCGGCTCCATAATTTCGATCTCACGATCAGTCCCGCCGCTCGCCGAATCGCCACCACCGATCCCCTCGACAACGCCCTCGACTGGGCGTTTTTCACGCCCGACCAGATCTCCGACCGGCTCGAATTCCGCAGTGAACTGATGGTCGAGACGCTCGACTCGAACCCCTTCGACTTTTTCCTCAAGCCCACGGCGCTCACCTTTCCGTTCGCGTACGATCCCGCGGAGCAGGTCGCCCTGGCCCCGAGTCTCGCCCTCCGCGCCGACACCCCGGTCGCGGAACTGCGCTCGTGGCTCGCCCTCCACCTGCCGGCACCGCCAACTGACACCGTGCAGTTTCTCACCGCCCTCAACCACGCGGTGCATCAGGCTCTTCGATACACCCGCCGCGATGAGCCGGGCATCCAATCGGCCGGCACGACCCTCGCGCTCGGCAGCGGTTCCTGCCGGGACTACGCCGTCCTGTTCATCGAACTCTGTCGGCTACAGGGACTCGCCGCCCGCTTCGTCAGCGGTTATCTCTTCGAACCCCCGCCGCCTGGGGTCGCCCAACCCGTGCCGCCGGCCATGCACGCGTGGGCCGAGGTGTACCTGCCAGGCGCCGGCTGGCGCGGACTCGATGCGACGCGCGGGATTTTTTGCGACGACGCCTTCATTCCGGTCGCACACGCCGCGATCGCCGAAAGCGTGAATCCCGTCCAAGGCACCTTCTACGGGCTCAGCAACGTCACTTCGACCCTGTACACGCACCTGGCGATCGAGAAGCTCTGACGAGCCCCGTCCGCCTGACTTTTCCCATGCCTCCCTCCTACCCCGACTCCACGTGGAAAAGCATCCTCGCCTGCGGTGAGTCCGTGGAGGCCTCCCTCGCCCGCTCACGTGTCCTCCTCACGATGGGAGGCGAACCCACGTTTGTTCCGGTGTCGCCCGAAGGGGCTGAGTGGCAGACCGCCGCCCTCGGACCGACGAAACTCGCGTACGCCCGAAAATTCGCCCGCGAATTCATCCGCCGTGCCTACAGCGGCGCCGTCGTGCTGGAGACCTCGGGCAAACATTATCCCGGCGAACCCCTGCCTCGTTGGGCCCTGCTCATCCAGCGTCTCGCGGACGGCAAGCCGCTTTGGCGCGATCCCACGCGCCTTCGCGCCGATACCGAGCCGGGCGCGCACACCGCGGCGGATGCCGAAAAATTTCTTCGCACCCTTGCACGCGCACTCAAAGTCGACCCCGCGCAAGCGCTGCCCTTCGCCGAAAGCGATTCGCCCAACACGGTGATCGGCCACGTGCTTCCGCTCGATCAGGTCGCGACCGGCACAGCCGGATCCAGCTGGCGCACCGACGATTGGACCGCCACATTCGCGCCTCCCACCCCGATTGGCCTGTTTCCCGGCGAGAGTCCCGCCGGACTCCGGCTGCCGTTGAGCCAACTCGGAGAAAAAAATCTCCGCCGCGCGCTCACCGCCGAGGCGCGTGACGGCACGCTCACGATCTTTGTTCCTCCGTTGCTGCTCGCTTCCTACGTCGAACTGCTCGCAGCGATCGAAGATACTCTGGAAAAACTTCGCCTGCACGACGTCGTCCTCGCGGGCTATGCGCCGCCGCCGGACGCCGCGCTGCCCACCGTTGGGCTCGCGAGCGATCCCGGCGTGCTCGAAATCAACGTCACGCCCTGCGCCACCTGGGCCGACCACGATGCACAACTCGAGCACCTCTACGAGGCGGCCGCCACCTGCGGTCTTTGCGCCCGCAAGCTGCAGTTCAACGGTCGCGAAGTCGGCACAGGAGGGGGTGCGCATCTCGTCTTTGGGGGACCCGCCGGGCTGCTTTCGCCGTTCTTCGCGTTCCCGGCGTTCCTGCCGTCGGTCATCCGTTACTGGCAACGACACCCGGCGCTGAGCTACGCCTTCACCGGCGCCTACCTCGGCCCGAGTTCGCAGGCGCCGCGGATCGACGAATCGACGTTTGAGGCACTCTACGAACTCGAGATCGCCTGCGCGGGCGCCGAGAACCTCGGCTCGCCGCAGAACCTCGCGCTGTACGACTTGCTCTTTCGCGACCTGCTGATGGACCGCTCGGGCAACACGCATCGGGCCGAAATCAGCGTCGACAAACTGTGGAATCCCTTCGCGCCGAACGGCCGCCTGGGGCTGATCGAGTTTCGTGCGTTTGAGACGCACCCCGCCCGCGCGGTGCAGTCGGTCACAGCGCTGTTTGTGCGCGCCATCCTCGCGCGGCTGTGCGCCGAGCCATGCCCTGGTCCTTTCGTTCGCTGGGCCGGCGAACTGCACGACAAATTCTTCCTCCCGGCATTCGTCTGGGAGGATCTCACCGCGATTTGCGCCGACCTTCAGACTCATGGCCTCGCCTTCGAACCCGAGTGGCTCCGGGCACCGTGGGAGTTTCGTTTTCCCTAGGGCGGATTTCTTCACCCCCGTAATTTTCACTCGCGGAGGGCATTGCTATTTTTCGCGGGACTTTCTTCCCGGCTTTTGTTTGGGTGGTGCCGATGGCAAAATCCAAAGCTCAATTTCGCCGACCCAGCGCGAGCGAGCAACTTGT
>CANJIU010000101.1 GCA_947474365.1 Opitutia bacterium | reverse complement strand
GTCGCTGGTTTCTTACCAGCAACTCAGCGCCTATCAGGAAATGCTCAACGAGCGTCCCCGCAAAATCCTCGGTTGGAAGTCCCCTGCTCAATGTTTTAGTGAACTCCTTATATCAAGTCGTTCTTCGAATTGATCCTTGAATGTGCCCCGGGCATAATATTTTATTCGCACGGTCGACCCCACGACTTTCGTCATGCGAATCGTCTCTCTTTTTCTCCATGCGTGCGTAGCTTTCGCCACCCTCGGCCTAGCGCTCCCCGCCCAAGAAACCCGCCTCGCCAACGTCTCGGTGCGCACCTCCGCCGGTGGCGCCGATATTTTAATAACGGGTTTCACCATCGGTCCCGGCCCGAGCAAGACCGTGCTTGTCCGCGCGGTCGGTCCCACTCTCGGTGCCTTCGGCGTGTCCGGAACGCTGCCCGATCCAAAGCTTGAGCTCTACAATTCCGCCAGCGTGAAGATCGCGGAAAACGACAACTTCAACTCTGCCGATGCCGCGACGTTCGCTTCCGTCGGCGCCTTTCCCCTCAACTCTGGCGCACGCGATGCCGCTCTCGTAGCGACGCTTCCGCCGGGCAGCTACTCTGCTCAGGTCAGTGGCATCGGCGGTGCCAGCGGTGTCGCGTTAGTCGAGGTTTACGAAGTCAGCGGCGGCACCACTCGCCTGATTAACCTCTCGACGCGCGCGCAGGTCGGCACCGGGGCCAATATTCTCATTCCCGGCATCAGCATCGCCCCCGGCGCCGGCACGCGCCGACTTTTGCTTCGCGCCGTCGGCCCTACGCTCGGGGTCTTTGGCGTTCCCGGCACGATTGCCGATCCGAAACTCGAGCTCTACTCCGGCAGCACCAAAATCGCCGAGAACGACAACTGGGGCACGCCCGTCGGCACTGGCGCGGCCGATGCCGCGACACTCGCCGCCGCCTTCGCTGCCAACGGCGCCTTTGCCCTCGGCGCCGGCAGCAAGGACGCCGCGCTTCTCCTCAATCTCGGTGCCGGCAACTACACCCTGCAAGTCAGCGGTGTCGGCGACACCACCGGCGCCGCCCTCGTCGAGGTCTACGACCTCACGCCCGTTAATCAGACAGGTGCGCGACCCAGCGCCTCGCTCTACGTCGCACGTCTGCGTCCAGATTCCACCGCGACCAGTTCCATCGCATCCGGCTACGCCACGATCCTCATCAATCCCGATGGCACCGCGACGGTGAACGTCACGTTCTCCAATCTCAGCGCCGCGCAGACCAGCGCTCATCTTCAGCTCGGCGCCTCGCGTGACTACGTGCTCAATCTTCCGCGCGGCCAGGTGAATGGCACCACTTGGACCTTCGCCCCGAGCGGCGCCTACACGACCAACGACCTCATTGAGGCACTCAATACCGGCAACATCTTCGTTGGCCTCGACTCTGCGAAGTTTCCCGCCGGCGAACTGGGCGGCAACTTCGTGCGCGCCACCGGTTCGCTAACCTTCTCACCGCCGGCCGCCCCGCCACCACTACCGGCGAGCGCGCTCAAAGCTCCAACTCAGACTGACGCCGCACGCTTTCTGACGCAGGCGACCTTCGGCCCGACGCTAGCCGATATTAACGACGTGATGGCTCGCGGCATCCCCGCGTGGATCGACGCCCAGATGGCGTTGCCGCCGAGTCTGCATCTCGCAGCAATTCGCGCAGATACCGATGAGTTTCCGAACCCGCTCACCACTGGTGATAATACTATTTGGCTGAGACACCCTTGGAATCGAGTTGCCGCCTGGTGGAAAACCAGTATCACCGCGCCGGATCAATTGCGGCAGCGGATGGCTTTTGCACTGGGCCAGATACTGGTCGTTTCTGAACTCGCCGGGGCAAATATTGATACCGAGTCGATCTGCTCCTACAACGACATTTTAGTCAAGGGAGCCTTCGGCAATTTCCGGCAACTTTTAGAAGACGTTTCATTGAATCCGGCGATGGGCCAAATGCTCAGCCACCGTGGGAATATGAAGGCGGGAGTGATCGCCGGCACCACTCCCGACGAAAACTACGCCCGGGAAGTCCAGCAGCTCTTCACCGTCGGGCTGGTGCAACTGCACCCCGATGGAACGCTCTTACTCGATGTAAATGGTCAGCCGATTCCGACCTACGATCAAAGCATGATCGTAGAGACGGCGAAGGTTTTCACCGGCTGGGCCTTCGCCAACGTGACTGTGCCCGCTAACACCACCAATGTTAGCCAATATCGAGCCTTCCCCCCCTCTACTCGAGACCTCGGCGCGAGCGAAGATAGCGGCTGGATCAATCCGATGAAGTATTTCGATGCGTTTCACGATAAGACGCAGAAGCGAGTCATTGGCGTCCAGCAGGTGCCGCTCGCGGCCGCGGCCGCGACGACCATCCCAGCGGGGCAAACTGGGCCGCAGGATTTAAAAATGCTGCTCGATGTGTTGTTCAATCACCCGAACACCGGACCCTTTATCTGTCGGCAGCTTATTCAACGGTTTGTCACCAGCAACCCGAGTCCGGGCTATGTCTATCGCGTGGCCCAGGTATTTGCCAACGACGGCACCGGGACGCGTGGAAATTTGGGTGCGGTCGTAAAAGCGATTTTCACCGACTACGAAGCCCGCTCCCTCGATGTCATGGACCACGTGGGCTACGGCAAACTCAAGGAGCCGATCATTCGCCTGACGACAATGTTTCGTGCACTAAAAGCCGCGGCACCCAATGGACGCTACCTCGATTCTCATTGGTGGGGTGGGCCCCTTACCAACCGCAATCCAAGATCTCCTAATATCTGGGGGCACGCCTCACCATCGATGGCAAATGCGGGAGACGATCTGGGCCAGAACCCGAACGGCGCCCCGACCGTATTCAATTTTTTCTCGCCTGACTTTTCGCCGCCCGGCCCGCTCGCGGCGGCAGGCTTGGTGGCGCCGGAGTTGGAGATCGTCAATGCTACCAATGCCGTGAATTGTCCCAATAAACTCTTATTTTATCTCTTTCGAGACCTCTCCTCGACTCCAGACTTTCCGCCGCCGCCGTCCGGACTTTCTCCCTATCTCGTAATGGACTATTCCGCGCTGCTGCCCCTCGTCCAATCGCCACCGGCCTTGATCGACCAACTGGGCTTGCTCTTTTGTGGCAATCGCCTCTCAGCAGCCGCGCGAAACCAAATCCTTGCGACCCAGCAAGCGTTGGCCGCCAACACCAGCGCCTTGGATCGCTTGAAGTCGGCGCTTTATATCGTGCTGCTCTCGCCCGACTCCGCGATGCAGAAATAAACTTCTCATGAACGAATACCCTTTCACCCCATCCCGACGGACTTTTGTCCGCCAAGCTTGCTGTGCCGCGGTGGGTTCGACAGGCATCGTGTCCGCCCTCGCGCAGCTACGCGTCATTGGAGCTCTCGCAGCCACCGGGTCCACCCTTCGCGCCGCAGCCGGCGATGCCGCGGATTACAAGGCCCTCGTCTGTCTCTTTCTCAACGGAGGGAATGACGGCAACAACCTGATCGTTCCGTTCGACCAAACGAGTTACAATACCTATGCCTCCGCCCGTGGCAACGTGGCAGTCGCCCAGACCGCCCTGCTGCCGATCACTCCCAAACTGTATCGCGATGGCCGTTCGTATGCGCTGCACCCGGCCGTGCCCGGACTCCAGAGTCTCTTCACTCAAGGAAAGGTGGCGGTGCTGGCCAATGTAGGCACCCTGCTCCGGCCCACCACATTGGCTCAGTATCGGGCCGGCACATCACTTCCACCGCAGCTATACTCGCACTCAGACCAAATCACCCAATGGCAAAGCAGCTTGGCGGATCGCCAGTTTGAAACCGGTTGGGGCGGACGGCTGGCGGATATGATGGACGCCATGAATTCAAACAACCGGATTTCGATGGCGATTTCGTCAAACGGGTCCAATAAATTTCAACTCGGCAATAAGGTGATCCCTCTTTCTGTCGATCGCGCTGTGCCTCTACTCACATACTCCACCTCAATAGGAGGAAACAACAAGGCGAACTACACCGGACTGCGGAAGCTGATGGACAGCACGCCAGCCAATCTGCTCGAAGCCGCGTTTGGCCAAACGAGTAAGACTTCATTCGACGACAGCGTGCTGCTCTCCGGCGTCTTGAGCTCAGCGCCTACCCTGAAGACGGTTTTCCCGGACACCGTTCTGGCCCAGCGGCTGAAAATGTTCGCCCGGCTCATCTCCGTGGCTCCGACCTTGGGTCTGAAACGCCAGATTTTCTTCTGCAATGTAGGCGGATTCGATGTCCACACCGCCCAAAACGCCGCTCACACGTCGTTATTGGCAGACGTCAACGGAGCACTAGCGTCTTTCTACAATGCCACCGTCGAACTGGGACTGGCGAATCAGGTAACGACGTTTACCGCCTCCGACTTCGCTCGCACCTATGTGCCAAACGCCGACGGCACCGATCACGCTTGGGGCAACCACCAAATCATCATGGGTGGAGCAGTGAAAGGCGGCGACTTCTACGGCACAATGCCGAGCCTTGCGCTCGGAGGCCCCGACGATGTGGGGCGCGGTGTGTGGATTCCCACCACCAGCGTCGATGAATACAGCGCCACCCTCGCCACTTGGTTCGGTGTCAGCGCGAGCAACCTTTCGACCGTCCTCCCCAACATCGGCCGCTTCGCGAAGCCCAACCTCGGCTTCCTCTGAACTTAGCCCGAACACCGAAGTTGAAGCCGGGGTGGACGTGGTGAAGGGACGTAAGGCAAAGAGGTTGAATGAAAATCGAACCGTCGGATGAAGCCCCAAAAGCAGCCCTCGCTGGATTTACGCCGCTGTTCGGCGGCGCGAAGATCGTGCTAGCGGAAACGCCGAAGGCGGTGACGCCGTTCGGCGGGCTGTGCAGTTTCATCGCGTATCTTCAGCAGATCGGATTCGGCCTGCGCGTGGCGCAAACGCTGCCGTTCCCTGCGCCGACCTCACCCAACGCGATCCCGCTGGCCCACACTTTCACCGCGTTCTTCTTTGCGGTGGTGACCGGCGCGAGCCGCTTCGCCCACACCGATTGGCTGCGCGGCGACCGCGCCCTGCACGCGCTGCTGGGGATCGCACGTTTCCCTGGCGACGATACCGTGCGGGCGCTTTTCCGCCGGTTCACGCAAGGGCACATCGAGGCCTTTTGGCGGCCGCTCTGGCGATGGTCGCTCGCCTTGGTGACTGCGCCGCCCGAGGGCTTTCACCTCGATTTGGACTCGACGATTTTTTGCCGCGAGGGCCACCAGGAAGGCGCGCGCAAGGGCTACAACCCGCGCCGCAAAGGCCGTAAGAGCCACCATCCGCTCTTGGCGGTGTTGGCCGAAGCTCCCTTCATTTTGCACGGCTGGTTGCGCAGCGGAAACTGCGGCTCGGCTCGGGGCGCGGCGGAGTTTCTCAAGGAAGCTCTGGCCCTCGCGCCGGCCACGCTGAAGGTGCGGTGCGTGCGTGCGGACAGCGGCTTCTTCGCCGACGAGTTCCTCTCGTTTCTGGAGGCGCGGCAGTTGCCATATGTCGTGGTCGCCCGTCTGACCGGAGGGGTCAAACGCCGCTGCGCGGGTCTGCCGGACAGCGTTTGGACCGAGCTCGACGAGAACTACTGCGTCGGCGAGATCTCGTTGCAGTTGCAGGGGTGGGCCGTCGCCCGACGCTTCATCGTGGTGCGCGAACGGGTGCGGGAAAGCAAGGCCGCGGTCGGCCGCCTCTTGCTCGAGGTGCCCGGCTACACTTACCGCGTGTTTGTCACCAACCGGAGCGATGCGGGCGAAGTCATTTGGCGCGACTACAATGGTCGGGCCTGCGTCGAGCAACGCATCGAGGAACTCAAAAACGACCTGTCGGCAGGAGGATTTTGTGTGCGCGAGTTTTTCGGCACCGAGGCCGCCTTTCTCAGCGTGTTGTTCGCCTTTAATCTGCTCAGTCTCTACCAACGCCAGCTCGCCCCCGAGCGCCCCTATCGGCAGCCGGCCACTTTGCGCAGCCAAGTCTTCGTCGCCGGGGCGATTCTCGGGCTCATCGGCAAGCAGACCGCCCTCAAATTATCCGAGGCTTGGGGCGGCCTCGCCAAACACAGGCCGCTCTTGGACGCCGTGTTACAATGGTCGCCACCGACTTCGCCGAAGTTGGATTCCGGGCTGCCGCAAACGGTCCCGGCAGGGGCCAGTCCTTGACGTCTCGAAACCGGCTTTCATCGCCTACCCTCGCTCAACTTCGGCGTTCGGGCTTAGCGGCTTTTTCCCAATACCGTTTTGAAGACAAGCGGGGTTCATTCGTAAATGTCTAATTTGCACGGGTGGAAGCGCGCGGGCGACTCACGCTAACTTGCGGGGGGTGAGTGGGACTCCAGCTCGCCGGTTCCGGAGTCTGCGGAGCCAGGCTGTGCGCTGTTCGTCGCGACGGGCACAAAAAGGGTCATGTCGCGTATTGCGTATTTCGGCTCCGAAAGCCGACACAATCCAGTTCGCGGGAATCGGAAAGGGTCATGACGTGAATTTTGATAACACGGTTTTGAAGGCGCGTTTCTCCGTCTTTCCCTAAAGCCGGAAACGGCGGAGCAGCGCGCCAATACTCGCAGTTTTTCCAGGTCCGCGCACAGATTCACGATTCACGACCCGACTCCATCCGGATACCTCGATTGACCGCGGAGGGCGCAGATATCGCGGGGGGCGAGCTTTTCCTGCCTTTATCCGCGCAATCTGCGCCCTCCGCGGTCAAATGCTCTCCCTTGCTGGAGTACCCAGGCGCAGTCTGGAACCCATCAAGCGTTCTACCGATAATGACGGGAGAGCCGAAGAGGGCTGCCTGTTACCGATTAACATTTCGGGTAAGGTTCAACGTGGTACGGTCGAGAGGGCGGTCGACCTCCGGAAGAAATCGGTCGCCTGTTTCCCGCGAACCGTCGAGGGGCCTGCTGCTGGCTCGCTGCTTCCGGTACGGATTACCGTGGGTCGATTTGTTAACGGGTAACAGGCAGTCCGCGCGGGGGCCGTCGCGTCTCACTTGTCCTGAATTCGAGCGGCGCCTGGGTTCGTCGTCGTGGGAATTCTCGCTTGTATGAAAGCGATTTGACCTCTTGGTGGGCCCTACCGCTTTGATGTTTCGATCTGCAACTATCACGACGCTGGGGACCCGTCGCGTCGCGACTGGGGAGCAGACGTTTCCCGTCGCCGGCCCTCAGGGCGCGTTTGTCCGCGTGCTGTTTGCCGTCATGCGAAATCTGGGACGATGTCTGGCGCTCGGGCTGATCCTGATGCCGCTCCTCGGAGCGCTGCGGGCCGCGCCGGTGCCGCCGAATGTGATTTTCATCTTGGCGGACGATCTGGCCATCGGCGATCTCGCGGTGTTCAACGGCGGCCGTACGCGCACGCCGGCAATCGATCGCCTCGTGCGGGAGGGGATCTGGTTCGACGCGGCGTATTCGGCGTCGGCGGTGTGCGCGCCGGCGCGGGCTGCCTTGCTGACCGGCCGTTCGCCGCACCGGACCGGAGTGGTGAGCCTTGAGATGAACACCGAGCTCGCGCTGACGCGCTTGCGGGTCGACGAGACGACGATTGCCGACGTGTTTGCGGCGAATGGATACCGGACGGGCTTGATCGGTAAATGGCACACGGGCGCGGGGCCGGAATATCACCCGCTGAAGCGCGGCTTCGGGGAATTCGAGGGATTCTTCGGCTCCGACCAGATGACCTACAACCACTACACGCTCGATGTGAAGGGCGTGCGCGGCGAAGTGACCGACAAGTACTTGACGGACGACCTCTCCGCCCGGGCGGTGGGGTTTGTGCGCCGGCATCGAAGCGAACCGTTCTTCCTGTTTCTGGCGCACTATGCCCCGCATCGTCCGCTCGACGCGCCGGAGGCGGTGGTGCAAACGTACCTCGAGCGCGGCTTCAACCGGAACACGGCCACGATTTACGCGATGATTGAGATCATGGATCGCGGGATCGGCGAATTGATAGCCGAGCTCGACCGGCTGAAGCTCCGCGAGACGACGCTGGTGATCTTCGCGAGCGACAACGGCCCCGATCCGATTCCCGGGCCGCGCTTCAACGTCGGCCTGCGCGGCACGAAATATGAAGTCCACGAGGGCGGCATCCGGGTGCCGCTCGTGTTCAACTGGCCGGCAAAGTTCCCGCCGGGAGAACGCCATGCCCTGGCGCACTTCACGGACCTTTTTCCCACGCTGGTCGAATTGGCGTCGCTGCGGGTGCCGGCAACGGCCAGGCGTCGCGATGGCGTGAGTTTGGTGCCGGTGTTGACGGGACGCGGCGATAACACCGACCTGGTCCGCTTCTGGCAATGGAACCGTGCGACGCCGAACTACACGCACAACGCGGCGATGCGCGACGGTCCGTGGAAACTCGTCCGGCCGTATGTCACCCGGGAGATTCCGAAAGGCGATTCGTCCGCCGCGCCTGTACTCTACGATCTTGCGGCGGACCCGTTTGAGACGACGGATGTGGCGTCGGCCCATCCCGAACGGTTTCAGCGGATGAAGGCGGCACTCGATGCCTGGAGTGCCGAGGTGGAAAAGGAGCGCGTGCGGCCATGAACTCCCGGATGGCGTCGCTGCAGAGTCAGTCAGTCCCCCTCGGTTGGGCGTCCCTCGTGTTCCTGGCGTATGCGCTGGTGGCAGCGACAACGCTCACCGGAGCCGTTGCCGCCCGACCCAACGTTCTCTTCATCGCCACGGACGATCTGCGGGTGGAACTCGGATGTTATGGGTCGGCTGAGGCAAAGACGCCGCACCTCGATGCCCTCGCCCGGCGCGGGGTGTTGTTCGAGCGAGCCTACGCCCAGCAGGCGGTCTGCAATCCGTCGCGCGCGTCGGTCTTGACGGGCCGGCGACCCGACACGCTCAAGGTCTGGGATCTGAAGACGCATTTTCGCGAAACGCTGCCGGCGGTCGTCACGCTGCCGCAGCATTTCAAGAACAACGGCTACGTCGCGATCGACCTGGGGAAGCTCTTCCACAACGAGTCGGGCGCGAAGCCGCCGATTCCGTTCTGCGATCCGCGGTCGTGGTCCGAGCCATCCGAGTTTGCGGAGGGACCGCATTGGCGCGACTGGGTGGTGCCCGGCGATCCGGCCGGACCGAAGGTGAAGGTTGGGGCGGTGCAGTGCCTGGACGTGCCGGACGAAGCCTACCTCGACGGGCGCATCGCCGCCGCCGCCGTGTCGAAGCTCGGCGTGCTGGCGCGGAAGGGCGAGCCCTTCTTCCTCGCGGTGGGATTCTGGAAACCGCATCTGCCGTTCAATGCGCCGAAGCGCTATTGGGACCTCTACGAACGGGCGGCGATCAGCGCGCCGGTGCCGGAGCGCATGCCGGAGGGCGCGCCGGCGATTGCTGGTCACCCGTGGAACGAATTGCGCGGCTACGCCGGGGTGCCGAAGCAAGGCCCGCTGCCGCCGGAGCAAATCGCGGAGCTCCGGCACGGCTATTTTGCCTGCATCAGCTTTTTGGATGCCCAGGTGGGACGGGTGCTGGCCGAGCTGGAGCGACTGGATTTGGCGAAGAACACGATCGTGGTTTTCTGGAGCGACCATGGTTTTCACCTCGGCGAGCACGACCTCTGGGCCAAGACAACGAACTACGAACTGGACACCCGCGTGCCGCTCCTGGTGGCGGCGCCGGGAGTGAATCGCGGGGGCGGGCGCGCACCGGGGCTGGTCGAATTGCTCGACCTGTATCCCACGTTGGTCGAACTGTGCGGCCTGCCGGCGGCGGCCGGCGTCGAGGGCCGGAGTCTGGTGCCGCAGCTCCGCGACCCATCGCAGGCGGGGAAGGCCGTGGCGGTCTCGCAGCATCCACATCCCTCCTATGGCCAGGCGACGCACATGGGTTATGCACTGCGGACCGCGCGGCATCGCTATGTCGAGTGGCGCGAACTCACAACCGGCGTGGTCGCGGCGCGGGAGCTTTACGATGAGGTTTCGGATCCGAGGGAGACGGTAAATCGGGTCGGCGATCCGGTGTACCGCGGCATCGTGCGCGAAATGGAACAGGAGGCGAGGGAAGTGGTGGCGAGGGGCGGGCGCTGGCCGGAAGAAAAGGCCCGGACACGGTAAGTCGGAGAAATTCAGTTGAGAGCTGAGTGCTGAGAGTTGAGAGCCTCGACCCCAAAACACGCTTTGGCTCCGACGGGAAGAAACCGCCGCGGACAATCATCGGTTGTCGTCCCGGCGGTCAGGTAACGAGCGATCAACAGGGAGAAATAGGGGGAACGCTAATCTTCGCTCATCGGCGCTAATCAAGGCGCGCCCTCGAAAGAATTCGGCGCAGCCTATTTTCTGTCCCGATCGTGGTCGATTTCTGGATTCATGTTTTCTGGTTTTCCGGGATAAGCGTTGATTAGCGGAGATTAGCGTTCCCTTGTTCTGGTTTCGCTTCCGACGGAAGCCGGGCTGTGAACTCGGAGCTGTTTCTTAGGATTAAAATCCAGAGACTAATCGTGTTTCCAAACGTGAGGGCGCGCGCGACGAACCGCTGCCGGCCGGGCGTCCGGGCGCAATTCACTTCGACCGAGGCCCGTAGCTGCGAGCGCCAGCGAGTGGACGTTTGATCGTGTTTGCCCTGACCGCTCGCTGGCGCTCGCAGCTACTGGAGGGTGCGTGGCGGCCAATGTGCCCACGGTTAATCGTTACATGAACCCTGGATCTCCGAGCAGACGATTTCCGCATAGACTCGGGAGTGCGCGATGTGGTTCTCTGTCGCGCCGCCTCTCGCGGTTCACCCCATATCCCGATGAAATTGCGCCACCTGTTCCTGCTTTCAATGGGCATCGTGCTGGGAATGTTTGCGGCCCCCAATTCTCCGGAGACGAACGCGCCGGAAGGGTGGCGCACCTCGATCGTCCGCGAGGAGATTGCGCCCCGTTTCCGCTACGAGCCTCGCGGCGGCCCGGCCGGCGCAGGAGCGCTGGTCATCGCGTCGGATCAACGCGAGGGCTTGATGGGGAAGTGGGTCAAGACGTATCCTGTCGAAGGCGGGCGGCACTACGCGTTCAAGGCGCTGCGGCACGCCGATCGGGCCCATGGGCGGCGTGCGGCGGTGGTTCGGATCCAATGGCGGGATGCAAAAGGCAGGAGTGTGACGCACGATGAGCCTTCGACGGCGTCGTACAAGAAGGGCGAGAAGCCTCAGGCGCAGCCGGAGTACCCGATGGACCATGCGACCGATGCGCACGGGTGGACAGAAGTCTCCGATGTTTATCTGGCGCCGTCGCGCGCCACGCAGGCAATGGTGGAGCTTGAGTTTCGCTGGGCGGCAAACACGCGAATCGCCTGGTCGCAGGTGGCATTGACCGAGGTCGCGCCGCCGGCCCAGCGCATCGCGCGTTTGGCGGCGGTGCACTTCGTGCCGCGCACAGCGCAAACTCCGGAAGCGCGGCGGGAGGCATTTGTGCCCTTAATCGAAGATGCCGCGCGGCAGCGGGCTGACTTTGTGGTGCTGCCGGAAGTCGTCACTTTTGGAACTGGCTCGACCTACGCGGGGGTGGCGGAGCCGATTCCGGGGCCGTCCACGGAGTTTTTCGGCGCGCTGGCCCGCAAACACAACCTGTACGTCGTCCCGGGACTCGTCGAACGCGAGGGACATCTCATCTACAACGTCGCCGTGCTCATCGGGCCCGACGGACGGGTCATCGGCAAGTACCGGAAGATTTGCCTGCCGCGCGGCGAAATCGAGGGCGGCATCACGCCGGGTCACGAGTATCCGGTTTTCCCCACACGCTTCGGCACCGTCGGTCTCATGGTGTGCTATGACGGTTTCTTCCCCGAGGTGGCGCGCGAACTGAGCAATCGGGGCGCCGAGGTCATCGCCTTTCCCGTGATGGGTTGCAATCCGCTCCTCGCCGCGGCCCGGGCGTGTGAGAATCACGTCTACATCGTCAGCAGCACGCACACCGCCGCGGACCAGGACTGGATGATCTCTGCGGTCTTCGGCCAGGACGGCAAGACGCTCGCGCAGGCGAAGGACTGGGGGACGGTGGTGGTGGCGGAGGTTGATCTGAACCGGCGCATGCACTGGGCGAGCCTGGGAGATTTCAAGGCCGAGCTGCAGCGGCATCGACCGTGATGGCGCATCTCCGCGTTGCCGGATTCCCGTAGCCGCGAGCACCAGCGAGCGGACTAGGAAAACGCGACCGACCTTCCACTCGCTGGCGCTCGCCGCTACCAGGCGATTGGTGTCTGACGACATTCTCCCCTTCACTTGGCAGATACGCCCCGTCCGCGATCTCCGCCCCAAGAAAAGGTCATGAACCGCGGGTGCGGTACAAATCAAAGGGGTTTTGCCGGAACGTTGCGACGTCTGAACGATGTGCCGCGCGATGGCGTCGATTTCAGCCTCGGCGTGCAGGGGAAGCGGTAAAGGGGCGGTGAGGGGCGTGCGGTGGCAGAACCGTGCGACGTTCGCTCCGCGTAATTGACAGGTTGTTGGCGGCAGGCTGAATCCGACCATGAATTGGGACGATCTCTACCGAAAGGGTGAAGTGTTCTGGAACAAGGGAGCGCCTTCTCTCCCCATGAAACAGTACCTGGAGCGGCACCCGGAGCGGGGGCGCGCGCTCGTTCCCGGTTGCGGCCATGGGCATGAAGTGGCGCTGGCGGCGGAGTTCGGATTTGATGCGACGGGGCTGGACATCGCCCCGACGGGCGTGGCGGCGGCACGGGCGTTGTATCCGAAACTGGCACACCGTTTCGTGGTCGGAGACTTGTTTGATCCGCCGGCGGCGTTGCGCGGTGCCTTCGATGTCGTCCTGGAGCACACCTGCATGAGCGGGCTGCACCCGTCGCTCCGGGCGAGCTACCGGCGGGGCATCGACCTCACGCTGCGGCCCGGGGGCTTGCTGATCGGTGTGTGGTTCATCAACCCGGATCTCGATCCGGGTGACGAAGGGCCTCCGTTTCCGTTCCCAGTGCCGGACCTGACGGCGCTATTCGCCGACGGCTACGAAATCGTGCACGACTATGTGCCGGACGTGGCTTTTGAATCCCGGGTTGGCCGCGAGCGGATGCGCGTGCTGCGGCGGGTCCGGTGAACGGCGGGCGTTTGGGTTTTGCCGTGCCGCAGCGATGTCACTTCGCGGCGGAGGGCTCGACGAACGTCCAGGCGAGCTTTCCCTGCTGGATCGACGCGACCGCGAATCGCCCCGACAATGTCGGTTCCGCCGTGGCGCCAGCGACGGCCAGCGTGCCGCTCTTGAGATCGGACATTACGTGGTCGGTGCCGAACTCCGTTTCGATGGCGAGGATTCCCGGTGCGAGTTGTTTCACTCCCTTCACAATATTGCGCCCGCCGACAACACCCTCAAAGACCGAGACGAACGTCTTGAGCTCCGGGCCCTCGGTGCGGCGCACGATGTACGGCACGGTGGCGCCCACATCCGAGTTCTTCCAGTCGCGCTGGCCCCAGCCGTCGGCGACAAAGGCCCGTTCGCCGGGCTGGCTCACGTTCCACGCCACACAGGTCAGATCGGGACCGGATTGCCACGAGGCGCGCCAGACGGATGCGCCGGTGAGTTCGCGGGGCCGGTTGAAATCATAAAGTTTTCCGGGTGAGTTTGTCGCCACACGATCCACGATTTCGCACGCGGGGTTCGCGGCGTGGAAAACGAAGTCCAGCCTTCGGCCGCCTTCGACGCGGAAAAAATCGACGACATAGTTGCGCCCATCGCCGTGATCGATGATCGCCGAGGTGCGACGGTAGAGTGTCGCCTCGGGGTAGGCCTGGGACGACGCTTCCATCACCTTCACGTGGGCCGACGTCCGGAAAAATGCGACGTCGCCGCCGCGTTCCTTCATGAGCTGGTCCCTCTCGTCGATCACCACCGTGTTGTGGGCCACGGTTCGCGAAGCCTGGTGTTTGTGCGGATGATCCCAGAGGTAGCCAAGGTCGGAGAGCAGTTCGCGCCCATTTTTCCAATAATAGAGATTGAGGCTGTCCTGGTGATGGTGGTTGTTCCAGCGGCTCGCGCTGAGCAGGAGCAGGCTTTCGCGCCCGTCGGCGCCGGTGCGCATATGGCCGATCCGCAGATCGGGTGGACACCAGTCGGGCAGGACGATGCGCGGAGCGGGTTTCTTTTCGAGACCCGGTTCGCGGTAATAGAGCGCGAGCGGGGCGTAGCCGCCGGTAAGATCAGTGCCGCAGGTCTCCTTGAGCAGCGCGAGATACTCGGGGCGTTCGGGATAATTGGCGACCATCAGTTCCACAAAATTGCTGCCGAGCGACGACTTCACGTAAGAGTCGGCATACGGCGGATATTTGAGATCTCCCTGCAGGCCCTTGAAGCAGTTTTCCCAGATGCGCTCGTACGCCGTGCCATGATACAAGTCGACGGCGACGCGGCGTTTCCCGTCGGGGGCATGGTAGCCGGCTGGCTCGGTGTAGCCGCGCAACGCCTGGGGCATGTCCCAGACGTTGCCGAGCGTCATTGTGGCATAAGCGGGCGATTCGGAGGTCGTCCCATCCGGCAGGAACCAATCGTCGATCGTCTGCTGGAAACCGTCCCAGCCGAAGCGCACGAGGCCCGGGTGGCCGACGCAGAGGCCGACAAGCGCGGCGGCGGTCCGGTTGCCGACCGACTTGTTGTTGATCTGTTTGTCGCACACGAGGAGGAGCGTGCCTTCGAGGAGCAGGTCGCGTTCAATCGTGCGGCGTTCGGCGTCGGAATAGATTGGCGTTTCGTTCGCGTTCCGGGCATCGCAGGTGAAATCGTAGGCTTCGACCACGTGGCGGACAAAGCCCGATTCCTGGCCCACGCCGCTGGCGCGGCCCGCGCTCCAGTAACCGGTGTGCAGTTTGCGGTCGGGCCGATTGGGCGGCGGGCAGAGCTCGGGTGCGGGAAGTTGATTGATGAATTGGGCCGCGAGCCGCGGATCCATGTCGGCGTATTCGCCATAGCCGTTGTGCACGAGCCAGTGCGGGTAACACGCGGCGAAGCGGAGCAGAATGGCCCGGGCGCCCTGGGCGTATTCGATTTTTCCGGTTAGGAGATACGCCTCCGCGAGGGTGCGGCAAACCCCGGCGAGGTGGCTGACCTTTCGCGCCCGGATGTTGGCGGTGAAACTGGGGCGGCCGGTTTTGTACCCGAAGATGACAAACGGTTCTCCGCCGCAGTAGGTGATCGTGTGCGGCTTGCCCCAGGTGGTGTGGAGGACGACATCCTCGGGGTATCGGTCGTTGGGAAAAACGGTGTGGCACATGTCGCACGTGAGCTGATCGGGCGCGCTTTCCTTCCATGACCACAGGCCGTGCGGATGGACGGGCTTCCCTTGATCGCGGCAGGCGGGGCAGGGTGTGAACTTCGGGTCTCCCGGGGTGGCCTCGGGAATCATCGCTGCCAGAAACTCCGGGGTGAGCTTGCCCACGGCGGAGCGCGCCCCGCGTTCAAGTGAGGCGGCGTACGAGCGCGCCCATGGATAACGCGTGAGGTTCTCGCGCGCCCGCGTGACATCGGATGGCTTGAAGGCGCCGCTCGGATGCGTCACTCCGCCCCGAAACCGTTCCCAGTCGGACCAGTCGAAGAGCGGTTCCGACGGCGCGGAGGCGGCGAATCCGGTGCCGATTGCGACCGCGAGGAACAGGAGGCGGAGAGGGGTGATGAAGTGCATGGTGCCGGCGACGCGCCGTGAGCGTGGTGGTAGGCGAAGCGGGTTGCACGCGCAAAGGCTCGACCTGCGTCCCGCGAAAGGTGAAATCATGGGGCATGAACCCCTCGCACCTTTCCCGCCGCTCCGCCCTGAAGACCATCGCCGCGTCCACCGCCTTCGGCTTGGGCGCCTGTTCCCAAGTGGGTGGTGCGGAGCGCGCGACGGGAGCCGCTGCTCCCTACCGCATCAAGAACGGCCGGATCGCCCAGTCGGTGGTGCCGTGGTGCTTCAATCCGATGACGGTCCCTGAGCTGGCCCGGCACTCCGCCGCGATGGGACTCAAGTCGGTCGAGCTCTGCGACCCGAAGTTCTGGCCCGAGCTCAAGCAGCTCGGCCTGACGTGCGCCATCGCCGGCAGCCACGGGTTTGCGAAGGGGTTCGCGCACACCGAGGAGCACGCGGAATGCGTCGCCACGCTGACGAAACGCATCGACGAGTGCGTGGCGTTCGGAGTCGGGCGCGTGATCACGTTCTCAGGCTTCCGCCGCGGGCTCAGCGACGAGGTCGCGATGAAGAACATGGTCGACGGCTTGAAAAAGGTCGTCGGCCTGGCGGAGAAGAAAAAGGTGACGCTCTGCCTCGAGATGCTCAATTCGCGGGTGGCAACGAACATGAAGGGGCATCCGGATTATTTCTGCGACGACATCGAGCGGTCGGTGGAAGTGTGCCGGCGGGTCGGCTCCGAGCGGATGAAAGTGCTCTTCGACATCTATCACGTGCAGATCATGCATGGAGACGTCATCACCCGGATGAAACAGCACATGCCGTTCATCGGCCACGTGCACACGGCGGGCGTGCCGGGGCGCAACGAGATCGATGACACGCAGGAGATCAACTATCCGCCGCTGATGAGGGCATTGTTGGACCTCGGTTACACCGGCTTTGTGGGGCAGGAATTCATTCCCACGCGCGACAAGATCGCCTCGCTCGCCCAGGGCGTGCAGATTTGCGACGTGTGAGGTCCGGCCGTTCGCCGGACCTGATTAGGCGGCCAGTGGCACCGCTGCCGTGCGGGCGTGGGGTGCCGCCTGGGGGTTCGCTTCGGTCGTGCGCTTCTGCGTATCGACCAGTTGGGAAAGCTCGTGACGCAGTTCGCCCGCGTCGGTGTCAAGTTGCCGGGCAGCCTTGGCCGTTTCCGTCGCGGCCGCGGTGTTTGACTGGGTGAGTTGGTCAATGCGGTGCATCGAACCAACCGCTTGCTCGAGGCCACGGGCCTGCTCGCCGGACGCTTCTGCGATTTGCCCGATCAACTCATCCACCTTGTGCGTGCCTTCAATCACTCTTTGGAGCGATTGTCCCACTCGGTTCGCCAACTCGGCGCCGCGAGTACTCTTGTTCGTCGCGTCCTCAATCTTGCCGGCGGTTTCGCGCGCGGCCTCGGCCGAGCGCTGGGCGAGCGACCGCACCTCTTCCGCCACGACGGCAAATCCGGCACCGGCCTCGCCGGCTCGGGCCGCCTCCACCGCAGCATTGAGCGCGAGGATGTTGGTCTGGAACGCGATTTCGTCGATCGACCTGACGATTTTCGCGATGTTTCCGCTGGCGGTGGTGACCTCTTGCATCGCGACCTGCAACTGCGCGATCTCCGTCGCGCTTCCGTCCGCGGCCGACCGGTTGGTCTTCGCGACTTCGCGGGCTTCGCGTGTGTGTTCGGCGTTTTGCTTCACTGCCGCACTGACCTCGGTCAACGAAGCGCTGCTTTCCTCGAGTGATGCCGCCTGCTGTGACGACGTTTCCGCCACGCTCTGGCTCGAACCCGAAACCTGTTGGGCCGCTGCCGCCACCGCCGTTGTTCGATCCCACATGCGACCCGCGGTTTGGCCGATGTGGCGGGTCACGGCGTTGCTGGTCCACCATCCGAAGGTCGCTCCGAGGGCTGCGCCGATGATGCTTCCCACGACAATCACCCACTGCAGAATCGTTCCTCGCGTTTCGAGGTGGTGAACGGCTTTGGCCAGATGGTCTTCCCCCTGTCGCAGAAAGTGGTTGGCGAGCGTGTCGAGAGCCTCGGTTGGAGCGCGGTCAACTCCCGTCACCAGGCGGTCCACCTTGGCCGAACTCGCGGGGTCTCCGACCACGAACTCCCGGAGGGCGGTCCGGTAGTCTTGACCGAGGTTCGCATGCGCCTTTCGCGCCGCGTGAATTTCCGCCACGTCGATGTCGAGCGCAGGCGCGACCGCCACGGCGTTTTCGAGTGCCTGCTGCACGAGGTGCTCGGCCTTCTCAAATCCCGCGACATGTTTGTCGTAAGCCGGCTGGTTATGACCGCGGAGCAGGACGTTCTTCCACTCCTGGACCTGCAGCTTGAACGTGGCCTGGGCGCGCCGGGTGGCATCGACTCCGTCGCGAGCAGCTCGGCCGGCCACCGAAATTTCACGGGCCCGCAATGATGCGTCACGATGCGCATAGAATCCGAGTGTGCCGCCCACCAACGGGATCGATGCGACGATGCCGAAGGCAATCATCAGCTTAGTGCGAAGATTCATGCGCGAATGGACTGGACGCGATTTCGTTGATTCAAGTGCTTTGATGCCTTTTCGGCACAAATCGCGGGAATTTAAGCCGAAGGTGTCTCCTATTCGACCAACGGGAAATTTATGGGCGACTTCCGCCGATCAAAACCTACGCGGACCGTCACGGTGGTGCTCGGTAGCCCGTCGGCCTGCCCCAAACGCGTTCCCGGTGTGCGGGGCAACGGAGGGATCAATTCACGCGGACGGTTTGGTCGGCGCAGCAACGCCGGTGTGGCAGCGGCATACTCCCTTGGCGGTGCAACGATGATGCCAGAGCGGCTGTGCTTCGATTGCCGCCCGGATCGCTTCGCTGCGGTTGTTCTCCGTTCCGACGTCGAGCACGTCCCCGCTGGCATTGAAAACCGCCCAACGCCACGTCGCGCTGGTCGTGTGTTGAATGGCGCAGAAACTCGTCGTTCCAGGGAAGCAAGTGACCTCGTAGTTTGAGAGATCTTTTTTGCCGCAGCACTTGGCCAAAAAAAGCGCTTCCGTTTGGTTCAGGAGGTCGAACGGTCGCCAGACCTGGGTCTTCGATAGGTCATTGGAACAACTCTGCACGAGTGATGTGATTTTCTTTCGTGAGTGATCGGCCGGCGAAAGGTGAAATTAACTGCAAAGTGAGTTCCGTCGCCGTCGCGTGGACCGCCATCGGTCGATCGAGCCGGGGAGACGATCGAGCGAGGCAGATGGTGTTCATTGGCCGCCGGGCGCCGGCGGAAGTCCGACCCGTCGGATCAGTTCCTGGAAGCTGGGGAGACCCCGGAAGTCACGAAAGGTCTCATCGGAGCGCAGCCAGATCATCCGAACATGTCGTTCCTCGCAGGATTTCTCGAGGCAACCTAACGTCTTTTCGACCTCGCCCAACCCGGCCCAGACGACGGCTTGATAAAACGGCACCGCGACCGGTTGACGTGTCGGATCGGAAAGTTCTGCGACGATTTGCCGCGCGCGATCGGTTTTGCCCGCAACCCCCAGGGCATGGCCCAGGTAACCGAGCATCCACGGTGCCTGTTTCACCGCTTCCGATGCCGCTTCCAGCGTCTGAATCGATTCGTCGCAACGGCCCATGAGTGCGAGCGCGTGCCCCATCACCCCCTGCGCAAGAGGATAGCCGGATTTCAATTCAAGGGCGCGCCGCAAGTGCGGCAGTGACTCTTCGTATCGCCCGGCGAAAACAAACATCCAGCCCCACAAAGTGAAGATGAGCGGTGACAGCGGGTCGAAGACCAGCGCGCGTTTTTGCATTTCGATGGCTTCGGCAAAACGTCCCACGGCGGCGAGGGTCGTTCCCTGCCAGGCGTAGGACAGGGGAAATCTCGGGTCCAGGGCCAACGCCCGATCGAACGCGGCAAACGCCGCGGGGAAATTCCAGTCACACCACGCGTACATCGTGGCGAGCGAGGTATATGCCTCCCCCAGATTGGGATCGAGACGGATGGCCTGCGCCGCGGCCGCTCGCGCGACCTCGCAACACTGCGCCGGCGTGCCGAGGCCGTAGAAGACATGCAGCATCATCGTGTCCGCCACGCCAGACCAGGCGCGGGCATAATTTGGCTCCTCTAAGCGTGCGAGTTCGAACCAGTGGCGGGCTTTCAACAGGCCCATTCCCCGCTGATAGAAAAAATCGCGGCCCTTCAGGTAATACTCGTAAGCCACCGGGTTGTCCGTGGTGGGCTTGATCAACGAGACGGTACGCGGGGCGCCCAGGTGGACCTGCAGGGCGGTCACAATCGCACGGGTGATTTCGTCCTGAATCTCGAACACGTCCTTCATCTCCCGGTCGTAGCGCTCGCTCCAGAGGTGAAAACCGTCGGCCGCCTTTACCAACTGCGCGGTGATGCGCAGCTTGTTGCCGGATTTTCGCACACTGCCCTCCAGTACGGTTTCGACGTTGAGCAACTGGGCGATGCGCCGGACATCTTCGTTTCTGCCCTTGAAGGCGAAGGCCGAAGTCCGCGCGGGCACCCGCAGGCCTTCGACCTGCGAGAGCGCCGTGATCAAGTCTTCCGAAATCCCATCGCTCAGGTATTCGTTCTCGCGATCACCGCTGATGTTGGCGAAGGCCAGGACAGCGACCGAGCGTTCGGGGTTCTCCGGGCGACCTCCGCGGGAAGTGTGGTCCGTCCTGGTCGCTCCGACGGCCGCCGCCGGTGATGGCGATGGAGCGAATCCCGACGGACTGCGTTGGGGCACGGCGGGCTCACCGGCCAACAAATTGCGGACTTGACGGGCAACCGTCGCCGGAATTTCCCCGCCGTTCAGGCGGGTCCACTGCACCGCGCGAAATTCCTCCGGCACCTTGGCCTCGGAGTCCTTTGTTGTGTCGATCACGAGGGGCAGCAGAAACGCCTTCTCGTCCGCCATCGCGTGGGTGCGCTGCGCCGCGAGTTTCCACTCGATGCGAAAATAACCTTCAAGCCGGGCTTGGGTGTTGGCCGAGATGACGGGGGCGAACAAAGTGCACTCCCGGATCTGCCTGCGGATTTTCTGATCCCATGCGTCGCCGCCGACGAGTTCGCTTTGATCAAACCACACCTCGATTCCCTCTGCCCGAAGGGACTCGCAGATCCGCCTGGCTGCGTCCGCGTCTTGCGACGCGTAGCTCAGAAAGATCGCCTGGTTGCCGGATTCGGACATGGACGGTGGTGGGGGAGTGGAAGCGAAGGAAAAGTCGCCATCGGGTCGGGTGGCGAGGTCAAACACACCGCCGCGGCCCGTTCCGAGCGTCCGGACGAGAACCTGGCGCACCGAAACTTTTTTCAAAGCGCGATTGCATTTCCCGTCCAAACTTCTCCCTTTGGCACCTTTGTCATACCTCCCATGCCACACGACTCGCTCTTCACGCCCGTAACCATCGGTTCACTCCAACTGTCCAATCGCATCGTCATGGCTCCGCTCACGCGCTGTCGAGCCGACGCCGCCCACGTGCCGACCGACATCATGGCGGAGTATTACTCCCAACGCGCCAGTGCCGGCCTGATCGTCGCCGAGGCCACGATGGTGATCGAGGGGAATTCGGCTTTCGGCGGACGTGAGCCCGGCATCTATTCCGCCGCACAAGTGGCGGCTTGGAAGAAAGTCACCGATGCCGTCCACGCCAAGGGCGGCAAGTTCATCCTGCAGATCTGGCATGGCGGCCGGGCCTGTCACTCGCTGCTGAACAATGGCGCGCAACCGGTCGCGCCCAGTCCGCTTCGGATCACCAACGACGAGACGCATACACCGCAGGGCAAGAAGCCCTACGAGATTCCGCGCGAGCTTCGTGACGATGAACTCCCTGGGATCGTCGCCGGGTTTCGCCTCGCCACGCAGAATGCCAAGGCGGCGGGTTTCGACGGCGTCGAGATTCACGGGGCGAACGGGTACCTGCTCGATGAATTCCTGCGCGACGGCAGCAACCAGCGCAGCGGTCCGTACGGCGGTCCGATCGCCAACCGCGCCCGCCTGCTGCTTGAGGTAGTCGACGCCTGTGTCGCGGCCTGGGAGCCGGGACGCGTGGGTGTGCGGATCTCCCCGCTCAACAGTTACAACGACATGAAGGACAGCGATCCGGTGGCGTTGACGAGTTACGTCGCCGCGCAGCTGAATCTGCGCAAGGTCGCCTTCCTGCATATCATGCGCGGTGATTTCTTCGGCCTGCAGAAGGGCGATGTCGTGAGTGCGGCACGCGCGGCCTTCAAGGGCGCCATCATCGGCAACATGGGCTATGCGCCGGCGGAGGCCGCACAGGCGGTGACCGACGGGACCCTCGCCGCCGTGGCGTTCGGTCACCACTATGTGAGCAATCCGGATCTGGTGGCCCGCGTGCGCGCCGGCGTTGCGTTCGTCGAACCCAACGGCAATACGTTCTACAGTCCCGGTCCGAAGGGCTACACCGACTATCCGCCCATGAGCGGGGCGTGACGTCGGGCTCCGCCTATTCGAAGTTGCCGAGAAACGTGATCACGTTGGCGACGTGATCGTCCACCGTCACGCCGAGGTGTTCGCATCCGGTGTAGATGGTGGCGCGGTCGACTTTGGCGGCGAAGGCCGTATCCTTGATCTTCTTCCGGATCGAACCGGCCTTCATTTCGCCATAACGCACGGGGTTCATCTTACGATAGGCGTAGAAGATCCCGCAGAGTTCGTCCGTGGCCAGGAGCGCGGCGGCGAGCTTGGTGCGTGGCAGGGTCGAATAACCGTTGTACCCGAGGGCGTGGGCCTCGACGGCGTGGATCAGATCGTCTGGATAATTCCACTCCTTGAACCAGCGCAGGGACTCGCCGGGATGAGTCGCGGGATGCTTTTCGAAATCGAGGTCGTGGAGCAGGCCGGTGATAAACCAAAGATGGGGATCGCCGGCAAAAAGGGCCGCGTAACCTTCGAGCGCGGTGGCAACCATCCGCGCGTGGTAACGCTGATAGGCGTCGGCGACGTGCTGTTCCATGAGTTGTTGGGCTTCATCTCTTGTTGGCAGTGGCATGCCGGGAGTTGAATACGGCGGGAAGGTCGAGGAAAGCCCGGAAGTGGCGAACGAGAGAGGGCCTTTCGTGAAAGTTTTCCCGCGGTTGTCCGCCCGAGCCGACTTCGTTCGTTGAAGGATTGAATATCCGAAAAACCGTGTCCGACTGAATTTCCTTACCCACAACCCATGAGTTCCGACTCTGACCGTTATGAATCTGCGTCTGCCTCAAACACGTCCGACCGCGACCTGGTCCTGGTCCGGGTGCTTCAAGTCACGCGAGACAAGGTTTACCGGTGCTGGACCGAACCAGGGTTGCTGACGCGGTGGTTCACGCCGCCGCCGTTCACGACACCATCCGCTGAATTGAACGTGAGGCCAGGTGGGGAGAATCTGATCACGATGCGGGGGCCGGACGGCACGGAGTATCCCAATCGGGGCATCTATCTTGAAGTGGTGCCCAATGAGCGACTGGTCTTTACCGACGCCTACGTGAGTGCGTGGACGCCTTCGGAAAAACCCTTCATGACCGTGATCCTCACGTTTGAGGACGCCGGTGACGGCAAGACCCGTTACACCGCCCGTGTGCGCCATTGGACGGTCGCCGATCGGGAAGCTCACGAAAAAATGGGGTTTCACCAAGGCTGGGGCATCGCCACCTCCCAACTCGAAGCGACCGCGCAAAGCCTCTGATCCCCTTACCATGGCCAATCCATTCGTTCACGTTGAGCTCGCCACGACGAGC
Source organism: Opitutia bacterium (assembly GCA_947474365.1). Taxonomy (GTDB): domain Bacteria; phylum Verrucomicrobiota; class Verrucomicrobiia; order Opitutales; family Opitutaceae; genus ER46. The sequence goes on along the minus strand of CANJIU010000101.1, from coordinate 12,615 downwards.
GTTCCCAAGGCGAAAGCCTTTTATTCCAAGCTATTCAAATGGAAGCTGGCGGATTTGCCGATGCCAACTCCTGCCGGCAAATATACCGCCATTCAAGTCGGTGACGGCACTGATGGCGGCATGATGCGGCAGATGATTCCCGGCGCCGGATCCGCCTGGATGCCCTATGTCCTGGTCGACGACATCGACGCGTCGACAAAGAAGGCCAAGAAGCTCGGCGCTAAAATCTGCAAAGACGTGACTGAGGTCGAAGGGATGGGATGGCTGAGCATCATCGTCGATCCCACGGGCGCGATGATCGGTCTTTGGGAACCGAAGGAGATGTAAGTGCGGTCCGCCGGCCGCGATTCGCGCTGGCGGATGCAGACTGCCGTGATGCGGGGTGGCCGGCTAACGGGTGCCGCGCCGCTGCGTGCCCTGCGTCGCTTCCCGCATCATTTTGGCCTGAGCCTGGGCCTCTTTTTGATTCGCCCGCTCCATGTCGCGGGCGATCTTGTCCTTCTCTTTCTGACTGAGTCCGCTGTCGGTGGTGGTACAGCCCGCGAGCAGCGCGAGGGAGGCGGTGACGAGGGGAAGGAACGAACGTGCTTTCATGAGGACGGTCTTGGTGGCGACGGTGGTGTCGCCCGCGGGCAATCGACGGCCGGAACGACGGTGGAGTCAACGGCACACCCGCGACCGTGCCTTTCTGCTCGTAACGGATCGGAGCGATGGCAAACCTCGCGACATCCTACTGCAGAATGCCAGACAGCCAGCCAGCAACCCCCAGCCGCGCGGTGTTTCTGAGTTACGCCCGTGAAGATGCCATTGCAGCAAGCAGTGTCGCCGAGGCGTTGCGTGGCGTTGGAATCGAGGTTTGGCTGGATCAGAGCGAGCTGGACGGGGGCGATCAGTGGGACGCGAAAATCCGTGGGCAGATTGGCTCGTGTGCCTTGTTTGTCCCGTTGATTTCCGCGCACACCCAGGCGAGGCAGGAGGGGTATTTTCGTCTGGAATGGAAGCTGGCGGCGCAGCGGACGCACATGATGTCCCAGCGCACGGCCTTTCTCGTGCCGGTGGTGATCGATTCCGTCGGTGAGGCCGAGGCCGATGTGCCGGTGGAATTTCGCGCGGTGCAATGGACCAGGCTCCCGGGCGGTGTGACCCCGGCCGCATTTCCCGCCCGGGTAAAACGGCTGCTGCTCGGTCCCGTGGGACCGATCGAGGGCACGCGTTCTCCGGTGGTGTTATCCGATGCTCCAGACGTGATCCGCCGACCCCGGCGCTCTTTCCTGCTTCCCGTCATCCTGGCCGTCGGGTTGCTCGCCTTGGGGCTGTGGGTCGCGCTCCGCCCGGGCCGGAGCGATTCCGCCACCACAACTCCGGGTGCGAACCTCTCGCCGGAAAAATCCGTCGCGGTGCTGGCCTTCTCCGATCTGAGCCCGCAGAAGGATGGCGAGTATTTTTCCGACGGCATCAGCGAGGAGTTGCTCAATGTCCTGGCAAAAGTGCCGGGCCTGCGGGTGGCGGCCCGCACGTCGGCCTTTTTCTTCAAGGGCAAGAACGTCCCGATTCCGGAGATCGCGCAGAAGCTGAACGTGGCCTACGTGGTGGAGGGAAGTGTGCAACGCGCCGGCGACCATGTGCGGATCACCGCCCAGTTGATCAAGGCGGCCGACGGCTACCACGTCTGGTCGGATCATTTTGATCGGGAATTGAAGAATGTCTTTTCCCTCCAGGACGAAATCGCGGGCATCATCGCCCACAATCTCCGCCTCAAACTCAGCCCGGCGCCGCATGGGTCGAGGGTGGTCGATCCGGAGGCGCACCGCCTCGTCCTGGAAGCGCGGTATTTTTGGAACAAACGGACGAGCGCTGATTACATCCGCGCGGAGGAAGCGGTGGTGAAGGCAATCTCACTCGATCCGAAGTTCGCGCAGGCGCATGCCGGCCTCGCGGATGTGTGCATCATGCGCGCCGCGTATCGTCTGCTCGATGGGGCGACCGAGGCGACGGCGGATACCGCCCGCGCCAACACGGCGGCCCGGCGCGCGGTGGAGCTCGATCCCACACTGGCCGATCCCTATGCGGCGCTGGGTTACCTGTCGATGGTCGAGGGACGGTACGCCGAGTCGGAACTCTTTTTCGAAAAGGCGTTCGCGCTGAATCCGAATTACGCCGTGGCGCACGGCTGGTTTGCCAACCTGCGCGGTGCGCAGGGTCGCCTCGACGAGGCGTTGATCGAGTATCAGAAGAGCATGGAACTCGATCCGCTGTGGGTCGTGAATCTGGGGACGTACGCGTCGATGCTCGGTTTTGCCGGGCGGCACCAGGAATCGCTGGCGATGACGGATCGCGCGGCGGCGGTGCGTCCGCAGATTTTTCTGCCGAGCCTGAGTACCCGGGGACTGGCGTATCTGGCCCTGGGGCGCAACAGCGAGGCCATCGAGGTCGCCCGACTCATCCTCAAGCATTCAGATCTGTCTACACGGTGGCACGCCGACAGTGCGGCGATCTGGATTCTCAGCCGGGCCGGTGTGCAAGCCGGCCTGAAGGAAAGTGCCGACGAGGTGTTCCGGCGCCTGCCCGAGGGAAGTTACCAGCGCGGCTTTGTTTTCGCGGCGCTCGGTCGCTTTGACGAGGCGCTGCCGTTTCTCGCGCAAACGCCGTCACGTGTTAAGCACCGGCTCTACTGGGATGCGATGTGGGACCCGTGGCGGTCGGACCCGCGGTTTCTGGAACTGATGCGAAAGCTCGACTGTGCGAGGGAGTACGAGGTCGCCCGCGAAACTGTGGGGCGGATGCTCCGCGAGCGGACGACTCGAAAGTAATCCAGTCTGAACGTTGGGGCGCGAATCTGCCGCGCGACATGCGTTAGCGACGCGCGCGTCGGAATCGGTCGTTGCACGACCAAAGACGCCTTCCCAAGAATCGACCGCACGATGCCTCGCCCAAACCGCCCGCTGTCGCCGTGGTCACGCTGGATGCGTTCCCTTGCAGTGGTGCTCGGGGTTCTGCTCCCACTGGCCGTTGCTCAGACCCGATCGGTCAACCTCAGGACGATTACCGTGGCGCCGCAGGGACGCGACACGGCTCCGGGAACCGTCGCGGAACCCGTCGCCACCCTGTCTCGGGCCCAAGCATTGGCGCGGCAGGAGCGTGCGGCCGGGAGGAGCGTCGAGGTGATCGTGCGCGGTGGTACTTATTACCTGCCGGATGCCTTGGTCTTCACCCCGGCCGACGGCGGCACCGCCGAAGCACCGGTGGTCTGGCGTGCGAGCGCCGGCGAGACGCCCGTCCTGAGCGGCGGCAGTCGGCTCGCGCTCACGTGGAAACCATCGCCGTTGCGGGACGGTGTGTTCGAGGCGGAGGTGCCCGCTGGGCTGGAAATCGATCAACTGTGGATCAACGGGCGTCGGGCAGTGGATGGCGCGATTCCCCAATCGGGAGACCGGTGACGGACTCAATGTCTTCGACGCATGGAAACTGGATCACAAGGCCCCGGTGGATCCGCTCCGTGATCCGCTCGCCCCGGAGCGGATCGCGCGGTGGGCTGACCCGACCGGAGCCTATTTTCACGCCATGCATCCAGCGCTGTGGGGCGGGGTGCACTGGCGCGTGACGGGGAAGAAGCCCGACGGCACCCTCGCGATGATCGGAGGTACGCAGAACAACCGGGGCGCTTCGATTCACAAGACGTACCGGATGATCGAGAACGTGCGCGAGGAACTCGACGCTCCCGGCGAGTGGTTTCACGACGCCGACACCCGGACGTTATGCTATTTTCCCCCGGCCGGCACCGATCTGGCCCGGGCGACGGTGGAGATTGTCCGTCTGCGGCACCTCATCGAAGTGCGCGGCACGGCGGATGCGCCGGTGCGTTGGCTCCGTTTCACGGGCTTCACGTTTCGCCACACCGCGCGCACGTTCATGGAGACGAAGGAACCGATGCTGCGTTCCGATTGGACGATCTATCGCGGAGGCGCCGTGTTTGTCACCGGGGCGGAAGACTGCGCGCTGACCGACTGCACCTTTGATCAGGTGGGCGGCAATGCGATTTTCGTCAATAACTACAACCGCCGCGTCGCCGTCCGCGGCTGTATCATCGCCGACGCCGGTGCCAACGGCGTGTGCTTCGTCGGCGATCCGGGCGACGTGCGCAATGCACTCTTCAATTACAATCAGCGCCTCGATCCGGCGCAACTCGATCGCACACCGGGGCCGAAGGCGGACAACCATCCGGCCGACTGCGTGGTGGAGGATTCGCTGATCACGCGCACGGGGCGGGTCGAAAAGCAGACGGCCGGAGTGGACATCGACATGGCCGCCCGCATCACGATCCGCCACTGCTCGATTTACGACGTTCCGCGCGCCGGGATCAACGTGGGCGGTGGCACGTGGGGCGGGCATCTCATCGAATTCTGCGACGTCTTTGACACGGTGAAGGAGACGGGTGACCACGGCTCGTTCAACTCGTGGGGGCGCGACCGATTTTGGCCTCCGAGTGTATTCAAACTCGATGACGACGGCGTCTGGGCCGCGCAGCGCGATTTGCCGGAACTCGATGCGGTGGCCCCTGTGGTGATTCGCAACAATCGCTGGCGTTGCGATCATGGCTGGGACATCGATCTCGACGACGGTTCCACGCACTACGAGATCCGCAATAATCTGTGTTTGCACGGAGGCATCAAGAACCGCGAGGGCTTCCATCGCGTCGTCGAAAACAACATCATCGTCGGGAGCGGCTTTCACCCCCACGTCTGGTATCGGCACAGTGGTGACATTTTCCGGCGGAACATCGTGGGCGGCGCCGGCTACTTTCCTGCGCGGATGGGGCCGCCGCCGTGGGGCGCCGGGATGGATTTCAACCTCGTCCACGTGGCCGGCCTCGCCGATTCATCACCCGCCACGAAACTGGCGGCGCAGTCCGGACGCGATGCGCACTCGGTCCAGGCGGACGCCCGGTTTGAGAATCCGGCGCGGGGTGATTTCCGGGTGCGGGAGGGATCGCCCGCGCTCGCGCTCGGTTTTGTCAACTTTCCCATGGACCAGTTTGGCGTGACGAAACCGGCCTTGAAGGCCATCGCCCGCACTCCGTCGTTTGCGACGGCGTCGGCGCTGGTGGCTCCCGACTCCGGTGTCGCGATTATCTGGTGGGGCGCACGGATCCGGAATTTGGCGACAATCGAGGAGGCTTCGTCGGTGGGTGTCGGGCTGGCGGCCGGCGGAGTGCTCGTGATGGAGGTGCCCGCCGGTTCCATCGCGGCGCAGGCCGGGCTTCGGCCCGGTGACCTGGTGGTTGGCTGGATGGGGGCGCCAGTGAAGTCGACCGATGACCTTGGTCGGGCTTCGAGCACTCCGCCCGCGGGTGTGGCCAAGCTGAAAATCTATCGGGATCAGATGCCGGTTGACCTGAGCGTTACGCTGCCCCGGCCGTAATCGACGGTGTCGGCTGCGATGGGCTCACGGGGGGAGTGTGTGCGCCGAAAAAAGTCGGGGCGACGCTACAGGCAACGACGGGCTCGTTGTCAAGCGGCTGGAGCAGGAGGCCGATTTGGGAAAACTTTGTACTGGATGAGCCGAAACCGTTCATTCCTTCGCTATTCTACAATCCCAATGATTGGCCCATGAATGGAGGCGGAAAGCACTGGAATCACGCAAATCACCTTTTCCCACTACCCGGCAGGCAAGGGCCGGGATCGAACCGTGATCGAACGATGATCGAAGGATAAACGAAGGATAAACGAAGCGGCACCGGGTAAACACCCTGGTGCCGCCTACGTCTCGTCCTAAGCTGTAGAAATTCAGTCGAGAGCGGAGAGCAAAACCAAACGGTGAACTTCGGTTTCGGGTCGGGCGGCGCGCGTGTCTGCTCTGGAGATTGGGCTCTCAGCCCTTCGCTCTAAGCTCTCGACCGCATGGTCGCGGCTAAGCTGTCCGGCTAACCGAGGTTCTTGTCCGTCACCGCACCCTCGGATGCGCTCGTGACGTGGCTCGCGTACTTGGCGAGAACGCCGCGGGTTTCCTTCGACTTCTTCGGCTTCCACGCCTTGAGGCGGGCTTTGATTTCCTTTGCCGGAAGATCGAGGGTGAGTTCGTTTTTGACCGCGTCGATGACGATGGGGTCGCCATTCTTCACGATCGCGAGCGGGCCGCCGGTAAACGCTTCGGGCGTGATGTGCCCCACGACGAAGCCGTGGCTGCCACCGCTGAAGCGACCGTCGGTGATGAGGGCGACTTCCTTGCCGAGGCCCTTGCCCATGATCGCGCTGGTGGGCGAAAGCATCTCGCGCATGCCGGGGCCGCCGCGAGGACCTTCGTTGCGGATGACAATCACGTGGCCGGCCTTCACCTTGCCATCGAGGATGGCGCGGAGGGCGGTCTCCTCGGACTCGAACGTGATCGCTTTGCCCGAGAACAGGAGACCTTCCTTGCCGGAGATCTTGGCCACGGCGCCGTCGGGGGCGAGGTTGCCGTAAAGAATGCGCAGGTGGCTGTCGGCCTTGATCGGATTCGAGAGCGGCCGGACGACGTCCTGATCGGTCGGGTAGGGCTTAACGTTCTTGAGATTCTCCGCGAGCGTCTTGCCCGTCACAGTGAGGCAGTCGCCGTGGAGGAGGCCGGCGTCGAGGAGCATCTTCATCAACGGCGGGAGGCCGCCGATGCGGGTGAGATGCGCCATGCCGTATTTGCCGGAGGGCTTGAGATCGGCGAGGACCGGCACCTTCCTGCCGATCTTGGTGAAGTCGTCGATCGAGAGCTTCACGTTGGCCGAGTGGGCGATGGCGAGGAGGTGCAGGACGGCGTTGGTTGAGCCGCCGAGCGCGATGCTCACGGTGATCGCGTTCTCAAACGCCTTGCGCGTCATGATGTCGCGGGGACGGATGCCGGCCTTGAGCAGGGCGAGGGCGGCGGCGCCGGCGTTGCGGCAATCGTCCTTCTTTTCCTGGCTGATGGCGATTTGCGCGGACGAGTTGGGCAACGACATCCCGAGGGCCTCGATGGCGGAAGCCATGGTGTTGGCGGTGTACATGCCGCCGCACGATCCGGGGCCGGGGATGGAGCACGCCTCGATTTTGCGGAGGGCGGCATCATCGATCTTGTTCGCCGAATGCTGGCCGACGGCCTCGAAGACGGAAACGATGTCGCATTCCTTTTTCGAGTCGGGGTGGATGCCCGGGAGAATTGTGCCGCCGTAAACAAACACGCCGGGCCGGTTGAGGCGGGCGAGCGCCATGACGCAGCCGGGCATGTTCTTGTCACAGCCGCCGATCGTGACAACGGCATCGAAGCCTTCGCCAGCGGTAACGGTTTCGATGGAGTCGGCGATCACCTCGCGAGAGACGAGCGAGTAGCGCATGCCCTGGGTGCCCATGCTGATGCCGTCGGAAACGGTGATGGTGCCGAAGATAATCGACTTGCCGCCGGCGGCATCGGCGCCCGCGGAGGCTTCCCGCGCGAGCTGGTCGATGTGCATGTTGCAGGGCGTGACCATGCTCCAAGTGGAGGCGATGCCGATGACTGATTTCTTGAAGTCCTCGTCGCCGAAGCCGACGGTGCGGAGCATCGAGCGGGCGGGGGCGCGGTCGGGACCGTCGTGAATGACGGAGGAGAACTTGCGGGTCTGATCAGGGGAGTTGCTCATGGAGATGGAAGTTGGGAGTGCGAGGGTGAGAGCTGAGAGCCCGAAGCCGGCGTCGGCAAGTTCGTTCGGCGGAAGAGGTGGGCGGGGGGATCTGTTTCCGAGTTGTCGGCTTGCCGCCGCCCTCGGGGAAGCCGGTCCGACGGGTTCTGCCACTCGGTCTTGCCCCAATATCTGCGGTGTCGCTGTCTGGAACGGCGACGCCCCCGTCGCCGATATTTGGGTCGGGACAGCATGGCGTCAAAACCGACCGACGGTCCCTTGCGCATCCATTGCTCGTCCCGTGCGTTCGATATGGAGGCAAGCGTCCAGTCGGTCCGCACCTACCCGTGAAAGTGCCCGCCGAGGTTAACGCGGCTTGCACCGGCCGGGCGGTCCTGGCAATCGAATCCACCACTTGAGGAACCTTATGCGTGAATCGCGCTCGTACGGGTCTGTGGGGGTGCGTCGTCCGGCTTCGGGCTGGACGGCCCTATCCCGGAATCGGTAGCTCCGAGCTGCCTTTCCGCCGCGTAGATCACGTAATGATTGCCTCGGAACCAAATGCTTCGTCAAAGTCGGGCAATTAGCCCGTGTCAAACGCCTGCCTCGCCCTGCTAAAACCCCTCCCTCCGGCCAATCAGTTTCCTGGCCTGCATTTTTCATGCTCAAGATAACCTTAACGCGTGCCCAATTTCCGCCGCTCGCCTACTTCGGCGTCGAGAATACCGGAACACCCTGTGGCTTCGGTGGAGAGAAGCGTGAAAACCTTTTGGCGTAGCAACCGCTGGTAATCTGCAACGACAATGATGACTCGACGAGAATCGCTCCAAACCCTCGCGGCCGGATTCGGTGTCGCGTTGGGCTCCACGATGTTCCCCGGAATCAGCCGGGCTGCTGGCTTGGCTGCCTCCAAGCTGTCCGGGGGCCCGAAGCGCATCATTTTTTTCCTGCAGAACCAGGGGTTCGATCCGGCGACCTGCATCCCGTCGGGCATGGTGAACAGCGGTTCGTTGGCCAGGGCGAAACTGCCCGAACCCATCGCGGCGCTGGAGCCATTCAAGGAGCGCCTGCACATCATCAACGGACTCCATGGCGTCCACACCAGCCCCTCGCACAGCCCCTTTTTCGGTGCGCTCGGTGGTTACCGCGGCGGCGACGGTGTGCCGCCGAGTGGACCCACGATCGACTACGAGCTGAGCAAGGTGCTTCCCGAGACGCTGCTGCCTCATCTCTGCATCGGCATGGACTCGATGGAGAACATGAAGGGCAAGCCCACGGTCGCCAACCTGTCAGCCAGCGGCGCGGGCCAGCCGATCTTCATGCATTCGAACCCGAACCACCTCTACCAGATGCTGTATGGTGGCATTTCCCAGGGGGACATCCGCAACCAGCATGAGGCGAGGTCCGGCATGTTTGATCGGATCGAGCAGCTTGCCGCCGCGAAGGGTGGCAGCCTGCCGACGGCGGACGCGCAACGCTACGGACAGTACGTGCAAGGGTTTCATGACATCAACGGCCTGCGCGAGCGGCTCGGCGGTGTCTCCGATCAGCTTCGTCGTTTCGCGCCGAAGGTGGACGGCCGTTACACAAATCCGGAGTTCGAGACCGACTGGCATGACGTCCTGCTCGACCTCGGCATCTCGGCCCTCAAATCGGGCACCACCAGCGTCCTCACGATCGGTTCCGGACGAGGCGAAATCTTCGGCGCATGGAAAGGCCTGGGCATCGAGCAGCAGGGGCACAATCTCGGGCACATGCCGCAGCCGGATAATCCCATTTGGATCAAGATCCGCCAATACAACTGTCGCATGCTGGTAAAGCTGATGCAGGAGCTGGAAAGCGTACGCGAAGGCAGCGGCACGATGATGGACAACACGCTGATCGTTTACACGAGCAACAATGCCGACAAGCAGCACACCAGCGGCACGACCTGGCCGGTGATGTTGCTGGGCAATTGCGGCGGCACCTTCAAGTCCGGCCGTTTCACGCAGCTCGATGGGAAGCGTCCGATCAATGCCCTCTACTCGACGCTCCTGAATGCCTCTGGTGTCCCGTGCGACCGCTTCAACATGAGTGAGAAGATGGCCGCAAAATTCGACTCCGGCACCGGACCCCTGAAAGAAGTCCTTTCGTGAGGCGACGACTCCTCCCTCTCACCGGGGCGGTCCTTGCCATGCTCGGCGCGACTGCCGGTGCCGCCGATTCCTACACGCCCGGTGAGCCCGTTCGCGTGGATTTTAAATCGTTCGGCCAGGGCTTCCTTGAGCGGCACTGCACCGACTGTCACGGCGACGACATCAAAAAGGGTGACCTTTCCCTGCACGACCTTGGACCCGTGGACGAGACCAACGCCGCCGTCTGGAAAACCGTGTGGGCGCAGGTTGCGCTCGGGGAGATGCCGCCGAAAAAAGAGCCCCAGCCGGAGGTCGTCGACCGGTTGCGTTTCACTGACTGGATCGTCGAGGAACTGCAGGGCGCCATGAAGAACAAGGGCGGGTTTCGCGCCCATCTGGATCCGAAAAAAGGTAATTTTATTAATCACGGCTTGCTCTTCGGCCCGCTGCCCAAAGGCATCGTGTTGGTGCCGACCTCCTCGCCTGCCCGCCTCTGGCGCGTGACGCCGCAGGAGCACATCACGCGGCTCAACGAGTTGATTAATACCGAACCCAAGTTCGACCCCGCCAAGCCGGGCCTCCGAACCCATGGCGATGCCGTTCCCACGAACCACGGTGGCGAGTTGAAGCTGTACTTCGGCACCGACGAGATCCTTCGGTGGGAGGGCGGCACCGTGGCCTACGCCACGTCGGTGAAGAGCGTGCCCGAGGTGCTCGCTTCGGCCCGCAAGAGTGGCCTGAAGAATTACCCCGACCTCTCCACCGTCAACAGCGCCGAGGCGACGCAGATCCTCGGCATGGCGGAGGACATCCTCAAATACATGGCCTACGGGGCGCTCAGCATCGCCAAGCCGGAGCAAATCACGGACGACCCAAAAACCTACGACAAGGTCAAGCCACGGGGCGATCTCCGCGGTTTGCCCACGGCTATTGTTTACAGCACGAAAGTCACGCGCCCGCTGACCCCGATTTTCGATTTGATGAAGGAGTCTGAGGTGACCGACGAACGGCTGCGCGCCGCCGTGGACTTTCTCTTCGAGGCCCTCACTTTCCGCCCGGCGACCGCGACGGAATCCGACAGCTACCTGGGGATTGTGAAGGATGCCATTGCCAAGGTGGGCAGGAAGGACGGCGTCTTCATGGGCCTGTCGTCCATTTTTCTCGATCGCGACGCCCTTTTTCGCCCGGAGCTGGCCGGAGCCGGCCTGCCCGACAATCACGGTCGGGTGATGCTGCAGGACTGGGAGCTGGGCCTGGCCGTGAATCACGCCCTGCGTTACCTCAAGCCCGACGAGCCGCTGCGCCGGGCGATCATCGACGGCCGCATGAAAACGCGTGAAGACGTGAAGCGCGAAGTGACCCGCCTGCTTGCGGAGGACAGCACCCGCAAACCGAGAATCCTCCAATTCTTCCGCGACTACTTCGACCACGACCTCGCCGGATACATTTGCAAAGACACCAAAGCGCTTGCGAGCACGGGCGTCGTCAACCGGGGCAACTCCCACTACCGGGCCATGTTCGACGCGGTCGCGAGCACCGATCGACTGATCGAGCTGGTTCTTGAGAAAGACCGGAACGTCCTCAAGGAGCTGCTCACCACCCGGCAGGTCGTGGCCACCAAGAATGACGACATCTACTTCGGCAGGGTGCGCTCGGAGAAGGAGCTGACCGACCCGAAGTTTGTGCCGGAAAAGCCGGCGGAAATTGTCGCGTTGGAAACGAAGGTCGCCGAGCTGGAGGCCACGTTGAATGCCACGCCAGCGGATGCGAAGACGCAGCGGGATCTCGACCGGCAAAGAAAATTGCTGGCGGCGGCAGAGAAGAGAAACGAAGACGCGAAGAAGGCCGGGAATCGCGGCGGCGGCAGCAAAGTCGGTGTTGCCGCGGCGAAGCTTCAGGGGCCTGCGACCCACGCCCGCGTCAGCCGCCGGTCTTTTGGCAGCGGCTCGTTGGAGCCCGAGCGCATTCTGGCGACCGCCCCCGCGGATCAACGCCGCGGCGTCCTGACCCATCCCGCCTGGCTGGTTTCGCAATCCGACGCCATGGACAATCACGCCATTCATCGCGGTATCTGGATCCGCGAACGATTGCTCGGCGGCGGCATTCCCGATGTGCCGATCACAGTCGACGCCCAACTCCCGGCCGAGCCGCAGCACACGCTGCGCGAGCGCATGCGGGTGACGAAGGCGGAATACTGCTGGACGTGCCATAAGAAGATGGACCCGCTGGGACTGCCCTTCGAGATGTACAACCACGCCGGCCTTTTCCGCACCACGGAGCTGGGCAAACCCGTGAACACCACGGGCGAGATCGTTGATTCCGGCGACCCCAAACTGGATGGCCCCGTCGTCAACGCTCTTGAGATGATCGAGAAACTCGCCAACAGCGAGCGGGTCGAGCAGGTCTTTGTGCGCCATGCGTTCCGTTTTTGGATGGGACGCAACGAAACCCTCAACGACGCCCCGGTCCTGCAAGCCGCCTACGCCGCCTACCGTGACAGCGGCGGCAGCATGAAGGCGCTCATCACCTCACTCCTCACCTCCGACGCCTTCCTGTATCGCAAGTGGGAGCGTGCGCCGGGGACGACAGCGTCGACGGGAAGATAGCAGGGTGAAAATCCCGAGGGTCGGCCCGTGATTCGCAAGTCCGTACCCACTGCGCGTTGCTGGCAGGAAACTGGATTTTCAGGGATCGGATCCGGGATGGGGGTTATTAAGAGCGTGACGGACGGCGACGAAATCGGACCCCTCTAGCCCGACCTTCGCGATTTGAGAGGCTTTAATCGAGCGGTTCTCTGTGTTTTCCAGAGGGAATCTGCTTGTTTGCCTGCTGGGCGACAGATAGTTGAAGGAATGCACTTTTTCGAGCGTCTTGTCGACGGTCGCTTATACCGCGTCG
>CANJIU010000100.1 GCA_947474365.1 Opitutia bacterium | reverse complement strand
AGTGCTTGTGGAAGGGATACGCCATCTTGAGCACCATGGTGCAGATCATGCAGCGATATCATGACTCCAACCCGAAACCCCGCCGCCCCATGCGTCGCGGCAAATCTGTGGGCCATGCGCAGCGCTAGCGGGGTGTCGGGGGCTTACCGAGCCAGATCGTACAGCGCGTAGCCGGCGAAAAGGTTTGGCAGTAAACGGCAGGGGTCATGCCAGTTGCCGGAGAGATGGGCGCGGCGCGCGATGCGGATACCCTTGGCTTCGCAGAAGTGTTCGAAGTCGGCGATCGTGACGGGATTTTCCGGGCGGCTTTCGAACCACTCGGTGGTGTAGACCTCGTTCCGGATTTTGCGGCCCTGCACGAGCGTGTTGATCCGGTTCTTCCAGAAGCCGTGGTTGACGAAACCCACCGTCAGGGTCCGGCCGACGCGGAGCGCCTCGAGAATCACGCTGGTGGGATCCGCGAGCTCGTGGACCGTGCGGGAGCAGATGACGCGGTCGAAGTGTTTTTCGGGGAACGCGCGCATGAATGCGATCATGTCGCCCTGGTAGGCGGCGAGCCCCCGGCTCACACAAGCGGTGATTTTTTCGAAATCCAGGTCCACGCCGACGCCGGAAACTTTTTTCGTCTGGGCGAGGTAATCGAGCAATATTCCCGGGCCGCAGCCGAGATCGAGCACGCGAGTGTTGGGCTCCACCCAATCGCCGATGATCTCCATGTCGACCGTGCGCTTGACGACGACGTTGCTGTCGGAACTGCGCGGGCCGTTTTTCATATCGCGTAGTCGAAGACGTACGGTTGGTCGCGGTTGAGGAAACTGCGCACGAGCGAGTACAGCGCCTCCGACTCCAGCAGGAACGAATCGTGGCCGAGGTCGGTGCTGAGTTCGGCATAGCTCGCGCGTTTGCCGCTGCGCAGGAGCGCGAGGGCGAGCTGGCGGTTCTGTTCCGGGGGAAAGAGCCAGTCGCTGGTGAATCCGACGACCAGGGTCTCCCCTTCCACCGGGGCGAATGCCGCCTCCAGGGATCCGTAGGCCTGTGCGAGGTCGAACTGATCGAGCGCGCGCGTGATGTAGAGGTAGGAATTGGCGTCGAAGCGGTTGATGAAGCTCTGGCCCTGGTGGCGCAGATAACCCTCCACCTCGAATTGCACGTCAAACGTGTAGGCGTCGCTGTTGGCCGTCTCCTTTTTGCGGCGGCCGAATTTCCGGTCCATACTCGCATCCGAGACATAGGTGATGTGCGCCATCATCCGCGCAATCGCGAGGCCCACCTTCGGTCCGGCCTCCTTGGGATAATCGCCGCGGTTCCAGGCTGGGTCCTGCATGATCGCCTGGCGGCCGACCTCGTTGAAGGCGATGGCCTGCGCGCTCTCCCGGCCGGTGGTGGCCATGGCGAGGATGCGCCGGGTGAACCGGGGGTATTCAATGCCGAACAGCAGCGCGAGCATCCCGCCCATTGATCCGCCAATAACACCGTGAAGTTCCGCCACGCCGAGGTGGTCGAGCAGGAGCTTCTGAGCGCGCACCATGTCGCGAATCGTGACAAAGGGAAACAGGATGCCGTAGGGCCGGCCGGTTTCGGGATTGGTCGAGGACGGGCCGGTCGATCCCTGGCAGCCGCCGAGGACGTTGGCGCAAATCACGAAATAGCGGCGGGTGTCGACGGCCTTGCCCGGGCCGATGAGGTTGTTCCACCAGCCGGGTTTGCGATCTCCCGGCGAGTGCCAGCCCGCGCAGTGATGGTCGCCGCTCAGCGCGTGGCAGATCAGGATGGCGTTGTCGCGCGTGGCGTTGAGCGTGCCGTAGGTTTCGTAGCGCAGCGAAAATCCGGGAATGATCTGACCGCTCTTGAAGGTGAACGGCTGCTGGTGGACGAAATCGCGCGGGGTCACGAGGCCGACCTCACCCGGCGCGAGGTGGCGCGGTGTGGAGTCAGCGGCGGGAGCGATTTCCAAATCGTCGGTCATCGGGAAGAACAGGAAACCATTGCCGGGGCCCCGACGCAAGTAGCGGCTGGGTTATGACGCTGCCGTGGACGTACATTGACCGAACTCTCGCCTCGCGGCGTCGGCCCCGCCCTAAGCTTCGTCCATTTCCTCGTTTGAAAACACCGCCTGGACGTCGTCGGATTCCTCCAGAACGTCGTGCAGCTTCTCAATCAGCGCGGCGACGGCCTGGTCGGTCACGGGTACTGTCGTCGTCGGAATATAGGCGATTTCGGCGCTGTCGGGTTTGATGCCCTTGTGCTCCAACGCGTGGGAAACCTTGTCGAAGGCGTGCACATTGCAGCGCACCTCGAACCCCTGCTCGCTTGTGAGCACATCGTCGGCGCCGGCCTCGAGCGCGATTTCCATCAGCGCATCCTCGGCGATGGTTCCGCTGGCGATGAGAAACTGGCCGGCGTGCTGAAACTGAAAGGCCACCGCTCCCGTGCTGGCGAGATTGCCGCCGTGCCGCGAGAACGCCGAGCGCACGTCCTTCGCGGCGCGCGTCTTGTTGTCCGTCGTGGCCTGGACCATGAACGCCACGCCGCCGGGGCCGTAGCCTTCGTAGGTAATTTCCTCGTACACCACTCCGGGCAGTTCACCGGTGCCCTTCTTGATCGCGCGGTCGACGTTTTCGGCCGGCATGTTGGCATCGCGGGCTTTGAGGACGAGGGTGCGGAGCCGCGCGTTGCCGTCGACGTCACCGCCGCCGGCCTTGGCGGCCAGGGTGATGTCGCGGGAGAGCCGGGAGAAAACTTTTCCGCGGCGGGAGTCGGTGACGGCCTTGAGTCGTTTGACCTTCGACCACTTGTTGTGCTTGGCCATCTGTCGGAAAAGTAGCGAGTAGTGGGTAGTGAGTAGCGAGTAGACGGAATTCGCCGTTTGGTGGCAGTTGCAGTGTTCTGGATGCTCGCTACTCGCTACTCACTCCTCGCTGCTTCAGAATTATTTCTTCTTGGCCGGCGTCACGTTCTTGATCGGCTTGCCGCCGGGACTGGCGATTGCGACCGCTTCCTCCGGCTCCTTCATCTTATTGATCACAAGCTGCTGGCCGATCGTGAAAAGGCCGTTGATGAACGAATACAACGACAGGGCGCACGAGAAATTGTAGCAGAACAGGATGAAGATGTAGGGCATGAACTTCATCATCTTCATCTGCGCGTTGTCGACGGACGGGGAAGGCGTGAGGTGCATTTGCACGACCATCGTTACACCCATCAACAGCGGCATGATGTTCAATGGGAGCAGACCGAAGATCACCGCGACCGTGTCGGTCGACGAAAGGTCCGGCGCCCAGAGGAACGGCTGGAATCGCAATTCGGCGGTGCTCTGCAGCATGGTGAAGAAGCCGAAGAAGAACGGCATCGTGAGCAGAATGGGGAGACAGCCGCCGACGGGGTTGATCTTCCGGGTCTTGAAGAGCTCCATCGTCGCCTGCTGCTGCTTCTGGGGGTTGTCCTTGAATTTTTCCCGAATCGCCTGCAGCTCCGGCTGGATCTTCGCCATGCGTTTCGCCGAGCGCGAGGCGGCCAGCGTGAACGGGATGAAAATCGTCTTCAGCGAGAGGGTCGTGAGGATGATCGCGACGCCCCAGTTGAGCGTCCAACCGTGGATCCATGTCATCAGGGTGAGCAGGATTTGGCTGAAAAACTTGAAGAACCCGAAGTCCATCACCTTGTCCTCGTCGGTCTTGAACGCGGTCGCGTTGGCCAGCCGGCGGTATTCCTTCGGGCCGACATAGATCGTGCCGGAGAGTTTGGCGTCGGCTTTCGGGCCGAGGGCCTTTACGTCGAATTGGGCCGCACCGGTGATGCCGTAGGCGCGGGCGTCGTCGTCGGGCAGCAGCGGCATGAGTTTGACGCGGCGGCTGATGAGCCCACTGGCCGGTTCGGTGCCGGTGAGGATGCTGGCAAAGAACTGGTTCTTGACCGTGGTCCAGGCAAGCGGGCCGGGGCTGGCGATGAAGGGTTTTGCGCCGTGGGCGCCGATGCCGAAGAAGCCACTGCCGGCTTCCAGGTCTGAGCGGGGAATGAAGGTGCGGTCGCTGCCGGTGTTGTAGCCGGTAGTGAGCTGGATCCCGGTGTCGGCGGCATTGGCCGGTTCCGCGGTGCCGAGGGAAAGCGCGATGCGCATCGGCGGCGTGGTCTGGTCGGTGAGATTGCGCAGGCTGATCTCGTGGCGAATCTGATACGGGTCCGTGGTTTCGCTTTTCTCCGGAGCGAGGATATAGCGACGGGTGACTTCGATTCGGTTGTCGAGCACCGCGCGGTAGGTCACCTCGGCGACCGTTTGCGAAACGAGCTGGTAACGCGCGTTTCGGTCGAGTCCCGGGAAATCCACCAAGGCGAGAATCGGATCAGCATGTCGCGCGTTGAAAACGTAGGGTGTGTCGCCGCCTAGCCTGTCCGGATAGACGAGCCGCTGGTGTTTTGGGTCGCGCTGGATGAAAGCGACCTCCAGGAGCGCGCCGCCGGAGTCGGTGAAGCGGGCCTCGATTGTGCCGTTCGAAAGTTTCGTCACGGTGGCGCCGGCCGAGTCGGGAGTGGCGGCCGCAAAGGCGGTGCTGGGCGCGTGGGCGAGGGGGGCCGGGGCGGTGGCGGCTGGAGTAGTCGTGGAAGTCGCCGAGCCAGCTGGGACGGCGGAGGTCTTCTCGGTCGCAGGTGTGGTCGGGCGGGTGCGGGCCGGAGGCGCGGACTTGGGCCCGAAATAGAGGAGGGCAAATGCCGCTACGAGGAGCAGCCCGCCGATGGTGAAATTCTTTTTGTCCATTAAGGAAAGGGAGGGCGGAAATCAGGTGACGATGCGGGCGCATCGGGGTGCCGTCCGTCGGGCGGGCACGGGATCGAAGCCACCCGGATGGAGGGGCGTGCATTTCAGAAGTCGCACGGCGGCGAGGCCGATCCCGATAATCGCGCCGTGGGTGCGGACCGCGTCTGCCGCGTAGTGCGAGCAGGTCGGCGAAAAACGGCAGCCGCAGGCCGAACCGAAAAATACCGGCAACGCGGGCGAAAGCGTGCGTTGGTAGATACGAATCAGGAGGAGCAGCACGCGTGCGGGCAGGCCGACGACCAGGCCAGGGAGGTCGCGGAGCACACGTTTGGGAGCACGGGCGATCATGATTTCGTTTCGGCCGGGACCGCGGAGGTGATTTGGCCGCAGGCGTCGACAAACTTTTTGTCGAGGTCCGCCCTCGACCAGGTCGTCGCGGCGGCGCGTGCAATCAGCAGCAAGTCGCAGGTGGCGGGTACCCGCTCCTGGTGTTGGCGAAAAACTTCGCGGAGGCGGCGTTTGGCGCGATTGCGCAGCACGGCGTGCCCGACAGCGTTGGTTGACGCGATGACGCAGACGCGAGGTCCCGCGGCGGACGTGTTTTCGCGCGGTTTCCACCAGACGGTGAACGCCCGGCAGTCCAAGCGACGGCCCTGTTCGCGCACGGCGCGAATGTCGCTTTGGCGGGTCAGATGATGCTCCGGGCGGAAGCGCATGGTCCGTCGTGACGGGCGCGCGCTTGACTCCACTCGCGAGCGCTCGCGGCTACACCGTGGCCAATCAGACGACAGTCAACCGCTTGCGACCTTTGAGGCGGCGGGACTTGATGACCTTGCGGCCACCGCGGGTGGCCATCCGGGCACGGTAACCAATCTTGCGGGCGCGCTTTTTGCGGTGCGGGCGGAACGTGGGTTTCATGATGTTTTGAGAAAAAGAGGGTCAGAAGTGCCGCACCGGGAAGGGAGTGTCAAGGGCGAGGTTGGAAGAGGCGAGAATCTCAAATCTCAGATTTGAGATTTCAGATTCCACCTACCAGCCGGCGGCCTGTCCGTCCTTTCGGCTTTCGCTCGCGCCGCGGTAGACCTTGTTCGCGGGATCCCAGCGGATCGCCTGATAGCCGCCGAAGGATCCGTTGCCGGTGCGGACGTCGTGACCGCGACCGACGAGCGCGCGTACGGTCTCGTAGGGCACGCCGGACTCAACCTGCACGTAGCCACCATCGCGCATCTTGGGGTGGTCGAAATCCGTCGAACCCTCGTGACGCCACCGGGCGGCGTCGCCGGCTTCCTGCAGGTTCATGCCGAAATCGATCTGGTTGACGAGCACCTGGACATGAGCCTGCGGTTGGACCGAGCCGCCCATGACTCCAAACGCCTCCCAGGGCTGGCCGTCCTTCATGACGAAGCCGGGGATGATGGTGTGAAACGGTCGCTTGCCCGGGGCGTAGACGTTGGCGTGCGAAGGATCGTGCATGACAAACATCGCGCCGCGGTCGTGCAGGCCGAAACCGAGGCCGGGCACGGCGATGAACGAGCCGAGGTTGAAGTAATTGCTCTGGATAAGGGAAACCATGTTGCCCTCAGCGTCGGCGGTGCAGAGGTAGATCGTGTCGCCAATCGAGAGTGCGGGAGTGCCGGCGTCGTAAGTCGCGGCGGCGCGATTCGGATCGATGAGTTTGCGGCGGGCCGCCGCGTAGTCCTTGGAGAGCAGCCCTGCCAGTGGAATGCGGGCGAAGGCGGGGTCAGCGTAAAATTTGGCCCGATCCTCGAAGGCGAGCTTCTTCGCCTCGACCATCAGGTGCAAGGTGTCGGCCGAGTTGTGTCCCAGTTTCGCGAGGTCAAATCCCTCCAGAATGTTCAGCATCTGCAGCGCGGCGATTCCCTGCGAGTTGGGTGGGAGCTCGTAGACATCGTAGCCGCGATAATTCACCGAAACGGGATCGACCCAATCGGACGTGTGCCGTTCGAAATCAGCTCGACGGAGAAACCCGCCGTTGGTGCGCATGAACGCGTCGATGGCGGTGGCGACATCTCCGCGGTAGAAGCCGTTTCTCCCCTGGGTGGCGAGGACCCGGAGCGTGCCGGCGAGCGCTGGGTTTTTGAAGATCTCGCCTTCGCGTGGCGCCCGGCCGCCCGGCGCAAAGACGTCGAGCAATGCACCGGGGAGCTTCGCGGCCTGTGCCGCCTTTACCTCCTGATTCCAGAGGTCCGCGATGAACTGCGTGACGGGAAATCCCTCCTCTGCGTAACGAATCGTGGGCTCAAGCAGCCGCGCCATCGGGAGCCGGCCGAATTTTCCGTGCAACTCGAACCAGCCGTCGACGGCGCCGGGTACCGAGATGGGAAGCATGCCGCGGATCGGAATCGTGGTGCGGCCGATCTTCGCGAGCTCGGCCTTCATCTGGGCGAACGAGAGACCAAGTGGCGACCGCCCGGATGCGTTCAATCCGTGCAATTTCTTCGTCTTCGCGTCCCAGACGATGGCGAAGAGATCGCCGCCCATCCCGCAGCCCGTCGGCTCCATCAACCCGAGAGCCGCGTTGGCCGCGAGGGCGGCGTCGACCGCCGAGCCGCCGGCCTTGAGCACGTCGAGACCGACTTGGGTGGCGAGCGGTTGGCTCGTGCAGACCATGCCATGCTGCGCGATGACTTCGGAACGGGTGGCAAAGGCGCGGCCGGTGATGCGGTCCACTTGAGCGGTGAGTTGGAAGGTGGTGGCGAAAACGGTGGCGGCGGCGAATATCGTGGCGCGAAGGCGTGAATTCACGCGATCACGATGCCAGCGGGAGAACCGTTGTGAATCACGAATTCACGGCCGGGCGGATTGCCCCGGCTTCCGCGTGGATTCCTACGGATTGGGCAGCGGCACCTGGCTGGTCGTGCGCAGGTAGCCGAGAAGGTCGCGCACTTCGTCGGTCGTGAGTGATTTGAGGAGACCTTCAGGCATCATCGAAATCGGCGATTTTTCCCGCGAGACGATCTCTGATTTCGCGATCACCGTGTCCTGGCCGATGAGGCGGAGTGTGAGTTGGCGGTCGTCTTCGGCGGCGGAGTTGCCGGACAGCGTGCGGCCATCGCGCGTCGTAACCGTGACGAGTTGATATCCTTCCACCATCACCTCGCTCGGGTTGATGATCTCGGTGAGAATGTAGTCGAGGTTCGCGCGGTTGGAGCCCGTGAGGTCAGGGCCGATGTTGCCGCCCTGACCGTAGAGCGTGTGGCACACGATGCAGGTGCGCTCAAAGAGTGCGCGGCCGTTGGCGACCTTGGCGCGCGCGAACTCGGCGTCGGTGAGGAGACGCTTGAACTTTGCGATGTCGGCCTGTTTGTCCTCGGCCGGTTGCGCGACGGGTCCCCAGAAGTCGACGAACGACGGCCCGAGGACGCGCTGGAGCTGCCGGGCGGCGAAGGCGGTAACGTCGCCCTTCGGGATCGTTTTTTTCCGAAGTGCGGCAAATAGCGCCTGGGCCGTGGACTGGCGGCCCGCAAGTGTTAGAATGGCCTCGGCCTTGTCGGCGGCCGCGAATGAGGCGTAGCGCGAGAGGAGGTTCTTGGCGACGCGCGCGTCGTCGAAGGCGGCGAGCGCACGGATCGCGTCGCGGCGGAGGGGAGCCTCGTCGAGGAGCGAGAGCGTGGCCGGTAGCGACCCGGCATAGGCGTCGCGGGCGAAACCGCGCAGGATCTCGCGCCGGCGTTCGACCGGCGCGGTCCGGTCCTGGAGCATCGCAAGCTGCGCAGCCGTGGCCTTGGTGTCACCGAAAAGCTGATTCACGCCGGTGAGGAGCTCGCGGATCTTGGGGTTGTCCGTCTTGGTCAGCGCGGCGGAGGCGGCCTCCCAATTTTTCGGGGCGTTCGCCTCACGGCGGCCGAGGGAGGTGAGGCCGTCGCGCAGACCCTCAAGAATCGCGAGCGGGGAGGCGAGGCCGGAGGTGGTCGTGAGCGCAGCGGCGATGGCCTCAAATTGTTTTTCGGCGACGGTGCGGCGTGCGATCCACTGGGTGATTTGCGGCATCGCGCTGCGGGCGGCAAGGGCAAGGGCGCGGGTCGCGTCAGTCGGGACCAGCGGTTCGACGCCGAACCAAATCAGCTTGGGAAGATTGTGGTCGTTGATGTCCTCGGCTCGGGCGACGAGACCCTGGGCGATCGGCCAACGCTCGGCCAGCGGGAGGCGTTGCAAGGCGGAGGCGAGATAGAGGCGGACGATCGGCGACGGGTCGGCGACGGCCATGGCGGCGAATTTTTCCACCGCACCGGGGCCGATGGAACGATCTTCGCCCAGCAACTGGATGGCCCAGCCGCGAATGTAAGGTTCCGCGTGGTCGAGCAACGGAAGCAGGCGATCGGTGGGAAGATTTTGCGTGACGTGCAGCGCCCAGAGCGCCCGGAGTTTTTGCGCCGACGTCTTCGACTGCGCGAACATCTCCCATAGTCGCGCGGGCACGGCGGCGGAGAGACGTCCCTCGGTGGCGCGTTGCTGGAGGATCAGACGGGCGCGGCGGCCGTACCAGTCGTTGCGATTTTGGAGCAGACCGACGAGTTCGAGATCAGATTGGGCGGTGAGGTTGAGACCGGATTTTCCGGGCAGGCCTTTCGGGGCGAGGCGGTAGATGCGGCCGGTTTCCTTGGCAGTGAGGGAATTGCCGCAAATGTCGCCGTCGTGCCAGTCGAGCACGTAGACGGCGCCGTCGGGGCCGATCTCCATGCTGAAGCCGACCCAGGCCGCGTCGTTGGCGAGGAGCGTGTCATCGCCGTGATGGCCGATGAAACCGGAGCCCTTGGGCTCGAGGATGTCGGTCAGGACGGCATGCTCGTGGATGTTGGCCATGAAGATCCGGTCGCGATATTCGCGGGGAAATTCGTCGGCGAGATAGATGCGCGCGCCGCCGTGCGCCGAGCGGTGGCGGTGGTCGGCGATGGTCTTGATGTCGTCGTAGACGTAGGGGTTGATGTGCTTGCCGCCCTGGCGGTGGTAGATGCCGCCGGGGATGACGTGCCAGAGATGCGGAATCACGCAGGCGGTGATGAACAGCTGGCCGTGGTCGTCGAAATCGAGACCCCAGGGATTGCTGAAACCGTGGGCGACGATTTCGAAGCGGTCCTTGGTGGGGTGATAACGCCAGACGCCGCCGTCGAGGTATTGCCCGTCCTTGACCGGAATCGTCTCGGGGAACGGCTCGCCGGTTTTGTAGACGTGGCCGCCGTCGGCGGGCTTGCCGACGGTCGAGCGCGTGGCGAATCCCTGGCAGCCATACAGCCACCCGTCGGGGCCCCAGTTCAGGCTGTTGAGTGTCTCGTGGCGATCCTGGATGCCCCAGCCGGTGAGGCGAACCTCGATCGCAGAGTCGGCCTTGTCGTCGTGATTCTTGTCGGGGACGAAGAGCAGATTCGGCGGCGCACCGAGCCAGAGGCCGTCGAAGCCGACGGCGATGGCGGCGGGAAATGGGATGCCTTCGAGGAAGACCTTGCGCGTATCGAATTTCCCGTCGCCGTCGGTGTCCTCGAGGATGACGATGCGGCTGTCGCCGTGGTTGGAAAAGCCGGTCTTCCGCGTTTCGTAGTCGCGATTCTCCGCGACCCAGAGCCGGCCGCGGTCATCCCAGCAAAACGCCATCGGCTGCGTGATCATGGGCTCGGCGGCGGCGAGTTTGGCCTCGAAGCCGGCGGGCACGGTCATCTTGGCGGCGGCCTGTTCGCCGGTGAGGAAGGTGGCTTTCAATCCCTCCGCCTTGGCGAGTTGCCAGAGAACGGTGTCGTTGTTTTGTCCGGTGTAGGCCTTCCACGCCTCGGTGAGCGCGATATCGTTGAGGGTGCCGTTGTAGACCACGAATTGGTGGCGGACGGTTTCGGTTTTGCCCTTGGCGATGGACCAGTCGCCGGAAATCGCCCGGCTCGGGCCGATGCCCATCTGGCCGTCGACGCGCCACGGGAGCGGATAGCCGGCGTTCTTTGGATGATCGAACACGGCGATGTGTGCCTGGTCGCTGCGGCCTTCGAGTTTCAAGCCCACGTCGACCCAGACGGCGCGCTGACCGGTGGCACGGTCATTGCGCTGGCGGTTGCTGTTGACCACACCGCCATCCATGCCGGCGCGCCAGGGCATGCGGACGAAGAGGCCGCCGTAGTCAGCTTTCGCGACCGTGAGATCGATGAGGCCTTCGCCCTTCCATTCGAGGTCGAGCAGGTAACGGTCGCCGCTGTCGCGCATGCTCCATGTCTGCGTCTCCGTCATGATCGCCTTTCCGTTCGCGTCGAGGAGATGATAAACGGTGGCCCACTTCACCTCGCTGCCCTGCGTGATGATTGCGTCACTGGAGACACGGCGCCAGTAGCCGTTGTCGGGGTTGTGGAAGTAGTCGCGGCCGTTGACGCCGGTCAGTCCCCAATAGAGGCCGGTTTGGTGCGGGTGATGGCTGGGTCGGAATTCGGTGAGGACGCTCTTGCCGTCGGGTGAGACAATGGGGTGCAGGTAGGGACGGAAATCGGGGCGCGCGTTTTGGGTGAGGATCGGCTCCGGGGCGTTGTCGCGATAGACGGAGATCGTATGCGCGGCGGCATCCTGACGCAGCGTGAGGTTGGCGGCGTGGGCGACGGGCAGCGTGGCGGCCGCAAGGAGGGCGCAGACGAAACGGAGAGGAGACAGGTGCATGAAGGCGATTTGGGAAAGGGTTGGAGCGCTCCGTGATCGGTAGGGCACGGGCGGAACGACGGCCGGGGGAAACGAGCAATCTGGTGTACCCGGGGCCATGAAACGTGGCGCAATCTTTGGGAGTTTTCGGCGCGTCTATTCGGCCGCCTTCTTGGCTTTGCCGGGCGGCGGGTTGAATTCGGGACGCGCCGGATCGTGCTTCGGGTTGGGGGTGGGCATCTGCGCGCCGACCTCGGCGCGCCACGCGTGGAGCTGGGCGCGGAGCGCGGCGGCCTTCTTCGGCTGTGCGGCGGCGAGATCGTTCTTCTCCCCGATGTCGTCGCGGATGTTGTAGAGCTCGACGTGCATGTCGTTGAAGAACTCGATCAACTTGAAATCGCCGGAGCGGACCGCGCCGTAGGGCATCGCGCCGCCGAGTTGGTAGTGCTGGTGGTGCGGGTAATGCCAATACAGCGTGTCGCGCGTGGGCTTCGTGCCGCCGCGCAGCAGCGATGCGATGCTCACGCCGTCGATCGGGCGGGCCGCACCCATCGGCACGCCGGTCATTTCCACAAGCGTCGGAAACAAATCCATCGTGATCACCGGCGCATTGGAAACGCTGCCAGGCTTCGTCACCCCTGGCCAAGAGACGATGAGGGGCACGCGTACGCCACCCTCGTAGGCGGAGGCTTTCCCGACGCGCAGGGGAAGATTCGACGTCGTGGGCACGCGCCCGCCATTGTCGGAGGTGAAGATGACGATCGTGCGCTCGGTGAGCTTGAGCTCGGCGAGCTTCGCCCGGACGCGCCCCACGGCGGTGTCGAGGCTTTCGTTCATCGCCGCATACGCGGCGTTCTTGTGGTTGAGGCCCTCGCGGATCTTTTTTTCGTACTTGGCGGTGAGATCGGCGCGGCCCTGCAGCGGCAGATGCACGGCGAAGTGCGGCAGATAGAGGAAGAACGGCTTGTCCTTCGAGCGTTCGATGAATTTCACCGCCTCGTCACCGAGACGATCGGTGAGGTACTCGCCGTCCTTGCCGTCGGGTTGCAGCGTGGGAATTTTCCACGGCGCATAATAGGTCGGAGGCTGCGGCTTGTCGGTGCCGGCGATGTTTACGTCGAAGCCCTGCTTCTCAGGATAATACGTTTCGCTGCCCGCGGTCGCGAGATGCCACTTGCCGATCAGGCCGGTGGTGTAGCCGGCGGCCTTGAACACCTCGGCCAGCGTGACTTCCTCAAGCGGCAGATACTTCGTCCAGTCGGGGACGATCAACTTTGGGTTGTCGGGCATCGCACCCGGAATCCAGTCGGTGATGTGCAGGCGCGCCGGATACTTGCCGGTCATGAGTGCGGCACGCGTGGGCGAGCAGACGGTGCACGCGGAATAGTTTTGGGTGAACTTCATCCCGTCCCGGGCGAGTTGGTCGAGCGCCGGCGTTTCGTGCAGATCGCTGCCGAAACAGGCGAGGTCGGTCCAGCCGAGGTCGTCGGCGAGGATGAGGACGACGTTGGGTTTCACCGGCGCGGCGGCATGGGCGAGGCTCCCGAGGCCGGCGATAACGAGCAGGACGAGCGGTAAAAATCTATTCATAAAAACAGGATTCGTGGCTGCGAGCGCCAGCGAGCGGAATGGTTCGGAATCCACTCGCTCGCGCTCGCGGCCACAAGACGATTTGGAGTGGCCTCAGAAATCCTTTTTCACCCGCAGGACGTAATCTCGCAGCCGCACGTTGCCGAAGCGGCTGTAGAAAAAGGGCGTCGGGATGCGGCCGGTGTCGAAGGGCGGCAGGGTGTTGAAGACGTTGTTGACCGTGAATTGGAGCGAGAGACCCTGCAAATACGAGCGGACATTCTTCGCGCCGAAATTATAACTCAGGTTGGCGTTGTGGTAGATTTGGGACGGGACGGTGTTGCCGCCTTGTGCGGCGGTGTAGGTGGTAACGAGCGCGGTATTGGCATTGCCGAGGTAGATCGGATCGCCCCGGGCGCCGCGCTGATTGTAGGCGCTCTGATAAAGCGTGGTCCACGAGGCGCGCCAGTGGCGGCCGCTGGACCAGCTGATTGAACCGTTGGCCTTGGCGTGGTTGACACCCTCCGGGATGTTGACCCAGCCCACGTAGTCGACCGGGGCGAAGCCGATGGCCGGCGGGAGCTTCAGGTGGTCGGTGATCGTGGTGCGCGCGCGAAAGCCGAAGAGGCCGATCGGCGTGCTTTTGCGGTAGTCAACGGAGAGATCCCAGCCGTCGGTCATGCCATCGCCGACGTTGTAGTTGGCGAAGGTGAAGAGCTCGATGAGCTTGGTCGAGGCATTGCGTTGGACGCTGCCGTCGGGGGCGCGGTCGCCCATGTTGGCGAGTTGTTGGACGTCGTTGACGTTGCGGATGAGGTCCTGCTTCTCGATCCGCCAGTACTCGACGTTGAACCGGAGGTCCTTGAGCGCCCCGCCTGGCTCCCAGATCACACCGTAACTATAATTCTTGGACGTCTCGGGCCCGAGGGCGGGATTGTTGCCGGCGACACTGAGCGAGGTGTAGGATCTCCCGACCACCGGGTCGAAGAAGGAAGCGGTGGGCGTGGCGGCGGCGAGGCCGCCGGTGTTGATGCGCTGGGTGAGCTGGGCGAACGTCGGCGGGAGAAACGCCTCGGCATACGAGGCGCGGAAGGTGAGCTCGTGAAACGGCTGGTATTTGACGCCGAGAGTCGGCTTGGTGGCGTGGAGCTTGGCGATGTCCTGCCGGCTCACCGTGGCGCTGTGTGTTTCGCGCGGTGGAATCGCGTCGGGGAAGAGATTCGTGCGGCCGTCGGGATTGGTGTAGACATCGAAACGCTCCATGCGGACGGCGGCCTGAAATTCGAGGGCGCGGATGAAGGGCTTCTCGTTCAAGCCCGAGACGACGGGCACGCTGATTTCGGCGTGTCCGGAATAGGTCGAGATCCGCTGACCGACAAAGTACGAGTATTGGTTGGTGGGGTTCTTCGCGGCCGGCGGGACCGCCGGAAACGCGCCGCCGACAAACGCCTGCGGCAACCGCTCAGTGTAAACTTCGGAGCCGACGGTGAGCACGGGGCGACCGCCGGGCAGCCGAAACAACGGGCCTGAGGCGCGGAGGTTGTAATCGAGCATCGAGTCGTAGTTGTAGCCGGTCCATTCCCCGTAGTAGCGGTCCCAGCCGACGGGGTTGGCGATGGTGTCGACGAACGGATTGACGGCGCCGGTGAAGAAGAGGCTTTGGTAGCCGCCAAACGTCGTGGTATTGGCGAAGTTGGCCAGGCCGTAGCTCACCTTCTGCGCGGAGACGGAGTAGTTCACGTCGGCGGCGAGGCGCCACTCGCCCGGGAGCTTCACGAGGCCACCGAAGACGCCGCCGGCGACTTGATTGGTGATGTCGTTGTGCGAAGCCTCGTTCACCGAGATGGGAATGGATACGAGGACGTTTTCGCGAAACGGATTCGTGGGCGCATTACCGGGGATGGCGAATTGGTAATTGCCGTTGCCGAGCGGCACCCACTTCGCGTCGAGGGTCTCGCTCCGGTTGAAGGCGAAATCGGCGAAGAGACTGATCTTCGGCGTGAGTTGATGGTCGATGCGGCCCATCAGCGACTCCTTGCGCGGGACCTGCGTGAGCGTGCTCTCGTAGCCGCGCCAGACGCTCGGGGCGAAGTCGAGATTGTATTTGCCGGCACTGGCGAGCAGCCCGGCGGCGAGCGTGGCCGCGGGGGTCGAAGCCGACGTGCCGTAAGGAATAGAGGTGAGACGCGAGCCGAGGGTCTGGCCGGTGGACTTGAGCGTGAGTGTGACGGTCTGGGCGTTGGCGAATCCGTTGACCGCGGCATTATTGAGGACGATGTTGGGCGTGGCGCCGCTGGTGAAGGTCGCGGTGTTTGTGTAGAACGACGCCGGCGCGTTGGCCACGGCGCGCTTGAAATAATCGACGAGGAACGGCCGGTCCTTCATGCGCAGCGGCTTTCCGTCGGAGTAGCTGCCGCTCAGCGTGACGTGGGTCTTGCTGCCGAGGGAAAAGCCGTAGATGGCGTTGATCGTGCGAATTGGGGCGTCGCTATTGAAGGTGTTTTGGTAGCTCGTGCTGACCTGGCCGCCACGGTAGTTGCGCTTGAGGATGACGTTGACTACGCCGCCGACGGCGGTGCCGCCGTAAATGGCGGAGGCGCTGCCGGGGAGTACCTCCACGCGCTCGATCGCGGCGAGGGGGATGCCGTTGATGTCGGGCTGGAACGTGGCTCCGCGGTTGGCAAAATTGGCGGTGCGCTGGCCGTTGATGAGGATGAGCGTCTGCGAGGAGCCGAGCCCGCGGAGATTGACGGAGCTGGAGGCGCCCATCTGCAGGGTCAGCGCGCTGGGGTCGACCTGGGCGTTGGTTTCGGAGAGCGTGTTTTGCGTGAGGCTGTCGCGGAGGACGTCGTCGAGGTCGGTCTTGCCGGAGTTTTCAATCTCGTCGCGACCGATGATGTAGTAGGCTTGGACGTCATTGATCCCGCGCGGAATGTCCATGTTCGCGTCGGTGAAGGGCACGGGCTTTTTGTCGAAGACCTTGAATTCGGACATCACGCTGACGTCGCCCGTCTTGGAGGCGGCTGCCTCGGAGGAGGCGGCGATCGCCTGGGCGCGGGCGGTGGCCACTGTGGCGGCGAGCAGGAGAACGCGGGTGGCGGCGTGACGCAGCGCGAAGCGGGGGCGTGGGGAGGAGTGCGTGGGGTTCATCGGGTCGGTGCTGGAATTCAGACGGAGTTTCGCCGAAAACGGCGATGGGGGGCCAAGGTATGCGAGGGTAGCAGATGTCCGGCAATGCCGGCCATGAGAGATCGCGCAATAATTCTTTGAAAACGCACCGCCGACGGCCGGGGACGAAGCTGAGCGTGGCGGTTGGCTCAGATAGGCTACTTCAATTGCTCATCGTGCAGTCCAATTTTTCGCAGGAAGGCGGGCCAGCGCGGGTCGGAGTGAAGCGGGCGCAGGAGCAGGTCGGTGCGGACGATGCCGAGGCCGGAGTCGTGATTTTCCCGCGCCCGTTCGAGCCAGGCAAACGCCTGATCGAGATCGTTCCGATAGGCGTAGGTCTCCGCGACCTGATAGGAAACGATATCGGCCCGGGCGATCGCTGCTTGCAGCGCTACGTCGGCCTCCGGCACCCGCTTTTGCGCCCAGCGCACCAGGGCGAGCCCATTATTGCGAAACACTGGGTCGGGTTCGCGTTCGATGAGGGCGGCCGCTTCGTCGATCCGACCTTGGAACAGCACGGCGCTTCCGATCGATGACTGCGCGCCGTGTGCGGCCGGATTGAGATCGAGCACGCGCCGGTATTCCTGTTCGGCTTCCTTGAACTTTCCGGCGCTCCAATATCCATAGCCGAGGTAGATGCGTGCCTCCGTGTTGAGCGGATCGAGGGTCACGGCCTGCCGGGCCAGATCGATGGCGCGGTCAGTTTGTCCGATTGCCTGCAGCGCTTGCGCGGCGTTGCTGATGATCGTCGCATCCGACGGCGCGAGGTCCAGCGCCCGGAGCGCCGCTGCGGCTGCGCCCTTCCAGTCCAGGTCGTACCGCAGTCGCACCAGGGAGAGCGCGCCGTGGCCTTCGGCGAGATTCGGTTCCAGATCGAGCGCCCGCTCCGCTGCCCGCCGCGCTTCGCCAAACAGTTCCGGCAACGGCCGATCGGTCATCCCCCACGCCCCCTGTAACGTCAGCGCACTGGACAGCTCCGCCCATGCCAGTGCGAACGAGGAATCGAGGTCGGTGGCCCGCCGGAAATTTCCGATGGCGCGCGCAATGTTCTCCCGCGAAAACTGGATCGCGAAGAATTTCCCCTGCAGGAAAAGCTGGTGCGCCTCGACGTTCTTCGTGCCGCCCTTGGCCGATGCCTGCACCTGCGCCTGAATTTCCGCCTTCGCCGCCGCGACGTTTGCGCTCTCGCCGGTGAGCCGGCCGCGCAACTCGCCCACGATCGCCTGTGCGATCTCGCTCTGCGTCGCGAACACATCCGTCAGCTCCAGCGGCCCGAAACTCTTCGACCATACCTCCTCGTTCTTCGCGGCGCGGCTGAGGCGGGCGGTGATTTTCACGTGGTTGCCGCTTTTCTGCACGCTGCCTTCGACGACGTGCGCCATGCCGAGCTTTTCGCCGACTTCCTTAATCGTCGGGTTCTTGCCTTTGAACGACCATGCGCTCGCGCGTGCGGCCACGCGCAGGCCCGGGATTTTTTGGAGCACGGTGAGCAACTCCTCCGCGATGCCGTCGGAAAAATACTCGTTGTCCTTGTCGGCGCTCTGATTGGCGAAGGGAAGCACGGCGACGGATTTTTCTCTCTCGGAAGACTCGGTCGACGGAGAGCCTGCCGGTCGGTTGCCGCCCGCGGAAAAGAGGCTCGAAACTAACGCGTCGAAACGCGGGTTGCCCCGCATCGAATCGAATGTGGGATCGTAGCGGAGCATCGTGCGTAAGAATCGCACGGATGACGCGCCGACCGCCGTGTCTCGCAAGGCGTCGGAGACCACGTCGAGCGCTTCGTCGCGTCGGCCAAGTGGCACGAGCACGAGCGCCGTGGCGAATTTCGTGTCGGCATCGGCGACCGCGAGCTGGCGGAATGCCTCCAGCGCGCGCTCCGCCTCGGCGCGTTCGCCCAGGCTCGCCAGCAGCCGGGCCTTCCAAAAATACCACAGTGACTGGCTGGGTTCGGCGGCGAGCCGCTGCTCGATTTTTTTCAACCCGGACCGCCAGTCGATTTCCGCGGCGGTTTTGCGGCCGGCCAGGAGATGCGCCTGCCCGGTGAGAAAAAATCTCAGCTCCTCGCCGAGGACGCGGTCGAACGTGAAGCGGTTGAGGAGAAAGTCCTGCGTCACTTCGCTCAGGGTCGCGGCGCTCCGCTCATAGTCGCGCCGCCAGAGCCATAGCCGGCTCGCGAAATAGGCGCCATCGTCCTTCCGCAGGTAGTTCGGGGGTATCTTTTCCAGCGCCGCCCGGGCCTGATCGAGATCTCCCTGCTCGCTGACCTGAAAGAACGCCTTCCACAGGTAGGCGTAGGGGCTTGGGCGCAGGGCCAGGATTTGATCGATCACCGCCTGTGCTTCGGTCTCGCGCCGCGCCTCGCGCAGGATGGCAAATTTCCCGAACATGGCCGCGACATCGCCGCCGGGCAATGCAATCGCGCGGTCGATCAACGTCAGCGCCTCGTCGAATTTCCCTCCCATTCGGAGCGCGGCGGCCTGGGTGCGCAGGATGCGCTTGTCCGCGGGGACCTGCTGGATGAGTTCGCGCAGTATCCGCTCTCCCTCGGGGCGCGTGGCTGGTTTCATTCTCAATCCGTTCGCGTACGCGAAACGTGGACTGATGCCCGTCGGATCGAGGCTTAGCGCGCGTTCCGCCCGGCTCATGCCGTCGTTGAAATGGGCGTCGGTGAAATCGCAGCCGGCGAGCCACGCGGTCACGGTCACCACCGAATACGCCGCCCAGGCGTCGGCGTTGTTGTTCTCCAGCTTGACGGCGCTCGCACCGAGTTCCTCGGCGAGAGCCCAGTCCTCGCGCGAAGCGTCGTTGTTCTTTTCGTAAATTTGCCACATCTGCCGCAGTTTTTCCTGCACTTCGGACGAACCCGGCGCTGTCTTCTGAGTCGGAGGTTGCGACACGGAGTCGCCCGTGGGCGAACCCGGCCGGATCTTCGCCCGCCAACTGCCGAAACCCACAATGGCAAGCGCCGCGACAATGGCCGCTCCCAGGATCACCGGCTTGCGCCAACGGTGTCCGGCTCGGAGCGCAGTCATCTCGCTGGTTTCCGCCGCGATCGCGGACGCGGATGACTGCGCTCGCACGGCACCGATCCGCTGTGACCACAATTTTAGATAACGCGCCTTCATCTCTGGCGTCACCTCGCCGCCGCGGAGTTTCGTCCACTGCACCGCGCGGAAACGATCCGGCACGAGTGCATCGGGCTCGCGCGTGTCGTCGATTACGACGGGCAAAATAAACGGCACGCCGCTCGCGATGCTCATCGCGCGCTGGGCGGCGAGTTCCCACTCGAGCCGGAAATACCCCTCGTGCCGCGCCTGCGTGTTCACGGAAATGATCGGGATGAACAGCACGCACTCCTTGATCTGGCGGCGAATTTTCGCGTCCCATTCGTCGCCGTGTTCGAGCCCTCCCTCGACGTCGAACCACACCTCGACGCCACCCGCGCGCAGCGTTTCGCAGATGCGCCGCGCCGCCTCGGCGTCTTGCGATGCGTAGCTGAGAAAGACCGCTCGGTGGGAATCGACCGACATGGGTGGGACGGGAAAGCGTGCGGGCCTCAGCGCGCGAATCAAACCTTCCGTGGTGGCGCCTCAATGCGCCGCCGGCAGGAAATAAAACAGCACGCCGAGAATGAGGTAGAGCGCCAGGAGTTGGACGCCCTCCAGCCAGTTGCTCTCACCGTCGCCAGCGATTTGGTCGGTGACAAACGCGGCCATCACCACCGCGACAATCTCGGGCATGGTGAACTCGAGGTTGAGTTGGTGCGGAAAGGCGTAGCTGGCGAACACGAGCACGGGGGCGACGAAGAGCGCGATTTGCAGCGACGAACCGACGGCGATGCCGAGCGCGAGGTCCATCTTGTTCTTCAGCGCCATCGTGATCGCGGTCGAGTGTTCGGCGGCGTTGCCGACGATCGCGACGATGATCACGCCGACGAACGTCTCCGTGACCCCCAGCGAATGCTGCGCGGCCTCGACCGCCCCGACGAGAAATTCCGACACCCAGGCGACGGCGACCGTCGCGCCGAGCAGGACGCCCACGGCCTTGCGCACGGACCACGGCGCCTCGGTGTGGTCGTCGTCGGCGTTGCCGACCGTGTCGTCACCGATGTCGGCCTCGCCGCCGACGAAGAGCTGCTTGTGGGTGACCAAGGAAAACACGAGCATCGCACCGTAGGTGGCGATGAGGACGACGGCGATGGCGAGCGAGAGATTCTGTTCGGCCCGGGGGGTCCAGCCTCCGGGAGTCTGGGCGGCGGTTTGGTGAAACACTGTCGGGATGACGAGCGCGGCGGCCGCAAGGATGAGCGCGGTGCAGGAGGAACGGGCGGCGGTTTTGTTGAAACGCTGGTGCTTGTAGCGGAGGCCACCAGCGAAAATGGATACGCCCAGGACGAGGAGCAGGTTGCCGATGATCGAGCCGACGATCGATGCCTTCACGACCTCGATGTGGCCGGCGCGAAGGGCCATGAGGGCGATGATGAGTTCGGCGGCGTTGCCGAATGAGGCGTTGAGCAGCCCGCCGATGCCTTCGCCCATGCGGTGCGCGAGTTGTTCGGTGGCGTGGCCCATCCATCCGGCGATCGGGATGATGGCGAGGGCCGACACGAGGAAGAGGGCGGTCTGGTTCTGCCACGCCGGCACGTAGCGCAGGGCGAACGCGACCGGCACGAACACCAGCAACCAGTCGAGGGACGGCGTGAGCCAGGAGGATTTTTGGGGAGTGGCGGACATGGCGTGGGGGAGGTGACGGGAGGTTCGGCGCAGGCGATCGGAACGCGCTTGGATTATTCAGTCAGCTTTCCACTCGTGTGGCAATTGACGGTTTCCGAAGCGCCGGGCTTTGTGACCGTCCCATGGACTGGCTCACCGACCCTCAAATCTGGATTTCGCTCCTCACCCTCACCGGACTCGAGATCGTTCTCGGCATCGACAACGTGATCTTCATCTCGATCCTGGCCGGCAAACTGCCGGTCGCGCAGCAGGAGAAGGCGCGCAAGCTCGGTCTCGCGCTCGCGCTCATCACACGCGTCCTGTTGCTCATGAGCCTGACGTGGATCATGGGGTTGACGGCGCCGTTGTTCACGCTGCCGGTCCTGCGGCAGGAAATTTCCGGCCGCGACCTGGTCCTGCTGCTGGGCGGACTCTTCCTGATTTGGAAGAGCGTGAAAGAGGTGCACGAAAAACTGGAGGAAGTCGACGGACACGCCACGGTGGGAAGGGGACGGGTTTCCTTTGCCGGGACCATTGTGCAAATCCTCCTGCTCGATGTCGTGTTCTCGCTCGATTCGGTCATCACCGCGGTCGGAATGGCGGACAACATCGGGGTGATGATTGCGGCGGTGGTAATTGCGCTCGGGGTGATGCTGGTGTTCGCCGGGACGATTTCGGATTTTGTGAACCGGCATCCGACGCTGAAGATGCTGGCGTTGAGTTTCCTGATCCTGATCGGGGTGACACTCGTGGGCGAAGGGCTCGGCCAGCACATTCCGAAGGGCTACATCTACTTCTCGATGGCCTTCGCGTTTGGGGTGGAGATGTTGAACCTGAAACTGCGGTCGAAGCGCGAAAAACCGCAGCCGGTCGAACTGCACCAGCCCTATCGGTGAAAAAAAGGCGGAGGGAACGCCGTGAGCGCGCCCTCCGCCGGGAGTGAAAATTGTCGGGAAGTTATTCGGCCTTGGGCAGCGACACGTCGAGCTCGGTCGCGTGGGGGTGGTTGCGCTTGTCCTTATGCAGGCCGTGGCGGCGGCGCAGCAGGCCGTCGAGTTTGTCAGCGAGCAGATCGAGGGATTTGTAGGCGTCGTCGCTGGCCACGCTGGCAATCAGATCAGGACCGGAGATTTCGATGTGGCCCTTGGCGATGAACTTCGTCCCGACGTCGTGAGTCTTGTCGAGTTCGATTTCCACGCGGATGCGGATGATGTGTTCGCTGTGGCGCAGGAGGCGCGCGAGCTTGTCGACGGCGGCAGCGCGCAGCGCGTCGGTGAGATCGAGATGGATCCCGCGAACGATGAATTTCGCGGCGAGTTCGTCTGGGCTGAGGGGCGGGTTTTTCGTGTGTGGCATATGAGAAGGAGGAATTGGTAAGGAGCGGACGGCGATTGTTTTAGCGTTTCTTGTTCAAGGCAGCGGCGAACCAGTCGTTGTTCACCGCGGCGGGCGGGCGGGGTGCGGGGGCGGGGGCGCCGGGACGCGGGCCGTTGCCGGGGCGTGGTCCGCCCGGTCCGGTGCGCGGGCCGGCGCCGGGGCCGCCTGTCTGCTTCGGCCCAATCTCGGGCTTGCTGCGCATCGAGAGGGCGATGCGCTGGCGCGGCAGATCGATCTCGGTGACGGTGACCATCACCTTTTGCTGCGGCTTTACGACAGCGGACGGATCCTTGACGAAGCTGTCGGCGAGCTGGCTCACGTGCACGAGTCCGTCCTGGTGGACGCCGATGTCAACGAAGGCGCCAAAGGCGGTGACGTTGGTCACGATGCCGGGGAGCTTCATGCCCGGCCTGAGATCCTCGGGCTTGTTGACGCCCTCGGTGAAACTGAACGCTTCGAATTTCTGGCGCGGGTCGCGGCCGGGCTTGGCGAGCTCGGCCATGATGTCGGTGAGGGTGGGGAGACCGACGTCCGCGGTGACGTAGCTCTCCAGCTTGATCTTGGCGCGGAGTTTTCCGTCGCGCATCAGGTCGGCGACGGTGGCGCCGGTGTCGGCGGCCATCTTTTCCACAAGGGGATAGCGCTCGGGATGGACGGCGCTGGCGTCGAGCGGATGGGCGCCGTCGCGGATACGGAGAAAGCCGGCGGCCTGCTCAAAGGCCTTGGGGCCGAGACGCGGCACGTCCTTTAGGTCCGCGCGCGACTTGAACGCGCCCTTTTCATTGCGGCGGGTGACGATGGCGGCGGCGGTGGCGGTGTTGAGGCCGGAGACGTAGCTGAGGAGCTGCTTCGACGCGGTGTTGAGCTCGACGCCGACGCCGTTCACCGCGCTGACGACGGTGTCGTCGAGGGAGCGTTTGAGCGCCGCCTGATCGACGTCGTGCTGGTACTGACCGACACCGATCGACTTGGGATCGAGCTTCACCAGCTCGGCGAGGGGATCCATCAGACGGCGGCCGATCGAAACGGCACCGCGCACGGTGAGGTCGTGCTCGGGAAATTCCTCACGGGCGACCTCGCTGGCCGAGTAGATGGAGGCGCCGGATTCGTTGACCATCACGACCGTGATTCCGGCGGGCAGGCCGAGGGCGCGAACGAAGGACTCGGTCTCGCGGCCGGCGGTGCCGTTGCCGATCGCGATGGCCTCGACCTGGAAGAATTTGATGAAGCCGAGGAGCTTTTCCTTCGCCTCCTCCGCCTGGCGGTCGGGATAGATGACGTCGTTGTGCAGCAGCTTCCCCTGGCGATCGAGAAGGACGGTCTTGCAGCCGGTGCGGAAGCCCGGGTCGATTGCCATCACAGCGCGCTGACCGAGCGGAGCGGAGAGGAGCAGCTCGCGGAGGTTGTCGGTGAAGACCTTGATTGCGGCCTCGTCGGCGCGCTTCTTGGACTCGAGCCGCATCTCGGTTTCCATCGCGGGACAAAGGAGCCGTTTGCAGGCGTCCTGGACCGCGAGCGTGACCTGGTCGGCAGCGGAGCACTTCGCCTTGACGAAGAGCGATTGGACGGTGGCAAACGCGGTCGCCTCGTCGGCGAGCTGGACCCGCATCATGAGGAACATTTCCTTTTCCCCGCGGCGCATCGCGAGGACGCGGTGCGAGGGCGCCTTCACCAGCGACTCGCTCCACTCGAAGTAGTCCTTGAACTTGGCGGCTTCGGGGTCGTTTTCCTTGCCGGGCATGACCTTCGAGGAGATGACGGCTTCCTTCTGGAAAACGGCGCGGAGCCGGGCGCGGGCGTCTTTGTCGTCGCTCACGCGCTCGGCGATGATGTCGCGGGCGCCGGCGAGGGCCTCGAGGGCGTTTTCGATTTTTGATTTCTGGTTTTTGCCGTCGTCGGCGACGTACTCGCGTCCGATGTAGGCCGTCGCGGCGGCGGTGGCGTCGGTCGCGGCGTCCTGGGCGAAGAGCAGGTCGGCGAGGGGTTCGAGGCCCTTTTCCTTGGCGATGGTGGCGCGGGTCCGCTTTTTCGGGCGGAAGGGAAGGTAGATGTCCTCGAGGACCGTGATGGAGTCGGCGGCGTTGATTGCCTTCTCGAGGGCCGGGGTGAGGAGGTTGCGCTCCTTCAGCGAGGCCAGGATGGAGGCGCGGCGTTCGTCGATGGCTCGCATCTGTTCGAGCCGGTCGCGGATGGCGAGGACCTGGACCTCGTCGAGCTCGCCGGTGACTTCCTTGCGGTAGCGGGCGATAAAGGGCACGGTCGCGCCCTCGGCAAAGAGCTGCGCGGTGGCCGCGACTTGAAAGACCTTGATGTTCAGCTCGGCCGCGAGGCGGAGGACGTGGTCGGGATTGGGTTGGGCGGAGGTGGCCGGAACGGCTTCAGCGGACATGCGGAGAAAGCCGCCGAGAACAGCCGGTGGCGCCGGGTGCGCAATCTCCAAAATGACATCACGCGCGATTGCCTGACCCACGCCAGCCGCTACGGTGTGTCCATGAAACA
The DNA here is from genome assembly GCA_947474365.1 of Opitutia bacterium. GTDB lineage: Bacteria > Verrucomicrobiota > Verrucomicrobiia > Opitutales > Opitutaceae > ER46. The sequence goes on along the minus strand of CANJIU010000100.1, from coordinate 11,826 downwards.
TCTTCCGTGGCTGGTGGCGGTCCTGTTTTTTTGTGCGCGTCTGGGGGCAGCTGAGCTCCTGCCGATCGAGGAACAGGTGGCCGAAGCGGTGAAGTCGTCCAAGGTGACCGTCGTTCACCTGTGGGCGACCTGGTGCCCGAACTGTGAGGCGGAGATGCGCAACGGCGGCTGGAAGAAGTTCGTTGAGGCCAATCCGGAGGTGAATTTCATCTTTGTCACGGTGCGCGACGAAAAACCCGGCGGGCCGGCCCTCGCCAAGCACGGTCTGGGCCCGCAGAAGAACCTGACGCACCTCCAGCATCCGAACGCGTCGCGCAATCCGGACACTGAGATGACGTCGTTTCTGGGCCAGCGGGTGGGCTGGATCCCGGTCACGTGGGTGTTCCGGGGTGGCCGGCTGCGGTATGCGCTCAATTACGGCCAGATTCGCTTTCCGATTCTCCAACAATTGGTCGAGGACGCGCTGCCGAAGTGGGATTGATCGGACGGTCCGGCAGAAACGAGTGATGGCGCGCGTGTCCTTTGCGGAACGCAGCCTTGTCAGGGCGGGTGGAATGTGAGCCACTCCTGTGTTCACCGTCATTTCCATGTCCGCCATCAATCGTTTCCTGCTCGAACACGACCTGCGAATCTCCACGAACCCGTGCGTCAGCCCGGATTTTTGCCTCGATTGGCAGACACTCAGTGACCAGCTGCGCGCCGGCAAATTGCTCAAAGTCTATCCGAAGAGCCGTTTTGAAACGAAGGCGGGCGCGTGGACGCTTTTGGAAAACACGGACGGCGACTGTGCGTGGCGGCTGCAGGGAAGCACGGACGCGCTGCATGACGGCATTGATTTGCCGGATGGCACGCAGGCCTTCCCGGCGACGTTTGCGAATCTGCTGCGGTTGAAAAATCTCGTGCAGGAGCACAATCCGGCCACGACGATCTTTGCCACCGCGGCGGAGCAACTCGGACGCAGCACCCTCGGAATCGGCGCGCGGTTCACGACGCTGCACTGGCCGGCGGTGGACTGGGCGATGAGCGCCCTGGGCATCGGTGTGACGGCAAACCAGAATTCCATTCCGCGCGAGCTGGTCTACGACGTCGATGTGATGCTCGCGGGCAAGTTGGACAGCGTGCCGTTCCCCTTCATCGGCACCAACGTGCCGGAGGGCCATCAGGGCCAGAGCGTCGAGGGCATGAGCCACGGTTGTGTGCTCGCGAAACTGAAGACGGGATTTCACCGCCGTGGCGTCGCCTGGAGCTTCAACGCCGACCACCAGCCGATTGGTGGCAAGTTTGACCACCGCGAAGACGCGCTCGTGACCGGTTGCGTGTTGGCGAGCTACATCACGTTCGATCTCTCGCCGGAGCTGGCGCAAACCAAGGTGCCGGACGACGCGGGCGGCTGGGTCGCGGCCAATGTACCGCCGGAAATTGTGGCCACGGTCAAGGCGCGGGTGGCGGCGGTCGGGCTCACTTTGAACGAGGCCGAGTTCGCCAAGCTGCTCGCGTACGTGTGGCCGTCGCTGCAGAAGATGAAGCGACGCGACGAAAAGTACGCCGCCGCGCGCGCGAAGCTTTTCACGACCGCGGTCGGCCGGGCCTACCTGCGCGAATTATCGATCGACGAACTGCCGGGGCTGACCACGCCGGAGACGACCGCGATCATGCTGGCGCTGTGCGAGGCGCTCGGAATGACGATTCATTTTGTCGCCCCGGCGTTTGGTTTCCAGAAGAACATGCCCTATCCCGACAACGACGCGCTGCGCGGGTTGATCGAGAAACAATGGGGTGTCTGCCGGCAGTTTGGCGCGAGCATCGGTTTTCACTCGGGCTCGGGCAAGTCGGCCGAAAACTACCAGGTAATGGGCCAGGTCACTGGTGGCCGTCTCGAGATCAAGACGAGTGGCCGCTATACCTACGAGATGGGGCGGGCGCTGTTTGCCTCAAAGCACACGCAGGACCAGGCGCTCTGGCGCGATTGGTACAAGTTCACCCTCGATCTCGCTTTGCACGGTGCGTTCAGCCTCGATGCGACCGAGCAGAAGATGGCGCGGGTGTTCATCACCGACGCGCTGGAGAAATCGGGCCGCGGGACGGATGTCTTTGCCAATCCGACTGTGACGCGCGCGGCGCTTGAGTCACTCACCCCGAGCCCGGAGCACATGTTCTGGTTTGAGTATAATTTTCTCTACGTGCTGGCCGGAGACGGTCGCGCGGTGAAAGCGGCGCTCGGCGATCACACGCCCGCCGGCTACCGGCAGCGGGCGCGTTTCTATAGCGTCAGCGATGAAGGCCGGCTCAACTTTGCCCGGAACATCGCGACCTACATCGTGTTTCTCGCTGAAAACACCGGGCTTGCCCCGGCGGCGACGTGCGCCGGTGCACGCAAGCTCCTCGAGCGCTATGCCAGCCTCGACGAGATGTTGAACGATATCTCCAAATAACCCCCTCATGGCCTCCCGTCCCTTCATCCACGACGATTTCCTGCTCGGTACGAAGCAGGCGCGCGAACTGTATCATCGCTACGCGAAGAACGAGCCGATATACGACTACCACTGTCACCTGCCGCCGGACCTGATCGCAAAGAACCACGGGTTCGCGGATCTCGCGGAACTTTGGCTGGGCGGAGATCATTACAAGTGGCGCGCAATGCGGACCAACGGGGTCAAGGAGGAGTTTGTCACCGGAGGCGCGTCGCCGCGTGATAAGTTTCAGGCCTGGGCGGAGACCGTGCCGCACACGCTCCGCAACCCGCTCTACCATTGGAGCGCGCTGGAGCTGAAGCGTTATTTCGGCGTCGACGACCTGCTCGACGGGAAGTCCGCCGACAAGATTTGGAAGAAGGCGAATGCGAAGCTTCCGAAGCTGCCGGTGCACGAGCTGATCAACATGTCGAAGGTCGCCGTCGTCTGCACGACCGATGATCCGGCCGATTCGCTCGATCACCACCACGCGATCCGTGCCAATCCCGGCAAGCTCAAGGCGCGCGTCTATCCGGCCTTCCGTCCCGACAAGGCTCTCGGAGTTACCAATCCGGGCGGCTTCAACGCCTGGCTTGAGAAGCTGGCGGCCACCGCCGGTTGCGCCAACGGAATCAAGACCTTCGACGACCTGCTGGGCGCGCTGAAGAAGCGGCACGACGACTTTCACGCCGCGGGCGCGCGCGTCTCCGACCACGGCCTGGAGAGCGCGCTGGCTGAACCGTGCACCCACGCGCAGGCGAAGATGGTGTTTGATGCGGTCCGCAAGGGACGGGCCGCGACGGCGGAGGAGGCCGCCCGCTACGGTTCGTATCTGATGCTTGAATTCGGGCGCTGGGATGCCGCGCGTGGCTGGACGAAGCAGCTGCACCTGGGCGCGCTGCGGAACAACAACAACCGCCTGTTGGGCAAGCTCGGGCCCGACACCGGGTTTGATTCCATCGGCGATTTTCCGCAGGCGGTCGCGCTCTCGCGTTACCTCAACGCTCTCGATTCGACCGACCAGCTGCCGCGCACGATTCTCTATAACAACAACCCGAACGACAATTACGTGCTCGGCACGATGATTGGGAATTTCCAGGACGGCTCCATCCCCGGCAAGGTGCAGTTCGGCAGCGGTTGGTGGTTCCTCGATCAGAAGGAAGGCATGGAGTGGCAGATGAACGCGCTCTCCAACCTGGGCCTGATGTCCCGGTTTGTCGGGATGATCACCGACTCGCGCAGCTTCGTGAGCTATCCTCGGCACGAGTACTTCCGCCGCACGCTCTGCAATCTCCTCGGCGCCGACATGGCGCGCGGCGAGATCCCCGGCGACTACGGCCTCGTCGGTGGCATGGTGAAGAACATCTGCTTCGCCAACGCCCGCGACTACTTCGGGCTGGAACTTGCGCCGGAATTCTCCGCGAAGAAATAGTCCGGACGTCCGCCCCAAACCCCCATCACGATGGCCAGCACCCTGTCGCCCGGCACCGATCTGAAACCTTCCAATTACCGCTGGGTCGTCTGCGCGCTGCTGTTTTTTGCGACGACGATCAACTACATCGACCGGCAGATTCTCGCGCTGATCAAGCCGATCCTCGACGAGCAGTTGCATTGGACGAACGAGCAGTTCGGCTACACCAATGCGTTTTTTCAGCTCTCCTACGCGGTGAGCCTGATGATCTTCGGCTGGTTTGTGGACAAGTATGGCACGAAGATCGGCTACGCGGTGTCGATCGCGGCCTGGAGCATCGCGGCGGTTGGGCACGCGCTGGTGATGAGCATCAGCGGCTTCTATTTTGCGCGGGTGATGCTTGGCTTGGGAGAGGGCGGTAATTTCCCCTCGGCGATCAAGGCGGTCGCGCTGTGGTTTCCAAAACGCGAGCGGGCGACCGCGACCGCGATCTTCAATTCCGGTACCAATGTCGGTGCGATCGTCGCTCCGCTCGCGGTTCCGGCAATCGCGCTTTCGCTGGGCTGGCATTGGGCGTTCATCTTTGCCGGCATCGCCGGCTTCCTCTGGCTGTTCTTTTGGATCCCGTTCTACAACGTCCCGGAAAAGGTCGGCGCAGCGAATGCGGCGGAGCTGGAGCACATCCGCAGCGATCGCGACGACACGAGCCGCGATGGGGAAAAGATCTCCTGGATTGGCCTGCTCGGCTACCGGCAGACATGGGCGTTTGTCGTGGCGAAGGCGCTGACCGATCCGGTGTGGTGGTTTTTCCTCACATGGCTGCCGGACTTCTTCAAGCAGACCCGCCACCTCAACATCAAGGAGAGCGGCTACATGCTCGCGACGATTTACGGCATGGCGACCGTGCTGAGTATCTTTGGCGGCTGGGTCGTTGGCGCCCTCGTGAAATCCGGCTGGAGCGTGACGCGAGCCCGCAAGACCGGGATGCTGTTCTTCGCTTGCTGCGTGCTGCCGATTGTCTTCGTGAAGAGCGCGGGCGACTGGATGGCGGTTGTCCTCATCGGCCTCGCATGTGCCGCGCACCAGGCGTGGTCGGCCAATCTGTTCACGACGGCGTCGGACATGTTTCCCAAGCGCGCGGTCGCCTCGGTGGTCGGCCTCGGCGGCATGGCGGGTTCGGGTGTGGGTTTTCTCTTCCCGATCCTCGCGGGCCAGTTGCTCGATCGCTTCAAGGCGCAGGACAACATCTCCGGTGGCTATGCGGTGCTCTTCGCCATCTGCGCTGGCGCCTATCTGCTCGCGTTTGCGCTTCAGCATCTGCTCGCACCCAAATTTGAGATGACGCATTTGGAAGAAGTCTGAGGATCGGTCGAACGTCGTATGCGCTCCGCGATCACGGTTTCACTGGTGCCCGAAACGAAGGGTGGGCCGTTTGTCTTTTCCAGCGGTCTCGCCGATGGCTGTGCGCGCGCGGCCGCACTGGGCTTCGACGCGGTGGAGGTCTTTCCGCCCGCGGCGGATGCGCCCGAGTTGGCGGAACTGCCGGGTCTAATCGAGCGGCACCGGCTCAGCGTTGCCGCCGTCGGAACCGGGGCGGGGTGGGTGGTGAAAAAACTGATGCTGACCCATCCCGACGCGGAGGTGCGCGGGCGGGCGCGGGAGTTCATTCGCGCCATCATCGATTTTGCCGGGCGTTTTTCCGCACCGGCGATCATCGGCTCGATGCAGGGCCGGTGGGAGGGTGGCGTGACGCGCGCGCAGGCGCTCGTCTGGCTCGGCGAGGCGCTCGAGGATCTCGGTGAGCATGCGGCACGTCATCGGGTGCCGCTCCTCTATGAGCCGTTGAACCGGTATGAAACTAACCTGTTCAACCGCCTCGGCGACACGGTGGCCTGGCTCGGCACGCTCCGCACTCGCAACGTCCGGATCCTCGCCGATCTCTACCACATGAACATCGAAGAGACTAACCTGGCCGGCGCCCTGATCGAGGCCGGTTCGCTGGTGGGGCATGTGCATTTTGCCGACTCGAACCGACGGGCGATTGGGTTTGGGCACACCGATGTGGCGCCGATTATCGCGGCGCTGAGAAGGATCGGCTATGCTGGTTACCTTTCGGCGGAAATCATTCCGCTGCCCGATGACGCGGCCGCGGCCCGCCAGACGATTGCTTCAGTGCGGCAAGCGCTGGGCTGACCGATTATGCTCAAGACCACTTTGATTCATCCCGACATTCTGCGGGTCGTCGCGCGTGCCGGACACCACGCCAAGATCCTCATCGCCGACGGCAATTACCCGGCCTCCACCAAGCGCGGCCCCAACGCCGAGGTCATTTCCCTGAATCTATCGCCCGGAGTCGTGAATGTGGTGCAAGTGCTGCGGGCGTTGCTCAGCGCTGTGCCCATCGACCACGTCAACACGATGGGGATTCCGGCGGATGACCCCTACGCCCAGCAGGGCGAGCCGCCGGTGTGGAACGAATATCGGGCGGCGCTCGCCGCGGCCGGAACCGATTTGAGGCTGGAGCCCATTCTGAAGTGGGATTTCTACAAGCACGTGGAAAGCCCCGATCACGTGCTGACGATTCAGACCGCCGATCAATCCCTGTGGGCCAACGTGCTGTTGACCGTCGGGTGCCGCACCGCCTGAAATTTTTGCCATGCAAACCCGCCGTCTCGGCCAGACCGATCTCCACCTTCCGATTCTCAGTTTCGGCGCCAGTTCGCTCGGCGCAGAGTTCCGCAGCGTCACGCTCGACGAGGCACTGGGCAGTGTCCGTGTCGCCCTCGACTGTGGGCTCAATTTCATCGACACGTCGCCCTTCTATGGACGCGGCATGAGCGAAGTGTTGCTCGGCATCGCGCTGCGCGGAGTGCCGCGCGACAGCTATACGTTGTGCACGAAGCTCGGTCGCTACGACCTGACGCATTTTGATTTTTCGGCAAAGCGAGTCGCCGAGAGTGTCGATGTTTCGCTGCATCGCCTGGGCACCGACCACCTTGATATCATCCTCTGCCACGACATCGAGTTCGTGCCGATGCAGCAGATTGTCGACGAGACGCTGCCGGCGCTGCGCAAGATCCAGCAGGCGGGGAAAGTCCGCTACATCGGATTCAGCGGCTATCCGATGAAGATATTCCGTTTCATTCTCGATCAGACGAAGGTCGACTGCGTGCTGAGCTACAACCAGTACACGTTGCAGAACACGCGTTTTGCCGATGAAGTGGTGCCGTATCTGAAGGCCAAGGGTGTCGGCGTGATGAATGCCGGGCCCTTCAGTGCTCGTCTGCTCACCAACGCTCCTTTGCCCGCTTGGCTCAAGGAGCCGGAGGAGGTGAAGGCCGCGGCCCGGAAAGCGGCGGCCTTGTGCGCCAGCCGCGGCGTCGACATCGCGCAACTGGCGCTGCAGTTCTCGCTCGGGAATTCCGACATCGCCACGACGGTGTCCGGCAGTGCCAACCCGACCAACATCCGCAATTGGGCGAAATGGGCCGCCGAGCCGATTGACCGCGCTCTGCTCGCCGAAGTGCGGGCGATTTTCGCGCCGGTGAAAAATCTCGGTCACAAGGAAGGTCTGCCGGAAAACAACTGAGTTAAGGCAATCGTTGAGAGTTGCGGGCTGAGCGTTGAGACCCCGAGCCGTAGGAAACGGCGGAAAAACTCCAACTGTCATGGCCTGCTCTCAACGATCAACTCTCAGCTCCTGACTCCTCCCTCATGAAAGCCATCCAACTCGAACAACCGAAATCGTTTCGCCCGCTCGACATCAGCGAGCCTGCCGCTCCAGGACCAGGCGAGGCGCTGTTGCGGATTCACCGGATTGGGATTTGCGGGACGGACTACGGTGGGTTTCTGGGCAAGATGCCTTTCTATTCTTACCCGCGGATTCCCGGGCACGAGCTCGGTGTAGAAGTGCTGGCGGTTGGCGAGGGCGTCTCCAATGTGCACCCCGGTGATCATTGCTCGGTTGAGCCCTACATCAATTGCCAGCGTTGTTATTCCTGCCGGCGTGGTCTGACCAATTGTTGCGAGCAGCACAAGACCCTCGGTGTGATGTGCGACGGAGGAATGTGCGAACGCATGCTGCTGCCGGCGCGCAAGCTCCACGTGTCGCGACAACTCAGTTTTGAACAGCTGGCGCTGGTGGAAACGCTCGCCATCGGTTGCCATGCGGTCGACCGCGCCGGCATCAAAGCCGGCCATCACGTGCTCGTCATCGGTGCGGGCCCGATCGGCCTGTCAGCGATCGAGTTTGTGAAGGTCGCGGGCGCCACCTGTATTGTGGTCGACATCAGCGAGGGGCGGCTGGCCTTTTGCCGGGAAAAAATGGGCGTGGCTCACACCATTCTGGCGAAAGGAGACGGCTCGGAGCTGAAGATGCTCGCTGCCATCACGAACGGACAGCTTGCCGATGTGGTAATTGACGCCACGGGCAGCAATAAATCGATGGGTGCCGCGCTCGAGTATTGTGCCTTCGGGGGCCGGCTCGTCTACGTCGGCATCACGCAGCAGGAGGTGTCGTTTCTCCACGCGCCGGTGATGCATCGTCGCGAACTGGGAATCCTTGCGTCGCGCAACGCGTTGTCCGGAGACTTCGCGCGCATCATCCGGCTCATCGAGGACGGCACGATCGATACGCGTCCGTGGATTACGCACCGAACGAAATTCGACGACATGATCGCCGAATTCCCGACCTGGCTCAAACCCGAGACCGGCGTCATCAAGGCTATCGTGTCGCTCGACTGACGCGGACGGGCCGGGGCTGACGAGTCAACCGCGGCCCCGATGATCTACCTCTCCTGACCTTCGCCGTCGCGGCTCGCCGCGGTCACGTAGTAGTCTTTGTAGGACTTGTCGTAATACTGGGCGTAGTAGTAGCCCGAGACCGCCAGATTGAGTCCGTTGAGGACCGCACCGAAGACCGGCACATTACCTTCGGCGAGCTTCTTCGCGCTGAACTGGGCCGCCTTCCGGCGAACCTTGTTGAAGAAGATGGCGAAAACCGAACCGTCGACCAACGGAAGGATGATCAGCGCGTCGCTCACGGCCGCCAGCGGCGGGGTGTCCACGAAGACCCGATCGTAGCTCTTGCGCAGATTGGCGATCATTTCCTCGAAACCCTTGCTATTGAGAATCTGGGTCGGGTTTTTCGCACGGCCGCCCGTCGGGATGACATCGAAGTTCGGGTGCACGTTCTTTAGCACGGCTTGTTCGATGGTTGAGGTGCCGGCGCAGATGTCGATTACACCGCGGCGGTTTTCAAGTCCGAGCGATTTGTGCACGTTCGGTTTGCGCAAATCGCAATCCACCACGACGACGCGTTCTCCATGGGAGGCAAAGGTGAGGGCGAGGTTGATCGTGCAAAACGTCTTGCCCTCGCCGGGGATGGTGCTGGTCGTCAGGATGCATTTTGCGTTCTTGGCCTCCTCTTTCAGGCGCAGGCCGGAATGGAGCGTGAGAAACGCCTCGGCGACCTGGCGGTCTTGATTGTTCATCACGACCTGGGCCTTTTCCTGCTGCTCCATCTTCTTGATCTGCGGGATGATTCCGATCAGCGGCAGTCCGACCACGCCTTCGACGTCGTAGGAGCTCTTCACGCGGTCATCGAGGAACGCCACGAAGAAGGCGAAGGCGAGGCCGAGGCCGAGTCCGCCTACGACACCAAGTCCGAGATTCAGCGGGATGTTAGGCGAGATATACGAGCCTTCGCGGCTCGGCACCGCCAAATCCACGATGCGCGCGTTTTGGCTGCTGATGCTGCTCGTCATCGTGGTCTCGCGGCTGCGGCCAACGATCGTCTGCAGGATTTGCTCGTTCGTCTTTAGTTCGCGTTCGCGATTGTTGTATTCCAAGGCCGCGCGGTCCAAGTCCAGCGACTCCTGCCGGCGCTTGGTCAGTTCCTGCTGTTGTTGTTGGAAATTCTTCAGGGCGTTTTGATAATCGGATTCGACCTGCGCCGCGGCGGTTGTGACCGCACGCTCAAGTTCCCGCTCGGTTTGCGCCATCGCGTTTGCCGCCTCGATGTACTTGGGGTGCCCTTTGCGGTAGCGCTCCTGCAGGGTGGCGAGGGTGATTTTTTGTCCCGCCAATTGATTCGTGAGGGACGTTATCAACCCGTTGTTGGCGATAAAGGCGAGGTCAGTGAGATTCCCGCCCTTGGCCTTGAGCTCCTTGAGCTGGTTCAGACGCACTTCGGCAGCGCTGAGGACGTTTCCAGCCGCGCCGGCCGCTTGATTTGACGCCCGCAGGGACTCGTTCACGATGTCCTTTCTCTGGTCGAGCGATACCATGATGGTCTTTTCCCGATATTCCTGGAGCTCGCGTGCCATTCTCTCGACGCGTTTCTGTTGCTCTTCGACGGTTGCCTTGAGGTCATCGATCGCCTTGGAGGATTCCAGACTCCGCATTGCCAAGTTGTGGTTGAGATACTCTTCCGCGAAGAAATTGGCGACCTTGGCGGCGACCACGCGGTCCTGATGCTGATAGGAAATGACAACGACCAACGTCAGACGTTGGAGCGCGACTTTGCGGTTCCCACCGAGAATTCCCGGAATGACGGCGCTGTCGGCGGGCGTCAAACCGTAGGGGAGGAGAAAGGCCCGTAAATCGTCGCCCTTGATCCGATCCGCCACGCGCTGAACCATGCGGGCACTCTCGATGATCTTCATCTGGGTGTTCAGGTCTTCCGCACTGCGGATGTCCGTGTCGACCACCTGCGCCACCTGCATCACGGTCGGGTCGCGGCGGAAAATCTGCACCGTCACGCTCGACTGGTAAATCTTGGGTTGGTTGACCGTGTAGATCGCCGCGCTTGAGACCACGACGAGAAAGACGACGACGACATACCAAACGCGCTCGCGGAGGACGAGCAGGTAGTCGTGCAGGGTGCGTTGGGCGCTCCCTCCGGTGGAGCTACCGCCCTCGCCGTAGCCGCCCGCAGCGTAGCCACCGTAATTGTAGCCGTAACCGCTGCCCTCTTGTGTGAGTTTCTGACCTAGATCCGTGGACATGTTTTTATGAAATATTGAGTATCATCACGCGAAGCTGGAAACGATCCGCCGGGGTGATGACAGCAAACCAGTACCCTTTTGTTTTTCGATCCCTTGTTACAGTAGCCGCTCACCCACGTAGATGACGTCATCGGGCTGAAGTTGAACGGGATCCTTGCCGCCACCCTTCATGATTTCGTCGACGTTGATCGTGGTTGTTACCGGGTCACCTTCCCCGGTGGTCCGCGTCAACTTTACCTTCTTCAGATCGGCAAGTCGGCTGTGTCCGCCAGCCAGGGAGATCGCGTCGAGGATCGTCAGACCACGTTCCGGGGGAAATAATTTTCGTCCGGCTGAATTGACCGCACCGAAAACATTCACGCTGCGTTCCGCGTACTTGGTCACGGTCACACTGACCTGCGGTTTCACGAGGTAATCCTTATCGTAGAGATCCCGAATCATGCCCTCGGCCTGGCGGGCGGTCTTGCCCTTGAGGTTGATCGTACCGATCAGCGGCAGAAAAATGGTGAACTCTTGCGAAATGCTCACCTCTCCCTGGCGGTTGATGTCTTCCTCTTGGTAGACTTGAACCCTCAGGGTGTCCTGAGGTTGGAGCAGATAGTCCGCGTTTCCGACCTCCCCGGATTTCTTAACTTCTCCCGAAGTGGAAGCTTCTTTTTGAGCGGCCTGCGCCAATGGCAAGCATATGGCAAGAGCGTGAAGTGTGATGAGACGTAGCGTACGCGGATTCATTGACGGCAGAGAATGGCAATTTATGCCGAGACCTTCCTTGTTTGTGGGGGTAACGTCAAGCCGTCTGACGGTGGAGCTCAGAAAGACCCATAGAGATCCTGACCCGGGTAAACTGAAGCCAGCGCTGATCGAACTACGTGTGTTGGGGAGCCGAGGTGTAAGGTGGGTGCAGCAGAGGATGAAGGAGGCAACGGGCAGGCTGCTTGGAGCCTGCCCGTTGCCTCCT
>CANJIU010000099.1 GCA_947474365.1 Opitutia bacterium | reverse complement strand
CAACGCAAATATACGACAAAAACCCGTCCCTCCCGCCGTGCTCCGCACGGCGCTCAGCAGCCCGTCAGAGTTGGGCCTCCCGTCGCCGGAAAAATTTTGGAAAATCACCCCCAAGCCTGATTTTCCAAGTCCGACGGGCTGCTAGGTGGCTGGTGGTGGTCCGGACGACGTTCGCATCGTTGAGCGCCTTGATCTCCATCTCGGATTTGTAACCCTCCGCTTGGTCGCGGTTGGGAAAGTGCTTCCTGTAACGCATACCGTTGATGCGTCCGTCGACTTTCCACTGCCAGTACGTGTGTCCGTTGGCAGTCAGTTGCACACGTCGGACGGAAAATACTTCCTCCGTTTTCTTCATCTCCTCCATATGGCCCACAGAGTCGGGCAATATTCAAGTCTTTTCAGGCCTCCTCAGAGGTAAAAGCTGGCGTCCCCACGGGGATTCGAACCCCGGTTCTCACCGTGAAAGGGTGGTGTCCTAACCGGGCTAGACGATGGGGACTAACCGCGGAGCCCGGCACGCTACGGCGCATGACCCCGCGCGCAAGGTCAAATTTCGACCCGACGAAAACAACATTCACTCACCCACCAAAATTTGTTCGCGACGTCGGCGCCTCCTCCGTGCAAGAAACTTCTCCCCATGACGTTTTCCGAAATCTCCGCCGCCCTCCCCCAAGCCGCCGTCACCGCCATCGACCACCTCCCGTTTCCCCGCATCGCCTCCGGCAAGGTGCGCGAAATCTTCGACCTCGGTGACGCCCTGCTCCTCTCCGCCACCGACCGACTGTCCGCGTTCGACGTCGTCCTGCCCGACGGCATCCCCGGCAAGGGCGCCATCCTCACCCAAATGAGCAATTGGTGGTTCGCCCAGACGACCGGCATCATCCAAAACCATCTGCTGCCCGACCAGGCCGGAGAATTCAAACGCCGCGGCATCACCGATCGCGACCTGCAGCTGCGCAGCATGATCGTGCGCAAACTCAAGACCGTCCCGATCGAGTGCGTCGTGCGCGGCTACCTCGTCGGCAGCGGCTGGTCCTCGTATCAAAAAACCGGCGATGTCTGCGGCATCAAACTGCCCGCCGGCCTCCGCCAGGCGGACCGCCTGCCCGAACCCATCTTCACCCCCACCACCAAGGCCCCCAAGGGCCAGCACGACGAACCGATCAACGATGCCCAGGGCATCGCCATTGTCGGCCCGGCGCTCTACGAAAAAGTGAAGTCCGTCAGCCTCGCGCTTTATCGCGCCGGCCACGATCGCGCCAAGCAGGCCGGGATGATCCTCGCGGACACGAAGTTTGAGTTCGGAACCGATGCAGCGGGCAACGTCTGGCTGATCGACGAGGTCCTCACCCCGGATTCGTCGCGTTACTGGCCGGCCGAGAGCTACGCGCCCAACCAGTCGCCCCCCAGTTACGACAAACAGTTCGTCCGCGACCATCTGCTCGCCATCAAGTGGGACCAAAAGCCGCCGGGGCCGCGCCTGCCGGCCGATGTGATCGTCCGCACGCAGGAAAAATATCTCACCGCCCTGCGCAACCTCATCGGGCCCTGAGCCGCGCCAACCAGCTGCGCCCGCTCATTCCTCTGCCACCTGCCGCGTCGCCAAGTCGTACCGCGCTCCCGCCGACAGCACGACCGGCGCCGCCTCGGGGGTCGCGAAGAAGCGGACTGCGCCCACCCCGACCACGCGACAACGATCACCGGTAACGACGATCGCCGTCGCCTCGTCGAGTGCGATGCCGAGCAGGGTCGGATGCGCCTGCAACACCGGCCGCAGATCCTCCGCCCGGCCGCGGGTGTTCACGTGCTGGTCGATGGCGGAATCGCGCAGCAGGGCGAAACCCCGCTCGTGGCCGGGCGCCATCATGAGGGTGTTTCCGTCGGGCGAACCGCGCACCATGTAACTGGCCTGAATCGACGCGCCGGCGGAGCTGCCGCCGACGACCCCGCCGCGCGCAAGCACCGCGAAGATTTCCCGCAGCGTGCGGGTGTCGAGGTACGCATCGGCCAGCCGCCATTGGCGGCCACCGGTGATCCAGATCGCCCGGGCGGTGCGCAACGGCGCGACGAACGCCTCCGTATCCGCGATTTTGGGATCACGCGTGTGCAGCTGGGTCACCTGCGTCGCGCCCAGGGCGAGCAGCGCCACCGCCGAATGATCGTTGGCCTCGATCGTCTCGTTGGCCGTCGGGATCACGACAATGGGCGCATCCCGTCCGCCGGCGAGTTCGAGAAACTCGGGCCAAAGTTTCGCCATGCTCCCGCCGCCCACGATGAAGAGCGTGCCCTGCGACGGACCGACACGGGTTTCCGCCGCCGCGGACACGCCGATCAGGAGCGCGAACGCGAGGAGGCGGACCCTCATTGCATCGCGCTGATCCGCCGGGCAGGCGTGGCCTCGCCGCGCTGCGCGCGCACCAGTTCGCGGCGCAGCCAGTCGAGCGCCGCGTTGACAGCGCGCACTTTAACAGTCGAGCGCGGACCGGGGTAGCTGAGTTTCTTGGACCACACGCCGGCGGGCGAAAAGAGGGCGATGAAAATCGTCCCCACCGGGTTGCCGCCCGCGCCCGTTTCGGCTGCCCCGGCGAAACCCGTCACCGCGAGCGCGTAATCAGCGCTGAGGGTCTCAGCGGCGCCCGTCGCCATCGCCACGGCGGCCTCGTCGCTGACAGAGCCGTGCTGGAGCAGCAGGCATTCCGGCACGTCGAGGAGCTGCATTTTGGCGTCATTCGAGCAGCAGACGACACCGCCAGCGAAGAATTTGCACGCACCACAAACCTCGGTGAAGACATTGGCGAGCAGGCCGCCCGTCGCCGTCTCGACCACGGCGAGCCGTTTTTCCTGCGCGCGCAATTGGTCGGCGCACACCCGCGCGAGGGAATCGTGGCCATAACAGACAAAATCGTCGCCGAGCAGCTGCGCGCATTCGGCGGCAACAGCCTCAAGATCGGCTGCGTTCAGCTGCCCGCCCGGCGAACTCACGCGGCAATCGACCGCTCCCTGGTGGGCGCAGAACGCGACGCTCAGTGAGCTACCGATGCGGTCGAAGATCGGCTGGAGTTTTGTCTCCAGCGCGGATTCGCCGATGCCGGCGGTGCGCAACTGCACATACGCCTCGCGCTCGAGGAGGCAGCCGCGCGCGGCGAGTCGGGGCACGACCTGGTCAAGGAACATCGGCTGCAGCTCGTTCGGCGGCCCGGGCAGCATCACGAGCACCTTGCCGTCCTGTTCGACCCAGAGCCCCGGCGCAGTGCCGTTGGCATTGGGCAGAACTTCGCCGCGCTCAAACACGTAGGCCTGCTTGAGATTGTTGTCGGTCATCTTGCGGCCGAACCGTGCGAAACGTTCCTCAATCGCCAGCTTGATCGTCTCATCAAACACCAGCTTCTGCCCGAGCACCTCGGCAATCACATCGCGCGTGCGGTCATCGCACGTCGGGCCCAGCCCGCCGGTGGTGATGATGACGTCGGCCCGCGCCCAGCTCTCACGAAACTGCGCGGCGATGGCGTCAGCTTCGTCGGTGATCGTCACATTCCGGTTCAACAGCGCGCCACGCCGGCCGAGCTGCGCGCCGATGAACGTCAGGTGACCGTTCGCCGTCAGCCCGAGCAACAACTCGTCACCGAGGGTGATCAGCTCGTAGCGGACATGTTTGGTCGTCAAAGGACGCGACAGCGGGGCGGTGGTGTTTTGGTCAGAAACCATACTTGCGGCCCGGAAAAATAGGCGGATTCTCCCAAAACGCCAGCGATGATTCGGGGCGTGAACTGGGATGAACGAGAACCAACCGATCACACTGAAGGAGAAGGTCCGCGCGCTCCCGGACAAACCTGGCGTCTACCTGATGAAGGACCGCCTCGGACGGATCATCTACGTGGGCAAGGCGCGCAGCCTGAAGAAACGCGTGTCGTCGTATTTCCAGCGCGGTCGCGCGTCGACCGTCCAACAGCCGAAAATCCGCGCGTTGATCGATCTCATCGCGGACGTCGACACGATGGAGGTGAAATCCGAGCCCGAGGCCCTGCTGCTCGAGGGCAAGCTGATCAAGCAGTGGCGGCCCCGCTACAACACCGACTTCACCGACGACAAACGCTTTCTCCTGGTGCGCGTTGACCTCGGCGAGGATCTGCCGCGCTTCCGGCTCACCCGGTTGAAGAAGGAGGACCGTTCGCGTTATTTCGGACCGTTCGCGCACAGCGGACTGCTGCGGAAGACGCTCGCGCAGATGCGGCGGCAATTTGGCATTTTGCTCCCGGACAGCACGCCGCAGAAGCTGCCGGATGGCACCTGGCAGCTCTACGACGACGTGCGCGAGGAAATCTACGGCACCGGAAATATTGTCACCACGGAGGACTACCGCCGACGAGTGGAGGAGGCGTGCGCCTTCCTCGAGGGCAAATCGCGCGAGTGGCTGGAGACCCTGCGGGCGGAGATGACCGCCGCAGCGGGGAAACACGAATTCGAGAAGGCCGCGGAGCTGCGTGACGTGGTCTTCGCACTGGAGGAGACACTGCGCAAGACGCGCCGTTTTGAGCGGATCGATCCCACGAGGCCGGAGCGCGACGACGAGGCGCTCCAGGCGCTCCAGGCGGCGTTGAAACTGGCGGCACCGCCGCGCACGATGGAGTGCTTCGACATCTCGCACATCTCGGGCACATTTGTCGTGGCCTCGATGGTGCATTTCGCGGACGGCAAGCCCGACAAGGACAATTACCGACGATTCCAGATCAAGAGTTTCATCGGCAACGACGACTACCGCGCGATGGAGGAAGTGGTCGGCCGCCGCTATCGCCGGCTCGCGGAGGAGAAAAAACCACTGCCCGATCTCGTGGTGATCGACGGCGGTCGGGGGCAGATCGGCGCCGCACTGAAAGCCTTCCTCGCGCTCGATCTCACGCCGCCGCCGTTGATCGGCCTGGCGAAGCAGCACGAGACAATCATTTTTCCGGACGAGCGTCCGCCGCTCAACCTGCCGCTGAATCATCCGGGGCTGAACGTACTGCAGCGGTTGCGCGATGAGGCCCACCGCTTCGCCAACACCTACAACGCAAATCTCCGTTCGCAGAAAATCCGCGAGAGCGTGCTGGACGATTTTTCCGGGCTCGGCCGCGTGCGCCGGGCGGCGCTGCTCGCCCATTTCGGCAGCATCGACAAACTCCGCGCCGCCAGCGTCGACGAGATCGCCGAGGTCGACGGCTTCGGGGGCAAACTAGCGGCGGAGTTGCAAGCGTTTCTCAACCAACGTCCTGCGCCACCCTCCCCCGGAACGTGAAGCCCATCATTCCAATCATCGCATCGCTGGCCCTGGCCGCATTGGCGTTCTCCGCCTCCACGCCGCGAACGTGGTCGCCCGCCGACGCGCGCTGGCCCGCACCCACTCGTCCACCGGCCGGTGCGCCCAATGTCCTGATCGTGTTGTGGGACGACGTCGGTTTCGGCCAGTTTGGTTGTTTCGGCGCGCCGCTTTCCACGCCCACCGTCGACCGACTCGCTGCCGGCGGGCTGCGCTACACCAATTTTCACGTCAACCCAGTCTGCTCGCCCACCCGCGCGGCGCTCCTCACTGGACGCAACGCCCACGCCGTCGGGGTCGGCCATATCGGCGAATATGCCAACGGCGCGCGCAACAATCTCGGCGGTCCCCACCTCGAAGCCGGCACGATTGCCGACTATCTGCGCGCCCGCGGTTATGCGACCGCCGCGTTCGGCAAATGGCATCTTTCGCCGATGTCCGAGCTGAACGACGCGGCGAACTCCGCGTATTGGCCGACCGGGCGGGGCTTCGACCACTTTTACGGCTTCATGGGTGGCGACATGAACCAGTTTGCGCCGGAGATTTTTTCCGATCGCGAGCGCGTCAAGCCACGCCCCACCCGCCCCGGCGGAACCGAGCCGTATTTCATGGATGCCGATCTCTGCGACCGCACCCTCGCCTTCATCGCGCAGCACCGTGCCACTGCGCCGGAGCGACCGTTCTTCACCTATCTCTCGCTCGGCGCCGGCCACGCGCCGCATCACGCCCCACCCGATCTCTTGGAAAAATGGCGCGGAAAATTCGACGATGGTTGGGACGCCTACCGCGAAAAAACCCTCGCGCGCCAAATCAAGCTCGGCCTCATGCCCCCCGGGACGAAACTCCCACCGGCCAATCCCGGGGTGAAACCGTGGGCCGGGCTCACGCCGGAGGAGCGCCGCGTGTTCGCGCGTTACCAGGAGTGCTTCGCCGCTTGCATGGAGGCCGCCGATCGCGAACTCGGCCGGGTAATCGACTGGCTCGAACAGAACGGCGTGCTGCGCGACACGCTGATTCTCCTGCTATCCGACAACGGCGCGAGTCCCGAGGGCGGCCCCGAGGGCATCTGGAACGAGATGCGTCTGTTCGCCGCCAACAAACCCGGCGTCTTCTCCGGCGGCGCCACCCGGCTGGAGCAACTCGGCGGCCCCCTCACCTATCCCACGTATCCCATCGGCTGGACCCAGGCGGGCAGCACGCCGTTTCGGCGCACGAAGGGCACCACGCACGAAGGCGGCGTGCGCGTGCCGCTGATCGCCCACTGGCCCGCCCGCATCACGGACGCCGGCGGGCTCCGCGGGCAGTTTCACCACGTGGTCGATCTGCTGCCGACAATTCTCGAGACCGCGTCGATCTCCGCGCCGCAGGATTTCGGCGGTCGCAAGCAATTGCCTCTCGCCGGCGGGAGCCTTGCCTACACCTGGCCGCGGGAAAACGCCGCCGCACCAACCCGGCGGGCCGCGCAGTATTTTGAGATCCACGGCCACCGCGCGATCTGGGAAAAAGGTTGGAAAGCCGTGACTTTTCACGACTCAGGCCAGTCCTACGCCGGAGATCACTGGGAACTCTACGACCTCGACACGGACCCCACCGAGAGCCGGGACCTCGCGCGCGAGCAACCGGGGAAACTGGACGCGCTGCTGGCGACTTGGGAGCGCGAGGCGCAGGTCCACGACGTTTACCCGCTTGACGACCGCCGTGCCGGACCGCGGGACATGATCCGCCCGCACTGGAACGGCGAGCGCACCCGCACCACCTATGTGCCGCCGGTGAGCGGCCTGCACAAATTCACCGCGCTGGAGCGCCGGCACCGTTCGATGACCATTACCGCGCGCCTCGCCTCCAGCGGCGACGGCGCGATTCTCGCCCATGGCGGACGTTTCTCGGGCTACGCGCTTTTCGTGCAGAGCGGCCGGGCCGTCTTCCACTACAACTACGCCGGGGAGCAGCGTACGACGGTGACCGCAACCACGTCATTGCCCGCCGGCGCCTGCACGGTGGTTGCGGAGTTCACGCTCACGCCTGACGGCGGCGCCGACATCGTGTTGCGCATCGACGGCCGGGAGGTCGCCCGCGGCCACGCGCCGGAGGCGATGACGGGCAACATCAGCCACGAGACCCTCGACATCGGCTGCGACCTCTACACGCCGGTGAGCGAAGCCTACGTTTCGCCCTTCGTGTTTCAGGGCAAGATTGTCGATGTGACCGTCGAGACTGCGCCAGCGCCGTGAGGGTTGGTTTGCCCGGTAGTGTCTTCGCGGCCGCGATTTCGTAACCGCAGTTCGCATCAGCAGGCAGGACGCCCCAACCGCCTCCGCGCAACCGGCGACACCACGTCGCCAAGAATTCACTTCGCTTTCTGATCATAGAAAGCCAGCGTGGGATTGCAACGATTCGTCGGTCACGTCCAGCCCCGGGCGACCCATCCCACTACCCCCCGCATGAACTCCTGTTTCTCCTTCGCGCGTCGTCGTGCCGTCGACCGACCCCTGCACCACTTCTGCTGGTTGGCGATCGTCACCACGATCCCACTGCTGGCGGTCGAACCTGCAGAGCGCCCCCCTGTCGTGACCGGCGACGCCGCGGTCTCGACGGACACCGGCACCATCGAGGGCCGCGTGAAAAACGCCGCGACCGGCGCCTACCTCGGCAACGCGCGGGTGACCGTGCCCGGCACCGCCTTGCTCACGTTCACCGATGAGTCCGGAATCTTCCATCTCACCGGCGTAACGCCCGGCCGGGTGACGCTAGAGATTTTTTACACGGGGCTCGATCTCCAGACCGTCACGGTCAACGTGGCGCCCAGACAAACGGCCGAGGCCGCCGTCGACCTCACGAGTGTCGTGCGCTACGGCGACGCCGCGAAGGTGGTGCGGCTCGACTCGTACAAGGTCGCCTCGTCGCGCGAGACCGACATCGAGGCGATTGCGATCAACGAGCAGCGGTTCGCACCGAACATCAAGAACGTCATCTCCACCGAGACGCTCGGCGACCCACTCGGCGGCAGCATGGGCGATTTCCTGCGCTTCCTGCCCGGTGTCTCCGCCGCCTATGGCGCGCTCGAGACCGAGGGTGTGCTGATCCGCGGCTTTCCGAGCAACCTTTCCGTCGTCTCCTATGACGGCATCCAGCTCGCGGGCGCCAACCTCAGCGGTGAACGCGACTTCACTCCGTCGCGCATCGGCGTGAACAGCATCTCGCGCGTCGAGGTCACAAAGGTGCCGCTGCCCTCGACGCCCGCCGACACGATGTCGGGATCGATCAACCTCGTGAGCAAAAGCGCCTTTGAACGAAGCAATGCGGAGTTCCGGTATCGCGCGGGGCTCTCGTCAAACGAGCAGACCTTTTCGCTGAAGAAAACCCCCGACGCCGGCTACAAGCGGAACTACAAGATCTACCCGGATCTGAATTTCGATTACACGCTCCCAATCAGCAAACGCCTCGGTCTCGTGGTCACCGGCCTCCACTCGACGTCGTCGTTCAACACCGACACCTGGTACACCGACTATCTGGCCAACGGCACCGGGACGGGCGCCACGCCGGCCAATCCGTATCTCTGGCGCAACCGCAACGTGGAGGTGTACCGCTCCTACGAGCGCACGTCGCTCTCCGCACGCGTCGACTGGCGGCCGTCGACGCACGGCGTGCTATCCGTCGGCGCAGTGACGACCCTCTACGACCAGCAGAATCCCAACTCCCAGTTCAACCCCACCGCCGGCAACGTGGGGACGTCGAGCATCGCGGGCGGCACCGTGCTTTCCTACACGCCGGAGCGGGTGACGGGCGCGACCGGCCGCGGCAGCGTGCCGATGGCCTTCAGTTTCCTGCGCAGCGGCGGGCTCTCCCAATCAGCCAACGTCCGCTACCGGCTCGACGACGGCACGTGGCGCATCCAGACGGCGTTCAGCGTGTCGAATTCTAAGGCCACGCGCCGCGACACCGACGACGGATTCTTCAACGCGCTCACGATCGGCCTGCGCGTGCCCGTGCGCGTATCGTATTCGGGCATCAACCACGGTCGGGTGGGCGACTTCCAGGTCTTCGACAACGCCAACCAGCCGGTGGACGTTTTCGACCTCAACAACTACAACCTCACGGCGGCGACGAACCAGCCCAAGACCGATATCCGCTCGACCATCCGCAACGGCGATCTCGACGTGCGGCGGGAGCTGCCCTGGTTCCCCTTTCCGGTCGCCATCCAGGTGGGCGGGATGAACCGGGTCCAGACCAACGACGACCGCCGCATCAACGGCCGCACCTACAATTACAACGGCCTCAACGGCTCTCTCTCGGCCGCGCCGTACCTGAACGACATTTTTTATGGCTCCCGAAAGCTGATCTCGTACCCGGACAAGCCCTACGTCCCGTGGGTTTCGCCGACCAAAGTCTGGTCGGCCTTTCAGGCGAATCCGGCGCTCCTCACCCAGACGGTGGCGCAGCAACGGACGACCGCGAGCAACAACATCCTTCTCTCCAAGTACATCGAGGAAACCGTGTCAGCCGGCTTCGTGCAGGGTGAGGCCCGGCTCCTTTCGAACCGCCTGCGCGTGGTGACGGGCGTGCGTTTCGAGACGACCACGGACCGGGGCGAGGGCCCGCTGCAGGATCCGAACGCGGTGTTTGTTCGCACGGCCGCGGGCGCCTTTGCCCGCACCGCGGCGGGCGCGCGCATCCGCAAGCCCGAAGCGGGCGCGGCGGGCTCGGTGGAGGAAGTGGCGCTCATCTACAAGGAACGCGCCTCGCGCGCGGAGCGATCCTACGACGGTTACTATCCGAGCCTGCATCTCAACTTCAACGCCACCGATCACCTGCTCCTGCGCGCCGCGTACGCCAAGACCTACGGCCGGCCGAATTTCAGCAACATCATCCCCAACACCACCGTGAACCAGGATGACGATCTGAACCAGGATCCCGAGCACACGCTTGGCCGGATCACGATCAGCAACGTCGGGCTCAAGCCATGGACTGCCGACAACTACGACCTGTCGGTGGAATACTACACCGATCACGGCGGCGTGATCAGCGGCGGGGTGTTCCTCAAGGAGGTGAAGGACTTCTTCGGGCAATACGTGAAGGACGCCACCGCGGCGGACCTACAGCTGCTCGGCCTCGACCCACGCTACCTCGGCTGGCGCGTGACCACGCAGTTCAACTCCGGTTCGGCCCGCGTCCGCGGCGCCGAGATCAACGTGCGGCACTCGCTCGCTCCGCTCGGCGCCTGGGGCCGGCACGTGATCGTGTTTGCCAACGCCACGAAACTGAAACTCGAGGGTAACGACCTCGCGGATTTCACCGGTTTCCTGCCGGAGTCGGTGAACTGGGGCTTCACGATCGCAAAGAATCGCGCGACGCTCATCACCAAGTGGAACTACCGCGGCGAGCAGAAGGCGGTGTCGTTTCCGGATGTGGGGCCGGACGGATTCCGCCATCCCCAGCCCCGCACGCAGCTCGACATCAGCCTCGACTATCTGATCGGCAAGCGCACGTCGCTGTATTTCAATTTGCGAAACGCGACGAACGAGATCCAAAATGAATTTGCCTATGGCTCCCAAACTCCCGCCTACGCCCGCGAATTTTACCACGGCAAGTTCGGCCGCGTCTTTACCGCGGGCGTGAAGGGTACATTTTAAGCATGGGAACAGCACGGCGGAAAAACATCCAGGGACGCCTGAACCTGACTTGGATTTTTCCTGGGGACGCGACGCCCTCGTCGCGTTTTACGAGCGAAACGCGACGAGGGCGTCGCGCCCCCAGTCAACAGAGTGCTTTGACCGGTCATCGTGGCTGTGAAAAATTCGGTCTGGCGCTCATCGGATGGATCTCCGTGTGCGTTGGCGCGGGCGCGGCGGAGCCGGTGAACTTCGGCCGCGACGTGCTGCCGATTTTTTCCGAGAACTGCTTCAAGTGCCACGGGCCTGACGAATCCAACCGCAAGTCCAAGCTACGGCTCGACACCCACGAAGGTGCGTTGGGCGCCGGCAAGAGCGGCGCGGTCGCGGTGGTGCCGGGCGACGGCGCCAAGAGCGAACTGATCCAGCGCATCATCTCGCCACACGAGGACGAAGTGATGCCGCCGGTCGACTCGAACAAGACGCTGACACCGGCCCAAATCGCCGTGCTCCGGCGCTGGGTGGAACAAGGTGCACCCTGGGGCAAACACTGGGCGTACGAGACGCCCCAGCGTCCGGCGATACCCACCCTGCGCGAATCGTCGCCCGCGCCGCGTCACCCCATCGATGCGTTCGTGAGGGCACGGTTGGAGCAGGAGAAGCTCGCCCCGTCGCCCGAGGCCGACCGCCGCACACTGTTTCGCCGCCTCAGCCTCGACCTGCTCGGCCTGCCGCCCGACCCGAAGGACGTGCTGGCCTTCGTCGAGGACGGACGGTCCGATGCCTACGAGCGGCTGGTCGATCGATTGCTCGCCTCGCCGCATTTCGGCGAACGCTGGGGACGCTACTGGCTCGATCTGGCACGCTACGCCGACAGCGGAGGTTACCTCAACGACACGCTGCGGCCCTACGCCTACCTTTACCGCGACTGGGTCATCGACGCGATCAACCGCGACTTGCCGTTCGATCAATTCACAATTGAACAACTCGCGGGCGATCTGCTGCCCGGCGCCACGCTCGAGCAGAAAATCGCCACGGGGTTTCATCGAAACTCCCTGAAGAACGACGAGGCCGGCGCAGACCTGGAACTCGACCGCACGAAGGCCGCGGTCGACCGCACCGCCACGACGGGCGCGGTCTGGCTCGGCCTCACGGTCGGCTGTGTGGAGTGCCACGCCCACAAATACGACCCGATATCCCACCGCGAATTTTACCAGCTGTACGCCTTCTTCAACAACGCCGCGGACCGGGATTTGCCGGCTCCGCGCCCGGCGGAGTTGGCCGCCTATCAAAAGAAGCTCGGAGCCTGGGAAACCGAGCGCGCGAAGCTGGAGGCCCCGTTTGAAGCGTACCTGACCTCCATCGTGGACACCAAGGTGCCCGAGTGGGAACGCACCGCGACGCTGCCGGCTTCCCGCTGGACGACGTTTAAACCCGCGGAGATCACGATCGTCACGGAGGACGACGAGCGCCCGCTCACGGCCGCCGACGATCACTCCATCGCCACCGGCGCCAAGGATCCCCTGCGATCGCGTTTTCTCGTCAAGGCACCGGTCAGCCTGAGGGGCGTCACCGGTTTCCGGGTCGAAGCACTGGCCGACCTCGGGCAAAAGGCCGGCCGCAGCAAGAGCGGCGACTTCGCGTTGAACGAGTTCTCCGTGATGGTCCAGCCCCCGGGAGGCGGCGCCCAGCGAAAGTTGGAACTGGCGTCGGCCCGCGCCGATCTCGAGGCGAAGACCGGCGCCGCCGCGAAGGCAATCGATGGCGACAGCGCGACCGGCTGGAGCATCGGCACCAAGACGGATCAGTCGCACGTCATCGTGTTCGGGCTGAAGTCGCCGCAGGATTTCCCTCCGGGCTCGACGCTTTTTTTTGAGCTGGAGCACCGGACGGTCGGGTTGCTGAGCCGGTTCCGAATCGCGGCGACGACGTCGCCGGCGCCGTTGGAGCCGAGCACCATTCCCGACGCGATTGTCGCCGCGCTTGAAACGTCGCGGACTGCGCGCACCGCGGGGCAAACCGCTGATCTGGCACGTTATTACGCGCGGACGGTGGACGAGGAAGGCCGGAAGCTGCTCGCGCCGATCGCGGCTCACGCGGCGAAGCGACCGGAATTCCCCAAGACGACCGCGGCCACGTTGATGGCCAACGAACGCAAGACGCGCATCCATATCCGGGGTGACTACCAGCAACCGGGTGACGAAGTGCAGCCGGGCACGCTGGCGATCCTGCCCCCGCTGAAGGCGCGCGGGCCGAAGGCAGACCGCCTCGACCTGGCGCGCTGGCTCGTCGATCCGGGGCATCCCCTGACCGCCCGCGTGACGGTGAACCATCTGTGGAAGAACCTGTTTGGCCGCGGGATCGTCGCAACGATGGAAAATTTCGGCGCGCTCGGTGACCGCCCCTCGCACCCAGAACTGCTCGACTACCTCGCCACCGAATTCATCCGGCTCGGCTGGAGCCGCAAAGCGATGATCCGGCTGATCGTGACGTCGGCCAAGTACCGCCAGTCGTCCACGGGGCGCCCCGACCTCGCCGAACGGGATCCGCTGAACACCCTGGTGGCGAGGCAGGGACGCCACCGGCTCGAGGCGGAGACGGTGCGCGACATGTTTCTCGCGAGCAGCGGCCTGCTCAACCCCGCGGTCGGCGGACCGAGCATCTACCCGCCGTTGCCGGCGTTTGTCACGGCGTTCGGCCGCAACCGCACCTGGCCCGCCACCACGGGCCCAGAGCAGTATCGGCGCGGGCTGTACATCCATCTCCGCCGTAATGTCCCCTACCCGATGCTGCTGACCTTCGATGCCTCGGACACCAGTGTGGCGTGCGTGCAGCGCGAACGGTCCAATTCACCACTGCAGGCGCTGACACTGCTCAACGATCCGGTCTTCTTCGAGTGCAGCGAAAAACTGGGCGCCGCGCTCGCCGCGGAATCGGACGACGTCGACCGACGGCTCCACCGCGGGTTCGAACGGTGCATGAGCCGGCCGCCGCGCCCCGTGGAGTTGCAGGCGATGCGTTCAGCCTACGACGACCAACTCAAGCTGGCGGACGGCAATGCCGCGCTTGCGATGGTGACGGTGGCGCGAATCATCATGAACCTCGACGAGTTCATCACCCGCGAGTGATTCTGGAAGACCCTCTCATGCACAGCCGACGAAAATTTCTCATGCAGACCTGCGGCGGCGTCGGCGGCCTCGCGTTGACCCACCTGCTGGGCGGCGACGGTCTGCTCGCGGCGACGGACGGCAGCCCGGGAAAAACCCATCATCGGCCAAAGGCGAAGAACTGCATTTACATCTACCTCGAGGGCGGGCCAAGCCAGATGGATCTCTACGATCCGAAGCCGATGCTCAATCAGCTCGACGGACAGGCGCTGCCGGAATCGATGCTCAAGAACATGCGCTTCGCCTTTCTCGCCAAGGAGTCGGCGCGCATCATGGGGACGCCCCGGACATTCACGAAACACGGGCAGTGCGGCATGGAACTGTCGGACCTGCTGCCGCACATCGGCTCGATTGCCGACGACATCTGCCTCGTGCGCTCGATGCACACGGATCAGTTCAACCACGTCCCCGGGCAGTTGCTGATGAACACCGGCTCCGCGATCTCGGGCCGGCCCAGCATGGGTTCCTGGCTCACCTATGGACTCGGCAGCCAGGCGAAAAACCTGCCGGAATTCGTCGTGCTCATCGCGGTTGGGCGCGGCGTACCGGGCGGCTCCGCCAGCTGGTCGAGCGGCTTTCTGCCGTCGAAATATTCCGGCGTGATGTTCCGCAACGAAGGCGCGCCGGTGCTGAATCTGGAAAACCCAGCGAACATCACGGCGGCAATGCAGGAGCGGAGCATCGCGGCCGTCGCCCGTCTCAACGCCCTGCGCCACGCCGAAGTTCA
The DNA here is from genome assembly GCA_947474365.1 of Opitutia bacterium. Lineage (GTDB taxonomy): Bacteria > Verrucomicrobiota > Verrucomicrobiia > Opitutales > Opitutaceae > ER46. Next base: position 21,972 of record CANJIU010000099.1, on the reverse strand, counting down.
CGATCCTGAGATCGAGAGCCGGATCGCGGCCTACGAGCTGGCGTTCCGGATGCAAACTGCCGCGCCGGAGCTGATGGATCTCTCCGGTGAATCGAAGGCGACGCTCGAGATGTACGGCGTCGATCGGCAAGAGCCGAAAATCGAGGGTGGCAACACGCTCGGCGGCACCGGACTCTTCGGCACTTTTGCCCGAAACTGCCTGATGGCGCGCCGGCTCATCGAGCGAGGCACGCGCGTCGTCCAGGTGATTCACGCCTCGTGGGATCATCACAGTCGGATCAACACGGAACTGCCCCACAATTGCGCGATGGCGGATCAGCCGATTGCCGCATTGGTGAAGGACCTCAAGCAACGCGGCATGCTGGAGGACACGCTCGTGATCTGCGGCTCGGAATTCGGTCGCACGGCGCTCGGCGAAAACCGGCCGGGTAATCGCGCCATCACCGGCCGGGATCACCATCCCAACGCGTTCAGCCTCTGGCTCGCCGGCGGCGGCATCAAGGGCGGTCAGGTTGTTGGCGAGACCGACGACATCGCGTGGAACGTCGCCAAGGACCCCGTGCACGTGCACGACCTGCACGCGACCATCCTGCATCTGTTCGGGTTCGACCATACGAAGCTGACCTATCGTTTCCAGGGTCGCGATTTCCGGCTGACCGATGTGGCCGGACACGTCGTGCCGAAACTGCTGGCGTAATTCGCGCCCGCCGCGGTCGCACCGCCACCTCCTTCCTCCTCGATGAATCGCCCGCCGCTCCTCCGTTTATTCCTGCTGGCCGCATTCGCCTCGTTGCTCGCCGCGACGCTGCGCGCCTTGCCAGCCGCAGGCGACCTTCAAGCCGTCTCACGTCACGGCCAGGTCTTTCTGACGTGGCGCGAGGCGGAGACGCCAGCCGGCACCACCTTCAACGTCTATCTTGCCACGACGCCCATCCGGGATGTCTCGGCCGCCACCAAGATCGGTCACCACGTCGAGCCGCGTAGCGCGAAAGACTGGTGGGAAACAAAGAGCGCGTTCACCAAGAAGGCCAAAGACGACAAGGTCGTCGGCTACCGGCTCGGAGCCGACGACAGACGCATCGATCCGGAGGGTGGCCTGTTTGTGCACACCGTTCAACGCGATCGCCAGGGACCGCTTTTCTTTGCCGTCACGACCTCCGACGCCGGCGGGGCGGAGGACCGGACCCTGATCGCGGGTGCCAACAGCACCCGCTCGGGTCTCGCCGCGAGCGCCGCCACGATCGAGCCCGTCTGGCAGGGCAAGGGCGAACGGCCGCCCCTGGGCGCGGGAGCCGGTATGCCGCTGTCACTCAGCTTGCACGGCAAGAGCGGGGTCATCGCAGACAGCGAGTATCTGGCTTTCGGTGACGCCACGATGGGCTGGCGGGACGGACTGCCGTTCAAGTTCAGCGTCCGCGTCAAAAACGGCGAAGTCGAAATCCGGCCGACCGACCGCGCCTGGATCAACCGGAACCACGACGAGGCCAGCGATGGCGGTGCGCCGGCAATCTGGACGTTTTGGTACGGCTATAATTCGAAGATCTACGACCGATCCCTCATGGCCCAAGGGACACCGACGAACTACACTGAATGCCGGCTGCTCTGGATTCTCGATTGGGTCCAAAAATACTACCAGACCGACCGCAACCGCTGGTACTGCTCCGGAAGTTCAATGGGAGGCTGCGGCACGATTTCGTTCGGCTTGCGCCACCCGGAGCTTTTCGCCGCCTGCGACGCCCGGGTGCCGATCGTGAACTACACCTACGCCGGCGCCGACCCGCGCCTCGCGTCCGCCCATCGCCTCGAAGCGTCGGCCTGGGCCGGACCGATCGGCCCGGAGGTGCTCACCCACGAAGGCGTGCCGCTCCTCGATCGGATGAACAGCACCGCGTTTGTGGCCAAGGCCACGGCCGATTTGCCATTTCTGTTCATCCTCAACGGACGCAAGGACGGCTCGATTCCGTGGGTCAACAATCCGCCGTTTTACCGCGCCATGGATGCGGCGCACCAGGGGTTCGCCGCGTACTGGGACGACGGCGAGCACCCGACGGCAGGCAAGGCCGCACCGGAAGACATCAAGGCCTGGCCGAAGGCGATGCGGCGTTTTCGGCTGAACGAAAGTTTTCCGGCGTTTTCCCGCACGACGGCAAACCGGGATCCAGGAAACGGCGACCCGAAGGTCGGCGACACCGTCGGCTGGATGAACCGGGGGATGGATTGGCGCGAGATCGAGGACGCGCCGGACCACTATGCCATCACGCTGCGGGCAGATTTTCCCGGGGTCGCGTATCCGGTTCAAACCGATGTCACGCTCCGCCGCGTGCAACAGTTCAAGCCCAAGCCCGGCGAACGCCTGAGCGCGGAGCTGGGCCAGGGGGGCGTCGTCTCGATCACGGTCGATGCGAACGGACGAATCACGATCCCTGCGTTGATAATTCCGGATCGCGGCGGCGTCAGGCTTGTGATTCGCCGCGAGTGACCCGGCGCAGTGTGGCTGCGAGCGCCAGCGAGCGGAAATCCCGGCCGGTCCGCACAGACCACTCGCTGGCGCTCGCGGCCACGGGCAGTGCACATTTGACCCAACCGAAGGCCGCTGCAGAGTCGACCTGTGAGCACCCCTGTCACCCGGCGTTCATTTGTAAAATCGGTCGCGAGCCTGCCGGTACTCGGCGCGCTCACGTCGTTCAACATCCACGTGCGCGCCGCGGAGGCCCCCAACGGCCTCGTGGCCGGAAACGACGCGATCAACCGCGACCGTCAGGCCGCGCTGACGATTCTCAAACCGACGCCGCACGAGTTGGAGCACGGCCTGCGGCTGCATGCGGAGTCGCTGGTGTTCGAATCGTACGGGTTTGCGCCGCGCGCCGCGCTCGATGGCACGGCGTTCTCGACGTTCGCCGATTCCGGCGCGTCCGAGGCGGAGCTGGTTGATCTGCGCGAGGAGATGTCGATGACCCGCTGGGCCACCGATGCCGCGGAGCAGACGGAATTTCTCGATGCGATGCGCGCTGCGGGCGTCACGTGCATTTTTCAAAACACCGGCGAGGAAGGCAGCGATCCCCTGCGCCTGATCAAGCGGCTTGCTCGCTTCACCTACGCGACGGACGCTGGCCGGGACACGTGTTTCAAGGCCGTGCGGCCGGACGAGATTGTCGCGGCCAAACACCAGGGGAAACACTGCCTTTACTTCACCACCAACGGCGTGCCGCTGCGGCAGGAATGGGAAAGCGTGCGCGACGAGCTCCGACAAATCCGGCTCTTCCGGCAACTCGGGGTGCGGATGATGCACCTGACGTACAACCGCCGGAACCCGATCGGAGACGGCGCGGGCGAGACCAACGATGGCGGCCTGAGCGATTTCGGCCGCACGGTGGTCGCCGAGATGAACCGTCTCGGCGTCATCGTCGACGTGGCGCATTCCGGCTGGCGTACAAGCCTGGAGGCGGCCAAGGCGTCGCAGCGGCCGATGGTCGCGAGCCATACTGCGTGCGGCGGTGTGTATCCGCATTTCCGGGGCAAGCCCGACGAGGTGGTGCGGGCGATCTGCGACACGGGCGGGTTGATCGGGATTTGCTGCATTTCGCGTTTTCTCGGTGGTGATGGCGACATCCGCGCGTTTCTGAACCATATCGATCACGGGGTGAAAAAATTCGGCGCGGACCACGTCGCGATTGGGCCGGACATCTCCTACACGTCGCGGAACGAGCCGGCAGAACGCGCCAAGGTCCGCAAGCGGGCGGACGGGCGTTCGCCGTTGTCGGCCACGGGACCACGCTGGGAGCATCTCTGGCCGGTGGACAACTTCGTGCCGAAGCCACAGGCCGAACGGTCAATCGCATGGACCAACTGGCCGCTGTTCACGGTCGGCCTCGTACAGCGCGGCCACAGCGATGAGACGATCCGAAAGATCCTAGGCGAAAACACGCTGCGCGTGGCGCGTGCGAATTGGGTCGAGGCGGCCGGGTGAGCCAGCGGCGCACGCCTTCATCCTGACCTGCCATCATCCGCTCGCAGCAACGCCATGCAGATCGGCATCTTCACAAAGATATTTCTCCGGCCGTCGCTGGAGCTCGTGCTGGACGCCGTCGCCGCCACGGGGCTGCGGTGCGTGCAGTTCAACATGGAAAGCGTCGGCCTGCCACCAATGCCCGACGCGCTTCCTCCGGGATTCGCGGAACGCATCCGCGATGCCGCGGTTGCGCGCGGTCTCATCCTCGCCTCGCTCCAAGGCACCTTCAACATGAGCCATCCCGATCTGGAGGCGCGTCGGGCTGGGTTGCGCCGCCTGCGGATCTTGATCGATGCCTGCCCAACACTCCGCACGTCCGTGGTCGCCATTTGCATCGGCACACGCGACCCGGAAAACATGTGGCGCCATCATCCGGACAACGACACGGCGGAGGCGTGGCGCGACATGCTCTCCTGCGTGCGCGAGGCGGTGCGGATGGCCGAGGGAGCCGGCGTCATGCTCGCGCTTGAGCCAGAGGTGACCAACCTTGTCGATTCCCCACAAAAGGCGCGACGCCTGCTCGACGAGATCGGATCGCCGCACCTGAAAATTACGATGGACGCCGCCAATCTGTTTCACGCCGGTGAACTGCCGCGCATGAAAGAGGTGATGGACAACGCGTTCGCGCTGCTCGGTCGCGACCTCGTGCTCGCACACGCCAAGGATCTCTCACGCGACGGCGAGGCGGGCCAGGAGCCGGCGGGCAAGGGATTGCTCGACTACGATCACTACATCGCGCTGCTGCGCGGCGCCGGTTTCACGGGGCCGCTTCTCCTGCACGGATTACCCGAACACCAGGTGAGTGCGTGCGTGTCGTTTCTCCGCGGGAAGCTGGGAAACGTCCACGCGTGAGCCGTCCGAATCGCGTCAACGATCTCCGGTCGCTCCCAAGAGCAACCCGTCGGCGTCCCGGGTCGACTCGGTCGCACCGGCGGGGGCGGGCGGCGTTACTTCCAGTTCGCCCTGCACCAATCGCGGCTGCAATGCCTCGCGGATCCGGCTGGCGGCGAGTTCAACGTGCTTCGCATCGCTCTCAATCCCCACGCAGCGGCGCTTTAGCAACGCGGCGGCGATGACCGTCGTCCCGCTGCCGAGAAACGGATCCATCACCAGGTCGCCCGGGTTGCTCGCCGCGAGGATGATTCGCTCCAGCAAAATCAGGGGCTTTTGTGTCGGATGCCGGCCGCTCCTTTTCTCTTCGCGGCGCGGCGCGGCAAACTTCCAAACGTCCTTCATCTGCTTCCCGCCGTTGTCCCGTCTCATGTCGGCGTAGTTGAATAAGTGGCGGCTTTTCGCGTTTTTTCCGGCCCACAGCACGGTCTCGGTCGAATGGGTGAAGTATCGGCAGGCGAGGTTCGGCGGGGGATTCGGCTTCTGCCAGGTGATCTGGTTCAGCACCTTCATCCCGAGTTGCTGCATCGCATATCCGACCGAGAAAATCACGTGGTGCGTGCCGCTGACGAAGAGTGTGCCGTTGGGCTTCAGCAAAGCCTGGCAGCGCCGCAGCCACTCGCGGTTGAAATTATGATTCTCCTCGGCGCCGCGCGTCTTGTCCCAGGCCCCCTTGTCGACCTTCACCATCCGGCCCCCGTGGCACGTGATTCCGCCGTTGGAGAGAAAATACGGCGGATCGGCGAAAATCAGATCGAAGCAGCCGTTGGGATGTTTGGCCGCGAGCGCGTCCATCACGGCAAGACAGTCACCCTGGTAGAGCGTGAGCCCGCGTTCGGCGTCGGCGAAGGCAATCCGGCTCGGTTGCAGCACGCCGGGGGCCTCGGTCACGACCCCGTCGTTCGGGTGGAAGACGGTCACCACTTCCGGAACAGGTTCGACGCGGGGAGCCTTGGGTGAACGGGTGTTTTTCGGCACGACGCGATCGGATCGCGTGGGGATCGGGGCCGCAAGCCAATTGTGGCAGCGGATCGCACGCTACCGCTGCATCACCCGGTCGGCAAAATTCAGATACTGCTCCCAATCGTAGGCGGTGACGTCGTGCCGGCCGGATCGAATGTGATACGCGATCCCATCGCCGAGGACCGGCTGGTTCACTGCGGGCTGATCGGCCACCCCGAGGCCTTTCTTCCCAAACAGCACGTAAACCGGCTCCGCCTGCTTGGCCCCGAGAAATTCGCCCCGCGGGTCCGCCCAGGCGTCGTCCTCGGCGCTCGCCACGTGCACCGGTCGCGGCGCGATCAACGCAATCAGCTCGTGCTGGTCGACCGGCAACTCGTTCTCACGGGCATTGTAGGCGCGAAACCGGCGCGCGAACCAATGGGGGAACGAAATGTTGATCCGCTCCACCGTCTCGCCGAAAATCCGCTTGCTCAGCGCCGCCCCGCCGCAGCCGGAATCGTTGGAAATCACCAGCGCAAACCGCTCGTCCTGGGCCCCGGCCCAGAGCGCGGCCTTGCCGAGTCGTGAGTGCCCGTGCACCGCGATGCGACGGCCGTCGATTTCCGGATCCGCCAACAGGCAGTCAAGCGCACGACTGAGCCCCCAAGCCCAGATGCCGATTGCGCCCCATTCATCGAGGCCCCGCCCGTTGACGGTGCCGGTGCCGAACAGTGCCGCGACATCCTTCGTCAGACCACCCTCCTGATCCTCGCAAAGGTCACCGTAATAGGCCGTCGCGGTGGCATATCCCCGGGCGACGACCGACTCGATCTGCCACAGCGAGGCATGCGCCCCCCCGCGTGGCCTCGGTGGCGCGGTGGTTGACGATCTTGTGTTCCGGAGTGGCCCGCATCCACGCGGTCGAAAGCGCGATGCCCGGGTCGGCGCTCACACAGTGGTTGCCGTAGAAATTCAGCCCAAGAAAGGCCGGCCACGGCGCGTGCGCCCCGGCGGCGCCGAGCGGCTGGTAGACGAGAAGATGCATTTTCGGTCCGGAGTCTCCGGCCGTGAACCACACGGTCACCTCCTTACGCACCGCTTTGCCGCCGAGCGCGGCCCGATCAATTGACGTCACGGCCCAATGCATTTTTTCCGGGCGGCCGCCCGGGGTGCGCCCGTAGACTTCACGCGCAAAAATTTCCAACAACTCCGGCCGGCGCTGCTCTCGCCACGTCGCGGCGTCGCGCACGCGCGAGCCGTTGTTGAGCACGAGCGGATCGGGCAGTACATAAGGCGGGACGCGGCCCTCGTCATAGTTGAAGCCGGGCAGATTCGCCGCAAACGCGGCCGGAATCAGGCAGAGGAGCAGCACGCAACACCGGCATCGCGGGGCATCCGCGGAACGTGGAACCGGGCATTACGTCCCGCAAGCCCGCACTTTCCCGTCGTTGGCGGATTAAAATCCCCATCGACAGCTCGCGCGGTGACGCTAAGTGAGTTCCGGATGGAATTAACCCGCGAGTCCGCGAGCCGCCGCTGGCTGATCATGGCCGCGATCTGGGCGGCGGTGGCGACCATCGGATTCTGGCACACCGAGGTCATGCGGGACTACGTCGCGCTGCTGGACGGGATTGGCCAGCCCGCCACCGCGCACGCCACGCCTTTAGGGCGACCGGTCCCGGGAAGTTTTGTCGACGGCCAGAACTGGATGCGCTACGCGCTCGCGGCACAGACCAGCGGCCAGTGGCAGGTACGGTACACCCACGCGGACAACGCGCCGAAAGGCCGGGAGGTTCATTGGAATTCCGTTCTGGTGCATCTCATCGGGCTGGCCGGTCGAATCCAACAGGCGTCAGCCGGCGGGACACTGACGCAGGCGACGGAGGCCGCATTCGCGTGGTTCAACCTGCCCCTCTTCTTCGGGTGTGTCGTCTTCTTCTCCTCGTGGGCAGCGCTGCGCGCCGGAGCGGGTGCCGGGTTTCTCGTAGCGATTGGATTTGTCGGAATTACGACGTTCTATGAAGGCTTCACCCCCAACTACGTGGACCATCACGGTCTGCTGACGGCGGCCGTCTTCGGAACGGTGCTGGGTTCCGTTTTCATGGGCATTGGGTGGTATCGTCCGGCAGGCGACACCCCAAGCCTTCTGCCGGTCTCGCAACAATCGGCGCGACGGGGCGCAATCGCTTCGGCGGTGTGCGCCGGCGTCGGCATGTGGATTAGCGCCGCCTCCACCATTCCGGCCATCGCCTTCGTGGGAATGGCGGGACTCGCTGCCACCATCGCAACTGGAGGTCGGCTCCGCCGCGAAGGAGCGACCTTCGACCCCGGCATCTGGCGGCTCTGGGGAGCCACGGGGGCGGTGCTGTCGTTGCTCTTCTACGCCATCGAATATGCGCCTTCCCATCTTGGACTGCGGCTCGAGGTGAATCATCCGTTTTTCGCCGGAGCCTGGTGGGGCGGCAGTGAGGTGGTTGCGCTGCTGGCGATCTGGCATTTCGATCGCAAGGCCGGCCGGCCGGCCGGCCAAAAATGGATTCTTCCGGCTCTAGCGATCGCGGCGGCACCGGCGACCGTCCTTCTCAAGGGCGCCGCCGTTTTTGCGGTCCTTGATCCGTTCGTCGGTGATCTGCGGCACACGGTGGGCGAAGGCATGTCGTTTACGGCGGCGGTGAGGGCTTTCGGCAATCAGTATGCCCAACCCTATCTGATCAATTTCATCATCATCGGGGCCGCCGGCTGGCTCCTGATTGCAGTGAAACGAAACCGGCTGCTCCTCCTCTTCAGCGCGCTCGTCGGTCTCGGTTTCCTCATCCTCGCGTGCATGGAGATCCGGTGGTGGGTCGTCGGCAGCGGGCCAATGCTCTGCCTGATGCTCGTGATGGTGGCAGCGGTCGGAGCGGGCTGGAAGCCGGTTCATCGTTGGCTCCTGATTCTCGTGATTGCCGGTTTGATCCTGCCGTCTGGGGCAATCGAAGCGGCCCGGACGCTCCGTAAAAACATCAGCCGTAAATCGGCCGACCCGGCAGACTTGATGCAGCCGGTTTATCGCGACATCGCCGCGAAGCTGCGCGCCAGCCAGCCCAAGGGCGACATCGTACTGCTCGCAAGCCCCGACCCCTCTAACAGCATCAGTTACTATGGCGGATTCGCCTCCCTCGGCACGCTCTACTGGGAAAACACCGAGGGGTTGAAAGCGGCGGCCGCGATCCATTGTGCCGAGCGGGACGACGAGGCCCTCGCCTTGATCAAGGCCCGGGGCGTCACTCACGTGGTGATGGTTTCACAGGGAAATTTCATCGCCGAGTATTTCCACCTCTGGCGCCCAAGTGCACCGGCCGCCGACCTTGAGAAGACGTTCGCCCATCGCCTCCTCGTGCAACAACAGGTGCCGCGCTGGCTCCGCGCAATCGCCTACCGTGCACCCATCGGCGACGCTCTACCGAACTTCCGCGTACTGCTTTTCCAGGTAATTCCCGATCAAACCGACCTCGAGGCGGGCTGGTACCTGGCGCGCGCGCAGCTCGAATTAGGCAACCATGACGACGCCGAACGGCTGTTCCGGATGGCAGTCAAACTGGGAAACCCGGAACAGCGTGGCGAACTCCTGCAAATCGCCGCCGACCTCGCCGTCGGCCAGCGCGCGCCCGCCGTGGCCGCCCGGCTCTACCGTGATGGCATTGCCCAAAGCCCCACGGCGAAGGGGATCGCCGAATACGCATGGCTCCTGTCGAGCACCTCCGACCCCGCATTGCGCAACGGCCGCGAAGCACTCGCCCTCGTGGAACCGGCGGCCAAGGCGAATCCCAACGACGCCCTCCTGCTCAACTCCTATGCAAGCGCGCTTGCCGACAACGGCCGCTTCACCGAAGCCGTCGCGGTCGCGGAGCGTGCAGTCACGCTGCTTCGTTCCGCCGGCGACACGAACGCCACCGCGATCATGCAACAACGCCTCGAAGCCTACCGGGCCAATCGCGCGTGGCGGCAATGAACCGTAGCCGGCACCGTTCCTCATGAGTTCATCGCATCTCCTCCGGTTGTCTCTCGTCGCGCTCGGCCTGACGCTCACCGCCCGCGCCGAGGTCACCCTCGCGCCGCTGTTCACCGACCACGCGGTCCTGCAACGCGACAAGACCGTGCCAATCTGGGGCCGGGCCGACACGGGTGAAAAAGTCACGGTCACGTTTGCCGGGCAACGCCGCGAGGCCACACCCGGATCCGACGGCCGCTGGATCGTGCTCCTCGATCCGCTCGCGACGTCCGTCCAAGGGACCGATCTCACCGTCACCGGGAGAAACACGATCACGTTGCACGACATCGTAGTCGGCGAGGTATGGCTCTGCTCGGGTCAGTCCAACATGGAGTTCACCGTCGACGCGCGGGCCGGCTGGCAGGCCAACACCCGGGCGGCCAATACTGCAGCCGAAATCGCCGCCGCGAACTATCCCCTCATCCGCCACGTGCGCATCGAACAATCCGTCGCCGAGGCGCCGGCAGAAACGGTGAAGACTGGCGGCTGGGAGCCCGCGTCACCCCGGACGGTCGGCGGCTTTACCGCAGTGGGATATTTTTTCGCGCGCGACCTGCACCAGAAGCTCGGCGTCCCGGTCGGAATCGTGAACAGTTCGTGGGGAGGAACCCCGGTGGAGGCGTGGATGAGTCCGGCTGCACTCGCGAGCGACCCCGCGTTCAAGGCGGTTGACGAACGTTGGCGGCAAACGATGGCGGACTATCCGGCGGCGAACGCCTCCTTTGCGTCGCGGCTGGCGGCCTGGACCGAGGCGAACGCGAAGGCCAAAGCCGTTCCGGCGCCCAAGGCGTCCACGCCCGCCAAAACGAAGGGCGCCCCGAAGCCGAGTCCGATTTCCTCATACAACGACTGGTTGCGACAGAATCCACGCCCGCGCCCGCCGAAGGGACCGGGTGATCCGTGGACACCCGCCGGACTCTTCAACGGCATGATCAATCCGCTGCTGCCGTACGCGCTGCGCGGAGCGCTCTGGTATCAGGGCGAGAGCAACGCACCGCGAGCTGCTGAATACCACGCGCTGTTCGCCGCGATGATCAAAGCCTGGCGGGCCCATTTCGGTCAGGGCGATCTTCCCTTCTTTTGGGTGAATCTCGCCAACTATAGCGCCGTCGACCAAGACGGCCGCAGCTATGCCTTTCTCCGCGAGGCCCAGACCAGGACGCTGGCTCTACCCAACACCGGTCAAGCGATCGCGATCGACATCGGCAATCCGAAGGACATCCATCCGGCGAACAAACAAGAGGTCGGCCGCCGGCTCGCACTGCTCGCGAAGAACCGGGTTTACGGCCTGACCGTGGACGACACCGGACCGACCTTTGCCGGCGCGACGCGCGAGGGCGCTACCCTCCGCGTACGTTTCACTCACGCCAACGGCGGACTGGTCGCGCACGAAAAACCGGTGCAGGCGCTGGAAATCGCAGGCGAGGACCGGGTGTTCCATGCCGCCGAGGGAAAAATCGATCGCGACACCCTTATCGTCTCGGCGCCGGCGGTACGTGCCCCGGTCGCCGTGCGCTACGCCTGGAGCAACGCCCCCGAGGCGAACCTAGCCAACGGCGCCGGCCTGCCCGCCGTGCCGTTTCGCACCGATTCGTGGTGAGGGTCCAAGAAACCGAGGTGGTGCGGCTTGAGGTCAAGCCGCTCGACCCCGGTAATCACCGCACCTCGTAGATTTCCAGCATCGCCGCGCCCGCGCCGGGGGCGCTGACCTGAATGGTGTAGGCGCCGGCCGGAAGATTCGCGAGGACAGCGGCATCCTTGCTGCCGGCATCGAGCGCAAACGCACCGGCGCCCATCGTCGCCGTGGAAATCTGGGCGACACTCGAAACCCAATTGTCGTTCGACCCCAGTTCGACCCCGGCCGAGTCAAACAAGGCCAGCGAGGGATCGGCGACCACCCCGACCGCGCCGAATTTCGCGAGGCCCGGGCCGACACCACGGAGCAGCAACCGCTGGGAGAGATCGCCCGCGATGACGAATCCGCTAATCAGTGCATTGCCACCGGTGCCCACGCCGCCCCGGCTCGAAACATTGACGAGGCGCGAGGCATCACCGCTGCCGGCATCGTAGATTTCGGCCAGCGCGACTCCGCCACCACCGCGGGTATCCATCACTTGGATGGTATAGCTACCCGGGGAAAGCGTCATCACAGTGGCGCTGTCCGCGCTGCCGGCGACCAGCGGGAAAGCCCCTGTCGTCGCGGCCGCCTGCGCGATTTCGGCCACGCCGCCCCAGCCTTCATTCGAGGCGAGCAACGCACCGGAAGCGCCAAACACCTGGAGCCGCGTCGCGGGAAGCGCGCCGCCGACACCAAACGCGGTCAGCGCCGGACCGACGGCGCGGAGCAACACCCGGCGCGGTTCGGAACCCGCAATCGCGAAACCGAGAATCAGCGGGCTGTCCGCCGTGACGCGGCCACGCGTGGAAAGATTGGCCAGCCGCGCGGGCTGCGCGTCGGCGGGCACCCGCAACGCACTTGAGACGAAAATTTCCACCGAGCCTTCGCCCGGCACCACGGAACTCGCCGCGCGCGGCACAATGCCGGTCGCAAGGTCGAAACTCGGCGTCGCCCCCACCGCCACCGTCGCGGCGGCCGCCGGCAACCCGGCAGGCAACGGGCTTGAGAACGTGAATTCGCGCGTCGATTCGAACAATCCCGACGAGGTTCCCGCCACCGACGGAGCGATTCCCCGGGCCCGAACATAAAAGAGGCCGGTCGGCGGCAGATTCAGACCCGTGAGCTGCCAATTCGCGGTGCCCGCCACCCGCACGCCGTCGCCCAGTCGCGTCCAGGTCGTCCGGTCCGAAGATTGTTCGAAGGAAACCGAGGCCACCTCGCCAATTGTGCCGCCGCGATTCCAGAGGACCGAGCCGCGGTTGGTGGCGACTCCCAGCAACTGCGTCGCCGGAGTGGTCGCGGCAAGGCGCGCGACTCCCACCCGGGAAATTCCACCCACGCTGTTGAACCCGCCGCCAATCATGACACGCCCGTCGGGCTGCAACGCGACCGCCGTCACCCGGCCATTCGGCGCCGGATTGAACGTGGCGTCGATGGTGCCGGTCGGATTGAGCCGCGCCAGCCGCGCAATGTTTGATCCACCGATCGCCGTGAAAGCACCAGCCACGATGACGCGGCCGTCGGCCTGCAGGGTGAAGCCACTAATCACGTCCGCCCCGCCGTTGACCGCGGTGAACGCGGCGTCCGGCGAACCGTCGGCATTCAACCGCGAGAGCACGTTGCGCACGCCGCTTCCGGCCATCAGCACGAGAATCTTGTTGTCAGCGACCTGGGCGGCGAGCCCGGTGACCGCACCCGTGGCCGGCGGCGGCGAAAAGCTCGCATCGACCGAACCATCGACATTGAGCCGGGCGAGGTTGCTGCGCGTCTGCCCACCGATCGTGGTGAACGTGCCGCCGACGAGAATCCGGCCGTCAGACTGCACGGCAAGGGCGCTGACGGGGCCGCCGGCGTTGGGATTGAAAGCGTTGTCGAGAGTGCCGTCGGCATTGAACCGCGCGATCCGATTGCGCACCGCGCCGGCGATGTTGGTGAAGGCACCACCCACGATGGCCCGACCGTCAGCGAGGACGACCAAGGCGTTGACCGCGCCGTCGGGCCGCGGCTGGAATGACGTGTTGACCGAGCCGTTCTGATTGAGGCTCGCGAGGTTTCGAGCGGGCACGCCACCGATCGTGGCGAAATTACCCCCGAGGTAAATCGAGCCGTTGAGCTGCAGGTCGATGAAATTGCCGCCGACGAGCACCGTGCCGTCGGGACGCGCAGCGAGCGTGGAGACGCCGCCGTTCACGTCGGGGTTGAAGTTGAGGTCAAGCGCACCGTCGGCCGCGAGCCGCGCGAGGTGGTTCCGCGCCACCGCCGAGGCCGCGCCGTTGGGCTGCAGCGTCGTGAACGTGCCACCGAGCACGACCGAGCCATCCGGTTGCAACGCGAGGCTGGTCACCGACCCGTTGGCGTTGGGGTTGAATGCGAGGTCGACCGCGCTGTCGCTGTTGATCCGTGCGATATTGTTGCGCGTGATCACCGCGCCGGTGGCCCGCGGCTGGAGCGTCGTGAACGAGCCGCCGATCACCATCTGTCCGTTCGGGAGCATAGCGATGGCGTTGACGGAGGCGTTGGTGTTGGGATCGAAATTCTGGTCGACCGTGCCATCGGTGTTGAGCCGCGCGATGTTGTTGCGCGTGAACGCAGTCGTGCCGCCGTTCGGCTGCACGGTCGTGAAGACACCGCCGGCGATTACCTTGCCATCGCTCTGGAGTGCCAGCGCGTTCACGGTCAGGTTCGGCGCCGGGTCGTAGCTGGAGTCAGCCGTGCCGTCGACGTTGATGCGGGCGAGGTAATTGCGGGTGACCGCGGTGGTCGCAAGATTTGGGGTGAGCGTGGTGAAGGCGCCGCCGATGACAACGAGGCCGTCCGGTTGCAGGACGATCGCGTTGATCCTGGCGCTGGCGTTCGGATCGTAGGTCACGTCGACGCTGCCGTCCGGATCGAGGCGAGCGATCCGGTTGCGGGCCTGGCCGTTCACGAAGGTGAAGGCGCCCACGATGACAATCCGGCCATCAGCCTGCACCGCGATTCCGGTGACCGCGCCGTTGGGCGTCGGGTTGAAGCTGGTGTCGATGACTCCGGCGGCGCTGAAACGAACGAGATTTCCACCCGTCGTGTTGCTGAGATTGGCAAATGCGCCGCCGAGCAGGACACTGCCGTTGGCCTGGAACGCGACGGCGTCGATCTCACCACTGAGCCGCGTCGAGCCCGTCGAGAAAGCGGTACGCAGGGTGCCGTTGGAGTTGAGCCAAGCCAAGCCACCCAGCTGCGACGACACCGGTGCGCCGTTGGGGCGCACGGCGACGGCGTTGACCGGTCCGTCAGTGGTGAGAGTGTTGCTGAACTCGGGGTCGGGCGTGCCCTCGGAACGGAACCGAGCGATATTGGTGCTCTTCGCTCCGCCGAGGTCGGAAAAATTGCCCGCTGCGATCACCTTGCCATCGGACTGCACGGCGAAGCCGTTGACCAACGCACCCGTCGATCCGCCAGCGCCGGGATCAAACGTGGCGTCGAGCGTGCCGTTGGCCGCAAGCCGGGCAAACGTCCGACGCGCGACGCGCGGACTGCCGATCGGCTGGAGCGAGGTGAAGTTTCCGCCGATCAGCACCCGACCGTCCGACTGAACACGGATCGAGTCGACGCGGTTGCCGGGCTGTTCGCCGATGTCGAGGTTGTACGTGGCGTCGACCGTGCCGTCAGTGTTGAGGCGGGCGGCGTATTTCCGCAGCGTCCAATCCTTGGCACCGTTGGGCGTCAGGGTCGTGAACGGGCCACCGATCAGCAGCTTGCCGTCAGACTGCAACGCCACAGTCACGACATCGTCGTTGGCATTGGGGTTGTAAGTCATGTCGAGCGACCCGTCAGCGTTGAGCCGGGCAAGGCGCGAACGGTTGGTCACGGTCGTCGTGGTTTTCACACCGGCCGCGTCCGTCGTGGTCACCGACGGAGCACCAACGGGGTTGAGGGCGGAAAAACTGCCGGCGAGGATGATCTTGCCGTCGGACTGGAGGGCAAGCGCGCTGATGGTGCCGTTCACGTTCGGATCGAACGGGGTGTCGAGAGTGCCGTCGGCATTGAGGCGGACGATGTGATTGCGCGCGGTGATCGTGGCGGTGCTGGCCGTATAGGTCACCGTGCCATCCGCAGCCGTCGTGGTGGTCGGCGCGCCACCGGGTTGAATAGTGGTGAAGGTACCACCGGCGACGATCTTGCCGTCGCTCTGTACGAGGAGGGCGTTGACCGAGGCGTTGGGCTCGGGATCGAACGCGGTGTCGAGCGTGCCGTTGGCATTGAGCCGGATGAGATTCTGGCGGTTAAACGGCGTGAGCGAACCAATCGGCTGCACGGAAGTAAACGAACCGCCAACCAGAATGCGACCGTCAGACTGGATCACAATCACGCCGACCTGGCCGTTGAGGTTGGGGCTGAACTCGGAGTCGATGGTGCCGGAGGGATTGAGGCGCGCGATATAGTTGCGGGATTCCCCGCCGATCGTCGTGAACGCACCGCCGACTACCACCTTGCCGTCGGACTGTAGTGCCATCGCGTAGACGCGACCGTTGAAGTCAGGATTATACGTGGGGTCGATCGTACCGTCGGCATTGAGCCGGGCCACGTAGTTGTGGGTGGCGCCGCCGACATTGGTGAACGTGCCACCGATGACGACCTTGCCATCGGCTTGAGTCACGGAAACGAGGGTACGGCCACCGGCATCGAGTTCGAAGTTCGTGTCGATGGAGCCGTCGGCGTTGAGGCGCGCGAGGTGGTTGCGCACGAGGGCCGACGTCGCCCCGGGAGGAAGGACACGGGTGAACTGACCACCAATCATGACCTTGCCGTCCGACTGAAAGGCGATGGCCGAAACCTCGCCGTTGATTGTGACCCCAAACCCGTTGTCGAGCGAGCCGTCGCCGTTGAAGCGCGCGATGTTACTGCGGGAAACGGAAGCGGTGCCGCGGCCCCAGACAGAGGAAAACGTGCCGCCGATCAGCAGAGCGCCGTCGGGCTGCACCGCCACCGTGGAGACATTGCCCTCGGCGCGCGGGTAGAATTCGGAATCGAGCGTACCGCTGGGGTTCAGCCGCGCGAGGTGCGTCCGGCTGCCGGGAGAATCGTCGCCCAACGGCTGCAGCGTGGTGAAGAAACCGCCGAGCACGATCTTGCCGTCGCGTTGGATCGCGATCGAGGTGACGCCGTTGTTCGCGTTCGGATTAAACTCGGAGTCGAGCGTGCCGCTGGGATTGAGGCGGGCGATCCGGTTGCGAGTGGACGGAGCGAAGTCACCGACGGGCTGAAGCGTCGTGAACCCGCCGCCCACGACGACCTTGTTGTCGACGTGATTGGCGAGGGCGAGAACGATGCCGTTGGGATTCGGATTGAATGCAGCATCGAGGGATCCGTCGGCGTTGAACCGCGCGAGATTGTTGCGAGTGGCGGGAGCGGCGAGCCCAGTGGGCTGCACCGTGGTGAACGTGCCACCCGCGACGACCTGACCATTGGGCTGGATCACGATGGCATAGACCTGCGGCAGGAGCTGGCCGCCAAGATTGGGATTGAAGGCGGCGTCCACGGTACCGTCGACGTTGACCCGCGCGATCCGGTTGCGCGTGGTCGCGGTACCGGTTTCGTTGGGCCGGAGGGCGGTGAAATCGCCACCGAGAACAATGCGGTTGTCCCCCTGAAGGGCGATGGCGCGCACCGGCCCGTTGGGATTCGGGTTGAACCCCTCGTCCACCGAACCGTCGGAGTTGAGCCGGGCGAGATTGTTGCGGGTGAATCCCCGGATGGCCGTGAATTGACCCCCGATCAGGGTCTTGCCGTCGGGCTGAGTGACCAGGACGTAGACGTTGCCGTCCACGTTGGGATCAAAGCCGTCAGCCGCAGACGGCGATTGTGCAAAAAGAACAGCAGTGGTGACGGTGAGGGCGGTGGCGAGCGCCAGAAATGAGCGCACGAACAGCCGGGGGAGCGAGGCGAGTAGCATGGAAAATGGGAACCGGACGGTCTGGTTGGCAGGGAAAAACAATAACAAGGGGGGCGAGGTTGGGCATCGGCAAGGCGCAAGGCAAGCGATGGCTTTCCCCGGTCCGCAATGACAGTTCAAGGAGGTATTTCAGGGAAAATCGAGGGACACAGGGCAAATAGGAGTGCCGGCCTCCGGATGGAGTTCCGGAAAAGTGTGACATGAAACCAGGATCCGGCGGGGTGTGATCAAAAGCGGCGAGGAGGATCTTTCCCGCTTCGTTGGTGCGTTCCGCCGCCGAACCCGTCACGATCACCCCATGAGAAACCCAGTTTCCTGCGCGTACGCAGCCGTTATTACCCTTTCCTTGAACCTACACGGCGCGCCAACGGCGGCGAACTCCTCGCTCTCCGCCGTCACCGTCTACACTGACCGGGCGGTGGTGACACGGACCGCGTCCCTTGAGCTGAACTCCACGGGCTCGGCAGAGGTGGTATTCGAAAAGCTCCCGGCCAACCTCCTCGATCAGTCCCTCCAGGTCTCCGGTCGGGGTTCAGCGCAGGTGACGATTCTCGACGTGGCAGCCCGGTCGGTTTTCGTCGACTTTACGCCGAACGATCGCGTCAAGGCGCTTGAAGATGAGCTTCGCGCGCTCGCCAAGCAGCGCCGGGTCCTCGATGACCGGGCAACCCTCCTCAAAGCGCAGGAAACCACGCTCGGCCGGCTTGAGACCGCCGCCACCACCCCGCCCACCAAGGACAGCGCGCCACGACTCTCGATCGAGGATTCGGGAAAACTCCTTGGGTTTCTGGAGGAGCAACGGGCCAAGATTACCCTCGAAAACCAAGCGCTCGCCACCCAAGTCGAAGACCTCGCGGCCAAGACGGACGCAGTCCAACGTCAGCTCAACCAGCTCCGCGGGTCTGGCGGACGCAGCTACAAGTCGGTGAACGTGCGCATCGACACCTCCGCAGCCGGCGCCCTTACGCTCTCCCTCAGTTACGCCGTTCCCGGTGCGAGTTGGTCGCCCAGTTACGACGCCCGGGTAAACTCCAACGAAAAATCCGTCGCCCTTTCCTACCTCGGCATCGTCCGCCAGAACACCGGCGAAGACTGGAAGGACATCACCCTCACGCTCTCGACCGCCCGCCCCGGACTTGGCGGCGCCGCCCCTGAACAGCGACCATGGGTGGTCGATGTATTTCAGCCGCGACCATTGCCGATGTCGGCGGTCCAGAGCATCGGAGCGATGAATGACCTCCGCGCCGAACGGTCCCGGCCGAATGCACCGGCCGTGCGCGGCGGGGCGATGAAGGCGGAAGCGGCGGACGCCTTTCAACTCGCGGAAGCCCAGGTCGCCCAAGCCACCGTCGACACCACCGCGACCAGCGCTTCCTTCAAGGTCGCGACCCCGGCCAGCATCCCCAGCGACAATTCACCCCAGAAGATTCCCATCACCACCACGGCCCTCGCCGCGGTGCCGGAATACCTCACCACACCCAAACTCCAAGCGGCGGCCTTCCTCACGGCCAAGGCGACCAACTCGTCCGAGTATCCGCTGCTGGCCGGCACCATGAACGTCTTTCTCGACAGCACATTTGTCGCCACGAGCAGCCTGCGCACCGTCATGCCCGGGGAAAAATTCGACCTCGCGCTCGGCGTTGACGAGGGAATTTCCGTGAAGCACAAGCGGGTGCAGCGCTTCACCGAGGACACCGGCCTCACCAACAGCGGCAAGCGCATCACTTACGAGTACCTGCTCACGATTCAAAATAACAAAAAAATCGCCGCACGCGTGGTCGTCACCGACCAGCTGCCGGTGTCGCGCCACGAAAAAATCGTCGTGAAGCAGCTCGCCCCCGACGCGAAGGAAGTCAAACCCACCGCCGAGGGCGGGCTCAAGTGGACGCTTGAGCTCAAACCCGCCGAGAAACGCGACCTGACGCTGCGGTTTTCCATCGACCACCCGAACGAGATTCAGGTGACGGGTTTGGAGCCGTGAGGGCCCTGCCGACGGCGACATGGCCCGCCGGGGCGCAGACGTAGCGCCGCCGGCGTTCGTCCGCCCTTCGCCGGCAAGCCGTCGCCGCCGTCTGAGCTCCATTTCGGATACAGCACCTCGCATCCTCGCTCGGACGGATCCGCCCAAGCGCGGCGTTTGAGGGCAGTCGGGCGGCCCTGCGACCCACCCTTCCACCGCGGTTTTACGCACTTCTGATGGACCGTTTCGTCGCATTACCCTTCCGCTTGGACGTGGCGTCGGCGGTCATCGGGAGCGGGGCGAAACACGGCGGGGGCGGCGCGTACCCAGGTAACAGGGCCCGCTTGCTTTGCCGCCGATCCGCATTACCGTCCGACCCGCCATGAAACTTACCCACTCCCTCGCCCTCATGTCCCTTTTCACTCTTCTCGGCGTGTTTGCCCGCGCCGAGCCTCTCAAAGTCGGAGACAAGGCTCCGACGCTCTCCGCCACGACCGATGCCGGCACGACGCTCAGTCTCGCCGACGTCTACAAGAAGAACAATTACACCCTCGTCTGGTTCTACCCGAAGGCCCTCACCGGCGGCTGCACCAAGCAGGGCTGCTCGCTCCGGGACGCAAGCGCCGAGCTGAAAAAGAAGGGTGTCGCCGTGATCGGGGTAAGCACCGACCCGGTCGAGAAGCAAAAGGAATTCAAGGAGAAGAACAATTTCGACTACCCGCTGCTGGCCGACACCGACAAGAAGGTGCTCAAGGCTTTCGGTCAGAGCGGCGGAATGATGGCGAGCCGCGAGGCCTACCTGATCGACCGCAGCGGCAAGGTCGTCTACCACGACGAGAAGCAGACCGAGAAGCAGGCCGAGATGGTGCTCGCGTTTCTCAACGCGAAGAAGAGCTGAGCTCAAGGTATCGAAGTTTCTTTCCGACTTGACCGCCGTTCGCGCCCCAGGGCCGGACGGCGGTTTTTCTTTTACCATATCCCGCTCCCGGCCGTTCGCCGGGCCACTGGTTCCAAAAAAGGATCAGTGAATACCTGTTGGAGAGCCGCAAACCGGTCTGGGATAACTGCGCTGACCGCGCCGCGGGACTGCCCACCGGGTGCGACCCAAACCCCAAAACCCGTCACCATGTCCCAGCCTGCATGCCTCCGCATCGTGGCCGACGTCCTCGCCGACGCGCTGTTCGCGATCATCGGCTACAAATACCGCCCATCGGGCAGCCGCTTCTCCTATGATTTTTCGCTCAAGGTGAACAACGTTCTCAACAACACGAATATCTACTCCGTCGGCCAATGGCATCGCTATGCGCTCGACCCAGGCCGGGACTGGCAGGTCGTAGTCGGCGTGCGATTCTGAGGGCCGCCAATACTCCCCGTCGGTGCAGTGGCACCACGGGAACGGCGTCTTTGCACCCGGGCCGGGTGGGCGACAACACACCCGCCCGGGTGCGACAGCTCGCCCGCCTGCTTACTGCCAAATGAAATTTCATCTGCATCGTCTCGTTTTCCTTCCTCTTCTCGCCGCCGCAATCCACGCACAGTCAGTCGAGTCCGCCGTGCGCTCGTCGGGCCGGGCGTTCCTCGGCGACCCTGCGTTTGTCCTCAACCCGCTCTTCCCGGGCCGCGGCGGCCGCGACATCGTCACCGCGCGCAACGGCCACGTGCTCGCGTTTCACGACAAGCAAGTCCGCGAGAGCGCCGACGGCGGCGTCACGTGGGGCCCGGCTCGCGAGGTCGGGCGCGACGCCGGCGGCAAGCTCGTCGTCAACGAGACCAACGGCGAGATTCTCTACGTTCACGCCGACAAGGGATACCTCTGGAAAAGCCGCGACGACGGCCGCACCTGGAAGCGCGCAGCGATCACGATTTCTCCCAACCGATTCAACCATGGCTCGCCCGACACCGTGCCGCTCGGCGTGGGGGCTTTTCAGCCGGGCGTCACACTGCAGTTCGGCAAACACCGGGGCCGCCTGCTCGTGCCCGGCCGCATCTTCGGTCCGACCAATTCCAACGACGTCGAATGGCGCCCCTATCATTACAACGCCGCGATGTTCAGTGACGACGGTGGCGCGACGTGGCAGGTGAGCGCGCCGTTTCCCGTGCTCGGCTCTGGCGAGGCTGCGCTCGCCGAGCTTTCCGACGGCCGCATCCTCTACAGCTCGCGCGAGCACATGAGCAAAAACAACCGCTTCTTCGGCTGGAGCCACGACGGTGGCCAGCTCTGGGTCGAGCCCTTCGAAAGCGATGTACTCCCCGATGGGGCTCGCGGCACCTCGTACGGCTGCATGGGTGGCCTCATCCGCCTGCCGATCGACGGCGCCGACGTACTGCTCTACAGCAATCTCGACACCGTTGCGGGCAGGATGCCCGACAAGGTCGGTGGCTCCACCTCCAACGGCCGGGAGAAAATCACTGTCTGGGCGAGCTTCGACAGCGGAAAAACCTGGTTCTCCCGGTTTCTTAGTGGCAAGGATTCGGGGAGAGCAGGCAGGCTGGGAGGATGAAACCAAGCAAGGACGAGACGGTGGTCGCACATTATGGAAAGCTATTGGGCCTTGAGGCGCCATGGGAGGTGCAGGCGGCGCAGCTGGAT
>CANJIU010000098.1 GCA_947474365.1 Opitutia bacterium | reverse complement strand
GCGACCGCCCGCCCGGCTTCGAGTGCTTGTGGAAGGGATACGCCATCTTGAGCACCATGGTGCAGATCATGCAGCGATATCATGACTCCAACCCGAAACCCCGCCGCCCCATGCGTCGCGGCAAATCTGTGGGCCATGCGCAGCGCTAGCCCGAGCTTCGTTGCGGCACGCTTCAGGCGCTGGCCCGGTCGACGATGTGAAATCCAACGTCAACCACCGGTGATTCGATGATCTTCCCATCAAGTCGGGCCAGCAACATTTCTCCAGCCATCCGGCCAATCGCGCCACGATCAACATGCACGGTCGTCAGCGCCGGAAAAGTGTATGCCGCAAAATCGAGGTCGGCAAAACCCATCACGGCGACGTCGTCGGGAACCTTCAACCCCCGCGACTGCGCTTCGGCGAGCAAGCCGTGGGCTAGGACATCCGAACTGCAGAAGATCACTTCCGGGCGCGAACCTTCGTTGAAGACGCGGGCGAAGCTCTCCCTCCCCATCCGCACGGTCGTGGGAGTCTGCACTTCGTGCATCGACTCCAAGTTGATCCCGTGTTCTCCGAGCGTGTTTACAAACGCAGCGTGGCGCACACGGGCGCGTTCATCGTGGGCGCAGACCGAAGCAAACCGCCGGTAACCCTTGCCGTACAGATGCAGGGCCGCCGCGCCGCCGACCCGGACGTGGGAGAAACCCACGACGAGATCAAGCGGCTCCGGAGTGAGGTCCCAGATTTCAACGATCGGAATCCGTGCGGCGCGCAGCCGAAGGCGTGTCGAGGAGGAATGCCGGACTCCAGTGAGAACAAGCGCATCCGGGCGCCGGCTCAGCATGCCCTTCAAGAGTTCATCCTCGTCGGCGCGCGGAAAGCCCGAAAGCCCCAGCACCAGGCGATAGTCCTGCTGGGCAAGCATGTCGTTCAGCGGCTGCATTGTATCGATGAACATGGCGTTGCCCAACGTCGGAATAATTGCCGCTACGAGCCGGGAGCGGTTCGAGGCCAGGCCGCCCGCGAGTAGATTGGGCACGTAGCCTGTTTCGGTGACGACCCGACGAATCGCAGCGAGGGTCTCACTCGCGACAAGTTCCGGATGGTTGAGCGCCCGGGAGACCGTGATGGGCGAAACCCCGGCCAACTTGGACACATCATCCAGCGTCAGGTTGCCGGTCGAACGCGCGGCGACCTTGGGGCGGCCAGATTTGGATGCGTCAGTCGGCGGTGTGGGAGAGGAAGAGTCCATGGCGCGAATGGCCGGCCGGGGCACTGGCGCGGGCCCTGCAACGTGCAGCACGTACCGTTGTCGCGGCTCCCGGCGGATCAAATCTAAACGGACACCCTCGTCTGAGATCCTGCACGGCGACGACATCGGGCGATTCATCCCCCGGAGAAACGCAGCGGTATATCAAGCAGCCCTGACGCCGGTGCTCAGAGCGCGCTCGTCCGCGCGGGTTGCAAGATGTGATAGTTTGCCATCGAGATGCCGCTCAGCATCGCGCCGACGATACCCAGAAAGCCCTGGTCAGTGCCGCAGAGGTACAAATTGGAGAAGGCCGTGCGGCCATCCCTGACCTTGTTCGGCGCTCCGTAAATCGCGCCGTTACGGTGCCCCGTGAATTTCGTGATTGTCCGGGGAGTGAACATATCCGTCGCGACCACTGCTTCGGCGAGCGTGGCATCGTTGGTCGCGGGCAGGAAACGCCGGGCACTGCGCTGCACGTCGACGAACCAACGTGCCTTCGCCGCGGCATATGCCTCCGGCTCAAATGCGAACCAAGGAGCGGGATTGGCCAGGCACGTTACACGCACAATTCCCTCCGGCAGCGTACGCCCGGGGCCGTAATCAAAATTATTCGGAATGCAGATAACGCCGCTGAGGGAATCGACCTCTCCGCCCGGACACGCGTAGTCAAACCGCGGCGAATCGTTGAAGAAGACGATGGTGTCGTCTCCCCAGCCGAATTCCGCCGGCTGCCGATCGAGGACCGTAATCGTCTCGATAAAGGAATGCGCACCCGGGACCGGACCACGGGCGTCGGGCGTTGAGGGTTTCAAGGTGCGGAGCAACGCGTCGGTTTCCGGAGCACCGATCGAGGAAATAATGTGGGCCGCGGTGATTTCCTCCCCAGTGTCCAAAATTAGCGCGCTCGCCCGGCCCTCCCGCGTCGCAATCTCACGCACGCCACATTTCATCCGTCGCTCTCCCCCTGCTTGGCGGTATTTTTCCAGCAGCACCCGCAGCACGACCCGTACGCCTTCGTAGGGGCGGGCGAAGCCTTCCAGAAACAGCGCCTTGAACATGATCACGAACTGCCCGAACTCCATGTCCCGCTCCGTCGCGCTCCCATAGTACATGACCGGGCAGAAGAGCATGTCCTCAAGCAACGGGTCGGAAATGTGCCGTCGCACGACCACGCGAGCGGACTCGGGCTGGGCCGTGAGCGAGACGTCGTCGTAGGATTTTACGAGTGCGACCAGCGCGCGAAAACCATCGATCTGAGCTGGAAACTGCCGCGCCACCTCACTCTCGAACACGCAAAAATCGTTGGTGAATCGCAGGGAAATTTCACCGCGCGCGCCGAACGCCACACGCGATTGCTTTTGCTCACACAGGGCAAACTCGTCCCGGTCAATCCGCAGTTGCCTGAGCAATTTCGTGAGCGGCGTGCCCTTGACGCCGGGCCGCACGAAATTGGTCATCGCATGCAGGCCGACGTCGAATTTCCGCCCCGCAATGCTGTAAAAGCCGTTGAGACCGCCGACCGCGTTGTGGCGTTCGAAGATGCACACTCTCTTGCCGAAGTGCGCGAGCCGGATGCCCGCCGCCAGTCCCGACATCCCGGCGCCAATGATGGCGACGTCGTAGTGCGAACGGGAATTCATGCTGACAGCATTTCGTTCCGATTGGGGCGAAGGGTGCCAAACAAAAAGGCCGGGACGCACTCCCGGCCCGCTCAAGTCCCGCCTATGTCGCTCAACCTTTGGAGGCCAGGGCGTTGAATTTCGGCGTAAGGTATTCCGCGCAGCTGTCGAGCGAGGCGAGTTGGACATAATCCGCCTCCGGCACCTCGATGCTGTGGCGCTTGCGGAGTTCCATGACGATGTCGAGGAAGTCCATGCTATCCAGCTGCAGCTGGTCGCGCAGGCGGACGTCGGGCTTGACGTTGCTCAAGTCTTCATCGGGAGCGATGTCCGCGATGATATCGAGCACCACCTTCTTGCATTCGTCTTTTGTCATATCAGTTCCGCGGAATTAGGGGACAAAGCGCTTAACAATCAACGTGGAATTTATCCCGAGCATCCCAAAGGAGTTATTTAGGATGGTATCTACTCTTGCCGCGGTCTTCGGCTGGTTCAGGACCAGCCCCGGCAGAGCGCAGAGTGGATCGAGGTCATCGACGTTGATCGTGGGGTGCACAATGAGGTCGTCAAACGACGGTAGGTTACCCGCCAGTTCCAGCGCCCCCGCCGCACCCATCGCATGCCCGATAAAGCTCTTGGTGTTGTTGATATGGGTGTCCGGACACCCTTCGCCAAAGACCGCCCGGATCGCCTCGCACTCCTGAATGTCGCCCAAGGGGGTAGCGGTCGCATGGGTGTTGACGATGTGGATGTCGCGGGCTTCGAGCCGCGCGCGTCGGAGGGAGGCGCGAACGCACTCCGCCTGGCGCTGTGGGTTGGGCAGCACGTAGTCACTCGCGTCGCTGTTCACATGATAACCAGCGATTTCGGCATAGATCTTTGCCCCGCGGGCCTGGGCGTCGTCCAAACGCTCCAAGGCGTAAAGTCCGCCGCCTTCGGCGATGACGATCCCATTGCGCGCCTTGTCGAATGGCCGGGAGGCCTTCTTCGGATCCTCATGGGTCGCCAACGCGTTCTGCGACTTAAAACCCGCGAAAATACCAAAGGTGTGAATGCTCTCGCTCACCCCGCCGCAAATGGCGAAATCCACCTCTCCCAACCTCAACATCTGGGTCGCGTGAATCAGACCCAAATTTCCCGCCGCACAGGCGGCCCCAATGGTGTAGGCGGGACCGGTTACGCCGAGGTTGAGGGAGGTCTCTCCCGCCGGGTTGTTCGCTACCGTCCTCGGATTGTGGTAATGCGACCAAAACTTTGTGTCGTAGTTAAACTTCGAGATATTGTAGATCTCGTTCTCCGTCTCGACGTTGCCGTGCTCGGTACAGCCAATGTAAATCCCAACTCGATCTTTCGGCAGCGCTTCGAAATTTACCTTGCTGTCCGCCAGCGCCTCGCGGGCGCAATAAATCGAAATGCTCCCCGCCCTGGTCCCTACCCTCAATTCCTTCTTTTTCTGGTAACGCAGGGGATCAAAGTGGCACACACCCGCGAGTTGCGAGCCCATGTACCGAATTTCCATCCGCTCAATGCCCGCCACTCCCGCCAGCAAATTTTGGCGAAACTCCGGCAGCGAATTGCCGTTGGGGGCGGTCAATCCGACTCCGGTGATGACGATGCGAGACTGCTGGGAATGATTCATTCTGGCGGGAATCGGAAATCGCTAGCCATCACCCGCCCGAAAGCAATACAAGGCTGACACTCATGAATGTTCTCGTTGTCGGAGGCGCCGGTTACATCGGCAGTCATTGCGTGCGTCAGCTCGTCGCGGCGGGGCATCGGCCCGTGGTGCTCGACAACCTGGTCTACGGGCATCGCGGCGCACTTGCACCTGCAGTCCGGCACTACGACGGCAACCTGGGCGACGAGGCCTTTGTGGGGCGCGTGCTGCGCGACGAGAAAATCGAGGTCGTGATGCACTTCGCCGCCTACTGCTACGTCGGCGAATCCGTCACCGATCCGCTGAAGTATTATTTCAACAATGTCGTCGCCACCCTTCATCTCCTGCGAGCGATGCTCGACGCCGGCGTGAAGAAATTCGTCTTCTCGTCGACCTGCGCAACCTTCGGCGTCCCCGCGACGCTCCCGATCCACGAAAATCTGCCGCAGGCACCTATCAATCCGTACGGGCAGACCAAGCTCGACATCGAACAGGCGCTCAAGGCCCTCGCCGTCGCCCATGGACTCAGTTTCGCCGCGTTCCGCTACTTTAACGCGGCGGGCGCGTCCGAGGACGGCTCGATCGGCGAGGACCACTCGCCGGAAACCCATCTGATTCCGGTGGCGATTGACGTGGCGACCGGCAAGCGCCCGAACCTGCAACTTTTCGGCACGGATTACCCCACTCCCGATGGCACCTGCCTGCGTGACTACGTGCACGTCGACGACCTCAGTCGCGCTCATATTGCCGTCTTCGACCGGCTTGCCACCCCCGGCACCCAGCTCTTCTACAACCTCGGCACCGGATCGCCTACCTCGAACCGTGCGGTCATTCGCGCCGTCGAGAAGATCGTCGGCCGGCCCGTCAAAGTGATCGAAAGCCCGCGGCGTCCCGGAGATCCGCCCGCCCTTTTCGCCGACTCGGCCAAGGCGCAGCGCGAGCTCGGCTGGAAGGTAAAGTTTCCCGACATCGAATCCATCGTCGCCACCGCTTGGAAGTGGCATTCGACACACCCGAACGGCTACGGTGATCACTGAGGTAGCGGAGTTGGCACAACGTCGTTCGCACGGGCGCTCGTGTTTTCACGTTCCAATTTCCGGAGACAGTCGCGCACCGTGGTCAGGTCCCCGACAATCACGAATTGACGGAACGGGTAATCGCCCGGCGCGATCCGCTGCCCCGGTCCTCCCCGGCGAAAAACGCAGTTCCACTTCACGACCTTGGCCCGCGGGAAACGAAACCGCCCGTAACGGGCGCCCGCTTCCGGCGACCAGATTCCCATCGCGTATCCACCCTCTTCGGTCGCCAACACCACGGGCTCGTTCTGTTCCCCGGGGCCGTCATCCAATGGCTCCAATTCGCCCGAGCTTCCGTTGAATTTCAAAAAACGTGAGAACCTCGCCGGCATGTAGCCGGTCAGCGCCTCAAACACGGCTTGTTGGTGACGCTCGCCCGATGGGACCGTGAACACGACGTCATAGGCGATGACGTTCGACATATCCCGCCAGCCGATCGCGACGCGTTTGAAGAGGAGATGATTCGAGAGGACCGTCGTGTTGCGGGCCGGATGCCCACCCGACAATTCCCCCGGCACCAGCCAGAACGCCATCTGTGTCTTTGATTCGAGTGCGGAGCCCGGACGAGCGGAACGACAACAGCCGGCTCGACGACTTGTCTCCGATATGATCGCGCCGCGATCCGGCCTCGGTCGGATTGAACGTTTCCGCCCGGATCGGCAAGATGTCAGCGTCGAGATTTGAGGCGGACTGCAATTGCCGGCCGTGATCCGTCGAATCGATGAACTCAACCCCGTTCCACGTCAGCGAATGAATCGCGCCGGCCAGCCGCGGCGTTGTCGTGATGACGATTTCGGAACTTCCGACCGTTCGACGAATCGTCGCCTGACCGTCGGGATGGTTGACCCAGCCGAAATTGGCGCACCCGACGAGTAAGACTAAAACCGTGGAACTCCCGATTAAGGCGATTCGTGAGCGGTGCTGCATCGTCCTCAGCGTGTTTCCAATCTCCGGATTCGGCAATGTCCCAAACGCCCCATTTCCCGTGCGCGGAACTGTCTCCGCACGCGGGTTAGCCTTGGTTTGCTCGCCGGAAGCGGTAACTTGTGGCGTCTTCCATGGCCAAATCTTCCCCACTCTTCGGCTCACCGAAGCCGGTCATCGCGATGATCCATCTCAGCGCGCTCCCCGGCACACCTGCCGCGAATCGCTCACTGCGCGACATCGAGACTCAGGCCCTCCAGGAGGCGATGCTCTGCCGCGACGCCGGTGTCGACGGGCTCATGCTGGAGAACATGCACGACACCCCGTATCAGCGTGGGCACGTCGGTCCCGAGATAGTCGCTGCGATGGCGATTATCGCGCGTGTGGTGAAGGAGGTCGCCGAACTTCCCGTCGGTATCCAAATCCTCGCGGGCGCCAATCGCGAGGCCCTGGCCGTCGCTCACGCCGCGGGACTCGATTACATCCGCGCTGAGGGCTTCGCTTTTGCCCATGTCGCTGACGAGGGCTTCATCCAGTCATCGGCTGCCGAGTTATTGCGGTATCGACGCACCATCGGCGCGGAACGCGTGCAGGTATGGGCCGACGTGAAGAAAAAACACAGCTCCCACGCCATCACCGCCGACATCGGAATCGGGGAGACGGCACACGCGGTCGAATTCATGCGCGGCGACGCCGTCATCGTGACCGGCGCCGTCACAGGCGACGCCCCCAAGCCGGCCGACGTCCGCGACGTCAAACGTGCGACGCGGCTGCCTGTTTTCCTGGGCTCGGGTGTTACCGCGGAGAACGTCGCCTCCTTCTATGCCGACGCCGATGGCTTCATCGTCGGTTCGGAGTTCAAGACCGGC
Source organism: Opitutia bacterium (assembly GCA_947474365.1). Taxonomy (GTDB): domain Bacteria; phylum Verrucomicrobiota; class Verrucomicrobiia; order Opitutales; family Opitutaceae; genus ER46. The sequence continues at coordinate 30,275 of CANJIU010000098.1, read as the reverse complement.
GGGCATTGGGCGGGCGCGGTTGAGGCCAAGCGGGTTCGTCGGTTTCTTCGCGCCGTCGCTGCCGTCCGATAAACCCCGCGTGTCCGCCGCGACAATCGCCGTGTCTACCCGATTTCGGGTATCGCGACGGCGTGCACTCCCAGCTCGGACCTTGAATCTGGTTCGCGGAGGGGCGGATCCGATGAAGCCGTGGAGCGGACTTGGAAGGGGTTCTAATCCGGCGACAAATCCACGCGGGTTCGCCCCTCCTCCGCTTTCAATCGCCCTCCGCGGTCAAAGCCTTGGCGCGGTCGGCTTGTTGGGCGCATCCCACGCGTTCGCCCCGGTCGTCCGAAGTTTTCGCTTGTAGACCTTGTCGACGCAAGTCGCGTAGAGCGTATCAAATTTCTCCCCACCGAGGACAAGGTTGGTGATCCGTCCATTCGGCGTCGGAATGATGGCGTTCACGCGGCCCGCTTGATCGCAGATCTGCACGCCGAGTGCCGTCGCAACGTAGAGCCGGCCGTCACGGTCGACCTTCATCCCATCGGTGCTGCTTTGATCGATGGCGTCAGGTTGGTGCAGCCAATAATAGCGCTGCTTGTTGGCGAGCGTGCCGTCGGGAAGGATGGAATAGCTGTAAACCCAGTGGGAACGGTAGTCCGCGACGTAGAGCAGCGATTGGTCCGGCGACAGCGCGATGCCGTTCGCAAACCGGAGGCCCGAATCGACGACCTGCTTGCCGCCGTCCGGCTTGATCAACCAGACCTTGCTCGGCTCGTTGCTCGCGCCACCGGGCGGATTCGTGACGTAGATGTTTCCGTTATGGGCGACAACCAGGTCGTTGCCGGCGATTCCATCTGCGATGACAGATACGGCGCCGGCTTCGCTGTACGCCAGCACCTGCTGCGTGCCGCTGGCGACGGCATACAGCCGACCATCCGACCCGAATGCCTGCCCATTGGCGCGGTTCGTGTTTTCGCGGGAGAGCGTCACCTTGCCGTCCAACGAAATCTTGTACGCCTTGCTGTTGGGAATGTCGGTGAACCAGACCTCCCCTTTTGCGTTCACCACCGCGCCCTCGGAGAGTTTGTAGCCGTCGGACACCAGCTGCCATGACTCGCCCGGAATCAGGAGCGTGGCAAGATAGTCATTCTTCGTCGGCGCCGCCGACTTCACCGGTTCGGGCCAGCCCTTCCACAGCCAGCGCATCGCGTCGGGGAAAACCGCCGTGCCGTGCTTGCCGTTGTGTCCGCCCTCGCCCCAGACGTGGTTGACTTCGTAGCCGGCAAACACGAGCGCGCGTTCCATCGTCTGGTTCGCCATCCACCAATCGCCGGCGTAGATGTTGTTGTCATGGGAACCGTCGACGAGGAACACGCGGAGCCCGCGCGGTTCGTATTTCCGAATCAAGGTCGGATAGAGGTCTCCCCCGCGCAGGCCGACAAACGTCCCGACGTTGCTGAAGACCCGGCTGAACGCATCCGGCCGCTCCCAAGCCGCCGTAAACGCGCAAATCGCCCCGCTGCTCGAGCCGCCGATCGCCCGGTCGTTGCCGGATTTCGACAATTTGATCGCGCGGCCGTCCGGCGTCACTTTGGTCTCCACCGCGGGCAACAACTCGTCGAGCACGAAGCGCGCATACCCATCACCGAGGCCGTCGTACTCATAGCTGCGGTTGAAGCGGTCGAGCGCGGTGGCCCCGTTCGCCGCTTTCACGACCCCGGGCCGGACAAACACACCGACCATCACTGGCAGGTCGCCGCGCGCGATCAGGTTGTCGAACACCACCGGCGCGCCCCATTGCACGCCGTCCTGGTTGACGTACACGCAGGCCGGCTTGGCGGGATCGTACTGCTTCGGCACGTACACCGTCACCTCGTGCGTCGTGCCGGGAAATACTTTTGATCCGGATAAATCGAACTTGATCAGATCGCCCTTCGGCACGCCGGGACGGACGATTGAGTCGGGATGCGGCGGGAAGTCGCCTTCCGCGGCGTTTAGCCCCAAGGTCAGGGCGAATGGGAACAGCAGACACAGGGCAAGGCAGGACAGGTGACGCATGGAAATTGCGGCGGACGCAGACCGGCTAGCGCAGCCCGAACACGGTTTCATCCACCAACAGCTTTTCGGGATAGGCGACGCGCCCGCGCATCAGCATATCGCCATCGAAAACCTCATGCTGCACCCCGGTGAGCCGGATCGCATGCTCCAGTTTCTCCGGCCGCAATCCGCTGAACATCGATTTCGCCTTCTCGTCGGCGAAAATCACCGGCGCGTGGTAGGCGAAGAGATAATCGAGCTGCCGGACGCGCACGAGTTCGGCGATCAACTGCGCCCCGCCCTCGACCAGCACGCCCGCGATGCGTTCCTCGGCGCATTTTTTCCGGAAGTCCGGCAGGAGCACGCGCTGCGTCGGCGAATCAAAGATCCAGACCTTGATGCCCATTTCGCGCAACTTGCGCACATAACCCAGCCCGCCATGCGGCGTCGTCACGACGATCGTGCGGTCGCGAAATTCATCAGTGAACACCGACGGCAGACTCTTGTCCACGACCGTGCGCAGCAGTCCATCGAAAACGAAACGCCACGGACACCACTCGGGTTGCCCTTCCTGCCGCACCGTCAGACGCGGGTTGTCTTTCAGCACGGTCATCGCCCCAACTGCGATGCCGGGAAACAGCCGGCGCCAGCGATGCACGTCCGCCCGCGCGCGCTCGTTCGTGATCCATTTTGACTCACCGGTGCGGCAGGCGATCTTGCCGTCGAGGGTTGTCGCCACCTTCGCCGCCAGCAATGGCCCGCCCTGCGTGATCCAGTGGTTGAAGATGAGATTCAGGTCCGTGCATTCCGGCTCCAACACGCCGCTGATTACCTCGACTCCCGCGGCGCGCAGCACGGCGTATCCACGGCCCGCATGCGCCGGATTCGGATCGGTGGCGCCGACGACCACCTTTTTAATCCCCGATGCGATGATGGAATCGGTGCAGGCTCCAGTGCGCCCCTGGGTCGAGCAGGGTTCGAGTGTCACATACAGGGTGGCGCCGGGCCGCGGGGGCTTTCCCCGGGCGAGCAAGGCCAGTCGCTCGGCGTGCGGCCCGCCGTCGGGCGCTGTCGCACCCTCGGCCACGACCTGGCCATCCTCGACGATCAACGCCCCGACCATCGGGTTCGGGTGGGTTGTTCCCCAGACGCTGCGGGCCAGCCCGAGCGCCCGGCGCATGTAAGATTCGTGTTCAGCCGCTGACATAGGGATTTCTGCTGCGTTCGTTTGCGACACTGGTTCTCGGTCCATGGCCGGGGAACACCGTGGTCTCACCCGGCAGCGAGTAAATCTGGCTGCGGATCGAACGCTCGAGTTCCTCGAAATTCCCACCCGGCAGATCCGTACGCCCGATGCTCCCGTTGAATAGCGCGTCGCCCACAAATGCCGCGTGTTGGGCGGAAAAATAGAACAGCACGTTGCCCGGACAATGTCCCGGCACATGTCGCACTTCGACCGTCGTACCCAACGCGTCGAACGTGTCCCCCTGCCCGACCCAGTGATCAACGTGAATCGCCTCGAGGTTCATGCGCTGTCCCATGAAGCGCTCCATGATCGCGGGCGACTCAATGAGCTGCCGGTCGGCGACATGGGCGCGCACCTTGGCGCCCGTCTGTCGCACCACTTCCGCGCCGCCCTGGGTGTGGTCCCAATGGCCGTGGGTGATCCACACTTCGATGAGCCGGCATTTTTCCTCTTCCAGGATGGGGGCGACGTCCGACCAGACATCGCCAGGTGCGTCAATCAAGACGGCCTCGCCGCGGGCAGGAGCGGTCAGCAGATAGGCGTTGGTCTGGATTGGCCCGGCGGGCAGCACGTGAACGTTCACGCCGCCAATGCACGGACTTTTATTGGCCACGCAACCGAAAACCCCGCCCGGCGGAGCCTCAGCCGCGCCCTCCCGCCGATGTAACGATTACTTGACGACCATCGGCTCGCGATAGCGCACCGTGTGGCCCGCCCGATCGCGTGCGATCACATCAAGGGTGAGCCTGCTGTCCGGTGGGTATGGGAGCTTGGCGGCATAGGTCCACACGCCACGGACACTCTCAGCCATTCCTTCTTCCACGATTTTTCCTCTCTCCCCGCGAATCGCGACCTGCAGTTCCGATACTTTCAGGCCATTATCGGTGTCGATGAGAATCTCATCACCGGCGTTCCCATGAAAGCGGCGTGCTTCCACCCCGTGGATAACCGGCACCGTGAGAAAATCACTGATTGCCGCCAGCTGAATCGAACGCCCTGATTTTTTCGCCAGGGCCGCGTAGGCGGCGCGGCGCTTGGGGTCGTTTAACACACCCAGGGCGTAACGATTCGCGGCGGCAAATTTTTTTTGACGGGACTGCTCCCCTTTCGAAAGCGTTCGTTTCTTCTTAAATTGCGGAACCCTCGTCACCACGAGTCGGTCTCCGTAGCGCTTGAAGACCAAATCCCCCACCCGGCCACGCAAATGGGATGTCAGGGCATTCAGCGACACTTTGGCCATGGGATGAGTGGGTTGAATCCCAGAAAAAGCCGTTTTCATCTCTCGGTCAACTCTCGGTCATTTCCCGGTATCGGTCATATCCTGGGAGGGTATCCGCTCAATTCGCGAATCAGCTATGTAGGGGACACCGCATCGGCCTGGTTGAAAAGTCATGCATTCCAACCTCAAGGCAGCGGCGGCGTTCTTCGGCAAAAGCGTTCGCCGTGAGTGCGGCGCCCGGGACTCGGCTGCCCGGCGGTTTCCAGTGCCCGGATGCGCCGGGTTGCCTCCCAATCATCCAACTCCGGCATCTGGCAATCCATCAGAAGCAGGTCAAAGGAGATGTTGGCCGTCGTCGCGGAGCGCGGGATTTGAATCCGAATCTGGAAATCACCGCCCGGGGGACAACGTCCAGCGCGACTGCCACTCGATGAGAGGCTGGCCGTCGTTATCCAACGTCAGCGGCAGCCAAACATAACGAGAGTCCTCAAGATCCCATTTATTCCATTGGTCGAAAATCGCGACAAAACGTCCGGGTTGGCCGGCGATCGGCAGCACGTAGGTGCTTTGGCCGCTAAACGTCAGTTCCGCCCCAGCGCCGCGGCACGGATTTCCCAGTTCGGTCCACGGCCCGAGAATATTGTCCGCCACGGCCGACCGCGCGGCGTTGGGCTCCCACCCCGTACAGCCAGAGGCGATCAGGTAATATTTTCCTCCCCGCTTGAAAACCGCCGGAGCTTCCATGAAACGCCCCACAAAAATACGGGCATATCTTCCCGCGGGCTGAAGATAATCATCGCTCAGCTCGGAGACATGCATCGTCTGGTTGTCCTCCGAGGCGTAGAAGTGGTACGCCTTGCCGTCGTCGTCGGCAAACAGCGTCATGTCGCGCGCCATCTGTCCGCCGGACAAATCGCGGACCAAGGCTTCATTCGAACCGTCGGCGACGTTGCGCTCCGTCCCGTTGAGCGGCCGCTTTCCCGCGTTGGGCCGAAAGCTGCCCACGTACGTGAAGGGACCGGTGGGCAAATCGCTCACGGCCACACCGGAGCGCGCCGCCGCGTAGTTGGGCGAGTCCTGGTGAAACCACATCACGAATTTCTTCGTCCGCGCATTGTAGATTACCTTGGGCCGCTCAATCACGTTCTCGCAGGCGAGATCGTGGTCCGGATCGTCCGCCACCGACGGCAGAACGATCCCTTCATTTTTCCAGGCGCCAAGGTCGGCCGAGGAGTAGCACGAGATTCCGCCTGCGATCACCCTCGTCCCACCCCACGCCTGGTTCACCTTGGGCAGATAGGTGCGCCCCTGCTTTACTTCGCCATACCAGTAATAGATTCCGCGATCATGGAGCAGCCCCCCGCCGTGCGCATTGATTGGCCGGCCTTGGGTATCGAGCCAGACCGCTCCCGGCTCAATGACGGCCGGAGCCGCCCAGGCACAGGAAACGGCCGTAATCGCAGCGCAAAGTAAACCCGACTTCATGGCTTTACGGCAGTTCGATCGCACCCAAATCAGGGGCCCCCATGATTGGATGCCCAAAAAAATCAACCGCCACATCCAATCCCACGCGCAAACCCACTTTGTCACCTGGCAAATACGGCACCCGGATTCCCCGATCTTTCACCAGGTCGACGTTGCGCGGCACATAGTCGGTCGCGCGGGCTCCGCCCCGATTCACAAAATCCGGATCGCCGATCAGCGGCGCCCGATCGTGAATACCCAAATCGGCCGGCCAATTGTCCACGCGCAAAAAGGCGTTGTTGACGAAATACACGCGCTCCAAAGCACTCCCGCCACGTTGGTCGGCGCGCAGTTGATCGCCAGTCACGGAACGACTCGGCCGCTCGAGGCAGAAAATATTGTTGGCAATCAGCACGCCCGCCGCGGTCGGTGCTACCGCCATCTTCGCCTCAATCGCGGCGGAGACGTAAATCGTATTGTTGTAGAAATAAGAGTTGAACGGCCCCACCCCCTTCCCTTTGCCGACGTAGCCGCTCAGCCAAAACGTTTTCCCCTCCTGGAACGCCCCGTTCCGCCCCTTCACTCGGAAGCCGTCATTGACGCTGACATTGTAGCGGTAGGCACAGTTATGATTGTCGCCGAGAATTTCGCAGAAACCGCCCGCGTTGTTCACACTGAGGTTGTATTGCACCACCACGTCCCGGCACCGGTAGTCGATGTGCACGCCGGCGGAGTCGCCCGGACCGTTGGCATTGAGGAACTCGCTCCGTTCGATCACCACGTTCCGGCAATCCCACGTCCACAGTCCGCTCCCCCGACCCCAATTGCGCGAATCGCCCTCGCTGCCTGACCGGTTGACGTAGAGGCGGGAGAAATGCCCATCCACCACCCCTGATAGCTGGATGCCCGGTCCGCCCGCATCAAGCACGCGCACGCCTTCGACGTCGACGTCCCGAATTCCACCTGATGGCGCGGTGAACTTGAGGCCGGTGTGGTCCACGCGCTCGATCACACTGTTCCGGACTGCGATATGGCTCATCTTGGCGCGTTCATTGCGCGCGATGAACCGCACGCCCCAGCCATAACGCGACTTGCCGTTGGGCGTCTTGACGTCGTCCGACGGGCGTTTGAACCCCAGCTCATGATAGGAGACTCCGCTCACACGAAGGTCCCTGAGTTCAATCCCTTCAAAATCCCCCGGTTTCACCGTTTCGACAAGGATTCCACATCGCATCTCCGCGCCCTTGCCCGAATCCGTTCCCCATCCGCCACCGTCGGCAGTCATCACGAGATTGGCCACGATCACGTGACTGCAGTCGAGCAGGTGCAACGCGGCCGGGGTGCCCCGACCGTCGATCGACGCCGGCAGGTTCGCCACGTCATCTTTCACGGCATAACTTGAAATCGTAATCGGGGCTTCCGTCGTCCCCTTCAGGCCCGTGAACCGCAACTGCCCCCCATGCGTCTGGCCTCGGGCCAGCAACAACCGGTCACCCGCCTGCAGCGGCGCACGACTTGCCTGTTGGAGGGACCGCCAGGCCGTCGTGGCACTGATGCCATCCGCCTGGTCGCTGCCGTGACGGCCATCCACGTAATAGGTTGCCGCTCGTCCCGCTGCCGTCGTCACAAAGATACCGAGCAGCACCCTCGCAACGGCAAGCTTTCCGACCAACCCCCTGTGTCCCGCGCCGCGCTCTCGGAGTAGTTTGAAGGCGCTCATGGTGACACGGTTTGCCCTCAACGCGCGGTGATTTTGACCATTGGCCGCCGAAGTTGGGCTGATTTTCGGTAAACGCGCGAACTTAGAACGAGAACGAGTTGGTCACGCTCCAATTACGTTCCGGCGGGATGCGGAACGTGCCGTACGATCCATCCGCGTTGGCCGCGATCGGAATCACTCGGTCATGCGCATTCAGATTTCGAACATTGATCCCGATGCTCCAGTCGACCGGGGCACCTCGGATTTGAAGTTTTCGACGATAACCCGCGCTGAGATCGATCGCCGTATCTGTTGCTCCCCAGTACGGGCGGTTGATGTCGGCGACGAGGTCGCCGGAGGAGTTGCGAATGAACGGATAGCCGATACCGACGCGATCCTGCCAACGGAGCGCACCGCCGACATTCACGCCACGCATGAAACCTTCGCGGAATTCGTAGCGCGTGACGACATTCGCCCGCCACTTCCGGATTTCCGGAGAAGCGGTGCCCGAAAGCGCGGACGCCGTGCGCACAGCGGGAAGCGTCTCGGCGACATATTGGTCCCAGAACGTTCCCAGTTCGCCGGAATTGGGATTGCGCGAGCCGGGGAGGAGGGCGCCGTTAAACTTCGCACCCAGGTTTTTCCTCCACTCGGCCGCGAAGGCCAGTTCCTGGGCAGCCGCATTGGCTTTCATCGCTTCGTTTCTCGTGACGCTGACGGAAATGCGCCAGCTCCGAGTCGGATTGATGATTGCCTCGTATTCCGTGCCGGTCGACTGGGTGTCGCTCACCGAGGTGAAATTCTGGATGGACTCTGGAATCCACTGCAGCGTGGCGCCACTGCCGCTGAAACGCGGATTGAAGTTCTTCGAGGGACCGATGTTGGCTTTGAGGCGATCGGGAATGGTGTCGTAAACGGCGAGCGCCACGTCGCTGAAGGTTGCCCAAGACGGGTGGTTGTAGCTGAAATTTGCCGGGAACAGACCGGCATCGCGCGCCGCCAGCATGCGTCCAATCACCCCGCTGATATAACTGTAGACGCCCTGGCCCAGGGAAATGGCGTCATTTTTGATGCGCGTCCTGAACCGATTGACTCGCAGATCGAGTTTCCCATTGAGGGTGTTGAAGGAGATGCCGTATTCACGGGTGTCCGCCGTCGGGGAACCGAGTTCCTCGTTCCAAATATTACGGCGCAGGCCGGTGGGATTGAAGTTGCCCGAGGTGTTCCAAAAGGCCCGCACTTCGGTTTCCCCGGGCAGCCGGAAGGGCGCCACGCCCACGACGCTCTTGGTCCAACTGCGCTTGCCCTGCGTCACCGAGGGCAGATAGGCGATCTTCGATTGGTCCAGGTTCCCATCAGGGAGCCGGGGCGGTAGCCCCGCGGAAAGCGCCTCATCGCGGTCCTCGCGCCAGCCGACGACTGTGACGATGTGGTTCTTCAGCCAGTTGCTTTGGAGGGCAAACGCCGTGGACTTGAGGTCTTCCTTTTGGTCATTGATCGAATTGAGGATGCGCAGCGGGCGCGACGTACCGGTAACGAAGGATCGGCTCACCGGATCGTAGGCCTGCAGCGTGTAGGTCTGGCCATATTGCGGGCGGCCGGTCGAAATCGGTTGCAGCCGAACGTCTTGAACGTTGGGCACGTTCAACAGGGACGGACCGATGTAGAACCAACCTTGGACCGCGGTACCGAAGCTGCCGGGCACCGCCCCCGCCAAGACGGATTGGGGATTGAGCTGGCCGGCCGGATCCCACGTGCTGGAATATTGGTGGCTGATCCGCTCCATCTTGGTCTCGAACAGGAGGGCCGAAATCGTGTGGCGGCCGAGAAGCTGGGTGAATTTCGATCCGCTGCGGGTGAAGTCGTGTTTAAAGAAAGCCGTCAGCTGATGGGACTCGCGCTCGGAGCGATTGATTTGGTCGCGGAAAACATCCTGGGTGCTGATAAACGGACGACCGAAGTTCGGGTTCGGGACGCCTTGTGGGTATTCAGCCGAGCGAACGCTGAGGACGGAATTAACGTCAACCGCGATGCCCTCGTCGTTGCCCGCTCCAGGGATCGGAAAGTCCCGGCGCCGGTTGAAGGTTTGACTATTATAGGCCACTTCCATGCCGGCCCTGCCGCCCAGGAACAACTGTTCGTAGCGGAAGTCGGCCGTGTTGAAGCGCTGGTCGCGGTGGTCCATGACGCCGGTGATCAGGTTGTCGAAGAAATCGAAAATCTGCGGGTCGTTGAGGTGGGTGCGGACGTAGCCCGTGCGGAGGCGGTTGGCGTCGCCCGTGCTCCTCACAGCCCCACCTGGGCTGCCCGGCAGAGTCGTGGCGATGGTGCCTTGGAAGCCCTGGATCTTTGCGAGGCTGGCGCCGGTGAATCCCACCCCGGCCTCCGGGGAGGCCGGATTGGCAAAGATAAGCGCCATTTGATTATAGAGCGGGAAACCCTGGATGATTCCGGTCGCAGAGGCTGCACCCGTTACCGTGTCGCCGGCCGAGTTCAACACGAGCTGACGCGCTCCGTCATATTTCCACTTTGGAGTGAGGGTGTTGAACCAATTGCCAACCGTGAAAACCGGCGTAACGGGGTCGGGCGGGACGCCATCGATTTTGCCGTTCTCGTAGTTCGCCCGAAACGTGCCGCGACCGAGGAAAGAGCTGCTCTTGGCATTCGGCTCGATCACCACGAAGTTCATAGCCGCGTAGAGGCGCTGATCCTTCGCGTAGGCCGGATGTTGGCGGAAGTAGGCGTCGTCATTCAACAGATCGAGGCGGACCGCCAGCCGCTTCGGGACGATGACTTTGTTGAGATGCCCCTCCTCGCGGTGGGAGCCATAGTCGCTGAAGCGGGACACGAAGCGATAGCTGTCCTTGAATGTGGCCTTGCGCAGCGCCGCATCGATTACGCCACCCGCGCTGCCCACGCCCGCGAGGACCGCGTTTGGCCCCCGGCTGATGGTGACCGATTCAAAACTGAAAGCGTCCGACGGTATGTCGGACGGGAAGAAGTCGCGGGTGCGGGTCGCCGTTGCCAGCGCCCGGACGCGGTTCACACTCGACGGATCGTCGCGCACCTGAGCGGAGTTTTCCCCACTGATTCCCGAATAGTTGCCATTCATGCCACCGGCCTCCGTCGAGGCGGTGTAAGTGAGGATGTCTTCGAGTTTCGAGACGTTGATGTCCGAAAGAAACTCCGACGTATAAACGGACACCGCCGCGCCCACATCCTTCAGGCTCGTGTTGAGCCGGGTGCCGGCGAGCGTGGTTGTCGCCTGGTATCCGGTGTCCTTCGTCGACGAGACAACGAACGGGCTCAGCTCAATCGGATCCTCTTTCTTCGTCTCCGGCACGAACGCGGTGGGCTGCGCCCGGCTTTGTGTGACCGCGATCAATCCGAACGTCAGGGCCATCCTGCCCAAGGCCCGCAAGCGCCTTGCTTCGCGGCATGTGCCGGACGCAACCGCTGGTGGCGGAGTGGCGGTGGAGCACGCGACGAACGTCGGCGATGTAAATTTGACGAGCGAGCCAAAGGGCGACATGGGCATGAACGGAGGGGTTGGAAGCGAGATCTAACCTGCGCCCCCGAGCATACCAACTCTGGCGGGATGACGCCACCCCCCGTTGGGGTGAATTCGCGGTCCCGTTCGCTATTCGAGCTGCACGATGCCGTGGCGGACCGCGCTGATCGCCGCATCGGTGCGATCGCGCACCTTGAGCTTGGCGAATAACGTCTTCAGGTGCGACTTGACCGTCTCGTCCGAAATGAAGAGCTGCGCCCCAATCTCCTTGTTGCTGCGCCCGCGCACCAGGAGCTGCAGGACCTCGCGCTCCCGGGCAGTGAGATCCTGCCTCTGGGCTCGGGCGGCGAGGCGTTCCGCAATTCGCGGCGGGATCTCGGTGCCGCCTCGATGCACCGAGCGAATCGTGCCCGCGATTTCCTCGGTCGACATGTCTTTCAATAGGTACGACTTCGCACCCGACTGCATGGCGCGAAATACATCCTCGTCTGCCTCGTAAGTGGTCAGCACGATGACGCGAATCTCCGGATCGCGCGCTTGCAGCCCGATGATGGTCTCCACGCCCCCGATCCCGGGCAGGCGCAGGTCCATCAGCGTGACCGAGGCAAGTCCCGGTTGATAGGCCGCAAGCACGTCCTCTCCGGAGGCGAATTGCGCGATAACCGTCATATCAGGCTGGCTCTCGATCAATGCCGCCAGGCCCATGCGAAAGGTGGGGTGGTCTTCGACGATCAACACTTTGATCGAGGCGGGGGCGTTCTTCTTCATCGGGTCGGGGAAAAGTGCTATCAGCCTACGAATTCAAAAACGGGACCGCAACCTCCACGCAGGTGCCGCCTTTTTCTCCGCGCCGAATCCTCAACTCGCCATTCATCTGTGCGACTCGCTCCTTTATGCCGCGGAGGCCAAAATGGCCGTCGGCGCGTTTTTCCTCGGGCTCGAAGCCTCGTCCGTCGTCGCGGATGACCAGGTGAACCTGCGACTCCTCGAAGCTTATCTCCAACTCAATCACCCTCGCCTGGGCGTGCTTCAGTGCGTTGGACACCGCTTCCTGGCCGATGCGCAGAAGATTATTTTCGATCATGGCAGCCAGCCGGCGCGACTTGCCGTGGGCTTGCGCGCGAATCGTGCAGCCCAGTCCCGCGCTCATCTGTTCGGCGACGGACTGGAGCGCTCCGAGTAAATCGGTCTTCTCCAAAATATGGGAACGCATGTTCCAGATCGATTCCCGCGCCTCGGTGAGACAGCCGCGGACGATTCCGTGGGCCGTGACAAGATACGGCATCACATCCTCGACCGTTCCGACCTTGGCGGAGTTCTTGGCCAGTTCCATCTGCATCGAGACCGCGTTGAGTTCCTGCGCGATCGTGTCGTGGAGTTCACGAGCCAGACGGTTGCGCTCCGCCAGCATCGCGGAGAACTCCACTTCGGCGAGCTTGCGGGCGTCCTCCCGCTGGGCAATTTGCCGGCGCGCCAAAAACGATACGACCACCAGCGCGAGCAGGATCACCGTCGCCACCGCCACCGCGAGCGACAGCGCCCGCTGCGTGGTGAGCCACGGGGCTGGGCGGATCACGGCGAGATCCTGGGGACTGCGCAGTAACATTTGCATCCGTTCCGTCACCCAAAGTCCGAAGGGCGGTGAATAATCCGACTGGCCGGGGACGCAGATTCCGGTCGCCCGCACCCAGCTTCCCGGTTCCCACCGCGCATCTTCCGGCTCACGGGCACCGGGCGGCAACAGCGCGCTGACGCTGGTACCGTTCCAGGTGAGGGCCAGCAGGACGCCGTCCGCCGTTTTCCGCACCTCGTCAAGCTTGGCCTCGATTTGCACGAGATTGGAATCCTGCCGGGAAATCTCTTCCGCCGTGCGCAACACAAGCGGGATCGGCGGCGCCCCCGGGGAAATCTTGCGGAAAATCGCATCACTCAGGTTGGGTGCGTAACCGCCGTGATCCGCGAAACCCACGACCTCGACCACGTCCCCCGGCGAAAGAGCGCCCGCCTGGTCCGAGGCCACGCGCAAGCCTCGCTCGCCCTCTTGAAGCCACAGGGTCCGTCGCTGCTGTTGCGCGGTGACGACACCACGGACGCGAATGCGGTGACCGGTAAAGCCGGAAGGCGTAAAGCGCAGGATTTCAGCAATGCGCTGCAGCGGCAGCGCAAACGGATCGGGTGGTGGTGGGGCGACGATCGTGACCATGCCCTGATGGGCGACCTGAACGTTTGCGCGCACGAACTGCCGGTTGGCATTGTGCACATTGAAGACAACTCCGTGCAGCCTCACCTTCGCGTCGATCAATTGCTCTGGTGCCGCACGATCATACATCTGCACGGTCATCCGATCATCGTCCTGCGCAATCGTGATCGTCCAGACCTCCGGCCCGGGGCGTTCCGAGGCGCCCCCCTTCGCTGGAACCGTTCCTCCCGTCCGCGGAAGCGAAGCGGGATCAAGCAGGGCCGGTTTGCACGAACGCACGATGGCTTCGAGTTCAACCCAAGCGGCATCGAAGCCGCCGGCATTCAGTTCGGCGATGGTCGTTGGCCGGGACGGCGGCAACGGATCCACCCCCACCCAGGTAATTTGCCGGGCGCGCACCATCGGGGCAAAATTGCCTGCACCGGTCACCCCGGAAACCTCCAGACGATCGCCGGGGCGACGGGAGTTGCCGATCACGTGGTTCAATTCCACGTAAATCCCCTCGGTCTCGTCGCGGAGCACGAGGGCGTCCCGTTGCCGCGTGACCAGCAAGAGCGTACCGCTCAATTGCACCGGACGCTCCTTCGCGGCTTCTTCCGGCGAAAGAATTCGAACCGCCGCCGCAGTTTTCAGCGGGGGCGGCATGCTTTCGGCCTGGGCCAAAATCGGTGCCATCGCTGCCAGCAACGGAAGCCAGAGGGGAAAAGCCTGCCACCGTGCAATCACGCCCGGAAATGTTTTCAGCTTTCAGCGCTTAGCGATTCAAAAATCGTCCGCCTGCGGCCTGGCGCGCGATGAAGCGGAGGAAGCACCGCACCAAATTCCCCTGAGCGGGGGGTATTCACAGCTGCGGGCAATTGTTAAAGTGATTCCAACGAGCAGCAGATGAGCCCCGCTTCACGTCACCACCCCAAGGCAGTGTCAGCGTGCAACAGGGCTCCCCTCCTCGGGCGAATTCACCGTCCGTTTCCGTAGCCAATTTCCCCATTCACATGCCCGCCCTACTCGATCCCCCTCCGTTGGCGCTCGCCACGGTGCAGCTGCAACTCGCCGGCGTCGACTATCTCATCCTCGCCGTGTATTTCTCGTTCGTGCTGGGCATCGGCTGGGTGCTGCGGAAGCAGCTGAAGACGTCCACCGACTTTTTCGAATCGGGCCGCTCCTTGCCCGCATGGATCTGCGCCCTCGGCTTCATCGGCGCCAACCTCGGCGCCCAGGAAGTCATGGGTATGGCCGCCTCGGGCGCCAAATACGGAATCGCCACGAGCCACTTCTACTGGGTGGGCGCAATTCCGGCGATGGTCTTCGTCGGCATTTTCATGATGCCGTTCTACTACGGATCGAAGGCCCGCTCCGTCCCGGAATACCTCAAGCTTCGCTTCGACGAGAAGACCCGCACGTTCAACGCCCTCTCCTTTGCCGTGATGACGGTGTTCTCGTCGGGCATCTCGATGTTCGCATTGGCCAAGCTGCTCAACGCAATTCTCGGTTGGAATTTCGACGCGTGCATCTTCATCTCCAGCGCCATCGTTCTCGTCTACATCTACACGGGCGGCCTCACCTCCGCGATATACAATGAGGTGCTGCAGTTTTTCCTCATCGTCCTCGGATTTCTGCCGCTGGTGCTCCTCGGTTTGCAGGACATCGGCGGCTGGGACGGGCTGATGAAACAGCTGGGCGCCTACTCGGAGACCAAAGGTATGCCGGGCGCCTGGAGCCACTCGTGGGCCTATCTGGGCGACGCCAAGGCCAACCCAATTGGCATTGAATGGTTCGGCATGGTCGCGGGCCTCGGCTTCGTGCTCTCGTTCGGCTACTGGTGCACCGACTTCCTTGTCATCCAGCGGGCGATGGCCGCAAAGGACATGAACTCGGCGCGGCGCACCCCGCTGATCGCCGCGCTTCCGAAAATGATGTTTCCCGCGCTTGTCATCCTCCCCGGGATGCTCGCCATCGCGCTCTACCAAAAGGGCGGTTCCGCCGCCATCCCGCTGCCCATCGGCGCCGACGGCCAACCCGACTACAATATGGTGGTGCCCGTCATGCTCGCGAAATATTTCCCCAACGGCATGCTCGGGATCGGGCTCACGGCCCTCATGGCCTCCTTCATGTCGGGCATGGCGGGCAACGTCACCGCCTTCAACACGGTCTGGACCTACGACCTCTATCAACGCTGGGTAAAGCCGGACGCCTCTGACGCCCACCTCCTGAAGGTCGGCCGCATCACCACGGTGGTGGGCCTGCTCATCAGTGCCGTGTGCGCCTACGCGGCGACGAAATTCAACAACATCATGGACATGCTCCAGCTGGTGTTTGGCTTCGTAAACGCACCGCTGTTCGCAATCTTTCTGCTTGGCATGTTCTGGAAACGTGCGACCGGCCACGGCGCGTTCTTCGGGCTGCTGCTCGGCACCCTCACTGCCGCAATCTTCCAGGGCAACACGCTGCCACTCGGTGAAGCGGCCAGCCTGTTGAAAGGCGGCTGGATGGGTGTGCAGCATACCTTCGCCAGTTCGATGGCACAGAGTTTCTGGATGGCACTCTTTGCCTTCACCGGATGCTTCCTCGGCACCATCGTGATCTCCCTCGCCACAACACCCAATCGGACCGACGAGGAACTGCGCGGTCTCGTTTACTCGCTGACTGAACGGGTCGTCGAAAGCCAGGAGACGAGGTGGTATGGGCGTCCCGCCACGCTCGGCGTCATCGTCGTCGCACTGACCGTCGGACTCAACGTCGTCTTTTGGTAACCCTCATTCCCACCTCGCCATGAAACAACTCGATGTCCGCGTGCCGATGGGTCTGCTCTTCCTGTGCCTCGGGGCCATCCTCATTGTCTATGGAGTGATTTCCGATTCCTCGATCTATGCGCAGCACTCGCTCGGTCAGAATGTAAACCTTCGTTGGGGGATCGTCTTCGCGCTTTTTGGCGCCTTGATGCTCTGGCTCTCACGACTGTCCGCCAAGACATAGAACGCATGCAGCCCCACCCGCTCAAAGCCGATCCTACGGCAAACGAAAAGGACGGTCCAGCGGGCGTCGCTTTTGTTCGGGAAGACAGGGCGGACGCCGTGATCGAAAACATTGGCGAGGCATTCTGCCAACGATTCGGCCGCCGGCCAACCGCCTGCGTTACCTCGACCGAGCGTTGGGCTCGCGTCATCCGGCATTAGCGCCGTGTTAGCCGTTTTCCCTGAACCCGGGCCCCGCATCCGGGTATTCGGCCGCGGGGAATTACGATCGACGTCTCCGACTGGGCGTCGGTCTTTCTCGACTTCCACCGACCGCTGGGCGTGTTTGTTTTTTGCATGTTCGTCGACGCTCGTTTGCAAGCTCCGCCAGATTTGATTCCCGTCCACACTGTGGCGGGAGGAGACGACTCTCGTGCCGTTCGCTCGGAGCCGCCCTGCACGGACATGCTCGTAAAATCGCTGGCTCCCTATTTTTCGTCATTCCACGCGATCGAACTCTTTCACGGTTCCCTCGTTCGTATGAGGAGGGTGTGTCAATGACGCAGACCCCCATGATGCAGCAGTACTTTGAGGTGAAGCGTCGGCTGCCGCGCGACACCCTGCTGCTCTTCCGCCTGGGTGATTTTTTTGAGCTGTTTTTCGAAGATGCCGTCACCGCGTCGAAACTCCTCGGACTCACGCTGACCAAGCGTCAGGAAACGCCCATGGCGGGACTTCCCGCCCAAGCAGTCGACAATTACGTCTCGAAACTGCTCGCGGCCGGAAAAAAAGTCGCAATTTGCGATCAGGCGGAACCCGCAAAAGCCGGCAAACTCGTGCGCCGGCAGCTCACGCGCATCCTCTCGCCGGGCACCACGCTCGCCGCCAACCAACTCGAGGCCGCTCGCAATCACTACCTGGCCGCCGTCGCCCTCGACAAACAAGGATTGCACGCCGCGTGGCTCGATCTTTCCACCGGGGAATTCCGGGTCGCGAGCGACGCCAATATCGCCAACCTTCTCCCGGTCCTCACCGCGCTCGATCCCGCGGAGTTGCTCGTCATCGAGGGCGAGCGCGAACGCTGGGCCGCCGCTCCCCACGACCAGACCGCCGTGCACGCGCTGCACGCGTTTTGCACCGATCGGCTCGCATCCGAGCTACCCGGGTACCATTTCGACACCGCGACCGGAGCCAAGACGGTGATGGACACCTTGCGCGTTCTCAACCTGCAGGGCTTCGGTCTCCCCCACTCCCACCCGGGCCTGGGGCCTGCAGGTGCGCTGGTTTACTACGCCACCGAAAATCTCTGCGCGAAGCCGGAGAATCTGCGCGGCCTTCAGGAATACCGCAGCCAGAGAACCCTCCTCCTCGATCCCGCCACGCTGCGCAATCTGGAGATCTTCACGTCGAGCCGGGGCACGCGGGACGGCACGTTGCTCCACGCGATGAACCGGACCACCACTGCGGCGGGCGCACGCCTGCTCGAGCGCTGGCTGGCGGCGCCGACGCTCGAGTTGCCCGAAATTCGCCGACGGCAGAGCCTCGTCGGGGAATTGCTCGCCCAGCCGATGCGCCTCGCCGAGGTCCACGAACTGCTCGGGACTGTCCGGGACATTCCCCGGATTCTCGGCCGCCTCCAGAACCGCCTGCGCAATCCGAGGGAACTCGGCGGCGTCCGCGACACCCTCGCGCAGATCCCCCATCTGCACGCCGCGTTGCAGGTTTTCGGCTCGAACTCTCAACTCTCAACGCTCAGCGCTCAACTTCAGGAATTGCCCGCTTTGCGGCAGCTCCTCGCCTCCGCCCTGGCAGACGAGCTCCCCAACGATCTCGCCGACGGCAACTACATACGAACCGGACACGACCCCGAGTTGGATCGGATGCGCTCGCTGACGACCGACAACAAGACCTGGCTGTCGGAACTGGAGCGCGCCGAGCAGGAACGCACTGGGATCCGCAGCCTGAAGGTCAGGTTCACGAATAATTTCGGCTACTACATCGAGATCACCAAGGCCAACCTTCACCTCGTCCCCGCCGATTACATCCGCCGCCAGACGACGGTCGGTGGCGAGCGCTATGTGACCGAGTCCCTCAAGCAGAAGGAGAAGGAGATCTTTCACGCGGAGGAAAACGCCCTCGCCCGGGAGCTGGAACTTTTCAACACGTTGGTGGCTGCCGTCCTCGACGAATCAGTCGCGCTCGCCCAAACCGCCGATGCGCTGGCCGAACTCGACGTGTTCGTGGGCTGGGCGCTCCTCGCCCGCGAATGGGATTACAGTCGTCCCGATCTCGACGAAGGCGATGTCCTCGAGATCGTCGATGGCCGCCATCCCGTCGTCGAACAGGTCCTGCGCGCGCCCGACACAACGATCGCGCGCGGCGCCAGTGCTGCGTTCGTACCCAACGACACACTCCTCGCCTGTGACGATGCGCAAATCGCACTCCTGACCGGACCGAACATGGCGGGCAAATCGACCTACATCCGCCAAGTCGCGCTCATCACCCTCATGGCGCAGGTTGGCTGCTGGGTTCCGGCCAAGTCCTGCCGGGTGGGTCTGGTTGACCGCATCTTCTCCCGGGTCGGCGCAAGCGACGATCTCGCTCGCGGCAACTCGACGTTCATGGTGGAGATGAACGAGACCGCGAACATCCTCAACAACGCTTCCGACCGGTCGCTGATCATTCTCGATGAAATCGGCCGCGGCACGTCGACCTACGACGGACTCTCAATCGCGTGGGCGGTGGTCGAACATCTCCACCGGGGGCCGGAGCGCGGCCCGCGGACGTTGTTTGCCACGCATTACCAGGAGCTCACCCAGCTCGACAAACATCTGAACCGGCTCCGCAATTTCTCAGTCGCAGTGAAGGAATGGAACGACGAAATCGTCTTCGTACGCCGCGTGATTCCGGGGGCGGCGGATCGCAGCTATGGCATCCAGGTGGCCCGCCTCGCCGGACTCCCGCTCAGCGTAATCGATCGGGCCAAAACCATTCTGGCGAAATTGGAAAGCGACGATGTTTCGGTGGCATTGCCCGCGCCGCAGGCCCGACCGAAGAAGAAAATCTCCGTCGCCCCCGCAGACGACGCCCAATTGAGTCTCCTCTGATCGCGCCGGGCGATCGCCGGACCGCGCAACCCAGCGGCGCCAGAGGGGGATGGCCCCGTGCGCCTCACACCTTTTTTCACGAACCGAATGTCCCGACTCAATTTTACCCTCGAACGGGAAGCGTCCGGCTCACAGGCCCGCGCGGCGCGTTTTCAAACCCTCCACGGTGAAGTACAGACTCCCATCTTCATGCCGGTCGGCACCCAAGCCACCGTCAAGGGCCAGACGATCCACTCCCTCAAGGCCACGGGAGCACGGGTGCTGCTCGCCAACACCTTCCATCTGTTGCTGCGTCCCGGTCCGGAAGTTTTCCGGAAGATCGGCGGCATCCATCGCTTCATGAACTGGGATGGGCCGGTGCTCACCGACTCGGGCGGGTTCCAGATTTTCTCCCTGCCGGGGTCGCGGCAGATGAACGAGGAAGGCGCCACGTTTCAGAGCTACGTGGACGGAAACGAGCATCTCCTTTCACCGGAAACGAGCATCGGCATCCAAAAGGCAATCGGCAGCGACATCATGATGGTGCTCGACCAATGCATCCCTTCAACCGCCGCACACGCCGAGGCCAAGGCCGCGATGGAACTCACCCACCGCTGGGCAGTGCGCTCGCTCGCGGCGCGCGGTGATTCACCGCAGGCCCTGTTTGGAATCGTGCAGGGCGCGTGCCACCCCGACCTCCGCAAAACGAGCGCGAAATTCCTGCGCGAACTCCCGTTTGACGGCCTGGCCATTGGCGGACTCGCGGTCGGCGAAACTCCCGCGCAGCGTTACGAATTCACCGGAGTTGCCACCGAAAACCTGCCCACCCATCTGCCGCGCTACCTGATGGGTGTCGGCATGCCGCTCGACATCCTTGAGGCCGTGCATCGGGGCGTCGACATGTTCGATTGCATCATTCCCTCGCAATTGGCACAGCGCGGCACCGTCTTCACAAGCGAAGGCAAGCTGCACCTCCGCCGGGCAGTCTACAAATTTTCCGACGCCCCCCTCGACCCGACCTGCAACTGCCAGGCCTGTCGTGACCATTCGCGCGCCTATTTACATCACCTCGTGAAAGCCGACGAACTGCTCGGCTGGCATCTGCTGGCGATTCACAATCTCGCGTTTTACCATGGGATGATGCGGGCGATGCGCGAAGCGATCCTGCAGGACGCGTTTTTGCCATTCTACCGCCGGATGCAGGTGGAACTGGCGCGGACCGATTCGGAGAATCCGAGCAAGATACCAAAGCCCGCGCAAACGTTCCGCTACCCGCGGCTCGGCGATTACGAGATTCATCCGGCGCCAGGCGGCTACAACAGCGTCCGCCAGATCAGCTCTGGCGAAGTCATGCACTCGGTAAACCGCCCTGAGGACGAGGCGAACCGCCTCTACATCGAGCAGTCGTGCCTGGCCCAACGCCTGTCGGCTCCCGGCGTGGCGCCGGACGAACTCGTAGTGTGGGATGTGGGTTTGGGCGCAGCCTCGAATGCCATGGCGGTACTCCAGTGCTTCGAACGCTGCCGGGCGGAAAAGCGTGATACACCGTTGCGCGAGCTGCGCTTGGTCAGTTTCGAGTGCGATCTCGATCCGCTGCGGCTGGCCGCCGGGAACGCGGGGTATTTTCCGCACGTCCGCCACGGTGCGCCGCAGGCGATTCTAAAGCAGGGCCTTTGGAAACATCCCGCGGGTGGAATGCGTTGGGAACTCGCACACGGCGATTTTCTGACGCTCCTTGCCGGCAGTCCGCCGCCCGACGTGATCTTCTACGATCCGTTTTCCTTCAAGACGGATTCCGCGTTGTGGACGGCGGAAACGTTCGTGCGAATTCTGCACGCATGCGCCGCAAAATCCGCTGAACTCTACACGTATTCGGCGGCGACCGGGGTGCGGGTCGCATTGCTGAGCGCCGGATTCTTCGTGGGTGAAGGCGTCGGAACCGGACCCAAGGCCGAGACGACAATCGCTTTCTCCCGCGCCGACGGTGCGAGCAAGCACCCGCGCGGCACCCGCCTGCTGGGTCAGGAGTGGCTGGCGCGATGGCGGCGCAGCAGTTCCAAGATTCCGGCTTCCGTACCAACGGAGTCGCGGGCACAATTCGAAGCCCGTATCGAAACTCATCCGCAATTTGCGAAGCCGACCGCAATTGCACCCTGAAAGCCCCACCGCGTTCAGACGGCAGCGCGCGAGCCCCCAGCCAAGCCTCTCAGCGTCCCGTCGCCCGCGCGAATGCCTCGATAAACTCCGGCCGGTTAAACGGTTTTTTCAGCACAACGTCCGCGCCCACTCCGCGCGCCATCCGCAGGCAAGCATCCGGAGGCATCTTCGCGCCTCCCCCGGAGATCGCGAGGATCCGGATGTCAGGTCGGATCCGGTTGATCGCCAAAATCGCCTCCCAGCCATCCCCATCCGGCATCACGATGTCCGTGATGACGAGATCGAACATCCGTTCCTTGACGAGGCGGAGGAGTTCCCGCCCGCTCGACGCCGTCACCACGGAATGGCCCATCGACTCGAGCCAGACGCGAACCAACTCCCGGATCGCCTCGACGTCATCGGCGACTGCAATGCTGAGCGGCGCTTGGTTTCCGGCCGGTTTCCGCTGTTTCTTTAGCAGGGGAATCATCGCGGAATGGAGCGGGTGGCTGGGTTCGCGGAAGACAGTGAAGACGATGGGGCCGTGCCGTTTCCACCGCAACGCCAATATTTCCCGTACCGGCGTCAGGTGCCGCTGTGAATTACCCGAAAGCGGCAGACAACCGTGGCCGTTCGTCAGACTTGCCCCGCGCCGGGCAGGTCCTACCGTGAGCCAACTGATGTTAGCCGAATTCACAGATCGCACCTGGCTTTGGACGGCCGCCGGATTATATCTGGCCGGTTTCATCCAAGGCACGACCTCGCTGCTGCGGCAGGGACGGCCGGCGGGCAGCGCCACCTATGCGCTGATTGCCGCCGGCTATCTGATGCAATTGGTGGGGCTCGGCATCCGCGGTCGGGCGGTGGCAGGATGTCCACTCGGCAACCCGTTCGAGATTTTCCAGTTCATCGCGTGGTCGTCGATCACGCTCTATCTCGTTGTTGGCGTCACGTTCCGCAAGAGCCTCCTGGGTTATTTCACGTCGTGCCTGGCGGCGGCGCTGACGCTGCTCTCCCTCGCCATTCCGGCGTGGGACGCGACCCAGCGCAGCCATATCTTTGGCAGCAATCCATGGATCGAATTGCATGCGGCGCTCGCCGTTTTCAGCTACGGCGTCTTCGGTCTGCTCGCGCTCACCTCGATCATGCTGCTTCTCCGAAACTACTCCCTCAAGTCGAAGAATCTTGGCGGTTGGTTCTCGTTTTTGCCGTCGATCATGGACCTCGATCACATCGGCGTCCGGCTCCTTGGCGCCGGGGTCGCGATTCTCACGGCGGCGCTGGCGGTGATTGCCCTTTTCTATCTACGGGACACCTCCACGGCGAACATCCTGAAGATCGCCACCACCACCATGGTGTGGATCGCCTACTCACTGGTTTTCGGACTGCGCATCAGCGGGCGCCTGCTGGCGAACCGATTTGCGTGGGCCTGCCTCATCCTGTACGCCGCCGCGCTCCTTTCAATTCCGATGGTCGATCAAAGCCGGCACCGGCCGCCCCAGAAATCAACCGCAGCAAAGGCGCCGGCCGTTCGTCCCGTATGAGCGCCGGCCTCTTTGTCATTGGCGCGACGCATCACCGGGTGCCGTTGGCGGTGCGGGAAAAGCTGTCCCTGAGCGCCCAGGCCGCGACTGAACTTCAGGCGGAATTCGCCGCCATTGCCGGTCTGCGCGAGTTCGCGGTGCTCAACACCTGCAACCGCGTCGAATTTTACGGCGTGGCCGCGAGCCCCGATGCGCTGGCAAG
Organism: Opitutia bacterium; assembly: GCA_947474365.1. Lineage (GTDB taxonomy): Bacteria > Verrucomicrobiota > Verrucomicrobiia > Opitutales > Opitutaceae > ER46. The sequence continues at coordinate 6,995 of CANJIU010000098.1, read as the reverse complement.
CGTCATTGCCGCGTTTTGTGAGCGGCAGCGATTCGACGCGGCCGAATTCGAAAAGATCTGGCTCAACCTGCGGGGCCGCGACGCCGTGCAGCACTTGGTTGAGGTTTCGGCGGGCCTCGATTCGCAGATGCTCGGTGAGACGGAGATTTTCGGCCAGGTGAAGAATGCGTATGCCGCTGCACAGGCTGGCGGTTTTACCGGCCCTGTCCTCAACCGCGTTTTTCAAAAGGGCTTTCAGGCGGCCAAACACGTGCGCACCAATACGGCGATCACCGAGGGTCAGGTGAGCGTGGCCAACGTGGCAGTGGATCTTGCGCTCAACATTTTCGGCGCCGTGAAGAGCGCGCGCATTCTCCTCCTCGGTGCCGGGGAAATTGGCGAGAAGACCGCAAAGGCGTTTCAGAGTCGCGGTGCCGCTGCCCTCACGGTGGCAAGCCGGCGGTTTGAGCGCGCCATGGAACTGGCAACCAGCCTCGGGGCGAGCGCCATGCCGTTTGAACAGCGGGAGTCGCGCCTGGGCGAATTTGACGTCGTTGTCTGCGCCACGTCCGCTCCCGACCTCGTGGTTTCGCTTGGAGCCACCAGGGCCGCGATGCAGCGCCGTCCCGCGCGTCCGCTTTTCTTCATCGATCTCGCCCTCCCGCGCGACATCGACCCCGACGTTGCCAAGATCGACAACGTGTTTCTCTACAACCTCGACGACCTCGCCAAGATTGCCGAGGAGAACCGGGCCGCCCGCGAAGCGGAAATCACCAAGTGCCGCGCCATCGCCATGGAAAAGGCCGATGCCCTATGGCGACAGGTCGCCGCCCAGGTGGAGTCCCTCGCCCGGAGCGATCCCGCGCCAGCCCCCTCCCCGTCCGGCCCCGCTCCGATCGCCGACCCGCAGGGTATCACCAAGGGACAGTAGGACCGGACGGAAGCCACACGGGAAACGCAATCGGCTGCCCGGAGGCCATTGGGTGTTTTCGAAGCCAACCTCGCATTTCGCTGAAACCCGCGACGGCCATTGGCATCTCCGCCAATTCGAACCGAACCGTCGGAGTCTCAGGCAAAACGTTTCATCACCGGGTTGATCAGTTTTCATCGTCGCGCCAGCCTTCCGACCCGGTTCGGTGCATGATCACCCTCGCCGACGGGCGGGGCGCGACCCGCCAACTCGACAGTCGACTCACTCCGGAGCCTCTTTGGCCCGATGTGCCGGATCGAGCGCCGGGTTTGCGGCGTTCCATCTTGCGAACAACCTGGCGAGTTCCTTCATCCGTTCAGGCTGATGGGGGGCGAGGTTGAATTGCTCCGAGGGATCGGACGCCAGATCGTAAAGTTCGGCGGGATCGCCTTTGTTTTGAACCCACTTCCAGTCGCCCTGCCGCACGGCGCACTTGTTCTGCCAGCGCCAATAGAGTTCGGCGTGCGGCGGCGCAGACTGATCGCCACGTAGAAAAGGCAGGAGGTTCACGCCCTCGAGCGGCACGCCGGGCAACGGGCTCGCCCCGGCGGCGGCCAGGGCGGTTGGCAGGAGATCGAGCGCGCTCACCGGGGCGTTGAAGGTCCGGCCGGCCGGCAGCCGATTCTTCCATTGGACGACAAACGGTTCGCGGATGCCACCCTCGTAGACGTCGCCCTTCACGCCACGGTAGGGCACGTTCAGCGAGGCGTTTTTAATGAAATTCCCGGGCGTCCCGGTGCCACCATTGTCACTGAGGAAAACAATCAACGTGCGCTCCTCCTGCCCGGTGGCGCGCAGCGCGGCGAGGATCTCGCCGACGGCGTCGTCGAGGTTCATCATCATCGCAACGCAGCGGGCGCGGTTGGGGTTTTTGATGTGCTTCACCTTGTCCTCATATCCGGGTGGCATCGTCATGGGCATGTGCGGCGCGTTGAACGCGGTATACAAAAACCAATGGCGATCCTGATGGCGTCGCACGAAGTCCGCCGCCTCGCGACCGAACGTGCTCGTGAGAAAGCTGCTGCCGTCGAGCGGGCGGGGCTGCGTCCCGCTCAGGACGGAATTCTCCTTATCCTGCCAGCGCTCCTGCAGGTAGGCGTGACCGCCACCTTGAAAGCCAAAGAATTCGTCGAACCCGTGCTGCTGCGGATGATCGGAGGGCGCCATGCCCAGATGCCATTTGCCGACCAGGCCGGTGACGTAGCCCGCCGCCTTGAGGTGTTCAGGTAGAATGCGCTGGCCGGTGTGGAAGCACGCCAGGTTGTAGTTGTTGTTGTCATGACCGAAGCGCTGCTGGTAGCGCCCCGTGAGCAGTCCCGCGCGCGTCGGCGAGCACTGGGGCGCCGTCACATAACCAGCACTACAACGCACCCCGTTGCGGGCCAGCGAATCCAGATGGGGCGTCGGGATCTCCTTGCTGCCGTTGAAACCGACGTCGGCCCAGCCGAGGTCGTCGGCAATCAGGATGAGGAGGTTGGGTTTCGCCGCCGGCGGTGCCTCCGCCCCCTTTCCGGCTTCTGCCCCGCACAGGCGGACGGGACACAGGACGAGGACCGCGAGGAGCAAGGCCGGGGGCATCATGGGAAAGGCGAGTAAGGCTGAACGGCTCGGGTCAAGGTTCGGACCGCACGTCCGTGCAGCCGGGCGCGGTGGAAAGCAACGGAATGCCGGACAGGCGGGAATCGGTGGACACGTTGTCGCGAACCACGGCTCCGTGCACGTTGTCCAATCGGATGGCCGCCCCGACCGGCCGGCGAAAAACCGGCCGCGCCCTGCTCTCAAAGCGATTGCCCGTCACAACCAGGTCGCGGGCCGCCTGGATTTCGATCGGACGCTCGGTGTTGTCGCGGAAAACATTCTCCGCGATCAGCAGGTTGTGATGCAACGGCGTGGCGCCCTCACTCCGCAGCAGGGTGACGTGGAGGCTGGGCGGCGGGTGACGGGGTGCGAGCAGGCCGCAGTTCTCGATCACATTCCGGCGGATCACGTAGTCGGCCGCCCCCAAGCCCTCGAACGGAGTGTTACCGATGTGGATACCGTTGCCACCCAGGCCGGTGAAATGGTTGTGCTCGACGAGCCCGCCCGTGCCTTTCAGCACGAGCCCGTTGCGCAGCCCGTCACGCGCGAGGTTGTGGCGCCAGACAAACTGATTGCACATGGCATCGGCGTTGTAGACATGGGTGCCCTCGGTCGTCTTCTGGCCCGTACGGCGGCTGGGTTGGACCGGCCCCACGTCGCCGTCGAGCGTGACCTCCGTGCCCCGACCCGCCGCGCGCAACGCGATCACGCGCCGCTCGCTGACGAGCCGTGACTTGGCCATGTCCCAAAATTGCAGCCGATCGCCGGCCCGCAGATCGCCCCGCTCGAGCAGCACGCGGTCGGTCGCAAGCTTGGCCTGCAGGTAGATGACGGTGGCGTTGACGTGCAACGTGTCATCGCCGACCGCCTCGAAGGCGCAACCCTCCACCCAGGGCCCGATGCGCGCGTTGTGGTGGTTGTGCCCGCCATTGGGCACCGACTGAAAACGTTCCGGCCTCCGCAGCAGCCGGCAGCCGATGATGCTGAGCCGATCAGTGTGGTCGCTCTGAAAACCGATCCCAGGTGTCGCGTACAATGTGAGGCCGTTCAGCACCACCTGGTCGCAGTCGCCAATCTGGAACCCGTTCCCCGAGCGGCCGGCGGCACGCACCAATACGTCGCCAACGGCGAACTCCGTCAACTGGGTGACCTCGAACGGAGCAATGTGATAACGACGACCGATCAGTTTTTCTTTCACCTCGGCGGGCAGCAGCACGGGGGCCCCCTCCTTGGGGCCGCGCGTCGCCGGATTGCGCAGGAGGGCGCCGGCGCCGCGCTGCGCCTTGTCCTCGAAGCCGGCGCGGTCGAGTTCCTCGTACAACGGAAAGCCCGGCAGCACCTCCACCTCGGCGGTACCGGTGGCGCGGTCGACGGCCAGTACCCGCGCTGCGGTCTCAGGCGGCGGGTCGTAGTCGATCGTGAGATTCTTGAACTGGATGCGCTGGCACCCCTCGAGGCGGGCGACGTAGGAGGGTTTCGGCCGCGTGGTGATCACCACCGTGGCGCCGTTGCCGTCGATGACGAGATCGTGGAATTGCCGGCAGGGAAAAAGCGATTCTTCCTCGAGCGCGACGCGATAGGTCGCGGCCGAAAAACGCAGGGTGGCGGGCGCGGCGGCGGCGGCCTGCGCGAGCCGATCGAGAATCTGCCGATGCGTGGCTCCGGTCGGCACCGTGAAGATCCGCTCCGGCGGCCGCACCGTGAAACCGCGTGGGGCCGACCACGGGCCGCTTTCGCCCGTGGCGTCGACACCGGCGACGCGCCACCAATACGCGCCGGGAGACAATTCGCGATTCGGGACGTACCGGGTAATCACTCCGGCAATACGATCCTCGGCGGCGATGCGGGTGAACTCCGCATCGTGCGCGATCTGCACCCGGTATTCCGGCAGGGCGTCGGCCCGGGGAGAAAAAATCTGGCTCCACGCGAGGTGCGGGATCGAGAGGGAAAGCACGGCTCCGGCCTCCGGTTCGAGCCCCCGCGCGGCGGAGGGCGCAGCATTGGAGGGCGCGATAGCTCCCGCCAGCATCAGCGCGAGCGCAACTACAGGGCCCGGAAGAAGGAAGGCGCAGGATCCAGAAATCGAAGGCATCACACGGGGGAGGGCTTAGAACTCAAACGTCGTCGTGATCCGGAAGGATCGCGGTTCCTGCAGGACGACGCGCCGGATTCCGGAAAAATCCGAGTTGTAGCGCCCGATGACGGGTTTCGTTGCGTCGAGTACGTTGCGCACATTGAGTTGGAAACGGCACTGGATCCGGCGGGAAGCGACGGACACCCGAGTCGCATAGCCAATGAGGGCGTCAGTGGCGAAGAGTTCCTCGCCCTCCAGAATTGCGCCGGTCGAAAAATTCTTCTGAAGGACGTTCTTGCTCTGATAGCGCAGGCCACCGCCGAAAAAAGCACCCTTCAACCTGCCTTCGGAAAAGGAATACCGGCTGAAGACGCTGGCCTTGTGCGGACGCATGCCGTAGTTGAGTTCGAAGATTTCGCGCTGTTCCTGCACGGTGCTCAAGATGCCGTTGATCTCATCCTGGACCGTGCCGAGTGAAGCGGCCGTAGCGGTGCGGACGCCGGCCGCGGTCCTGCCGGCGGCGGCGAGTTTGGCCCTCCAAAACGCCTGCGTTTCATCGAACCACGGCGCGAATTCACCGAACCAGTTCGTGACCTTGTAGTCGGTGTAAGAGTAACTGCCCTGGAGTGCCCAGCCCTTGGTCAGATGGGTGGTGAGATTCGCCTCCCAGCCCGACGACACCTTGTCAGCCAGCGCCGCCCGGGCGTTGATATTGCGGGCATTGTATTCGGCCTGGGTGATGACATTGGCCAGCAACAAGGCATCGTTGATGCGATTACGTGGCGCGACCACGAGGTTTTGAATGTTGGCCCCCGAACCTCGCAGATCCTCCGTCTGATAACGGTTGAGGCGTAGGATGGCCCGTCCATCGAGGAGGCTGAGCATCAACCCAAAATCCTCACCCATTCCCGACGAGGGTGGGCGGAGGTCGCCATTGGGGAAGATCGTCTCGCGCAGGCCCGGCGTGCTGACGCTGGTGGCTCGATTGTAGGAGGCAGAGAGCCACGACAACAGGTGCCAAACCACCCCCGCCGAATAGGTCGGCGGCTTGTTCTTGTCATACAGGGAGACGACATCCGTGAAATCCTGCTCGGACGGCAGTCGCTGCCCACTGGTGACGCGTGGATCCGTCGGGGCCAACGCTCCGATCCCGTTGCGCCGAGTGCTGGCTTGATCCCGCCGCCAGCCAAATGTCGTGACCAGACGGTCGCGGAAGTAGGAACTCTGGAGGGTGGCCATCAGCGTGTGGGTCTTCTCCGTGCCCAAGGTCATCTGGTTGGCGTTACCATGCACGTAGGCGGAGTGATAGGCGACGCCGTTGATGGTGGCGTTGAACGGGATCCTCGCGTCGCCGTTGTAATACGTCCGATAGTCGCCTTCGGTGACGTAACGACGGCGGTAAAGCCGGCTGTCGGTCCCAGCTGGATTCGTCGCCGTGCCAATCGGGCGATGATTGGCGTCGACCAGGATTTCGAAGAAATCCATCGTGTAGGTGTCTTGCTTATACCCCTGCCACATCGCGCCGAGATGATGACGGCCCCACTTCCCCAACCGCGCCTCGGATGTGAGACTAACGCGCATCGACTCGGTGTCGTAGGTAGTTTCGCCTCGGCCCCAATTGTCCTCGAGATAGAGGCGGCCGGCATTGGGGTTCGCGACGAGCGCTCCGGAGGCGTTGACGACCTGGGCGTTGGGATCGCCTCGCAGCACGCCGACGAAGGCGCGGCTGAGGTCGATCGCGGTGTGCTCCCGGCGATAGGCCGCCTCGAGGTTGAGCCCCCGGGCAATCTGCTGGGTCACGGTGAGGCTGCGGGAGTTGAAATCCGTCCGGAAAAATGCGCCGGGACCCATCCAACTCACGCTGTAGGGCATGACCGAAGTCGGCACCAGGGTGGCGTCGGTCGGGCGCTGAGAGGCGGGCAGGCTGAGGTTGGCGTAGGTGCTTTGCCGCAGGTTTCGGAAATTGGCGTAGGAGCCGTCGGTCTCGATGAACGTGTTGAGGCTACCAGTTCCCATCGTAGTGAAGCCGAACGGCTGGTCGGTGGCCGCGTTCGCGGCGGCCCAGAAACCGCTCCGCAGCGGGCGGCCGCTTGCGAGCCACAGCTTCAGTTGATCCTCGGCATTCCATTGCTGCGAGATGCTGCGAGCCATGTGGCCGCCCTCATAGCCGAGATGGATCCCGGTCTGCTTCCACGGACGCACCGTCACTGCAACGGTGAGGCGCTTTTGTTTCGCATATTCCCAAGTGCGCCAGGTCTCCTTGCGCTCGGTCAGTCCCATCACCCGCAAGGCGAGGACGTTCGGCCGGAGGACTTGGTTGAGATCCATTTCGAGCCGCCAATCGTCCCAGGATCCCACCTGGTTGCGGAGCGTGTACTGGTTGCGCTCGGTCAG
>CANJIU010000097.1 GCA_947474365.1 Opitutia bacterium | reverse complement strand
GGGCAGCGCACGCGTCGGCGCAATCGCCGCCACAGCCGCCCGCCAGTCATGATAGGCAGCTTCGACCCGCGGATGATTCAGCACGGCAAACCGCACGTAGTCGGTCAGCGGCGATTCCGGCGTGAGCGCGGGAAGCACTGGCTTCGCGCGGGCCGGGCGCAGCGTTTCGCCGACCTGCGCAACACTCGCGCGGGCCTGCTTCTCGCCCGTCGAAGGGGCCAGGGTGCAGCCGGCGAATGTGCCGAGCAGGGCAAAGGCCAAGGTGAGTGTCGGAGCGGATGTCGAGAGCGGTTTCATCGGTCGGTGAATCGGTGCGACCGCCCGGGTCGGTAAAGGGCGCGGGCGGTGGTCGGCTACTGCGGTAATGGGTGAACGGTTCTTCGGCGGGACTCAGCTCGTCGCGTTGCAGCACGCCGCATTCGCGGCCTTGGCTTTCGCGCAGAGCGGGCAGTTCGCCGTCATGTCGTTGGTCGTGTTGCCGCGGACCGTCGTCACGGCGCCACCGCAGGCCGAGCAAGCGTGCTTCGTGCCGACCGTCGTCCACTCATAATGCCCTTTGCCACCTGGACCGACGTATTTCGAGTCACGGATGTCGGTGGTCGTGCAACTTGCGCACGCCATTCCAGGCGCATCCGACGGCTTTGCGGCCTGAGCCTTCGCGGCATTTTCGGCGCGAATCTTATCCTGCTGCTGCCAGTATTGGGGGCCAGGGCCGGCGATGGCGGCGGAGGTGAGACCGGCGGCGAGGACGAGGGCGAAGCCCCATCCGAAATATTTTGGTGTGATCGTCTTCATGGGATTTGTTTTGCGGCGGTGGGATTTTGAGGGGTGACAGGGGAGTTCAGAGTGTCGCGACAGCGGCGCAGCTTGTGCAGGTGTGTTCGACGCCCGTCTTTGTGATTTCGGTTGTGGTCCAAGTGCCGCGACCATTGGGGAGGGAGTTAGTCCGCACCGTGGTCGTCACCGGGCACATATGGCACACGGTCTTGGTGCCAGTCTGGACCTCAACGAGCGGCCCTCGGCCATTTCCCTGAGCGGGCTGCATGGCCGTAACCGGGACGACGGTGGCGCCCGCGCACAGATGCGTCGGCGCGACAACTGGCTTCGCCTGCTCGGTCGCGGACGCTTTGGCCTTGCCGACTGATTGCCAATATTGCGGGCCGGGGCCGGCCACCGCATTCGAGGAAGCCAGTGCGAGGAGGAGCAGGCCCAAGCCGGCGCCCGCTGTTTTGCTGAGGAGTGAAGTCTTCATGGTGATGTCCTGAGTTTTAGGTTGGTCTTTACTCTATGTTATACTCCGCCCGCCCCCTTTCCCCCTCGGGCAGTTTTTGCGAATACCTGCGCAGATCTTGTTGCGGGGCCGTCGCCGCCACTCCGGTGCCGTGTGGGCGAGTCCGTTCAATCGCGGCGCTATGGGGTTATCATTTATATCCTTCGATCTTACGCCGCTCGCGCGGCACGAAGAATTGAAGCCGCGGGGATTCCCTCTCAGCGAATTGCTCAGGTGGCCGGCGCCACGAGCAGCACGGCATTGCGTGAGCCAAATGGGTTTTCCACGTGCTCGACCGCGTCCGGCACGTCGATCCACACGCCGTCTACGATGAGGCGGAACTCGTGACGGCCTGGTGCGAGATCGATCTCGATGGCCCAATACCCGTCGCCCACGGGTTGGAGCGAAGCGCCCGCCTCGTTCCATTCGTTGAACGAACCGGCGAGGCAAAGCGTCGAGGCGTGCGGGAAAAAATATTTGAGGGGGACGCGCTGGAGCGCGAGCGTGGCTTTTTTGGATGATTTCTTTTTCATGGTGAAGTTGGCCGAGCGGGTTTCAGGTGAAGTAAGCTTTGCGCACGTATTGCTCGACCATGCGGTGCGTGTTGAAAAATGAGCCGTTGAGCGCGATGCAGTGGGACATCATCTCCGTGAATTGATCGGGCTTCCGGCAAAACAGGGGGATGACCTGTCGTTCCAATTTTTCGTAGAGCGAGGCGGCGTCGTGTTCGGTATCGTGAACCGCTCCGTTCGGCACGGCAGCCCAGGGCTGGCCGACGGCCCAACCGGTCGCGCCCTCAACGTGGCCTTCGACCCACCAGCCGTCGAGGACACTGAGACTCGGCACGCCGTTGAGGGCCGCTTTCATACCGCTGGTGCCGGAAGCTTCCTGCGGAGGCGCCGGCGTATTGAGCCACACATCGACGCCGGCCGTCAGAAGCTGACCCAGCGCCATGTCGTAGTTTTCCAGATAGACGATTTTGACCTCCGGTAAAACGGCGGCTTCGAACCCAACGATACGCGTAATAATATCTTTGCCCGGTTGATCCGCCGGATGTGCCTTGCCGGCGTAGACGATCTGGAGGCCGCCGCAGTGCTTACCAATGGCCTTGAGGCGCGGAATATCGTGAAACAATAAATCAGCGCGTTTGTAGGCCGCAGCACGGCGGCCAAATCCCAACGTCAGCAACCCCGGATCAAGGCTGGCTCCGGTGACTTCCCGAACCGCAGCGATGAGACGATTTTTTGCGCGCTGGTGAGCGATCCACATTTCGCCGCGCGGAATGCGCAGCGCATTACGCAACGCGAAACAGTCTCGGCGCCAATCCGGCAAATGGCGGTCGAAAAGCCGCTGAAACGGCTCGCTCGTCCAGGTCGGCGCGTGCACGCCGTTGGTGATGGCGTCGATCGTGTAACGCGGAAACATGAGCTGCGAAACCTCGCCGTGCTGGCGCGCCACGCCGTTGTGATAGTGACTGAGATTGAGCGCGAGGTAGGTCAGGTTCAGGACGCCCTCGCAGCAGAAGACTTCGCGATGCTCCGTGAAATCGTGGCGACCGAGGACACGGCCCACGAGTTCGAGCGAGAATTTGTCATGCCCCGCGGGCACGGGCGTGTGCGTTGTAAACACACATTCCGCGCGCACCTGTTCCACGTCCTCACGGGTAAAACGGGCGCGACCGGCCGCCGCGGCGCGCGTGTCGAGCAATTCCAAAGCGAGCAGCGCCGCATGGCCTTCGTTCATGTGATAGCGCCGCACGCGGTTGAAGCCGAGGGCGCGCAGCATGCGGATGCCGCCGATCCCGAGCACAACTTCCTGGCAAAACCGATAGTAGCTGTCGCCCCCGTATAAGTGATCGGTGAGATGCCGGTCCCACTCGGAATTTTCCGGCAGGTCGGTATCGAGCAGCAGCACCGGGACGACAAAGCTCGCGGGACCGGGCACGTCGTATTGCCACGCGCGCACGGCGACGGAACGACCTTCGATTTGCACCGCGACGCGCGCCGGCAGTTCCCGCACATACCGCCCGATGTTCCACGGACACGCTTCCTCGCGTTGGCGGCCCTGGGCATCCAGTCGCTGGCGAAAGTAGCCCTGCCGGTGCAACAGCGTGATCCCGACCAGCGGAACTTCGAGATCGGCGGCCGAACGCAGGTGATCGCCCGCCAGCATCCCGAGTCCGCCGCTGTAAGTCGGGATGTCGGTCGCGAGCGCAACCTCCATCGAGAAGTAGGCGATTTCTGGCGAGGCCTTCACGGTAGGGGGCGGCACGTTGCCGAAGAGACGGACGTGCCACCGAGTTGAGTTTCGTTGCTATTTCTTCGCCGGCGCAGTGTCGGTTTTCGGAGCAGGGGGAGTCGCAGCGTTCGCCGCGGGCGCAGTGTCGTCTTTCACCGCGCAGCAAAACGCCGCACCCTCGCCGCACATGCTGCAGTTGTGCTGCATGGAGTCGGTGGTCTTGCCGCGCACGACTGACATTTCACCGCCGCAGTGATCGCACTTGTGCTTCTTTCCGATGGTGAACCACTCCATGTGGCCCTTGCCGCCAGGGCCGACATATTTCGAGTCGCGCACGAGAACTGTTTTGCACGCGCCACAGACCATCACGGCGGTGTCGCCAGGTTTCAGGGCGTCAGCCTCTTTGGCGGTGGTGACGGGAGTGGCACGGTTCCAGAACTGCGGGCCGGGGCCGGCGATGGCGGACGAGCTGAGACCGACTGCGAGGGCAAGCACAGAGCCAAGCCCGATGAGATTCTTGCTGAGGTGGTTTGTTTTCATGATGGAGATTGTTGAGTTTGCGATGAGTGCGATAAAGGCGATGCGGCTATGCTTTCGGCGAAGGCGTGCAGGCCACGGTGCAGACGTGAGTGGCCCCGGCTTTCGTAACTTCGGTTTTCTGCACGAGCGGTCCGCGATGGCTCGGCCAGTCGTTTGTCGTTACCACGTTGGTCGTCGTGCAGATGTGGCACACGCGTTCGGTGCCCGTTTGCGCGGCAACGAACGGGGGACGGCCGTTGGACTGCGACGACTTCATCACCGTGATTGGAACGAGTTCCGAGCCAAGGCACACGGGGATGGCAGCCGAAGCGGGTTTCGCCAGTTCGACAGTCTCGGTCTTCGGCTTTCCGACCGACTGCCAGTATTGGGGACCGGGACCGGCGAGGGCGTTGCTCGCGAGGAAAGCCGCGAGAAGCAGGCTGAGGCCCGCGACGTGTTGAGTTGGGAATGATGTTTTCATGGGATTCCTTTTTTAGAATTTCTGTTGGTATCAAGTTATACGCTGGGACTGGACCGCTCCCCTTGCGCAATTCTTGTCCTTCACCACGCAGATATTGCTGCGAGTCCTCCTCGTGATCGCGGACACTGATCGGCCGGCTATTTTGCTGACCGCGCGACCGCATACTCGATCAGCGTGAACTCCGCGCTGATGGCAGCAGAGAAGGCAGGTTTGGCGCGGCGGCAGGTGCCGTCCGGCCGGAAGCGCGGCGATTCAGCGCAGATAGCGCTTTAATGCATCGCGCAAAAGTTGCCGCGCCCGATAAAGGCGCGTCTCCACTGCTTTGGCCGAACAGCCGGTGGCCGCCGCAGCTTCAAGATGCGTCAGATTTTCGTATTCGCAGAGCAAGATTGCGGATCGGAGTTGATCGGGCAGCGCCTCGACGGCCGCGCGCACGGCCCGGGCCATTTCGAGCCGCAGCAGATCAGTGTCGGGCGCGACGCTCCCCGAATCGGCTGAGCGGTCGCTGGCCGCGGTCAGCGCGTCGGTGTCGAGCGCAAACGCGGGGCGCGCGCGGCCATAGCGCGCGTGATCGCGACTGAGATTGAGCGCGATGGAAAACATCCACGTCGAAAACTTTGCACCCGGCCGGAATCTTGCACGATGCCGATACACACGCACAAACGTTTCCTGGGCGACATCACAGGCGTCCGCTTCGTTGTGCAGGTAGCGATAGAGAAAGCCTCGCAGCGGAGCCTGCCAACGATCCATCAGCGCATCGAGCGCACGATCCTCACCGGCACACAGGCGGGACATCAGTTCGCCATCGTCGTCGGGCATGGCGGATCAGTGGGCGGCCGCGAACATGCCGGCAGGATCGCCCTCCGTGAGCTGCATTTTAATCATATCCAGATAGCGTCGGCCCTGCTCGGGCGACATGCACGCCGCCACGTCATAGGCGTATTTCAACATTGAGGCATGGCACTCGCCTTGAATCCGCGCCTGATCGGCGATGGCCGCCGCCACGGCGGGTGACCAGCCTGCTTGATTTTTGAGCAGTTCGTCGAACTGCCGGCGCACCGCGATGTAGCGCGTGCAGTGCTCGGCACAGATCGGGCGATACGCGTGATGCAACGCGAGCACTTTTTCGTATTGCGCAGGCGCGAGGGCGAATTCCCGTTTCAGCCATCCCAGCTCCCGATCCGTGCCATCAGGAGTGACGACAGCCACCATCGCGCGGCGATAGCAAACGACGTAGGTCGTCACGCCGACCGCAACGGCGAGGGCGAGGACGACGACCAGCCGTCTCATCGCGAGGCCCCCGAGTTGGCAGTCATCGCAAGCGGATTGATCGCGGCCAGATACAGGCGTGCGGATTCCAACCGGTATTGGTCACGTTGGTAGTTCGCCCGCAGGTTGGCTGCCGTGAAACTCAAAACGATCGTGAGGACGAGCAGGGCCGAGGCGTAGGCTGGCCGCGGGAGTTCAACCACCAGCCATTCGCGCAGCCTACCCCAGACACCGAGCGCGTCGCGCGCCTCTTCTGTGGCAATGCGCTGCCAGACTGCGGACTTGAAATCGGGAGAGAGTGGCGGCGCGACCTGCCACGCGGCGAGAACTTCGCGCAGTTTGGGATCTGAGATTTCTTTCATCGGATTGGAGTGCTTCGCTTAGCCGCAGTTTCAATGATCGGACGAAAGGGAAAGCCGCACAGTTAACCTTTGGCGGCGGCGGCGCACGCCTGCTGGCAACGCCAGTCGTTCTTCATCATTTCGGGCGTGCAGGTGACGACCGAGTAAGGCGCTTGTTTGAAGACCGCGCCTTTGGGCACCAACATGCGGCTGCACGTCAGGCCAGAGCTAGCTGGTGGCGTGGCCGGGCGGACCGGTTCCGTCACGGTCGCCGGTTTGGCGGCGGGACGATTCCAGAATTGAGGGCCAGGGCCGGCAACGGCTGCGGCGTTAAAAGTGCCACTGAGGGCGGCAACGAGAATGAGTTTGGTGAGCGTTTTCATGGTTATGGCGGATTGATAACTGAGGTTGGGTTTTGAGGGTGATACGCGATGGCGGGAAAAATCCCTTGGATTTTCTTTTGCTATGGGTGACGCGATCAGGAACGGCAGGCGCTCTGGCACTCCGGGTTGGATTTCAGCATCTCCGGCGTGCAGTTCACCGAAATCCACGCCGGACTCCCGCGACCGGGACCGGTGTTGCGCACGAGCATGTGTTTGCAGGTCAGCTCGGTGGGCTCGGGTTTGGCGGCAGCGGCCACACCACATTGGCTCCGGCACGCTTCACTGGTCTTCAGCATCTCCGGGGTGCAGTTCACAGAAATCCACGCCGGACTTCCGCGACCGGGGCCAGTGTTGCGCACGAGCATGTGATCGCAGGTCAGGACGGAGCCGTCGTTGGCCGGCTTGGTGACCGCTGGAGCTGGTGTTGAGGCAGAGCGATTCCAATATTGCGGACCGGGGCCGGCAATGGCCGCAGCACTGAAAGCGAAGCCGAGAACGGCGACGAGGAGAGATTTCGGGAGGGTTTTCATGATGAGTATTTTGATTGGCCGGATGGAACTCATCCGGGTGCAATCGTGATACGCGGCGGAACGCCGAAACCCTCAGACTTTTGTCAGCGCGACGGCGTGCTAATCGGAAGAGCGCAGCAGCCGCAGTGAATTCGCCACCACCAGAAGAGTTGCGCCCGTGTCCGCCAAAATCGCCAACCACAGGCTCGCGTGGCCGATGAGAGTCAGGACGAGGAAGAGCGCTTTAAGCGCCAAGGCGAAGGTGATGTTGAATCGGATGATGCCAAGTGTGCGGCGACCGAGCCGGATCGTTTCGGCGATCTTGCCGAGGTCGTCTGTCATGAGCGTCACGTCCGCTGTTTCGATGGCGGCATCCGTGCCCGCTCCACCCATCGCGATGCCAATGGTCGCGGTCGCCATTGCGGGTGCGTCGTTCACGCCATCGCCGACCATGCCGACCGAGCCGTGCTTTTCACGGAGCGCTTTTACGGCCGTGACTTTGTCGGCGGGTAGCAAATCGCCGCGCGCTTCGTCGATCCCAACCTGTTTTGCGATGGAATCCGCCGTGCGCTGGTTGTCTCCGCTCAACATCACGACCAATTCAACACCAGCGGCGTGCAACGCACGAATCGCTTCCGCCGCATTGGGCCGCACCGTGTCGCCGACCGCGAGAATACCGAGCACTTCACCTTTGCAGTGACCGTGCGGACGATGGCCGACCACGACCACCGACTGGCCTTTGCTTTCAACTGCGGCAAGGCGGCGCTCGATTTCCTCCGAACACACGCCCAGCTCATGCGTGAAGCGGTGATTGCCGACAAAGTAGTCGTGGCCTTCGACCGAGCCCTCGGCCCCGCGACCGCTGCGCGCCTGGTAGTTTTCGGCGCGCGGAAATTCGACGCCTTGCTTTTTCGCATACTCCACCACGGCTTTCGCCAGCGGGTGCGCCGAGTGATCGTCGATGGCGGCGGCGATGCGCAGGATTTTCTGTTCTGATTTCTGATTGAGAGTTTCGACGCCCTGCACCTGCGGTTTTCCTTCCGTGATCGTGCCGGTTTTATCCACGGCGAGCGCCTTGAGCTTCGCGATGGATTCGAGATGGGCTCCGCCTTTCACGAGCACACCGCGCTTCGCGAGCGCAGCCATGCCCGCGACGATGCTGACGGGCGTGGAAATCACGAGCGCACACGGGCACGCGATAATGAGTAGCACGCACGCACGGTAGAGCCACTGCGACCAATCGCCATTCATGGCGAGGGGAGGAATGAGGAAAATCAGCAGCGCGACGAGCGTGACGACGGGGGTGTAGTAACGGGCAAAGACATCGACGAAACGCTGCGTCGGCGCTTTTTGCTCCTGCGCTTCCTTCACCAGCCGGATGATGCGCGCCAAGGTCGTGTCGCCCGCGATCTTCGTGACCTTGATTTCGAGGGAGCCCTCGCCGTTAACCGTGCCGGCAAACACCCCATCGCCGGGTTTTTTATCCACGGGAACGGACTCGCCGGTGATGGGCGCCTGATTCACCGCGGATTCACCAGCGAGCACTTCGCCATCGAGCGGGATGCTCATCCCGGATTTCACTGCGACGGTTTCGTTGACTTTGACTTCCTCGACGGGAACCTCGACGAACTTTCCGTCGCGTTTCACCGAAGCGATCTTCGGCGCGATTTCGAGCAACGCCTCCACGGCCCGCCGGGCGCGGCGGTCGGCCCAGCCTTCAAGCCACTCGGCGACGCCGAAGAGAAATACGACGGCCGCCGCTTCGATCCACTCGCCGATAATGGACGCGCCGACCGCGGCGATGACCACGAGGAGGTTGATGTCCGGGCGGAATCGGATCAGCGCACGGCCGGCCTGGGGGAGCAAAAACCAACCGCTCGCCACCATGCCGCCAACGGCCAAGGCGGCGACTCCTTTCTTTCCCAAAAGACCTAGCCACTCCGCCATTAGCCCGGCTCCCACCAGTATTCCCGAAATCACCAGGCTGATCGACTCGACACGGTTGCTGCCGTGCGCGCGGCCCTCGTGCTCACCCTCCGCGTGGTCGTGACCGGCATGAGGATCCTGATCGCCACGCTCAATTTTGGCCTCGGTTGGAGCATGATTCGGTTTCATGGGAGATTCGGAGGAGAAGATCGTTTCGGTTGCATCACGGGTTTCGCGCCGCGCGATAGCTGCGCAGGCGCCATAGATAACGGGCCGCCTCAAACGCGGCACCGAGAAACACACCGGCAAATCCGCCCAGCAGCATGATAATCATCTTCGGCTTCCCGAGAGCGACTTCGACGACCGCTGCCCCCAGCCAGCCGACAAAAAGTCCGACGATCATCCCGGCCCAGCCAAATTCGGGTTTCACCGGGCGACGAATTCGCTCTCGTCTGGAAACACTGGATCGTGACATTCTCACGGTTGTTGGCGTTGCAGTGCGGGCACTACCTGCCGTCGGAGCAGGTTGATATGCGCGCGGGAGCAATGACGGGGTGACCGTTGATTTTACGCATGAACGAGAATCGGGTGCCGGGCGGCGCGTGGAGGGCTATTTGGGCGCAGTTCCAGCTCGTGCGGCAGACGGTTGCTCGAGAGCGGGTGACCCGCGATACTCCAAGTCCGGCGTGCCGGTCGCTTTCCGCAAGCGGGCGACGGCGACATTGTAACCGTGGTTAGCCTGAATTTGGGTCGTTTTTGCTTTGGTCAGCATCACTTGCGCTGTCAGCACGTCGAGCTGGGTCGCCGCACCCGCCTCGAAACGCGCGGTCGCGAGCCGCACAGCCTCCTCCGCCTGTCCTACGGTCTGTCGCAGGGCATTGGCCAGCTCCGCGCTTTGTTCAATGGCGGAATAGGCCCGTCGCACTTCGACCTCGGCGGCGAGTGTTGCTTCACTGTGGGCGAGCCGTGCTTGTTCTAGCTGCGAGTTGGCTTGGATGATCGTTCCAGCGGTCGCGCGAGGATTCACCTCCACCCGAGACAGGGCGCCGACGCGCAGCCCGTCGCTTGAGTCCCTGAAGCGATCGGTCGGTCCCTTTCTCAACTCGCCGCCGCCACTGATCACTAAATTGGGGTAGTAGCGTGAACGTGCAACCGTAACGCCCGTTTCCCGCGCAGCCACGAATTTTTCGAGGCGGCGAAGATCGGGCCGATTGGTGCGCGCGGCAGTCATCGCCGCCATCAAGTCGAAGCTGGCAGGCTCAAAAGCGAGCGCCCCTAGGAATTCCGGTAGCTTTCGAACAGAGTCGGTTCTGTCGCCCACAAAGCCGAGCGCACGAAACAGATCCTCGACCCTGAGCCGCAATTCATTCTGCGACTGAATGAGGGGCACCGTGGCGTTCGCCACGGCAACTTCCGCCCGGAGTCGCTCAAAGTCCGAGATTGTCCCCGCCTGCGCGCGTGCCGTCGCATAGTGCAGTTGGGTGCGGAGCAATTCGACATTCTGCGCCTCGACCGCGATCTGTTCGCGTGCGAGCAGGACATCGTAAAACCGGAGCCGAACATCCAGGAGCGCCCCGTCGATCACGTCTTGAAGATCGAGGACGGCAGCTTCGCGCGCGAGGTCGGCACCGCGAAGCGACGCGCGCACTCCGCCGCCGGCCAGCACCGTCTGCGTGACGGTCATAGTCATCCGCCACGACGGTCCGACCGGCACGAACAGGGGCGTCCCCCCGGTTTGCGTTTGGATCGTTGTCACTTCGCTATGCTGGTAGTCGGCGCTCGCGGCGATCGTCGGACGGGCGGTGGCCGTGACGGTGGTCACAACCCCCTCTTGCGCCCGGACGCGTTCGCGCGCCTGCCGGATCGCAAAGTTGTTTTCCAGCGCGAATGCGATCGCTTGCTGCAAATCAAGCCGCTCGGGCAGCGTCGGGCGAGGTGCGGGGCTCGCCAAGGCCGCCGTTCCTGCAAACAAAGCCACAAGGACGGCCCGTCGGGAGGGAGTCAGCCCCCGCGGTATCCAGACGCGCGACCACACTTCGACGGAGGCGAAAGTCAATTCCAAGAGGCGAATTCTCATGGCGTTCAGCGTTGCTGACTGGACTCGTGCACCGGTCGACTCAGCGATGCGCTCAGTGGCGCCCGCCGTGGTGTCCGCCACGATGTTGCCCGCCAAATCCGCCGAAACGGCCCAACCCCGGCGCAGTGCGGAACGGCCGGTAGCTATAGCCGCGCGCAGGAGCCGGGCGATAGATTCGGCCCGAGTCCACCGTTTCCAGAGGCCCGGTAAGCAAGAGGTAATCGAGCACACGGTCGCTCACGCCGCCGGCCCGGAGCGCGTCGATGGCCTCCGTGGTCAATCGATAGCTGGCTTTCGTCGAACGAATATAGGCCAGCGTGGTGTCGTCCGGCACCCGGAGCCGCGCCAAATCCTGAATATCGGCCAAGGTGAGCGCGGAGCCGTTCCGCATTTTGCTCACCATGCTTGACGAAGCACCTGCCGCCGCGGCGGCCTCCGCGTTGGCGAGCTGGGCGGGAGTGGCGGCAACGACCATCGCGCCCGGCAGCAGCAAGGCGGTGACGAGGAGGATTCGTGAGGTTTTCATGTTGGGTTATCCTTTTGGCCGCACCCGGGGGAAGCGGCGTTTCAGTGAAACGTGATCATGGCAAAAATCGCTCCGCGTTACCGGCGAAGTGCGGTTTCCTTTCGGGCCGGCAATCCACGCAATTCGCGGATCTCCTCCGCCATGTCTGGGACTCGAAAGAGCGACGTGCCGCTCACCAGCACGTCGGCTCCGGCGCGCAATCCCACCGCGGCGGTTTCGCGGTTTACCCCGCCGTCGATCTCGATGCGGAACGACCATCCCGCAGCCGCGCGCTTCGCATAAGCGGTTTCGATTTTTTCCACGGTAGCGGGAATGAAAGTCTGCCCGCCGAACCCGGGGTTGACCGTCATAATCAACAGGAGGTCGATCGCGTCGAAAAACGGCTCGGCGTCGCTGAGGGGTGTCTTCGGGTTGAGCGCCAATCCGGCTTTGCAGCCCGCCGCGCGAATCCGCGCGAGTGTGCTGCGGACTCCATCGGGGTGTTCCGACTCGACGTGAACCGTGAGCCAATTCGCCCCCGCCTCCACAAAACTCAACAGCATGTCGTTCGGGCGCCGCACCATGAGCTGCACATCGAACGGGAGTCGTGTGCGCCTTAGCACTGCGGAAACGACGGCCGTGCCGAACGAAATGTTGGGGACGACCAGCCCATCCATGATGTCGAGGTGCAGCCAGTCCGCCCCGGCTTGCTCCACCCGGCGTGCTTCTTCCCCCAGCCGGGCGAAATCGGCGGCGAGAAGCGAAGGAGCGATGATGCGGTCGAACATGAGCGTGGGCGCGCGCAACGGTTCAGGGACGATGCACCCTTTCATCAGCGCGCACTTCGATCTTGGCTGTGCCGTTGGGCAGACGGACCGGGAAGAGCAAATACGCGTGCGGCCTCGGCATTCGCATCGTTTGCGGCAGCGTGTGGGGCGTGAGGTCCGGCCGCTCTTGGCTCAATTGCCGGCCGAACGCGTCAAGGTAAACGATGTCGATGTGGCTGTCGGCCGTCGTTTCGCCTTTGAACTCGCGCATAATGTAAGCCTCCAATGTGAGGACACCTTCCTTCATGCGAAACCGCGGCCGGTAAACCTCCACCGCGGAGGATGAGACGGCGACGAGGGCGACTGATGCCGCGTCGGGCGGCAGCGGGACCGCGGCACAGCCCGAAAGAATGACGGCACCGAAGATGAAACCGGTCGTTTTCATAGGGGGGAGCGTTTGTGCCGCGATCCTGCGGCCTGACTCTAAACTGCCTCGTTTCCGGTCTGACCGGTGCTGATGCGACGCGCCGAGGCGAGAGGCAGGACATAGATCTTTCCATCGCCGCGGTGCCCCGTGTGGGCAGCCGTGGCGATGGCGGACTCGACGGCCTCGGCGAGGTGGTCGTTGACCATGACCTCCACTCGCACGCGCGGCGCGACACCGACAATATCTTCGGCACCGACATGGCTCCGGCCACGGCCAAAACCGCGGACATCGGAGAGCGACACTCCGGTGATGCCGGGCACTTCGTGCAGCGCTTCGCGGACGGCTTCTTCCTTGGTCGGGCGAATAAAGGCGACGATGGTCTTCATGGGATCACTTCTTTTTCTTGTCGTGATCGTGCTCTTTCCCCGCGTCGTCGCAGATGCAGGCGTATTCGGCGCGTTTGCACTCGCCGCACACTTCGTCGTGGTAGAGCACGCGGTAGTTCTTCGGCCTTGCGCTCGCGTTGTCGCGGACCTGCACGACGACCGTATAGTCATCGCCCTCCGGCAACGCGGTTTTCGAGACAAATGCGCCGTTCTTTTCGGCGAAGGCGAGCTGCACCTTGCCGGTTTTGGCTTCGGCGGTGGCGCTGACGACCTGACCGGTGAGGGCCACGGGCTTGAGCGCTTTGTCGTAGAACGACACGGTGACCGTGCGGTCCTTCTCGACGAAGAACTCAACATGCGGAGCATCGGTCGTAAGAATCCGACCGCCCTTGGGACCGGGAATCGGTTTGGCTGCAAACGCCGCGGCGGAAACCGCGAGCGTGATGAAGGATAATACGAGGTTACGGATGGTTTTCATGGGACAAAATCAGGATTGATTGGGGTGCGGTTCGTCGTGCGCACGGACTTCGACACGCGCGGTGCCCGCCGGCAGTTCGGAAACCGGCAACTGGTAATGACCGCGGGGCTGCATACGATGGCTGGCGCGGTGCCGGAGATCGCCCGGCACAAAGTTCACGGACTGGTTTTTCGACTCGCGTCCGGCGATATCGAAGAAAATCACTTCCAGATGGCTCTTGGCCGTGGTCGTGACGCCGAATTGGGGGTAAACCCAACCGTCCACAACGAGGCCGGTTTCGGTTCGAAGCAACTTGGGCTGGTAGATTGCGACCGACTTCGACGGGACGGGGACCACCGGGACGGCGGCGATTTCCGGTGGCAGCGAAACCGAAGCGCAACCGCCGAGGAAAGCGGCGGCCGCGAGAGGCAGGAGACGGGATGCATTCATAGGCATGTCCTTCGAGGTTGTGCTGGATTTGGATTGTATTTGTCCGGAAAAAACGCCGTGGCCTCCGTCAAGAGCAGTTGCTCCCCGGAAACCACGAACTTGGGCGGATAGAGCGCCACCCAACGGGAGGACTCTTGCGTGCCCACAATCGCCGCCACTTCAGGAGGCAACGGGACCGACGCGCAGCCACCGACCACGACGACGGCTGCGAGAAGGACCATGCGAAAGGGCTTCATGACGAAGTGCTCGGCGCAGACTTTTCGATCGGTTCACTATTATCCCGCTCGAACCAGCAATAGAGCGTCGGCAGAAGCACAAGCGTCAGGAAGGTCGCAGTGATAATCCCCCCGATGACGACGGTCGCGAGAGGTCGCTGCACCTCCGCACCCGAACCGTGCGCGAGCGCCATCGGCACGAAGCCGAGCGAGGCCACGAGCGCCGTCATCAGCACGGGGCGGAGCCGCGTGAGGGCGCCTTCGACCACGGCGTCGCGCACGTTCTTCCCTTCCTCGCGGAGCTGGTTGATGAACGAAATCATCATGACACCGTTGAGCACCGCGACACCCGAAAGCGCAATGAAGCCGACGGCCGCCGAGATCGAGAATGGCAGATCGCGCAGCCAGAGAGCAAAGACGCCTCCAGTAATCGCCAGCGGAATGCCGGTATAAACGATGAGCGCCTGCCGCACGCTGCTGAACGCCATGAAAATCAGCAGGAAGATCGCCGCCAGCGCCATCGGCACGACAATCATGAGACGCTGCTTCGCCTCCTGGAGATTTTTGAAAGCTCCGCCGTATTCGACGAAGTAGCCCTCGGGCATTTTCACCCCGGCACCGATCTTCTGCTGCGCCTCCTGCACGAAGCTCTGCACGTCGCGGCCACGCAAGTTGACTTGAATCGCCATCCGGCGTTGGAACGCCTCGCGGCTGATGGTGTTGACGCTTTCGGTAACGCTGACGTCCGCGACCTGACTGAGCGCAATGAAACCGCCGTCTGTCGTGCGCACCGGCAGATTGCCGACGTTCGCAAAATCCTGCCGGGCCGCCTCTGCCAGGCGGGTGACGATCGGAAAGCGCCGATTGCCATCGACCACGATGCCCGCCTTAAGGCCGGCGAACGCGGTGCCGACCACTTTGTTCACCTCGGCGGCATGCACGTTGTAACGCCCCATCGCCGCGCGGTTCATCACGATTTGCAGGACGGGTGCCTTGCCAGCGGCGTCGAATTCCACATCGGCCGCGCCGGGAATTTTCTCCACAAGCTCCCTGACCTCGCCGGCGACTTTTGCCAGAGTGTCATAGTCGTCGCCAAACACTTTGATCGCAATGTCGGCGCGACTGCCGGAAAGGAGTTCGTTGAAGCGCAATTCGATTGGCTGGGAGAAGAGATACGACTGGCCGGGGAAGTGCGTCGTCAGCTCCTTCGACATCAGATTCGTCAGCTCGTCCTTCGTGATGGTGCGGCCGTCGATTTTGCGCCACTCCTCAGGTTGCTTGAGCAGGATGTAACTGTCGCCGACGTTGACACCCATCGGATCGGTCGCGACCTCCGAGGTCCCGACGCGGGCAAAGGTGTGCGTCACCTCGGGAAATTTTTCCAGCACGAGCTTCTCCGCCGCCATCTGCATCTGGACCGACGGCGCGAGCCCGATGCTCGTGGTGCGGATCATCTGCGCGGCCAGCGAACCCTCGTCGAGCTGCGGGATGAATTCCGCGCCGAGCCGGGAGAACACCCAGACCGACAGCGCGAAAATGCCGACTGCCGTCAGCGTCATGGGCCAGCGCATCCGCAGGCTGAAGTTCAGCACCGGAGTGTAAACACGCTTCGCGAAGCGGATGAGGAAATTGTCCTCCTCGCTCACTTTCTTCGACATGAAGAACGAGCAGAGAACCGGCACGATGGTGAGGGCGAGGATGAGCGCGCCGATGAGGGCGAACACGACCGTGAACGCCATCGGGCGGAACATCTTTCCCTCGACACCCGTGAGCGTGAACATGGGAAGGTAAACAATCGTGATGATCGCCACGCCGAAGACGGTCGGCGTGCCCACCTGCTTGCACGCTGTAAGGATGGTGTGCATCCGCTCTTCGCGATTGAGCAGCCGCCCGAGTTGGTGCTGTCGGTGGGCCAGCATACGGACGACGTTCTCCGCGATTACCACGGCGCCATCGACGATGAGGCCGAAGTCCACCGCGCCCAGACTCATCAAGTTGCCCGAAACGCCGTAGCGCACCATGCCCGTCATCGCGAAGAACATGGAGAGCGGAATCGCGCAGGCCACGATCAGGGCGGCCCGCCAGTTGCCGAGGAGGCCGATGAGAACCGCGATGACGAGGATCGCGCCTTCGAGGAGATTTTTCTCCACCGTGCGGATCGTCGAATTCACGAGGTCCGTGCGATTGTAAACGGTCTCAATCACCATCCCCGGCGGCATCTTGGCCTGCAACTCCTGGATTTTCTCATGCACGCGGCCGGAAACGAGGCGGCTGTTTTCGCCGATGAGCATGAGCGCCGAGCCCAGCACCGCCTCCTCGCCATCGTGCGTGGCGGAGCCGGTGCGCTGGCCGGAGCCGATGCCGACTTCCGCGACATCCTTGATCCGCAGGGCGGCAGGCCGGCCCGCAAACTTGATCGGCAGGTTCGCAATCTCCTCCACGGTCTGAACTCGCCCGACAGCGCGGACGGTGACAGCTTCACCGCCTTTTTCCACCACGGAGCCACCGGCATTTTCAACGTTCTCGGCGATCACGTCGGAGATTTCTCCGACCGTGAGCCCGACCGCCCGCAGCTTCTGCGGGTCCGGCTGGATGACAAGCTGGCGCTCGTAGCCGCCGGAGGTGTTCACCTCGGTCACGCCCTTTACGGTGCGCAGCGCCGGCTTCACGATGTAATCCTGCGCGAGCTTGAGCTGGCGCAGACGGTCGATGGGATCGGCCGGGGCATCCTTGAAGTCTTTTTTGTAGTGGACGGTGTAGTGGTAGATTTCGCCGAGACCGGTTGTGATCGGCGCGAGTTTCGGCGTCACACCCGGCGGCAGTTCATCGAGGACCGCTTGGAGCCGTTCGCCCGCGAGCTGGCGCGCGCGATAGATGTCGGCGTCCTCCTCGAAAATCAGGGTAACCTGGGAGAGGCCGAACTTGGAGATCGAGCGGACCTCCAGAAGTTTTTCGATGCCGCCCATTTCGACCTCGATCGGATAGGTGACGAGTTTTTCAATCTCCTCCGGCGCGAGGGCCGGGACGGAGGTATTGATCTGCACTTGGACGTTGGTGATGTCGGGCACCGCGTCGATGGGTAGGTTCACGGCGGACCATGCCCCCACGGCGATGAGCGCGACCGCGCCAATCAGCACGAAGACGCGCTGGCGCAGGGCGAACTCGATAATTTTGTCGATCATGTTGGAAAAGGGAAAAACTGAATTTAGTGGCTGTGCCCGCCGCCTTTGGTGAGGCGCAGCTCGGAGAGCCAGAGTTGGTCAACGGGCGAGACGACGACCATGTCGCCGGAATAGAGGCCGTCGGTGATCTCGACATAGTCGGCGGAACGCGCGCCCAGCTTCACGGCCGTGCGCAGGTAGAATTCGCCGTTGAGGACGTAAACGAAGGTGCCCGTCGCGCCGTCAAGAATCGCGGTGCGTGGAACGGCGAGCACGTTCGTGGGTTCGCTGGCCATCGCCAGGGAAACAAAGTCGCCGAGTTCGGGCAGCGGCGTGCGCTCCAAGGCGAAGACCACGTCGACCAGCCGCGTGGCCGAAGTGGCCGCACGGTCAATGCGCGTGATTTTCGCACCGGTGAAAGATTTTTTCTCCAATCGCTCTCCTGCCTCCTTCGACATGCTCGCCGTCGCGAGAACGTGCGGCTTCGTGGCGAAGACCTGCGCCACGATGTTCACGATGGCGCTCAACGGGCGGTCGGCCGCCTCGACGGTGGTGAGGCCGAGAGCCTTGATGATTTCGGGACTGAGGGTCAGGCCACGACCCTCCTTGAAAGCGACGCCGGCCTTCTCTTCTTCACCGTGTTCGTCACCCTTCTTTTCTTCTTTGCCGTGCTTGTGGCCATCGCCCTCCTTGTGCTCTTCGGCCTTCGCAGTTTCGGCGTGTTTGTGTCCGTCGTCGGAGTTGTGCGCATCCGCCGCCTTGCGTCCACAGCCGGTCGCGAGGCCGGCGGCGAGGAGCCCGGATACTAGCCAATATACGGCTGGCCTCATGGCGTGATCTCCACCGGGTTAAAGTTGAGGCCGGTGAGCTGTTGGAGCTTTAGGCCGGCTTCGAGCGCCTCGCGCTGCGTGTTTAACAACGCTTCGACGGCATCGAGATAGCTGTTCTGCAATTCGACGTAGGTCGCGATGGGCACCGCGCCGAGGCGGTAATGACGGTCGGAAAGCGCGGCGGCTTCCTGAAACTTAGTGACGGATTCGGGCGCCCAACGACGCGTCTCGGCCAGCTTGGTTGAGAACGCCTGGGCCGCCGTGAGCACCTCGCGATCCAGTTCACGCTGGGCCACGATGACGGCGACCTCGGCTTGGCGCCGCCGAGCTTCGGCCACGTCCACCGCGCTGCGCGTGCGCGGTGTAACCGGGAGCGGCACGCTAAGACCGATGCCCACGACGCTCTGGCGGTCGCCGGCCTTCTCCTGAGAGTAGAAGGGGCTGACACTGACGGCCGGGTAGCGCTCGTTGCGCGCGAGCCGCACTTCAAATCCTTGCTGCTCCACCTCCAGCCGCTTCATGCGGTAGTCGAAATTGTTTTCCCGCGCCGCCGCCATCAATGCGGCGGTCGCGGGTGCCTCATTCAGTTTCAAAACCGGCGTGGCAATGCGCAGCGGTGCGTCCATCGCCGCGCCCCGCAGTTGATTCAATTCGATGAGCGCGGCCTGCACCGCCAGCTCGGCTTCCGTCGCGCGGCGCTGCAATGCCAGTTCACCGGCCTCGATCACGCGCGTTTCCAAGAGCGGCGTCATGCCTGCGGGATCGCGGGCGAGAAAAGTCTCCTTCAGAGCGGCAAAGCGGTCCGCCACCTCGCGCACGGCATTGGCCTTGGCATTGGCCGCGTGCAGAGTGTAGGCAAGGGTCCGGGCGCGTCCCGAAAGCGCATTCTGGAAACGGTTCAGGCCCAGTTCCGCCAAATCCACCTGACTGTTCGCGATCGCCTTGCGCAACGCGAGCCGTCCGGGCCACTCAAAGGTTTGTGTGACGGAGACGGACCACGCGGTGCCGGAGCCCGCCAGCGTGCCTGACATGTCACGCACCCGCTTGCGGCCCACGTCGAGCGACAACTCCGGATCGCTGCGCAACGCCGCTCCTTTCTGGCGCGCCTTGGCGACGGCGATCTCTGCCTCGTAGAATTTCAGTTCTGGGTTACTGCTGGTGATCTCTTGCACGACGGCGGGAAGCGGCACCGCCGGATTTTCGGCGGGCAGAGTTTGGGCTCGCAGCGAAGCGGCGAGCAGGAAGAGCCCGACAAGGGGGCGGTGGAATGGGGAGAGGAACGAGGACTTCATGGAAAATGGTTGGAATGAGCAGAGAAACGCGGGCGCACACGGCCCGGGAACACGCGAAGCAGTGCGTCCGCGTGGAACGGAAAAAAGGCTCGTCAGTCCGCGCAGGGACCGATCAAGCCACCATCAATGAGGGAGCGCGCGGCGACAACGCGGCGCGCTGCACAAACAGCCAGGTCGTCACCCAATCGAGCGGTCGCTCAAGATCGGTGCGCGAGGCGGAAATCTTCACGACTTCTGCGGGAGGGAAATCGAGGCTGAGACAAATCAGACATGGACAGCAAACGAACGCCGGAGCATCGACTGCAATATTGTCGCTCGCTGTCCGATAGGCGGCATTTTCGACGCTTTCACAACCATCAGACGCACATCCGACATCGGACCCGGCGCAGCAACCACTGCCGGAGGCAGCATCGGTATGGGACGCCAAAATCCCGGCCGCTTCCAAATTACAGTGCTGGGCCGCGCCGAGCCATAGGGCGAGGGCGAACAAAGCAGAGAGAAACTTGCGGCTTGGAAACACGCTAAGGAACGCTGTGACCGTTCAGTGAAATGTCAACCTCACACGAATTACGGGGCTCGCAGTGTTTTTTGTAACGCGGATGCTAGAATCGGGATAGCCGGACCCGCCACCAGTGAATCTCGCCTGCCCGAGGCCAATTATGACTTGCCTGTCAAGGTCGTGCTCCTTCGCCGCCTCCACCTTCACACGCGAATCGGAGGGGCGGCTGTTCGGGCAGGTGGAGCGCTGGCCGTTTCGCAAAGAAAACCCGGGCCGTGACCAGCAAGCACTGTTCGTGTCTATGCAGAAGGACGCGTTTTTCGCCGGGTAGATTCATGACGCGGCGTCAGCCCCAACCCAACGCGCGTCCGATTTGATAGACGGCGAAACACACGAGCCACGCCGTGGCGGTCAGGTAGAACTGTTGAAACAGCGTCCAGCCCCAGGAATTCGTTTCGCGCTTCACCACCGCGGTCGTGCTCAGGCACTGCATCGCGAGCACGTAATAGATCATGAGGTTGATGCACACGAGCGGAGTGAAGAGCAGCCGACCATCGGGCCACTGCGCTTTTTGCAGTGCGGCCCGCAGCGGCAGGGTGTCGCCCTTCGGATCGGTCTCAACACCGAAGATTACGCCCGTCGCGCTGACGAATACTTCGCGCGCGACGAACGAACTCAACAAACCGACACCCACGCGCCAGTCGAAACCGAGCGGTGCGATCACCGGTTCCAGCGCGTGGCCGACCATGCCGGCATAGCTATGGGCGCGCTGTTCCGCCGGTGGCGTGCCTGCCGGCATTTTGGGATACGCCGCCAGGAACCAGAGAATGATCGACACGCCGAGAATCACCGTCCCGGCCTTGCGAACGAAAATCCAGCCGCGTTCCACCATCCGCAGGCCGAGCGCCTTGAGCGAAGGCAGGCGATAAGGCGGCAGTTCCATGATCATCAGCGGCACTTCGCTTTTCAGGAGCGTGCGCTTGAACAACCACGCAAAGCCAAAGGCGGCCGAGGTGCCCAGCGCATACATCCCGAGCATGATGCCGACCTTGGCCAGCACGGGCACGTTCTCCGTCGGGAACAGCGCGGCGATGAGCAACAGATACACCGGCAATCGCGCCGAGCAGCTCATCAACGGCGCGATCAGGATCGTGATGATGCGGTCCTTTTTGTTTTCAATGGTGCGCGTGGCCATAACCCCGGGAATCGCGCACGCATACGAACTGAGCAGCGGAATGAAGCTCTTGCCGTTCAATCCGACGCGGCTCATGAGGCGGTCCATGATGAAAGCCGCGCGCGACATATAGCCCGTGTCTTCCAACAGTCCGATGAAGAAATAGAGAATCAAAATTTGCGGCACGAACACGAGCACGCGTCCGGCCCCCGCGATGGCGCCGTCGGTGATCAGATCACGCAGGTCGCCGGCGGGCATCGCGTTCTTCACCCAATCCGCCAGCAGGGAAACCCGTTCGTCGAGCCAGTCCATCGGCACCTGCGCAAAGGTGAAGATGCTCAGGAACAGTGTCCCCATCACCGCGACGAGGACGAGCCAGCCCCACACAGGATGCGTTACGACGGCGTCGATGCGATCGCTGCGGGTCGGGCCGGTTTTCCCCGCGTGCAAGACCACTTCGGCGGTGAGCTGCGTGATCGCCTCGTAACGCGAATTGACCAGCGTGCCGGCCCAATCGGTGCCTTCCGCGTCCCAGCGTTTCTGCCAGCCGGCGAGAATTTCCTGTGTCCGCGGACTGAGCGGGGTTGAGCCCGCGACGCGCACGGAATCTTGATCCGTGAGCAGCAACAATGCTTCGGCGCGGGCAATCAGCGGAGCCTTCCCTTCCTCTGAAAGCGACGCCTGCAATTCGGCCACGGCCGGCGCGATGGGCGCGGGAATGTCCCACGCGTGCCGCGAGAGCAGCAGTTCCGCTCGGCTCATCGCGAGTTTCAATTCGATGAGGCCTTTGCCGTTCACCGCCTCGCAGGGAATCACGGGAATCCCGAGTTCGTGTTCGAGCCGGGCAACCCGGATGTTCAGCCCGGCTTCGACCGCCAGATCCATCATGTTGAGGACGAGAATGACTGGACGCCCGAGATCGAGAACTTGGTGAACGAGGTAGAGATTCCTTTCGAGGTTCGTCGCATCGACGACGCAGAGGATGCGGTCGGGCTGCGGGGTGTCGCTGCGGCGGCCGAGCAGCACGTCGCGGGTCACGGCTTCGTCTGGCGAGCGCGCAGCGAGCGAATACGCGCCGGGCAGATCGATCACGGTCATCGGCTGCCCGTGTTGCGAATAGGCGATGCCGACCTTTTTCTCGACGGTCACACCGGGATAGTTGCCGACCTTTTGTTTCAGGCCGGTGAGCGCGTTGAACAGCGTGCTCTTGCCGCAGTTCGGATTGCCGACGACTCCATAGATCGGTTGGCGCGAAGCGGACGGAGCCGGCGATCCCGCCGGTGGGAAAGTGGGACGAGTCATGATCGTGTGGGCGAAAACGTTACGGGGAAGGCTCCACGAGAATCTGCTCGGCCTCGCTTTTACGGAGAGTGAGGTGATACCCGCGGACGGTGATTTCGAGCGGGTCGCCGAGCGGTGCCGCCCGCACGAGCACGATTTTGGTGCCAGTCAGGAGGCCCATTTCGCGCAGGCGCACGGAGGCCGTGCCGGTTTTCGATAATTCGCGCACCACGGCGGTCGTGCCGATGGGCAGGGCGGAAAGTTTCAGGAAAGAGGACATGGAGGAAAGATGTGACAAGGCGGTCGGCCAATTCAGAGAAACGCGGCGTCCGACGCGTTGCGACGCGACACCAGCGGTGTGACGGTGCGATCCAGCGAGGATCGGAGTTTAAGCCAACGTGGGGGAGCGCGGAGCCAGGGCCGCGCGGCGCTGGAACTGCCAAGGTCGGGCCAGCGCGAACGATTCGATGAAGAATCGCGGGCTAGCCGCGGAGACCGCAACCGGGCTCGGTTCAAGCGAACGCAAACAAATGTGGCACGTGCAGAACACGGCCTCCGGCACCACGACGCCGAGTTGATTCGAGGCGGGCGGAGCGAGATTCTGCTCCAAGTTTTGGCAGTCGTCTTTCCCGCACGGGGTGCCGGGCGGGCAGTCGCATTTGGAGCCGTCTTGCGCGATGTCCGGTTGAAGCAACCCCGCCGCCACGAGTGCGCAACGCTGCGTCGCCGGCAACCAGAGGGTCACCAGCAGGAGAGCGATTAGCGAACTGGCACGACGCATGAGAACCAATCTCAGCGTCGGTGCTGCGAAGTCAATTTTCATGCGCCAATGGTCATTCCACTTCGCAGCGCACCTCCCTTGTTCAAGCTGTGATTGCGACCCACTGCGGCGATGCTCTCACGTCGAGTCGAGTCTGACCATTTAGGTGCGCTCCCTCGCCGACGCTTTGTTTCCAGCGCGCTGGCACACTCGATTTCGCGCGGGAGTCTGAGGAGAGTCCGGCGAGCCACTTTCCCGTTGAGTGCGCTGCGCAAAGTCTCTTGCTGGCCGGAAAGAGCCCGCTTGAAAGTGAAAGTTTCCTTCTCATGCCCACCTTGCTCGTAGTCGATGATCAACAGGGTGTGCTCGACACGCTCGTGAATCTGCTGCCCACCTACGGTTTCGCCGTGGTGAGGGCGAAAAGCGGAGCGGCAGGTCTGGCGCTGGGCGACACCCAGTCCATCGACGGAGCGCTGGTTGACATCCATATGCCGGGATTGAACGGCATGCACGTTTGCCGCGAACTGCGGGGGCGTGCCCAGCGGCAGGGAGGAGATCTGCCGGTGTGGTTGATGACGGGATCTTGCACGTCAGAAATCCGCCGGCTCGCTGCGGAGGCGGGAGCGGTGGCCGTTTTTGAAAAGCCGTTCGACCTCGCCGAACTGGCCCGGGAACTGAAAAGCCGACTGGCTAGCCCGGTCGGCACCGCGGCGGACTCGCCGCCGGCCACCTAGCCTGATGGTAGTTTAACTTTCAGGCCGAGGTGCATTTCTTCGAGGACTTGTGCCCATGATCGCACGGTATCGGCGACGGGAGCCTTGGATTGCTCCAACGCTTGCGCCAGCAATTCGGCTGTCGGGCGATCCTGACAAAGCTCGTGCAGCCGATCCCATTCGACCGCATCGCCGCGCAACGCCATTTGCAGCAGAGAGGCCGAACTGTGATTTTCGTCCGTCATGGTTTCCAATCAGCTCTCGGGCGACGTCGAGGCGGGAGGCGGCATTGAACGCGGCACCTCGTCTGGTTTCACTTTGAACGCTCGGTATGCGGTCTCCCTGAGTGCCTCGTCGCACGCGCCATGTTCATCGACAAGAGCGATTATCAAATCAACTTGTTCCTTCGAGCGAAATGAACGCGCGTAGACGCGTTCCAATTCAGATGGCTCAAGAAATCGATCGAGGTAGTCGTAGGCATCCCGGCTCTGCTGAATCACTACTTGGGTGAGGAGTAGATTCCACCATGTCTTGGCACCGACGGCATGCAGTGTGCGTCGCGATTCGAGATAATTTCCCAGGCCCTCGGGATTGCTTTGGCGCAATTGGGTCACGAACCAGCTTTGAAACGTCCTCACTTTCTCCCGATAGACCGTGAGGAAGGTTTCGAGATCGAGCGATTCGCCGAGAGATTCGAGATATTCTTTTGCCAGAGCATTCCAGCTTCCGAAGCGCAGCAGGTCTCTTTTGGCGATGATGAAACGCGCCTTGTCGCCACTATTGGCATCAGCCCGGAATTCCCAATCGGGACTGATATAGAATACGTGAAACAGGCAGACGCGCAGATCTTGGAGAAACCGGTGCGCGGGATCGTTGGCAAACGCCACCGTGCGCTCTTTGTAACCCGCGACTACGACTTTGCCCGAAATGCGGCGGGAATGATCGACGAGCGCCAGCGCCGCCTGCGTCGCAGCAAATAGGTTTTTCTCGAGATCGAGTTTTACTTCGTCGATGGCGAACCGCTTCTGGCGCGCGGGCAGACCGCGTTCGCGGAACAGACCTTGGAATCGGTGAATCGCCGCGATGAGGTCGCGAACACACAAGTCGAAGAGCGCGAATGAGCGCGTGAGGCACTCGATGAAATCGTATAGTTCGTGCGCGGGGTGCATTTCGAGCAAATCCCACACCTGTCGAAAATCAGCGAAATAAGCTTTTTCCAATCGCTCGCGATCCCACGGTGGAGCACCAAGAATCTGCTCCGCTGTCGGTTGGCGCGATTTCCATTCGTCCATCAACGCGAGCGCTTGTTGAACAGAGATCATGAAGATTCTATGGCAGGCGGAAGTGGACATTGCCAACCTTGGCGTGCAGCCGATTGTCGGCGCGCCCGGCTCGGTTCGCGTAGCTAAGGAAGTTGCGTCCGCAACTGCATACGTCAGGTTCCGATTCCGGGTCGCCGATCGTCATGCCAGACAATCCTCTCAATCGCACCGAGGCGTTGGTCTTGGACGTGTGCCAGCGCTCGTTTCTTTCGCTGTGGTGCCACGGCAATCCGCGGGCGGCGGACCAAAAGGAATTGTGCGATTTGTTGGTCGTCTGTGGATCACACATAGTAATCGTCAGCGTGAAGGAGATTCATTTGAAGGAGACGGCTGACCCGGCCGACGGCTTGGCACGCTGGGAACGAAAAGCGGTTGATGCGTCAGTCAGGCAGATTTACGGCGCGGAGCGGGCTCTGACGGGAATGAACGAGATCATCCGGCATGACGGCACACCCGGGCTCGCGCTACCGGCGTTGGAATTGAGGAAAATTCACCGGCTGGCGGTCGCTTTCGGAGACAAGGGCGAAGTCGCGATCAAATCGGGGGACTTCGACAAGGGCTTCGTGCATGTAATGAGCGAGCCCAGCTTTCGCGATGTGTTGGCCGAGTTGGATACGATTTCGGATTTTGTGGCCTATCTCGCGGCCAAGGAGGATTTCGCGGGCCGTTGTCGTATGATCTGCGAGGGGTCGGAATCGAACGTTCTCGGCTGGTATCTCACGCACGAGCGGACTTTCCCGGAGAATGCCGACGTGATGTTATTCGACGATACGATCTGGGCAGGGCTTCAGAACGAGACGGCGTTCAAGCGACGGAAAGAGGCGGATCGGGACAGCTATGTCTGGGACCGACTGATCGAGGGTCTAGCCGACCCCTCGGCGAAATCGGTCGAAGGTCCGGGGCCGACCTTGAACGAACTGGAGTTTGCCTTGCGGCGGATGGCTTTGGAAACGCGGTTTCATCGCCGCATTCTAGGACGCGGCGTCGGAGAGTTTCTGACGGCGGCGCGGGCGCGCCACCTTGCGTCGCGCATCTTGGCGGCGCCGAGCGGGGTCATATATGTGCTGGTGTATTTCCCGGCGAAAGCCCAGCCCGAAGACCGCCGGGCCGAAGTCACAGGACGATGCTTCATCGCGAGGCAGCGACTCGGTCAGGGGGCGGCCGCGGTGGGGATTGGGCTCAGCGACCATGTCCGTGGTATCGAATCGGCATCGGATTTGATCTATCTCGATTTCTCAAAGTGGTCCGAAGTGGATGAGCAGGTGGCCAACGATCTCAAAGCGAAGGCTTCCTTCTTCGCAAACGCGCGCACTTGGCACCGACACGACGACGAGTATCCAACACTATGATTGGCTCGGCCGAGTAGCACCCAGGTGAAGTCACGCAGCGCGCTGAGCCCGCAGATAGTTTCAGTCCTCTGTGCTCGTCCCATACGGATTGCCCCGCGGCCATCCGCCTTCGCGCGGCGGCTACCCTTGGCCCTGTGAAGCACTATAAGTCGATCGGAGGATCAGGGACGGCTTCTGGCGCCCGGGACGAAATGCCGTCGCCGGCGATATGCGCGGCGTGGTCTTTGACGTCATCCAAGGCCCCGGTAGATTTCTTGTGAGAGCGGACGAGCTGAATCCAGTGGTCCAATTCCTCGGCGCGGGACGAATCACAAAGCCTAAGCCAGGCGGCGATATCCGCACGGAGTCTTAATTCCTTCACGCTTTCAAACCATCGAGCTTCTTTTGAAGAGAATGCGCCTCCGCGTTGAGTCCGGAAGAGGGCCACTACTACTTCTTGGGCGGAACTGGGCCATCCGAAATGGCATCCGCCCAAACGGAGAAGCGCTGCATGGAACCGCCGAGCGTGTTTAACGATGTCTCGATCCCCGAGATCCGGCTTTCGTGGTCCTGCACCCGGTTGACAAGCAGTTTCCATCGCTCGGTCGATGCCTGCAACGTCGACAGCGACCGCGTCAATTCCTCTGCGCAGACCGTCAATAGTTTGCGCGTCTCGTTCCTGTGCGACTCGCTCTTCATCGCGTCTTCGAGTCCGATCTTCTCCAATTTTTCCAAGTGTTTTTCCCAATTTTCGATCGAGTTTGATAAGGTGGCACCAATGCCGGGCGGAGTCAGAAGTGATGGTTTGGTCATAAGGGTTGGTTGACGGGCATGCCTTCTTTTGCGGGTCGATGGCACCGCCGGCGGGCACGGTCACGGTCGGTGGTCCAAAACGCTGCCGATGGCGCTCGGTTCGCGCGTTTAGTGCCTTGGCGAAGCCCGTTTCGACTTCATCTTCGGAGAGCCGACGCTGTTTCGCTATTCGCGCCCGGACTTCGTCTTCGTCGTAATCCGGATTAAAAATCACCGCACTAAGACTTAGCTCACGTTCCAGTTCTTCGTGACACAACAGCACACGCCGTCCTTCGTGTCGCGCATTCGACAACCCCGGCTGCTCGTTAAGGAACGCGAGCACGCTGGCTCCGGACCGAAGCTGATGGGCGTCGAACGCGATCCTGGCTGTCCTGCCAATTGCACATTTTATTTCGACCAACCGCTCCGAATCGTTCGGGTAAACCCGTGGCTGAGTAAGCCGCCGCTTTTGCGGATCGTAAGGGGACGAAAGGCCATACTGGTAGTTTATTTTTTCCGCCCACAGTGTGACGGGATAGAAATCAGCCTTGGTGTAGTAGGCCCGAAAAACCTGCCCCGTGCGGGCCAGCAGGTTCATCACCGTGAAGTGAATGTCCGTTGATTTCTGTTTCGTGGTCTTGAGCGTTTTTTGGTGACGGACGGCGTGATACAGGCGGTCCGCTGGCTCGATCCCGGCGAAGACAAAGTTGAAAAAGTCGTAAGTGATGGCGGCCGCGTCCGCATCGAGTAGCAGTTCTTCAAAGTTTATGCTCCCGGTGCATACGGGCGAATGGTAGGTGGCACCAAATAGCCGGCCGATCGGTTCGAGCAGGTCCCGCCTCGTGCCGCACACCATTGCCGGCGCGACCTCGCGAGGCGCACCTGAAGACGAAGTTTTGCCATAGGCATACCTAAACCAGCCTTCGACCCGGTTTTCGGGCGACTCTACACGAGCCGGTGGATCAAAGCTTGGAAGCATGGTTGAGTGCGAGAAGCCGACGAAAGCTTTGCTCGGACAGTTGTTTGATTTCCGAAAGGAGACTCTGGCAGCACGCGTGGGCCAACGGGGAGTCGGAAAACCCAGCCGCTATTTTCTGGAGATCTTCATTCAGGGTGAGAAGGGCGCTTTGGCGCCGTGTTAACTCCAGTAGCGCCGCAGACCGCGTCCGCGGTCCAATCCCGGGAGCCGTGCGGGGCGCAGAATCACCGGACACGTAGTGTGCGATGGCCCAAACGAGCACTTCGCTATGGGAGGTCCTGGCGCGTTTGACCTTGCTGGTGAACGCGGTCTTCAGTGCACCAGGGAGGCGGAAATTCATATTAGCGTTGCACGCCAATCCAAGCCCACGTGTGCGCACATTTGGTATTTTTGACCCAGCCCGGATTTTCGTAGGATGTGCGATCTTCTTTTTTGGGCATGGACCTTGCCCTGCGCCTTGTGGATCGAGCTTGGGTTGGTCAACAGGCGACAGTGCGGGGAGGATGGGCGGTGTAGGGTCCATAAATTACGTTTAGCGACTCATCTCCGAGGGCTCCCTCACTAGGAATTCATCGATGGTGACCGTGCCGCTGGAGTGGCGAAGGATTGCACCGGTGAACGGCAGGTAGACCTCGTTTGAACCGCCGGGGGCTCCCGCGATCAGAGCGATCGACTCCGCGAGTCGGCGCGCGTCCTTAACCTGGGTAAAAATCATCGACCGTGAACCATCAATCTTACGACCGAAGATGGCGATGGCCTCGCTCCCAAGGGCCGTCCGAACGAGGGTGAAGAGGTCGTTTCGGGTATAAGGCCGGTCGGTAATCACCGTGGCCCTTTCTCCCATGCCAAGCGAACGAAGGACTCGTTCCCCGATTTTCCCGTCGGGAACGCGGGTAAAGTCCCCGCGGACGACGAAAGAGGTAGGCATGCTCCCCAACGCCGTAGGCCACGATTTCTCAACCGTGACGGTGCCAGCTTTCAGGACTTCAAAATAGACGTCGCCGAGGCGCCCTTCGCTCCAGGTTGGGCGCTCAACCGGTATCTCAGGGACCGACACAGCAGCGGCGTCTTTCGTGGCATTCTCAAATTGAGGGGCCGGGAAAACTACCATCCTAGGGGTCACGTCAGCCCCTCCTAATGAACGGGGTGGGACTGGTTGGCCTACAGCGCTCAATTTGAGAGTCGAGGTCGATACGAGAGATGAGCGCACATGATAGACGCTTACCAACGCCAACCCACCAAGGATGACGGCAAGCATGGCAATCACAGCGGCACGCTGTCTCGACACGAACATGAGCAGCGCCCGCACAAGCTTCCCAAGATCGACCACGACCACGGGATCTGCGAGCCGCTTGAGCATCGCTTCTTGGAGTGCATCGAGAACGGCATCCCGCGGGCCCACGGTGTCCCCATTCTTCTGCCCTTTCGGACGCCGGCGCAGAGAACAGCTAGGCCCAGTATTGGTTTTCGACCACACTCCTCGTGTTGTCTCCTCCGTGGGGCTCGCGAGAAGTAAGACAAGGTCGACGACCTCCCCCGCCGGTAGCGCAGTGATTAACACTGCCAAATCTGCATGCGAATGTTTCGGTTGGTTTGCCATACATCGAGGGGTTACGATACTCGCTTTGAGGATCCGGTTTACGGAGGGATTGCTTCAGCGCGCCTTGCTGATCTCCTACTAGGCTTGGCGGAACGGAACAGCCGGGCGTTCCTCAATTTGAGCAATCCCGTGCAGGTCTTGCTCGTGAAGCACGCGTTCGGCCTCCACCACTGTGCAGCCGGAATTGCGGGCGAAACGGCAGATTTCGGCCTCGCGGTTGGCTTCGTAGGCCTGTTGTTCAGCAGCGGCCTCCTTCCTCAAATTGAGCAGTTCGGGCAGATGGCGACTTAGGTCTTTACGCTGATCCCCCAATTCGCGCGCGAGGAAATCCAGGCACCTATCAGCAAGTTGAGCAACGTCGCGGAGAACGGCCTGCGGGGACGCCGTTTTCGACGCTGCGCGCACGGCTACCGCGCCGATCTTATGAAGGTCCGCAATGCGATCGCTTTCGTTCAAGCACGGCGTGAGCCCATGGACGCGGGCGACTGCGGGTGACGAAGCGCATCCGATCAGGCCGGCACCTTTACCAACCCGTTTTTTGAGCACTTTGCGGATTGTGTCTTTGTTGACGCCGAGTGCGCGTCCTGCAGCACGTAGGGTTAACTCGCCGCTCATGATAGCTGCCGCCAAATCTGGCGCACGGTCCAATGCGCAGTTCACCCATGACCATTTTTCGGAATTCGACAGGGCGCGGCCGAAAGGGGCGTGAAGACGAAGGGCCAAGCGTGCAGCGGTAGCCTCATCAATCCTCACCAGATAGGCGCAAACATTCGGGAGGCCCAACTCCATGGCGGCCAGAAACGAGGCGGCGCCGTCTACGATCTCGTGAAAGCCACCTTTCAAGGGTCGGAGCACGAGCCGGCGGACGCGCTCGGGAAAATCCCGGCGCATGTCACACAGCTCATCCATCGTTTCTTTGGCGATCTTTGCCCGCACGCAACCAGTCCGGGCGCGCACGAGGTCCAAAGAGATCAGAACTTCTTTGAACTGGTAACTGCCAGCCGCGCTGGATAGCAGGATTTCGCAGACGTCTACCAAGTCGGCCATCAGGACCGGCTTCCCGTTGGCGCCAGGAAGGTAGGCCGTGGCGACCTTGCCGGCATCAACGAGGTCGTAGACTTCATGCCGTGGGACCCCGAGTATATTTCCGATCTCGGAGATCCGCGTCAGCAGGGCCCGATGCGCAATGGTCAAGGTCGAGGCTGGGCGGGATAGCCGCCGTGGGTTGCTCGCGGGCACTTTGGCGACCGGTGGCAACATGGAAGGATTGGTATTCATGATTTCGATCCCTCTTTTGGCGTTCCGCTTTCAAAAACAAGGGGAACTTTAAGAAATCTGAAACGATGCTGCTGTCGTAAGAAATGGCGCGAACTGTCTGCGCAGACAGTGTGCCTAGTGCGCCCGAGGATTGGGCGAAGACACTTCATTGATCCATCGCTGTGCGCATCTTCCCATCGTTTCTAGGTTCGCCATTTGGCACCCCGGCGCCTCTACGCCGGGGCGTGTTTTTTCACCTCACGGAGCAACGGAAAGGCAAGAGGAGCGGACTTAGTGCTTCTTGACGCTTCAGGAGCCGACCTGTTGCCGCTACATGCAGCCCACATGAGGAAGTTCTTGGCTCGGGCGTGGTAGTCTACCGTCCGCAGCAAGCGTTGTTTGAGTGGCCGTCACCCTCCTACGGCTCGACATTGACGTTTCGAACCAAGCCCGAGGGCGGCGCTTGGTGCCGCCGACCTGCTCCGTCACCCCGCGGGAGAATTCGTCAGAGCTGATCTTCGCGTTCCCTCAGTAGCATCCGAAGATCAAAATTATCTTTCTCCAATCGCTCATTCGCCTTCCGTAACTCTTCGAGCTTCCGAATCGTTTTGCCGTGGGCAAAGATGTAATCC
Organism: Opitutia bacterium; assembly: GCA_947474365.1. Lineage (GTDB taxonomy): Bacteria > Verrucomicrobiota > Verrucomicrobiia > Opitutales > Opitutaceae > ER46. The sequence goes on along the minus strand of CANJIU010000097.1, from coordinate 5,939 downwards.
TTCCGCTCGTCTAACGCAGCGACCCAAAGTTTGAGGTGAACGCGGCTGATTCCATGTTTCCGACATATTTCGGCGACCGTCATTCCCGGCTCCCGTTTTAGGTAGAGCATAACAATCGCCAATTTCGTCCCGGGTGAGAATTCTTTATTTTTTGTCATTTTTTCCTTGCCTGGCCTAGCATTCCATCCACGCAACTCTTTACGAGAACCAAATATTATACCTATGAAGAATGGTTTTCGGCGTAAAGAGTTCGTGGATTAGACGTGGCGCGAAAACAAAGCATCGATGAATGCCTCCGGTCGCAAAAAAAAGCGCACGTCAAGAATCGCAGGCAAACCCTGCTACCGGGCAATCCTGCCGCATAGTGGTCAACGTGACGATTACCGAACACTGCGCTACTGTGGCCAAGATTAGTTTACACAAATGCGCAGCCCCGGCTGGAGACGCAGTGGCGGCGACTAACACCGGAGGTGAAGATCTTACGGCACCCGGCCACTATGGACTAAAGATCGGTGGCGAATGGAGGGGGGACGAATTCTTGGGTCACAACGATCAATTTGCCCGCGATGATCTTTTGCTCATAGCGACTAAAATGGCCGTATCGCCCACAGACCAAAATCTAACTGCTACAGGTAGTAGCGGGCAGGTTCTCACGGCCGTGGCGCGCGATGAGTTGAAGGCGTTGAGCATTGAGATATCGAGGCTACGCGAGACGTTGGACGTTCTTAAGGGTGTCGGCGCTGAAACGTGTCGTCCGTTTTTCGCCGACGGGCACCCGGTTCTTTACGTGGATGCACAACAGCTCTCAGAACATGTGCCGCGTAGCGCGGATACGCTGATAGGGTGGGCCGAACGCGGAATTATCCCAGGGATGTTCGTTCCCGGAAAGGAACGACACTGCAAGGGTAGCTGGCTGTTCGACTTGATCCAAGTGAAGCGCACATTGGATCGATATCGGCGATCTTAGCTGGGCTCTTCCGGTTGAACAGACGAATGGTCTTTCGTCGGCATGAAGAGGCCGAACGCCTCGGGTGTGAGATCCCAGAAAGCCTCGATATTGGATTCATCTGTAATGAGGTCTAGGTAGTGATCCTTAATAATTCTTTCGCTGTTTCCGGATTCGGCCGCAGTCGTCCCCAGACTCTTGTCGAACCACTGAACACGATAACTGATGTTAGTGTGGCGAAGCAGATCGTTGATCTTAAATTTACTATCTGGCAGCATTTCCTTTTTAATATTTCGGAATGTCAGGCGGTGCCGTGTCGGGAACATCGTTTCCCCGGTTGCCTCGAAATACTCCAGCCACTTGCGAAGAACCGGTCTAATAATAATTTTTCTGGGGCGTTTGTCTTTAGCGATCTCAGAGTTAACTTTAATCGTTCCTGCGCCAAAATTTATCCGATTCCAGCCATAGCCCTCCCAAGTCCAAAAACGTTTGATTTCTTCTGGTCGCATCCCGGTAAACAAGGCCCATACCCAGTAAGGTAGGTCCCCCAGAATCAGTGCAAGGGCCAAGCAATTCTGAACTTCGTCCAAGGTGAGGATTACGATTTCGGAATCTACGTCATCTTGAGGAACCGAAATATGTTTTGCGGGATTTTTATCGAGCCAGTTATACTGGCTTTTGATCTTTCGGCTGCCGCCCGCGCAGAAGGTAAAAAAGCCGACGAGACACTTTCGGTGGTGCAGCTTAGCGGGTTGAGAGTCGACGTAGGCCTGAAGGGTTTTCGTGGTAAGTTCACCGATGCGACATTTTCCGAACCGTGCGACTAGCCGCGGAAGGTAGTGATGATATTCATCACGAGATTTCCCGCGCAGGCGCACGACGTGTTCCTTTTCGAACAGCGCTACGGCGTCTTCGACGAACGGAGTTTTTTTGCTGTCAACGAAGTTTGCAATGAACCATTCGATCGCAGTGAGGATTGATTGGCCACGAGCGTCACCTTGGCAGGTGGCGAGGCGGTGTTGACCTAATTCGAAATTTTTCAACTCACCGCTGGAAACTGAGCCACCGCCCCCATGCTCGCGGATTAGGCGTGTTTTGTCGATTTCGGCATCCGCAGCAGTCGAGTGCTTCAACTGATAGGATTTTTTTCTAAGTGGGTTTTCCGGACTTGGGTCTGGGACTTGGCATTTGACGAGCCAATAGGGCGTCCCGGTAGGGTATTTTAATTCGTAAATTCGAGGATTAACGTGGTGCACGTCGATGATATGAAACGCACCGAACGATCGCCAAATGATTTCTCGTTGTTCCTTTTTTGTTCCCTGGGGAAAGCCCCTCCTCTGAGGGGAGGGCTAAACCACCTGTTTCACACGCAGGGGGTCGGCGGTTCGAGTCCGCCAGCGTCCACCATCTTCACTCGTGGGGTCCGTTTGCGGATTTGTCCGGGTTACTCGAAGTTGGTAGGAATTTCCATCGCGGGGCTTATTCCACAAATTACCAACTTGGGGCTTACACCTGCGAAAAGCGGCCGCAGGTTCGAATCCCAGAGGGCCCACTGACGGCGGTCCACCCGCCGCCCCTTGGTGTGTCGACTCGATCATGAATTGTCTCATCCGGACACGGTTTGAGCGTGCGCATGAACTTGCAGCCGGGTGGTGGCGGGCGCGGGCGTGGCGAAGAGGACTTTTGGTCAGTTTATCGTTAAGTGTGGTAGTTGCTTGTTGTCACTTCGGACCCGAGATAAAGCGGGGCGAATATTCGGCCGCAGCATTTACCAAATTTACCGGGTAGATGGGAGTTGTTGGCTCAACCGGGATGCGGAGCACCGCAATAGCGCTTTCATAGTCGGCTCGCGTGATTTCGACCCCCTCTGCAATCAAGAAATCGACGAGGGCGTTTAGTTGTGGTTCCGCGAAAGAAGCTGCGGGAACAAGCAAGAGCTGGGTGTTATTGGGTGCCAAACCCCAGCGATATCCCTCCGGTCCCTGTCTGGTCATTAGCAAAGTCCGAAACGTCCCCATGGCTTCAGTTCTCAACTTTCCAAAAGTGGGACGGTTGTCGTGGTGGTCCATCCGTTGCCCGATGTCCATGTTGGCGGTTTCCGCTTGGAGCGACTCCAGAGATCGAAGCGAAACGATGGACGGAATGACGGCCGCCCTTACCCAGAGAGGGAGATTTTCGCGGTAGAATTGCTGCCGCTGTTTCTCGCTAAGACGAGGCGTCGGGAAAAATGGCTGGATGCTGGCCTTGTCGTGCTGAGCGACCGGCCGCTTCGGAGCTGCCTCGGCGGTTTGAACCTCCCTGACGAAACGCAGTCCGAACAGGCCGACTGCGCTAAATGCGACGAGGACCAAAACGGAACGGATCCAGAGCGGTTGAATGAGGGCGGCCGCGACGCCGAAAATCAGCGCGATGAGAACTTCCGGCCGCATGAATGCTAACGCCTCTGGCAAAAGAGCCCGGATCGTAGCATCTGCCAAATCTTGTCCGGGAATGTTGGGCGACGTGGCCCAGTTGACTGCAAACACACCGAGTAGGGCCACGGTGTACCAAATACAGAGGTAAAGAAGGGCCGCTTGAATTGGATGTCTGACCAGCGCGCGATTGATGAGGAACCCGGCATTGGTCGAGGAACTGATGACGAGACCGAGGACGGGAACTGCGACCCTTAACATCAAGGCCCTGTCTTGGGCGGGGTAGATGATTGCCATAGCAATGGTGGCGAGGAGCACCAGTGCCGCGAATGCGCGCATCGTCCCTCTAAATTCCACCGAACGCGTGTCCTCGTAGGTGACTTCGCTCCCAATCCGCTCGTTCAGTTGGGCGTTGCCGCCAAAGTAACGCTCCAGCGCGTCCTGCCTCGAAAGTCCCTCTGTGTGCATGAGGACCATGATCGCCTGAACCGCCCGGTGCGCCACCGGACTGTTGGGGTCCCTGGCGAGTTCGGCATTCAGCTCCTTGAGAGAAGTAATGTGTTTCATCGGGCTGCTGTCATTCACTGCTCACGCCCATGAAGTCGCGGCTCAGCGTTCCCGTATTTCACTTCTTTGGAAAAAAACGCTGCCTTCGGCTGAGCGGCGGTGAAGTTCCTTTTGGGCGAGGTCGCCCAGATTTCCGACACGGAGCTTTGGGGAAAAGTACCAGTCGGAAAACGGTTGAGAAACTGAATCCAGCGGACGGTCACACGTCTGGCCTCGGCTCGGCCAACACAAAAACGTGCTGACCGTGAGCCGAAAATTCCTCCACCGCTGCCCATCGGATACTTGGCAAACCACGCCCTGCACCTGCAACGAGGGATTCTCCGCGTGGCACCTCCCCGCGCTCGGTTTGATGAACGAGAAATCTGCCCGCGAGTTCCTGGAGAGCACGGTCGGCGTCCGGGGTGGCGAGATTCTCGATGATCTCCTCGAATACACCACTTCGCCGCTGGCACCGTGGCTCTGGGCTTGGGCGGGATACGACAAATCGTTCATCGGCGTCGCCGACAAATACGTTGGGCTGTCGGTCGAACAGCTCTGTCGGATACAGGGCACTTCGCTCCTCGGAAACTACCTCCACCCAGGGGCGCTGGACTGGCCCATGCATCCCATCGTTCTCGGGTTTGAAAAGTGGATCACCAACGAGGTGTTGCGTTGACCCGCGTTCATAAAACCGCCGCAGAATTTGGATACAGCGAAAACATAAAATCGAACCCGCCACCATTTGAATCCACGATGAACAAGCGAAACCGAAAATCCCCTCCGTCCGGGAAGCCCGAGACGCCGCCTTTGCATGCGCCAGCGTTTCCGCACGCGGTAGTGCCGCGCCTTCGCCGCGTCAGTCTTGGAGCAGCTGGCCCGTTCGAGGAATTGCACATCCAACTATCGCCGAAGTTGAACTTCATCGTCGGTGAAGGCGGGTCCGGCAAAAGCAGCCTAATTCGGGCGATGATTGCCGCATCCAGGCGATGCCCAATAAGTGACTGCTGTGATCTGGTGAAGAGCGAAGGGGGTGGGACTCTTTCAGCAGGACAGCGACCACTGCTCATCCTGTGCCGCTGTCCGGGAGCATGGTTTACTTAGCTTTGAGCATTTCAGGGATGGCTTTGATAATGTCGAACCCGATAAATGCGCCCTGTTGGTCCTTGGGGAGCGGGCCACGCGAGGTGGCGGCTCTCTGATGAGGACCGGGAAGAGGTGGCATCGGAGGCCCTGGCGGAGGTCGCACGCCAGATTTTTGCGTTGAAGACCTGGAGGGAGGTTTCAGCCCTGACATTCGTGATCGCCCGGAGACGGTCGATTTCCAGGTTACGCACCCTCTTGGCGCAAAAGCGGGGCTCGCATACGAATGCGACCGTTTCTCTTGAAGAAGTCGGCGACATTTTGCAGGCGACGGAGAGCATGCAGTCAACAGGAGGATTACACGAATTGGCCGAGACTGTGGCAGGGCTGATTCAGGGACTCGGCGAACCGGGAGCGACCATGGTGCGGGAGTTTCTCCAGGAGGGGAAAAGCTACCAGGAGATTGCCGACCTGCACGGCAAGCCCATCGGCACGGTCGGCACTGTCATCTATCGGGCAATTCAGCAGCTTAAGCGTGAAGTCGGCCGCACGCCGAAATTGATGAAAGAACTGCAGCTTTACCTGCGACTGCTGGTGATATGAACGACAATCGACTCAAATTTCTGCTGGATGCTGGGGCCCAAAGGCGGCTAACGGACGCTGAGGAGGCCGAACTTGCGCTGCTCCTTGAGAACCCTGCCAACCGGGAGGTTCTCGACCGGGAGATGGGGCCGCTAAAGAACCGCTTCGGCGCATTGCTCGACTATCACCAGGCCAACCGGGCGGAGGGCCCCGAGATCCCCGCGGCACGGTTGGAGGCACTGCTTGCAGGCGTGACGGGCAGGGCGACCCCTTCGGCTCCCAAGGTCGTGCCTTTTCGGCGATGGTTTGGGCCTGTGATGGCGGTGGCGGCAATCGCGGCATGCCTCGCCCTGATGGTCTGGTTCCAAAGACCT
>CANJIU010000096.1 GCA_947474365.1 Opitutia bacterium | reverse complement strand
GTTTCGCTCCGATCAATTTACGAACCATCGTCATGTTTTCGGGTTGGGCCAGCCGTTGCTTGATGGGAATTGTAAGCTTCATCCCTGTTGGCTTAGCCGAGCTCGCACCGAAAGTCCCGTCATTTCTTGTGGGCCATGCGCAGGCCTAGGCCTCGAGCGCGCGACGCCCACCGGCGCCCCTCACGGCAATTCGTAAATCTCGACCAGGATCATGCCGGTCGCGCCGGCGACACCGGAAACCTGGACCGTGTAGCTGCCCGGATTCAGGGTGGCGATAACCGCGGCGTCGCGTGAACCCGTCGGCAACGCGAACGCCCCGACCGACGAGAACGCGGCGCTCAACGTGGCGCTCCCGCCCCAATTGTCGTTCGACGCCACGGCGACCCGGCCGCCATAGAGCGTCAATTGCGGGTCGCTCACCGCGTCACCCACGCCGAAGGCACTCTTCAACGTCGGCCCAATCGCGCGCACGAGCACGTTCGCGGCGCCGTTTCCGCCGACGACAAAGCCCACCGTCAGCCCCACCCCGAGTTGCTTGAGCACCGAGACGTTGACCAGTCGCGGCGTGGCGCCGGTAAACGTCGCAGCCGGTGTCGCATCGTAGATTTCCGCAATGACCGTGCCCGTCCCCCGGCCCGCCCCGGAGACTTTGACCGAGTTGTCGCCACTCGCGACCGACAACGCCACCGCCGCATCGCGCGACGCCGGTCCACTGTAGGCAAACGCGCCGACGGCCGACATCGCATCGGCGAGGATCGCACCTCCACCCCAATTGTCGTTTTCCCCGGTTTTGACGGCACCGGCGAACAGTTCCAATTTCGGATCGTCGAGTGTCCCCGCGACACCCAGAGCCGCGAGCGACGGACCAGCGGCGCGGACAACGAGGGGCTTGGGCCCGCTCGTGCCACTGCCGCCCACGACGTATCCAATCGTGAACGCATCCCCGGCGGCATCAATCGACGTCAGGAGCGACAGGTTGTTCAGCCGCCCGTTGGACAACGTCAGCACGACCGCATCGCTCGTGATTGACGCGACCGCGTTGGTGACGACGACGGCATAGGTGCCGGCATCGGACGACTGGGCCGACGTGATGCTGAAGGTGGATCGGGTCGCGCCGACGATCGCGACGCCATTGCGCTTCCACTGATAAATGATCGGGCCGGTGCCCGACGCCGCCACCGAGAGCGACACGCCGGCTCCCGCCGTCAACGCCTGCGCCGTCGGCTGGGTCGTGATGGTCGGAGCCGTGGCGGTGGACGCCACGACGCGCAGCACGCCTGAGCTGGGGACAAACTCCCAACCCAGACCCGGAGCCGGCGCCGGCGTGATGAGGCTGAAATTTCCGCTCGCCTGCGCGGCGGCGAAGACGGTGAAGCTCTGGCCGAGGACGGGCGTGCCGCCGAGCGTGGTGACGACGAGCGTTCCTCCGTAGGTGGCGCGCCCGAGCCCCGTCACCTGATCAGAGGTGGAGGTTCGCGCGTCCACGTCGACCTCAGTCGTGCTGCCGGAAGCGAGGCTCAGCGTGGTGGAAAGACGAAGCAGGCCCGGTGACCCACCCGGAGCGAGACGACCGCCGGCCTGAATCGAGATCGGTCCGGCGATCGTGCCGGTGCCACCGAGCGTCGCGCCGCTGGCCACGGTCACGGTGCCGGGGCCGTTGCTGCGGCCGTGAATCAACAACGTGCCGGCGTTGACGGACGTGCTGCCAGTCCATGCGTTCACCCCGTTGAGGGTCCAGCTGCCGGCGCCGGATTTGATCAGCCCGAGGGTGTTGGCGCCGCTGCCATCGGCGATGACGCCGTTGACGTCGCCGTCGCCCGCACCACTGAGTTCGAGATTTCGGCTCGTGGTGTTGGGCGCGAGATTGCCATTAAGGGTGAGGCGCCCGGCGCTGACGACGATCTTCGTGTTGCCGCCGCCGCTGGTGAGGATGAAATTTCCCTCGAGTGTGTTGTGGCCCGCCTCGTTGATCACCGCGCCGCTGGCATTGCTGGTCGTGTAAGTAATCGCGGCCGGCACGACGATGTCGCCCCCGCTGCCATCGAGCAGCAGCTGGGGATTACCGGCGGTGCCATTGCTCAGGAGCACGGATTTCGGGCCGGAACCGAGGGCTCCGCCGTGCGTGATCCGGACCGCACCGGAGCGAAGGGTGACGTCGCCCGTAAAGGAATTGCGACCAGAGAGCACAATCGTGCCCTCGCCGATCGGACAGTCGACGTAGAGACCGCCGGCGCCGGAAAGGTCGTTGGGAACCGCCAGCGTGCCCGTGCGATCGAAGCGCAACGTGCCTTGGTTGATGACCGGGCCGGAGCCGAGCGTGCCAGTGGCACCGTCGTCTCCAATCTGCAACGTGCCGGCGCCGATCACGGTGGTGCCCGCGTAGGTGTTGGCGCCGGTCAGAAGAAGCGTGCCGCCCGCTTGGACGAAGCCGGCGGTTCCAGAGATTGTACCGCTGAAGCGAAACGCGGCGCTGCCACCCACCTCGAAGGTGGTCGTATCCGCCAGGACGAGCGGCTGGTTCACCTCGTAACCGAGCCCACCGCCCGCGGTGGCTGTGAGACTGACGAGGGGCTTGAGCGCGCCGCTCGCCGTGAGCGTCACCGGATTTCCCGTGAGGCGCACCTGGGTCGCACCCGCGCTGGTGCCACCCAGGACGAGACCGTTCACCGTCAGGCCGGCAGTGAGATCATTCTGCAGGGTGATCGGACCGACAGGAAGAATCCGTCCTGCGAAAAACGAGAGCGTGGCGCCCTGGCCTGTGACGGGCGGCGTCGCGGCGGCCCAGTTTGCGGCGCTACTCCACGCGAGCGGAGCCGAGGCATCCGCCGCGGTCCACGCATTTACAGGTGGCGCGTTGCCCGTCATCGGCCAGTCGGCGAGCGCGACGACGGGAGGCAGCGTCGTCGGTGGATTCTCGCCCGCGAGCAGCGGCACGGCATAAACGGCGAGGGTCATCTGCGTGACGGCCGGCAGATTGATCGCGAGTTTCTTGATTGCGGCATTGGCGTTTTGCCCGGCAGGAGCGGGCGAGGTGGACAGCGGCACGGCGTCCATCACCTGGAATTTGCCACCGCCCGACAGAATCTTCAGCCAGAGCCGGTCCGCGCCCTTGGTCATCGTCGCGCTCGTACCGTCCGCATCGATCACCACCGTCTTGTCGGTGCCGTAATGCATGAACCACCACACCTTCGCCGGAGTGGAATAGACGATTTCGTCCTGAATCAAAACCTGCCGGCGGCGGTTGAAGAGCCGGAAGCCGCGTTGCACCCGCGTGGCGCCGGCGTAGGCGGAGGTGAGATCCATCGCGACCGCGCCGCGTTCGGCGTTGGGCTCGGGGGCGAAGAACACGACCGGCGGCCGCGCGCGCAGCACCTGGTCGGGCCCGGTCCCGGGATTGATCACGAGCGTATTCTGGCCCTCCGCGCGCAGCCGGTAATAGGTCCAGCGCTTCGGCTCGTCGAAATATCCCGGCAACGCGTAGTCGTCCGAGCCGAGATCCACCGCCCAACGCTGACCGAGCGCATCGAGTACAAAAGTGCCGGCATCAAGATCGCCGTGACTGGCGCCGACCTCGCCGGCCTTGGCCGCCACAAACGTGGCGCGGGTGTCCATCCATCCCGAGCGGAGCGTCACGATGTCCTGCGTCGCGTAGCCGGTGGCGCCGGCGGCACCGCGGTACCAATTGTCGAGTGGCATGCTGCTGGTGATAGGATCGTCGCCGCGCGTGTCGTACCAGAACAGGTTGAGTGCCTCGGCGGAGCCGTTGGTGCGCTGATACCACGCGTAGTCGGACCGGTTAAAACGCCGCGCGAGCCAGAAGAGCTGACAGCCCGACATGCCGCCCGAACCAGCGTCGGCGAAGTTGAACGACAGCTTCGTGGGGCCGACCAGATATGACGGATAGCTGCCGGTCAGCGAGAGCCCTGGTGTGGCACTGAGCCCAAAATCACTGCCGAGCGCGCCTTCGAGCGCGGCCAACATGCGGACATTGTATTCGGTCGCAAAATCCCAATAGCCCGGTCCTTCGAACCAGCCGCCGTTGTCGGTGGTGTAGTGGGCCATGAGCGGCGCGACCTTCGTGACCGAGTTGTGCAGGATCTGTTCGACGAGGGAGGTGTCGGCCGCATTTTCCCCAGCGATGGCGAGCGCGCCCAGAGTGAGCCCGCCAGTGCAGACGAGAGTCCAGTTGTTGCTGGAGGGCTGCGCCCACCAGATGTTGTTCGCGTACTCCTGCTGGCCGGGAGTGAGACCGCGTTTCGCGATCGCCTGGCGCAACACGTCGCGGCGCGCCGGCGTCCAATACGAATAGAGCCAGTCGAAGCCGACGGCAAAGGCGTGCGACATCTCCGCGACGTCGAGGAAGTGGGGCGGGTGCCAGTCGGGAAAATCGCCGGCGGCTTTGCCGCCCGAGGGATTGGCGGCTTTCTCCAACTCCAGATAAAGGCGCTCGGCGTAGGAGGCATCCCCGGTCACGAGCCAGGCAGTCGCCAGCTTGTAGGTGCGGTCGTAAACCGAGCGCGAGACCGCCAGAATTGTGCTGCGGTCATCCAGCACATAGGCGTTGACCGGCTGCGAGCGGAGCGCGTCCGCGCTGGATTTGATCGAATTGAACCAGCTGGTGAGCTTGGGGTCGGCGCCGGACGCGAGCTGCTGTTTCAACCACTCCACCTTCTGCGGCGTGATGAAAAGTCGCGGGTGCCCGGTGGCGAGGGTCGCGAGGTAATTGCCCTGTCCCGGCGGCGCGCGGCCGAGGCCGGCGGGCACGAGCGAGTCGGCGGTGATGACCTCGAACTCGGCGGCCCCCGGCCGACGCCAGGCCACGCTGAAGTGATCCGCGCCGCTGCCGGCCTTGTGGAGGAGTTCGACGTAATATTTCCGCCCCTGCACCAACGCGACCGGCGCCGACGTGCGGCTGAATTCGCGGACGCCCGTCGCGGTATCCACCTGGACGATTCGCGCCCGGTTCGCGGCCACGGCATCGGAGCTGAGCCAAAGTTCGGCCGTATCGGCCGCGGCGACCGCGAACACGTAATCGCCGGTGACCGACGGCACGAGGAAACCGCTGACCCGCTGGCCATAGTCGTCGCCCAAATTCGGCGCCAGGGACTCGAAGCGTATCAGCGATTCGCGGCCCGTCGGCTGGTTCGGAAACGTCGGCGCGGTCGTCAGCGTCGCGAGACCCGGCCCGCGCAAGCCCGCCCAATGCTCGAGGAGAATCGTGCCGCGCTCGGGGGAATCGGCGCTCGGAAACAATTGCGCGGTCGGTATCACCTGTTTCGCGATGCCAGCGCCGGCCCACGACAGCCGAATCACCGCCTCGCCCGTGCCCTCGACGAATTCGAGCCGCAGGTTGTACCGCCGTCCCGCCTCGAGTTGGACGCTGCCGGCCATCTCACTCTCCGGCGGGGAGCCGGCCAACGTCCGGCCAACGATCAGTTGGTCGTCAACCCAGAGTCGTGCTCCGTCATTGGCCGTCACATAAAACGTGTGGACCCCGGAAGCCCGCGCTTCGATCTGCCCTACCCAGCGCACCGAAAAATTGTCCGCACCGATACCCGCGGGACCCGGCACGCCCGGCCAGGTGAAATCGATCGCGGAATCGAGACGCGTGACGGCTGCGCCTGAGAAGTTCGGGTTGTTGAAATAGCTGCCCGTCAGCCCGGTGCCGGGATCCGCCGCGAGCGCGACCATCGCGGGAATGACAAATACCCATGCGAAGACACGGCTGCACCAACCGGGCCTGAGGCGAAAAAAGGCTGTTGAATTGTTCAAGGGCACTTCGAAGTCCAACGACTGTGGGGCAACCGTCACGAAACGATCTTAGCGACGCAGACAACCGGCGTCGGCGCAGATTTTGGCTCGGATGCTGCGGTTCTTGCCTGCTCCGGCCCCGTCGGCGTTAGGATGTCCGCGCTGAACTATTTCTTCCGGCGGCGCTGTCCGGCAGTCTTCGCCTCGCCGCTCACCGCGTCTCCTTCAACCGGATCCGCCGATATTCCATCTGGCCGCGGTCGCTCTCGACTCCCACCGGACCGGTTGCAGGTACCGGCATCGCATCGATCAGCACTTCGCCGTTGCACGTGCAATGCGCGAGGCCGCCCTTCACCGTGACGACGACCTCGTTCCAGTCGAGCGGACGGTAGTTCTTCACGTTCACAAAGGGGCCGGCGATCGGATAGTCGCGGCATTGGAGCTGCGGCAGGCGAATGAAGATGCCGCTGTCGGCGTTGGGACTCGCCCGAAACTCCAGTTTGAAGACAAAGTCCTTCGGAAACGTCTGCGTGGTCATCAGCTTCTTCGCGCTCCGCTCCGTGCGCGAGACGGTGACGACGAGCCGGCCGTTCTTCGCGATGAACCGGCTGTCGGGGCTGGCCGCGAGTCCGTCGAACGCCGGTCCGTCCGGATAGCCCCAACCCGTGAGGTCTCGACCGTTGAACAGACTGACAAAACCCGGTTCCGGCGTGAACTCGTCGGGCCACACCGACAACAGGCCCACCGTCTCGAGCATCGGCCGCAACGCGGCGTCCCACTTGCAGTAGCCGCTGCGGTTTGGATGCAAAAGGTCAGGAAACTCCTCGGGCCGGGCGTCGCCCTGCGCGTCGGCGAAAAGCGAATACGTGTCGAGCCCGGTGACCTGCGGCTCATCCTTGATGGCGGCGTAATAGAGCGCGTTTATCTTCCTGATTTCCGCGGCGGGCCGCTTCTTCGTCGCCGAACTGGGAAACACATAACAGAGCACGACCGGCATCTTCGGGTTGTGCTGCTTCAAGGCCGCAAGAATCAACTTCAGATTCGCCGCCGAAGTTTCAGGTGCCGCCTGCTCCTCAAGATCGTTGGTGCCGATCAGGAGCACCACTCCGGTCGGATTGAGCGCGATCACATCCTCCTGCAGACGGATGAGGACACCGCGCGTGGTGTCGCCGCTGATGCCGCGGTTGGCTGTCTTTACGCCGGGATACATTGAGCCCAACTCGGTCCAGCCCTGCGTAATCGAGTCACCCAGAAACACCAGTGCGCCCTGATCCTGTTTCACCCGTGCGGCCCAGCCCGTGCGACGCTCCGACCACAGTTTTTGGAACCAGTCGTACCGCCGGATCGGTCCCGTGCCGGGCAACCCGTCGTCGCTGGCGGGCAGCTGAAACCGGTTTCCCGCCGGCGCGGCGCCCGCGGACCAGAAGCCGGGCGTGGCGTTGAACAAAGCGATCGTGGCGACGACGAGAACCAGGGAGCGGAATTTCATGGGGAGGGCGAAGCGAAGGGTGGCAAGGCGACGTTGCGGAACCGCAGCGGCAGCCGTCAAACGCGAATCCACCTCGCCCCCTCGCGTTTTGCGATTGCCCCTTCCATCCGGTGACGCCGGGCTGATTACACGCATGAACCCCCGCTGCTTGCCGTTCCTGGTCTTTGCACTCTTGGGTCTCGTTACTCCGGGCTCCGGCGCCGAGGTGCAAGCCACCCCGTTGCGGCTTACCCGCGAGCGGACCTTTCTCACCCTCACCGGCGGAACGTTGCCTGGACCGGTCACGATCCACTATATCGAGGCGTATTGCCGTCCCGGCTCAACGCACCAGGACTGGCGGACGGAAACGGTCATTCCGCATCAATCTGCTCTGATCGCGGCACGACCCGACGGCAGCGAGGTCGTGATCCGGGATACGCTCAGCGACGGCGTAGTCGTCGAACATACCATCACCGCCCGGGCCGACGAGGTCGACTTCCAGATCGTCGCACGCAATCCGACCGAGCGCGAATCGCCGGCTCACTGGGCCCAGCCCTGCGTGCGTCTCGATCGCTTTGCCGGTGCGAACAAGGCGGACGCGCAATCGCTCGTTCCACCCTACGCCCGCCAGTGTTTTCTCTTCATCGACGGCCAGATGACCCGGCTGCCCACCGAACCGTGGGCCACCGAGGCGCGTTACCAGCCCGGGCAGGTCTACTGTCCGGCCCACGTGAATCGCAATGACGTCAACCCGCGCCCCCTCAGTCCGCTGGTTCCCTCGAGCGGCCTGTGCGGCATTTACTCGGCCGACGGCCGCCAGATCCTCGCGCTGGCCTTCGAGCCGTATCAGGAAATTTTCCAGGGCGTGATCACGTGCCTGCACAACGATTTCCGGATCGGCGGTCTCAAGCCCGGCGAGTCCAAAACCATTCGCGGCAAAATCTACGTCGTCCCGGCCGACGCGAAAAAGCTCCTCGACCGTTTTGAGCGCGACTTTCCCGAGCAGGCGCGACGGCCAGCGTCCCGTCCGCAGAAGTCCTGAGCATGGGGTCGGCGCCGCCGATCGCGCAGGCGCATCTTCACGTTGACGGATTCCCGTAGCTGCGAGCGCCAGCGAGCGGAAGCTCGATCGCGTTTTCACCGTCCACTCGCTGGCGCTCGCAGCTACCAGACGGTGGGTTGCTGCCGATCTGCGCACCGTCGATCGGCAGATGCGCCTTGAGCGCGACCAAGCACGTTCCGCTCTCGTCAAACTGACGCAAAGCGGACTCGATGGTCATCCGTGAAAACCCTCGGCATCGGTCTCGTCGGCGCGCGCTACGGCGCCCGCATGCATCTGGCAAATTTCGCCCACTTGCCACCTGGCTCGGCCGTCGTCCGCGGCCTTTGCGCCCGCACTCTGGAGAGCGCCACCGCGCTCGCACAGGAAAACAACATTCCGTTTGTCACGGATGATTTCGGCGCGCTGCTCGCCCGCGACGACATCGACGTCATCGATCTTTGCGTGCCTCCCGCACTGCATCACGAGTTCGCGATCCGTGCCGCCGACGCCGGCAAGCACATCATCATGGAAAAGCCGCTGACCGGCTACTTCGGCGCGCCCGGCGACACCGAACCGATCGGCCGGCATGTCCCGCGGTCACGGATGCGCGAAGGCGCGATGCGCAACGCCGAGGCGGTCCGGGCCGCAGTGCGCCGCAACGGCGTGCGTTTCTGCTACGCGGAAAACTGGGTCTATTCGCCGACGATTGCGAAAATGCGCCGGCTCATCGGAGCCTCGAAAGGCTCGGTGCTCGAGCTGCGCGCCGAGGAAAACCACTCGGGCTCCAATTCCGTCTACTCCCGCGACTGGAAATCCAACGGCGGCGGCGCCCTCCTCCGCATGGGCGTCCACTCCGTCGGCGCGTGCCTGCACCTCAAGCAATGGGAGGGCGAAGTGCGGCGAGGCCAGGGCATCCGGCCGGTGTCGGTCGTCGCTGACACCGCCAATCTCGTGCACAGCCCCGCCGCCGATCGCGCGCGGCAGGCGAACGCGAACCGCTGGATCAGCGCCGACCCGATCGACGTCGAAAACTGGGCGAGCCTGATCATCGGCTTCGATGATGGCACCCGCGCGAGTGTCCTCGTCAGTGATGCCGGCCTCGGCGGACTCAATACGCGCGTGACCGCGTACATGACCGACGGCGTGATCAAGACCAACATGACGGCCAACGACGCCATCGAGACGTACGCGCCGGATGCCACCGTCTTCGGCGATGAGTTCTTCACGGAGAAGCTGGAAACGAAGGCCGGCTGGAACCGGCCGAGTTGCGACGCCGACTGGTTCCGAGGATTCGCGCAGGAGATCACCGACTTCGTCGGGGCCATCCGCGGCGACCGCGAGCCGCGCTCCGGGATCGATCTCGCCGTCGCCTGCATTGACGTCATCTACGCCGGTTACGTTTCCGCCGAAGAGGGTCGGCGGGTGAGCCTGAGCTGAGCCACGACGTCACGACTCAACCTGACTACGATCACGAAAATCCAGGCAGCCGAGGAGCAGGCGACCCAGGAGGCGCTTGCCCCGGGCGACCCGTCCGCCCAACTTCGCGCCGAATGAACTTCATCCGGCGCTTCCTGCTCGCACTCGCCGTCGCCGCGCTCATCCCAAACGCACTCCGCGCCGAAGAGCGTGCGCTCGTAAAATCCGTCCGGATCGAGGCTCCGGTCGCCGACGTGTGGGCGGCCTGGACGACGCCCGCGGGCCTGAAGGCGTTTCTCAGCATCGATTCCGCGATCGAGCTGCGCTCCGGCGGGAAGTACGAATTTCACTTCGGTCCGCCCGCGAGCGCGCCGAATCGCGGCAGCGAGGGGTGCACCGTGCTCAGTTACCTGCCGCAACGCATGCTCTCGTTCACCTGGAACGCGCCGCCATCCTTTCCGGCCATCCGCGCGCTCGGGCCCAGCACGTTTGTCGTCCTTGAATTCACCGCCGCGGGCGAGCGCGCGACGGACCTCCGGCTCACTCATCTCGGCTGGCGCGAGGGCGAAGATTGGAACGCCGTCTACGCCTACTTCAACCAAGCGTGGGGCATGGTGCTCGGCGCGTTGCAGAAGGCCATGGCGCCGAAATAGGTCGGACCGATCAGCCCCCGGGGGCGCTCCCTCACTTCGTCCGAAACACGCGGGTGTCGGCCATCCGGTCGTGCAACGCCCGCGCCTCATCATCGAACGCCGCCATGATGTAGCCGATGCCGAGAGGAATCGCGCTCACGATTGTCGCGAAGTAGCGACCGATTATTCGGCCGATCGAAAGCTTGGCGCCATCCGGACGCAAAATTTTCAAGCCCAGCGCCATCTTGCCCGGCGTCGCATCGTATTTCCTGACGAAGAACACCTCGTAGGACAGGGCGAAAAGCACCGAGAATCCCTGAATGATGACCTGCATCAAAACGATGCTGGCAATGTTGCCCCCACTCAGCATTCCGGCCGCGCCAAAGGCCACTCCCACCACCGTGCTGACGAGCAGCCCCACGAGCGTCTGCACCACTCCATCGATCAGACGGGCGGCAAACCGCCGCCCGAATCCGCCGTAGCCAAGCGAGCCCACTTCGGGGGCGTCTTGCCGCACCCGACCGTCTTTCGGCACCGGCGCGGAAATCCCGTCACGCATTCGCTGAAAAAACGCATCGCGATGCTCGGCACTGATCCATTTTCCCTCGTAGCTCACCATCTCGCGCCGCGGGTAACGCTTGCCGCTCACGGCGCAGACTTCGGTGCCGTCATCCACCGGCGGCACACCCGGCGCCGCTCCGCTCACTGCCGCGTAGGTTTTCCAATCGGTCATCCCCTGCCGCCAGACCAAGGTCTCGGCGCGGATGGTTCCGGCAGCCACGAGTCTTTCGAACTCAGCCTGCTCCACCGGACCTTGGCGTTGGTCGCCAACCGCGTAATACCATTGCATAGGGGCGTGTGACACCTCCTAGAAACCGCGACCGAGCCCAACTGGCAACGAAATACCCGGTGCGCCGCCGAAAAGGATTTTGCGTCGGGACGCCCGCCGGGTTCTCTCCCGTTCAATGCACGCGCTTCATTCCGCTTCCCGATCGTTCCTGACGGCCGTGGCTCTGGCCTGCGCTATCGTTGGCGCCGCCGGCTGCGCCAAGCGCGAAACACCCGCCGCCGAGGGCATCCGCACCGGCACCTTGCTCGTTGGCAACACCGCCGAACCCGGCGATCTCGATCCCCAACTCGCCTCGAACCTCAGCGACCAAATCATCGTCAACACGCTCTTCGAAGGTCTCACGCTGCTCGACGAGCGCTCGACCAATCCGATCCCGGCCGCCGCCGAGTCCTGGATCGTGTCGGGCGAAGGCCGAGTGTGGACCTTCCGGCTGCGCGACGGCCTCAAATGGTCCAACGGCGAGCCACTCACCGCCGCCGATTTCGTCGCCTCGTGGCGCCGCGTGCTGAGCCCGGAGTTCGCGTCGGACAACGCCTCCTACCTTTTCGCGCTCAAAAACGCCGAGGCCTTCAACGCGGGCAAGCTCAAGAATCGCGAGCAACTCGGTTTCTCCGCACCCGATGAGCGCACGCTCGTCCTCACACTCGAACAACCCACTCCCTACCTCCCCGCACTGGTTTCGATGCCTGCCTGGTTTCCGATCAACCCGCGCGCCCTGGCCAAACACGGTCCGCTGGAGAAACGCGGCACCGACTGGACGCGCGCCGGCAATCTCGTGAGCAACGGCCCGTTCTCACTCACGGAATGGACGCCCAACGCCCGCATCGTGCTCGCCAAAAATCCGCACCATCGCGAGACGGCGAAGAACCGCCTCCAACGCGTGATCTTCTTCCCGATCGAAAGTGCCGACGTCGAGGAACACAACTTTCGGGCCGGCCAACTCCACGTCACCGCCAACCTGCCCGTGACCAAGATCGCCGGGTGGCGCGAAAAGGATCCCACCCGGCTGCGGCTCGAGCCGACCTTGCAGGCCAATTTCCTCCGCTTTAACACCACGCGGCCACCGCTCACCGATCCGCGCATCCGGCGCGCCCTTGCGCTCGCCATCGATCGTGCCGCCCTGTCCAAAGGAGTCCTCCAGGACAGCCGCCTGCCCGCCCAGGCCTTCACTCCGCCCGGCACGGGCGGCTACACGGCGCGCGCGACCGTCGGGCTCGATCTCGCCGAGGCGCGACGGCTCCTCGCCGAAGCCGGACATCCCGGCGGGAAAAATATGCCGGCGATCGAGTTTCAATGCCGCAACGACGAGCTCTCGCCGCGCATTGCCGAGGCGCTGCAGGCGATGTGGCAGCGCGACCTTGGCGTCCGCACCGCGATCTCGCAGATGGAGCAGAAAATCTGGATCCAAAACCAGCAGTCGCTGAACTACGGGATCACGACCGCCGCGTGGACGGCGGATTTTCCCGATCCCATCACGTTTCTCGGCCTGTTCTCTGCGACCAGTGGCTACAATTGGACCGGTTGGAAAAGCGCGCCATACGATCAACTCCTCGACACCGCCGCCAACACCGCCGACGCGGCCAAGCGTTACGAAATCTTCCAAAAGGCCGAAGCATTCCTGCTCAACGAGGCTCCGGTCACCCCGCTCTTCTTCGGTGCCCACACCTACCTGATTCATCCCGCGGTGAAAGGCTGGGGGCCCGCGCCGCTGGTGTTCCGCCGCTTCGATTTGGTGAAACTGGAAAATTAGCCAGGACGCCAGCCGCCTTGCCGGCCGCCAACCCCACGCTTGTCGCGCCGCCGTTTCCCGCCCAGCGTCTCTCTGATGTTGCGTCACCTGCTCCCGTTTTTCGTCTCGCTCGTGTGTTTCGTGGGCGCTCCGTCCAGCCGCGCCGCGGACATGGAGTTCGTCCACGTCTGGCCGGGCTGGCGCGACGCAGAGTCGTTTGATCGAATCGGCGAATATTTCGGCGGCCAGGAAAACGGCGGCCGCGAGACCGTGCTCCGCACCCAGCCCGCCGCTCGCGCCGGCTATTACTTTCTCGTCCGCGTGAAGACCGCGGCCGCCCAGCCCGCCGCAAAATTCGAGCTGAGTGTCATCCGGCCCGATCATCCCGAGGCGAAAACCCACTCGTTCCCCGCCGCGCTCGGCGCCGGCGAAAAGGTGTTCCAGCTCGGTCTGACCGGCGCCGACTGGCCGCAAGGCAAGGAAGCCCATCCCGTCGCCTGGAAAATTGCCCTGCTCGCCGCCGACGGCCGCGTCCTCGCCACACACTCGAGTTTCCTGTGGGAAAAGCCGGCGCGCACGCCCTGACGGGACCGCCTGGTTGGGCGATTCATGTCGGTTCACACCCGACAGGTTAGCGCCGCCCACGCATCTGGAACTCGCCATGAATCGCCCGTCACTCGCCCTCCCCCTCGCCTTCGCCCTGCTCCTCCTGGGCCCAGGCCACGCCGCCGAATCCAGTGCCGGCTCAACTCCCCTTCCCCGCCAGCCATGGCACCTGGCGGATATCTGGTGGACGTTTGACGGACCGACCGCGCATTTCGAGTCGCTCGACCTCGACGTGACGATCGACCGCGACGTGCCCGAGTCGGTAAATCTCTACATCGCCCCGTGCGGCCTCGGTGAACTCGGCGGTGTGCGGTTCTACGGCGGACTCCAGACCAACATCAACGGCTGGCGCTCGCGGACGGACCGGACGCGCGTCCACCTGGGGCGGGGCGGCATTTTTTCCCGCTGGGGCAAGGGCACGCTCTCGGTCGAACAGGCGCGGGGCGCGGAGGATTCGCATTACGAGGCGGCGGACTACGAGGGCGACTTCGTCAGTGTCCGGCGTCCGTTCGCGTGGACGAAGGGTCGCTACACCTGGAGCCTGCGCGCGACGGACACGCAGACCATCAACGGCACGAGCTACACCTGGGTCAGTTGCTTCATCACGTCACACGCGAGCGGCGCGGCGCACTTTATCGGCAGTCTGCGATTCGAGGGTACCGACCTGACCTACTGGAAACAGCACGCCGCCTTCGTCGAGGTGTATTCGACAGCGCCAATTCGCGTCAGTGAGATCCCTGAGGTGAAGGTCACCTTCGGTTACCCCCGTGTGAACGGCCGACCGCCGCCGCTGAAGGGCGCACGGGTCATCCATCCCGGTCCCGGCGAGCAATCCGGTTCTCCTGACTGCGCCACCGCCGTGGCCGCCGGCTCCGACGTGATCGTGAGCGTGGGAAAAATCTTCGCCCGGCAGGCGGCGGATCGACGGTATGCGCTGAAGCTTCAGCCGCCGACCGCCCTGCCGTAGGCGCCGCGCAAGTCTCGCTCTCGATCGCATTCGCTCCCCTTCATGCCCGACCTCACGTTGCCTCAATCCGCGTCCGATCCCGGTTGGTCCGATTGGCAACCCCTCAAGGGCATCCCGGCAATGACCGCCGCCGTGCTCGCCGAGACCCTCGACGGCGGGCAGGCGTTTCGCTGGAGCCCACAACCGGGAGACATCTGGCTCGGGCAATGGGCCGACCACGTCGTGCGCGTACGCCACGTCGGAGCTCGGTCCGCCGGCCCGCCCTCAGTCCACGTCCTTGAATGGTCCGCCCCGGCGTTCCTCGCCGCGCGCGTTGCGACCGCCCTGCCGGCGTATCTCGGCGCCGATCGCGATTTCGCCGCGCTGACGGATGCGCTGCCCTGGCGGAGCGACCCGCACCTCGCACGATGCATCGAGGAATTTCGCGGGCTGCGCATCCTGCGTCAGCCGTTCGGCGAAACGCTCCTTGGTTTTCTCTGCAGCGCGACGAAGCAGATCGTGCAGATCAAACAGATGATGGCGCTGCTCGGCAGCCGTCACGGGACGCCGCTGGTGGCACTCTCAACCCTCGATTCCCAACCTTCCAATTTCGTTCACCGTCTGCCCACGTGGCCGGAGCTCGCGGCCATCCCTGAGACAACGCTGCGCGCCTGCCAACTCGGTTTCCGCGCGAAATTCATCCATGAGACCGCGCGGTTCCTCGAAAACAATCCCGGCTGGCTCGAGGAGACGGAGATCCTGCCCTACGCCGTGGCGAAGGAGCGGCTCTGCTCGCTCCCGGGCGTCGGGGAAAAAATCGCCGACTGCGTGCTGCTCTTCGGAGCGGGCCGACTGGAGGCGTTTCCCGTCGACACGTGGATTCTCAAGGCACTCGCCCGCCGGTACGGCCTCGACGACTGGAAGCCGGCCCACGTCGCGCACTTCGGCCGCACGCACTTCGGCCCTCTCGCCGGACTGGCGCAGCAGTACCTGTTTTCCTACGAGCGGAAATTTTCGCTCCGGGAAAGCTGACCGGGCGTAACTCCCTTCAGGATTTCTCCGAAGCGCGGGGCGAAAGCAATCGCCACGGGAAAAAATACACCGCGTACACCACCGCGTAGACCGCGAAGTTTTCCAGCTGCAGGAAATGCGCACCCGCGAAGAAGAAGATCAGCAGGTGCATCCGGATGACGTTGAGGTACGGCATGAACATCGTCACCTGGCCGAACCCCTGCCGGGCCTTCCGCGCCGCGATGTCCGCCGCCTTCACCGACGTGCGTGGCGGCTCCGGAGGCATCGCCGGAAGCACAAAGCCCCGGCGCTCCGCCAGCGCCGCGACCGGGACAAACCAGCCATAGCGTCGCACCACTTCCCACCACGTCGCCCACCCCGGATGCTCCCCGCTGCCATCCAAGGGGAAAAACATGTTCAGGAACGCGCCATGGACGAAGTGAAAGAGTCCGAAATGAAACGTGAAAAAGGCCAGCATGCAGAGTCCGCCGAACACGGCGAACACGGCCGCACTGGAATGGCCCTCGCGGCCATGCAGCCAGGCAGGACTGAACGCGCCCCAGGCGATCATCGCGTAGCCGACGGTCAGGCTCGACAGCCACAGACTCCACACCAGATCCGTCGTGTTCCAGCCCTGCCACCCTGCGAGCGCGAGACCCGCGGCAAAGGCCGCCGCATCGGGCCACGCACGCACCCAGCGGTTCGGTCCGGGTGCTGCGCCCGCCGCGTTCACCTCACTTTGCGCGCTGAATCAGCTCCACCTCGTAGCCCTCGGGCGCATCGATGAACGCGATGACCGAGCCACTGCCGGTTTTCGTCGGACCGTCGCTCAGTTTGAATCCGCGCTTCTCCGCGGCCGCGGCAAATGCCGCCAAATCCTCGACCTCAAACGCCAGGTGCATCAGATCGGGCTGCACCTGGACGCTCGGGCTGTTGGGCAGCTGGCAGATTTCGATCTCCTCGTCGCTGTTCGGCGTGGCGAGAAACACGATCTGCGCCCCGCGCGGCGACACGCTGCGCCGGGCGACGATGAGACCGAGCGCGTCCTGATAAAATTTCACGGTGCGCTCGATGTCGTTTACGCGCATCCGGGTGTGGAGCAGTTTTTTGACCATGCGAGAGTTTGCATGCCGGCCCACCGCCGTGCAAGCTGCCCCTCATGCCCTTGGATCTCGCCACCATCCGTGCCGCGCACGACCGCATCCGCCCGCATATCTTTCGCACGCCGGTCCTGACCAATGCCCGGCTGAACGCGGCCTGCGGCGCGAAACTGTTCTTCAAATGCGAGAACCTCCAGAAGGTCGGCGCCTTCAAGGCGCGCGGGGCCACCAACGCGGTTTTCTCGCTCGGTGAGGCCGAGTCGCTGCGTGGCGTCGCCACCCATTCCTCCGGCAACCACGCGGCGGCGCTCGCCCGCGCCGCAAAACTCCGCGGCATCCCCGCGCACATCGTGATGCCGTCGAATTCGTCCAAGCCGAAGATCCGCGCCGTCGAGGGCTACGGCGGCAAGATCACCTTTTGCGAACCCAATCAGGCCGCCCGCGAGGAGACGTGCAACCGCATCCTGGAGCAGACCCTCGCAACGATGGTCCATCCCTTCGAAGATGAACGCGTCATGGCAGGCCAGGGAACTGCAGTCCTCGAACTTCTCGAAGACGCGCATGACCTCGATCTCGTGCTCTGCCCCGTGGGCGGCGGCGGGCTCCTCTGCGGCACCGCCATCGCCGGCAAGGCCGTACGACCGCAGCTCCAAATCATCGGGACCGAACCCGCCGGCGCCGACGATGCCGCCCGGTCGTTCCGCGCCCGGCAGCACCTCCCGCTGACGAAGGTCGAGACGATAGCCGACGGACTGCGCACCAATATCGGCCAGCCCAACCTCGCCATCGCGCTGCACAGCGTCGACAACATCGTAACGGTCAGTGAGGCCGCCATCATCGCCGCGATGCGGCTGATCTGGGAGGCGGTGAAGGTCATCGTCGAACCGTCCGGCGCCGTTCCCTACGCGGCGATCCTGGAGAACAAGATCGACGTCGCCAACCGACGGGTGGGGATTATCCTCTCTGGCGGCAATGTGGATCTCGATTCATTGCCGTGGCTTGCGGCCAAGTAATTTTTCCCGGAGCGAAATCCGCCAGCTCACTGCTTCTTCAGAATAAAATCTTCCGTCGCCTTCGGCTTATCTTCCGGCTCCACCGGCTTCGGGTCCGTGTCGCGATCAAAGGCTGAGGCGATCATCCGGAAACGATCTTGATCGCCGGCTTCCTTGGAAATCTTCATGCCGCGTTCCGCCAACGCGCGCGCTTCAGCGGGAAAGCCCCGTTTGGCCGCGAGCAACGTCGCCTGCATCAGCAAATCCGTCGCCCGCGGAAACATCCGCACGCCCTCGATGACGACGCCGAGATGCTCCGACTCAGGCTTGAGGGCGGAGAGCGACCACGTCTCGGCAATGAGCGAATAAACCTCGGCCATGGGCGGCTGCTGTTTCCGAGCGGTGAAGAGCGGCGTGAGCACGTCGGTGACCTGCACCGCACTGAGCTGGCCACCAGCCTCACCGGGCTTCGCTTTGGCCGCCGCGAGGCGGAGCCGTGCGAGCTCGAGGTAGGCGCGGGCGCGCTGGACGTTGGCCTTGGCGGCGGCTTCGAGAAACTTGCGCGCCCGGTCGTCGTTGCCGGACTGCACTTCGTCGAGCCCGAGGGCGGCAAGGAGCCGCGGGTCGCGCTCGCCGCGCACATAAGGCGCAATGAGGGCATTGTGGGCCGGCACAATATTTCCGCTGAGCCGGAGCACTTCTCCCTTGATCCGGCCGACCTCGTGATCGGCCGCATCACGCAGGACCACCGGCGGCGGCTCCGGCAGCTCGTGTCCCTTCTTGGCATTGAACTCGATCTTCTTGTGCGCCGTGAAGTCGATATAGCCGCGCAGCTCGGTCGCAAATTGCCGGTAGCTCTTTTTGAAACACTCCTTGAAGAGCGCCTCGCTCGGCGGCTCCTGCGAGAGCCGCTGCACAAAGGTCATGAAGGGCTTCTGGTTCTTCAGCCCCCAGCCATAGAGGCAATAATGCACGAAGGCATAACACTGCGCCGCCCAAAACGGCCCCCGCTCGCGTGGTCCATCCGGAGCGAGCATCTCGGCAAACGGCATGATCGCCCGCCGGTGCAGCATCTGATTGAAGTCGCCAATCTTTGAAGCGCCAAAGCCATCGCCGATCTGGGCAAACGAAATGTGTTTCTTGTCAAAATCCGTCGCGGCAAAAAGCTGGACCAACCCCTCCTCAAACCACGGCGGCGCCTTGTCCTCGAGCAGCCGTCGGATGAGGAACCGATAGTACGCGGCGTAAAACGCCCGGTACGGATCCGCCTCCAGGCGGTCCTCGCCGCCGAGCTGGATCTCATCAAGGGCAAAGTCGATCACGATCGCCGAACGCTCCGGCGTCTTGAAAAACAGGCTGTTCGTCCCGTAGCGCTCCACCGAATTGTCCGCTGGGAGGAATTCGTCGAAACCCTTGCCGCGCGAGCCGCATAGAATCAGCGCCGTCGGCACGGGCGTATGCCCGCGCAGGAGCACCGGCATGATCTCGCCGATCACCGTCTGCAGCAGCAGAAAATCCCGCACAAAGCGCTTCGTCTCGCGCTCGGAGATCCGCGACAGAATCTCGAAGCCGGGGATTTCCGCGTAATGCCACGACTCCGGCGGCGGCAGCAGCCGGCTGTCCACCACCTCGAACTTGGGCAGCTCAACCACCCCCTCGGCGATCGGTCCGACCGCGGAGGGCGCTTCCGCTGCGCCGAGCGAACCGACTCCCGCCAGGAGGCCACCACCAAGTGCGGCCAACCATCGCTTCGCCGTCTTCGTCGGTGAATTCATGGGTGTCGTCCTATTTTTTCTTGGGCGCGGGCGCAGGACCTGCAGCGGGCGTCTCGGCGGGCGGGGCCGGCGGGGCCGGCGGAAAGGTGGCCTTCAAATCCTCAAACCGTTTCTTCGCGTTCGCATCCGGTCCGTAGCGGATCCCGTGATCGGCCAGTGCGTGCGCCGCCTGCAACTCGCCGACCTCGTTGGCGAGAATCGCTGCATGGAAGACAAGTTTCAGCCGCGTCGGAAAGAGCTGTGCTCCTTCAATGATCAGTTTCGCATCGTCTGGTTTCGTCTTCACACCGCTCCGCGCCAGCGTATCGGAAGCGAGTTCGTAGAGCGCATACATGTGGGGCAATTGCCCGCGACCGAGCCGCAACGGATCGATTACCGCGGCGACCTGCGACGCGGAGAATCGTCCGCCCTCGGCGCCGGGCTTTGCGAGTGCGTCGGCAAAGCGCAACCGGCCCAGCTCAATACAGGCATCCGTCCGCTTCGACTTTCCGGCAAACGCCGCTTCGAGGAATTTGCGGGAGCGATCGGGTTCGCCCGACTTTTTTTCATAGAGGCCCAGCGCGGCAAGCAGGTTGGGATCGCGTTCGCCCCGCTGGTAGGGCGCGATCAGCTCGGCGCGCGCCGTCTTGGTATGTCCCCCGAGGGCCATCGCCTCGCCCTTGATCCGCCCCACCTCGGATTGCGTCGCGTCGCGCAATTCGAGCGGCTTCGGCCGGTCGATCAGATCCGGGCCGCCCTTCTTGGACTGGAGAAGCTTCGCCTCGTAGACGGTAAAGTCGCAATAGCTCCGAATCTGCATGAGCATTTGCTTGTACGTCATGTTGAAGCACTCCTTGAAGAGCGCTTCCGAAACCGGTTCGCGGGCAGAGCGCATGAGAAACGTGGCAAACGGTTTTTGCAGTTTCCCGCGGTTGCCGTAGAGGCACATGTGCACGAAGGCGTACGCCTGTTTGGCCCAACGGTTGTTCCCGAGCGGGTTCGTCGCCTCCGGCGAGTTGTGCGCCACTGCGAAAAACTTCTCCATGTCCACAAGACGCTGGCGTCGCAATGCCGCGGCAAAGTCCCGGTCCTCCGCCGGCGCCCCGGGCAGCGCAAACGAATCGCCGCCGTCACCGCCCGCGGCCGCGTTCGCCGCGTTCATGTCGGCGATCATTCCGGCCTGCGCCGAGACCGTGTTCGGGTCCTCGAGCTTGGCGAACTCGATGTAACGCTTGTCCCACGTCATCTTCATGATGATCTGCGACAATCCTTCCTCCAGCCACGCCGGTGAGCGCGGCTCCGCCTGGCTCATCAGGTAGCGGACATACTCGCGGTACAGTTGCTTGTCGTGCTCAACTGACATCAGACCGGAATCCGTCCCCGTCGCGGCATCGTTGGCCCCGTCGACGTTCAACACGTTCAGCGTGGTCGCCTCCAAGTCGATGATGATCGACGCCTGGTTGCCCTGCCGCAGAAAAAGGCTGGCCGTCGCGATCTCCGCCGACGTCTTGCCCGCCGGCACGAAGCCGTCGAACTTCCCCTTCCGTCCGCAGATGATCAAAGTGGTGTTCTGCGACACCCGGTTCGGCACCGGCCAGACGTAACCCAGGGCCTGACGAAATTCATCGAAGTCGCGGATGAGCCGCTGGGTCGCCTTGTCGGATGCATTGGACAGGATCTCGAATCCGGGGATCGTCGCGTAGCGCCACGACTCCGGCGGCGGCAGTTCCCGGGAATCGGTCACGACGAATTTCGGCAATTCGACGACACGGTCGTCCACGGCAGGTTTGTTGTTCTGCGCCCAGACGTTCAGAGCCGGAGAGGCCAGGACAAGCGCTACCAGGGCAACAAGCGGTTTCATCACCTGATGAGACGAGCGCGGGAGACACAAGTTGCCGAGACTAAAAGGGGGGCCTCCGCGGCTGCCCGTGCCGCTAAATCGTTCGAACGTGCATCCGAGGCAGAGCCCAGGGAGGGCAGAATTCTCGCGTCCGTTCGATGACAGGGCGCCCGATGGAAAACCGGCAATGCGGTCGCAATTTCCGGCATTCAGCCAGGAATCCTCCCTCAAGGCGCCGCCGCTCTCAACATCAGCACGAAAAATCCGACAATTGCCGCCGAAAGCGCGGTGCACGCCAGAAACCCGAGCGCGTCGACCCGGTCCCATTTGCAGAACTCCAGCGACGAATTTGGCAGCAGCTTCGTGTGGTCGAATCGACCGGGATTGCGCTCGGTCGCCGCCAGGGCCGCTGCGTCAAGTTCCGGCGTGGCCCCCACCGGGGTCTTCATCTTCCCATAGAATCGGGCCACGCGCACCGGATCGGAATGCTTCGTGCACAGACTCACTGCGATCAACACGGCGAACGGGAACAGGCCGTCGAAGAAAAATTGTGCCGTGAACCGCTGGTTGGGCGTCAGCGCCGCGACATCCAATCCGGCCTGGCCGAGGAGCCACACCTCAAGATTGAAACGGTTCAGCCCGCCCTTCGCCATCAGGCGCCCCGCGCCATCGTCCGTCCGTTCGCGCACGACCGCATCGAAATACACGCCCGTCCCGGGCTTGCTGCTCATCTGCGCCAAGGTCGAATGCGCGGCCAACCTCGGGACCGTCGACACCACGTAGGGGACAACGAGGATCGTGAGAGAAGATAAGACCACGCAGCACCACACGGCCGGAGCCGTGACCCGCCGCCACCAGAAAATCGTCAATACCGCCGCGCCAAACGGCAGGTTGACCGTCAGCACGATCTTCAGGATCGAGAAAAAACTCCCCATCATCAGCGCGGACAGCGTCCCCAAAACCAGCACCACGACGATCGTGCAACGCGCGTAGAAGACGCCCTGGGCCTGCGAGATGTCCGGCCAGATCTGGCGGTAGACGTTGCGCACGAAGAGCGACGAAATCGCCAGCGCCTTGGCCGCGAGCGTGGACATCGTTCCGGCCAGCACGCCCGCGAGCATCAGCCCGACGAGACCCGGACCGAGCAGTCGGTTGGACATCGCCCCCCACACCGCGTCCGGGTCGGAAAGCCCTCCGACCCCGAAGAGCGCGACGGCGATCAACCCCGCGAAGGCCCACATGATGATCATCAGCCGCTTCAGGTAATTACCCGAGACACCGCTGCGGGCCGCGAACTCGTCTTTGGCGGAGCCGCAGATGCCCATGTTGTGACTGAGCCCGGCGTTCTGCACGACGCTGACGAGCAGGATGGCACCGAGCGCCACGATGGAAAACTGGTCGGTGCCACTCGCTCCAAGGAGATCAAACATCCGCGCCGGCACCTTTTTCGCGAGCTCCCCCCACCCGCCGATCGCATGCAGCCCGGTCGGAATCAGCAGCAGCGAAAACACG
Organism: Opitutia bacterium; assembly: GCA_947474365.1. Classification (GTDB taxonomy): domain Bacteria; phylum Verrucomicrobiota; class Verrucomicrobiia; order Opitutales; family Opitutaceae; genus ER46. The sequence goes on along the minus strand of CANJIU010000096.1, from coordinate 15,164 downwards.
ATGATGAGGATGCTCTGCAGTCCCTCGTTGACCGCCGCCGCCGACATGCCGCCGAGCACAATATAGGTGCCGACCACGAGTCCGAAGACGACGTAGAAGACCACGTCGTTGAGCACGGTGATGTACGAGTTCAGTTCGCCGCGTGCGCTCAGGTCGCGCAGTGCCGCGAGCCGGATCTGCTTTTCCGCGGACAGGACGCCCGACGCGTTTTCCTTCTCCAACGCCTTCAGCTCACGGTACCCCTCAATCGACGCCCGGTCGGCCGCAGTCCAGGAGGCCTCTGGTTTCACGACGAGCGACGAGGCGATCTTGTAGGCCGTCACGTTGCCGAAACCGAGGAACACGCACGCGACGAGAATCTGAAACAGCGCGTAGAACAGGCTGAGCCCGCGGCTGGCAAATCGATCCTCGAACAGGTCCGAGAGCGTCGTGAGACGCACCCGGCGAAACCAGACGTTCATGAACCAGAAATACGGGTTCATGAAAACCGTCTGGAAGGAAAGCCACGAACCGGGTGCCCCCTGCTGGAAGACGAAACTCGCGGTGCTCACGGCACCCTGCGGCTCGGTCGCATTGCCGAAATTCAGGAAAAATTGGTAGAGCTTGCCGAGCTTCCGTCCGGCGAGGAAAAAGCCTTCCTCCGAGCCCGTGGCCTGCGCCGCCCGGTGGCCGATATAGACGACCGCGACGAGATATCCAACGATGATGGCGAGGTCGAGGACGTGCAGGCTGCCGAAAATCATGGAGCAACGAAGGGGTTCCAGAGAAACGTTGGGCGCAGGCCAATATCGGTGCGAGCCAACAGATCAGCGGACGGTCAACCACTGCGGTCGCCAACGGTCGGCACGCTCATCGCGCGGTCGTACGGGCGTACACCCGCTTTCCCTCCACCCACGTCTCCAGCACGCGCGTGTCCTTCACGGCGTCCACCGGACACGTCAACAGATCGCGGTCGACCACAATAAAGTCGGCGCGTTTGCCGCTCTCCAGCGAGCCAATCTCCTTTTCCCAGAAGATGAGGAACGCGTTGTTCCGCGTGTAGAACTCAATCGCCTGCCGCCGCGTGAGCGCCTCCTCGGGGTGCAGCTGGCCCTCGTACCATTTCGCGCGGCGCGTCAGCGTCGTCCACATCGCGAGGAACGGATTGTAGGGATTGATCGCCCGCAGATCCCCTATCTTCAGCATGTGGTCGGAGCCGCCGCCCGTGACGCCGCCGGCGGCAAGAATGCTCTTCAACGGCTGAAAATAGCGCAGCCGGTCATAACCGAACTGGCTCACGAGCGTGCGGGTATCAAGGTAGAGCCAGATCGGCTGGATATCGAGCACGACGCCGAGGCGAGCCGAACGCTCGATCAGATCCCGCGTCATGAAGTTCGAGTGGGTCACGCCCATCCGCAAATCGTGAACCGGTATCTCGCGGTTCACCTTTTCATAGGTGTCGACGAGCAGCGTGCCCGCCGCGTCGCCGACCGCGTGCGCGGTGAACTGCATCCCGTGCTTTGCGACGCGCCGCACCATCTCGAGCAGTTGATCCGGCGGGACGTTGAGCACGCCGCGATAGGTGTCGTCGCGGATGCCATAGTTTTCGTTCCGCCCCCAAGGCTGCAGCATGTAGGCGCTGCCCGTGAGCATGCCGCCGTCGAGCCAGATCTTGGTCCCGATCAGGTGCAACCACGGATCCGGCTGCCGCAAAGGGCTCGCCGCGATTTGGTCAATGGCACTGAGGATCGATGACATCGCGCCGACAGTCGGAAATGTCTGCGACAACGCCACGCGCACCGTGAGTTCGCCGCCCGCCCGCAGCCGTTCGTAACGCTTCATCGACTCCGGCGTCGCACCTCGGTCGGCCACCGCGGTGAAACCAATCTGATTGTAATCGCGAAACAGTGCCTTCAGCCGGTCCTGCTGCTCCGCGTCGTTGGGCGAACGCCCGCCCCCGCCCTTGATGAAACGCGACAGCCCGCGAGCGAGGCCATTTGGCTCGCCGTTCGCGTCCTTCTCCAGATAACCCGGCCCGCCGTCCTTCACGGAGAAATTCCGGTCGAAGCCGCATTTCTTCAGGCCGAGCGTGTTGAGCATGTTGTCCGGTCCGGTGCGAAAATTGACCGGATGCTTCGGCGCCACCGCGTCCAGCTCGGCGCGCGTCGGATAACGCGCCTCCTTCAGCCGCGTGATGAACACCTGCTGCGTCTGGATCCACTGGCCCTCCGGTACGACTTTCGTTCGCGCCGCGAGGTAGTCCAACACCTCCTGAATCGTCTCCATCGAAGGAATCTCGTGGTCGAACTCGAACACCGACGCGGCCGGCGCATGCACGTGCGAGTCGATCAGGCCCGGCAGCACGGTCCTTCCGCCGAGATCGTGGAACTGCGTCAGCCCAGCGCGACCAAGCGCACGCATCTCCGCGGAGGTACCGACCGTCACGATGCGACCAGCGCGCACCGCAAACGCCTCCCGCACGCCGAAGCCGGCGTCGACCGTGACAACCTTGCCGCCGAAAAATACGGCGTCGGGCGGACCTTCCTGGGCGGCGGCCGGGCACAACCACGCGCCGGCGAAGAGGAATATCAGGACGAGAATATTTTTGCGCATGGGTCGGGGGTGCTCTCCACTGCGGTACAGCGTTCGGTATCTCCGCTCCGTTTTCAACTCCCGCGATCCTTTGCCTGAAACTTCCGCCATGAAGCCGAATCGATTTTCTCCGGGATGGAGCGCGTTCCTCCTCCTCGCCACGACGCTCATCGCGGCCGAGACGCCCGGCCCGGCCGACCGGATGTTCGCCGAGTATTTTCGCCAGGAAACCGCCCGCGTGAACGCCGCCACGTTTGCCGGCGTAAACACGCTGCGCGACTGGACGGATCACCGCGTGCAGTATCGCGAGCAATTGTTCGAAATGCTCGGACTCTCACCTCGGCCCGAGAAAACCGATCTGCATCCCACGATCACCGGACGCGAGGAGCAGCCGGACTTCGTTGTTGAGAAACTCCATTTCCAGTCGTTGCCCGGGCTCTACGTGACGGCTGACCTCTACGTCCCGAAAAATCAACCGCGCCGGATGCCAGCGATTCTTTACGTCTGCGGCCACGCCAGCGCACGGGAGGGCGGCGTCAGCTTTGGCAACAAGACGGGCTATCAGCACCACGGAGTCTGGTTCGCGAAACACGGGTATGTTTGCCTCATCATCGACACGATTCAACTCGGCGAACTTGAGGGACTGCATCACGGCACGCGGCGCTTCGGGATGTATTGGTGGAACTCGCGCGGCTACACTCCCGCTGGCGTCGAAGCCTGGAACGGGATCCGGGCGTTGGACTACCTACAATCGCGCCCCGAGGTCGACGGCGCCAAAATCGGCATGACCGGCCGCTCCGGCGGCGGCGCGTATTCGTGGTACACCGCCGCGCTCGACGAGCGCGTCAAGGTCGTCGTGCCCGTCGCCGGCATCACCGATCTGCACAACCACGTGATCGACGGCACCGTGAAGGGCCACTGCGACTGCATGTTCATGGTGAACACGTATCGCTGGGACTACGCGAAGCTCGCCGCGCTCATCGCGCCGCGCCCGCTGCTGCTGGCGAATTCCGACAAGGACACGATCTTCCCGCTCGATGGCGTGCTGCGCATCCACCACGAGCTGACCCGGATCTATGCTCTCTATCAGGCGAGCGACAAACTGGGCTTGCTGATCACCGAGGGCCCGCACAAGGACACGCAGGATCTGCAGGTCCCGACGTTCCGCTGGTTCAACCGCTGGCTCAAGGGCGAGGAGACCCTCATCCGCGATGCTGCCGAAAAGGTTTTCACACCGAAGCAGCTCAGCGTCTTCCCCGTGGGCGGGCAGCCCGCCGATCAGCGCACGACGAAAATCCACGATACCTTCGTGCCGATGGCGGCTCCGGTGATTCCCTCGGACGTGGCGGCGTGGCAACAGCAACGCGCCAGTTGGATGCAGGCGCTGCGGGAGAAATCGTTCGGCGGCTGGCCGGCCAGCGAGGAACCGCTGCAGCTCGCACGCCGCGACGCCGCCCCCGGCGCCGAAACGTGGGAGTTTACCACCCAAGGTCCCGTGCGATTGCCGTTCACGGTCACCCGCCCGACTGGTGGCGCGACGGTCGAACGCGTCTACCTCCACATCGTCGAGCGCGACGAACCCGCCAGCCCCGAACTTCGCAACGCCGCCATCGTGCGCTTCGCCTCCCGCGGCCTCGGCCCGACCGCATCGTCGCTCGATCCCGCCGATCAAAACGAAGTTCGGCGCCGCTACATGCTGCTCGGCCAGACCGTCGACGGCATGCGCGTGTGGGACATCCGCCGCGCCGTCGCTGCACTGCGCACGTCGGAACTGTTCGGGAACAAACCGATTCACGTGGTCGGGTACGGCCAGCAGGCGATCAACGCCCTCTATGCCTCGCTCTTCATCGACGGACTCGCTGGCGTCGAATTGGTGAAGCCGCCCGCCTCGCACATGACCGGTCCCGACTATCTCAGCGTCCTCCGTTTCCTCGACGTACCCCAGGCCGCAGCGATGGCGGCCGAGCGCCAGCCGCTCAAGCTCACCTCGAGTAATCCCGACGACTGGGCGTGGACAACCAAGACCGCGCAACGACTCGGCTGGCCGGCGGAGCGTTTGCAGTGGTGACTCGGGAGCGCGGGCGAGCCGCCAGCGCTTCCCAGCATTGCGCTCCGGTTTCCCGAAACCAATCATCGCCGAATCCACGATGCCCACTTCCCCTTCCGGCTTCCGCAAAGGCCTCACGAGCTATGGCGATCCCGCGTTCGCGCAGTTCCTCCGCACCGCCTTCATCAAGGGCGCCGGCTACACCGACGACGCCCTCGCCCGCCCGATCGTCGGCATCGTCAACACCAGCAGCGGCTACAACCCGTGCCACGGCAACGCGACCGACCTCATCGCCGCCGTCCGCCGTGGCGTGATGCTCGCGGGCGGCCTGCCGATCGAGTTTCCCACCATCTCGATCCACGAGAGCTTCGCGCATCCGACGAGCATGTACCTGCGCAACCTCATGGCGATGGACACGGAGGAAATGATCCGCGCCCAGCCGATGGACGCCGTCGTCCTCATCGGCGGCTGCGACAAAACCGTGCCCGCGCAGCTGATGGGAGCGGCGTCCGCCGGCGTGCCCGCCATCCAACTCGTCACCGGTTCCATGCTCACCGGTGCCCATCGCGGCGAACGCGTGGGCGCCTGCACCGACTGCCGACGCTTTTGGGGCAAACATCGCGCCGGCGAAATCAATGCGGCGGAAATCGGCCAAATCAGCGGTGAACTCGTCGCCAGTGTCGGCACGTGTTCCGTCATGGGCACTGCCAGCACGATGGCGTGCATCGCCGAAGCGCTGGGCATCGCCCTGCCCGGGAGCGCCTCGCCTCCCGCCGTCACCGCCGACCGGATGCGCATCGCGGAAAAAACCGGCGCGACCGCCGTCGCGCTGACCGCGTCGCATCTGACGCCGGAAAAAATCCTCACGTCGAAAGCGATTGAAAACGCGCTCCGCGTCCTGCTCGCCATCGGCGGCTCCACCAACGGCATCATCCACCTCACGGCGATCGCCGGCCGCCTCGGCATCGCGATCGATTTCGATGCCTTCGACGCGATGAGCCGCGAGACCCCCGTGCTCGTCGATTTGAAACCGACCGGCACCGGTTACATGGAGGATTTTCATCACGCCGGCGGCCTGACCGCCGTGTTGCACGAACTCCGTCCATTGCTCCACCTCGACGCCCTCACCATCACCGGACGCACCCTCGGCGAAGAACTACAGTGTCACGTAATACGTGACACTTCGCCCAGCTCCCCCTCTGAAGCTCCCGAAAAGTGTCACGTATTAAGTGACACTGTTGCTGGCGCGGCGGCGGGGGGCCACCACGCGGCAGGGAGTTCGTCGCGGCGGATTGTGCGCCGGCGGGACGAACCGATCTTTGCCGAGGGCGGCATCGCTTTTCTGCGCGGCAACCTCGCGCCCGGCGGCGCGATCATCAAGCAGTCCGCCGCCTCGCCGCACCTGCTCGAACACGAGGGGCGCGCCGTCGTGTTCGAAAACGCCGAGGACCTCGCGCGCCGGATCGACGACCCCGCGCTCGACGTGGCGCCCGACGACGTCCTGATCCTGAAACGCATCGGCCCCGTCGGCGCGCCCGGCATGCCCGAAGCAGGCTACATTCCGATTCCCCGGAAACTCGCCCAACAGGGCGTGAAGGACATGGTTCGGATCTCCGACGGTCGGATGAGCGGTACGGCCAGCGGCACGATCGTGTTGCATGTCACCCCCGAGGCCGCCATCGGCGGACCTATCGCCGCCGCCCGCACCGGCGATCGCGTCCGGCTGAGCGTGAAGGAACGCCTGATTTCATTGCTCGTACCCGACGAGGAAATTGCGCGGCGGCTTGCGGAATCGACCCGCGAGGCCCCGCCGTCGGCCGAGGGGCAGCGAGGCTACCTGAAGTTATTCCTGCAAAGTGTCACGCAGGCGGACACCGGCTGTGATTTCGATTTTCTCCGCGCGGTGGAGATGACGCAAAAGGCGCCGCGGAAGATTTGACGGCGGTGCATTGGATTTGAAGGCGGCCTTCTGGGGCCGCGACGCCCTCTCGTCACGGTTTCGAACCACGCGACGAGGGCGTCGCGTCCCCAGAAGACAAACTACGGTGCCTGACACCGGCTGTCGTTATCACACCCGCTCAAGTTTGATCGGGTACGTCTGACCCGAGGCAAACTGCGCGACGTAGAGGCTGCCGTCGTCGTCGGCGAGCACGTCGTGCGGATGCAGAAACACATCCTCGGCGTGCCGCATCGGCTGCAACTTGCCGTCATCACCGTAAACCGGCGCGGTGCCGGCCACGTTGGAGATCACGCGCAGATTCGCATCGAGGACGGAGAGGAAACCGCGGCTGGCGCGATCCTTCGGCCAATTGTCCGCCAGGTGCGCGATGAAAAAGTGGCCGTCGTGCAGCCGGATCTGCCGCGGGTTGCCGCCAGGGAGATCGATCTGCGCGAGCTTTCGGCCATCGAGCGAAAGCCGCAGCAGGTACTGCTGATCGCTCATCGCAATGAGCAGCGTGGGATTTTTCGGATCACGCACATCGGTCATGCCGCCGTGCGGCCCCCAATGCACGATTCCGCCCTCGGCTCCACCGAAGATTCGCTTGAATTTTCCGTCGGCTCCATGATGCGCGATGAAGTCCCGCCCGTAGCCGTCGAGCACGAAGAACTCGCCGTTGGGCAGGTGAAGCGTCCACGAGGGACGATACTGGTCCTCCTTCTCGTATTTGCCGGTCTGCTCCGGCCAGCGCCACTCGTCGAGCATCGTGCCGTCGAGCGTCGTCTTCACGACTCGGTGGGTGGCGAGATCCGTGATGAAGAGCACCTCGCGTCCACCCTCCCGCACCAGCGAGAGTCCGTGGGCGCCGGGGAATTGCGTGCCCCATTTGTGCACGAGCCGGCCCGATCGGTCGTAGACGATCACGTTGTTGGCGGTGTGATTCGTCAACAGGATGACATGTCCCTCGCGATCGCGCGCGAGACCGTGACAGTCCTTCACCGGCGTGCCGGCACCCAGCACCCCCCAATCGGGCACGACGCGGTAGCGGAACTTTCCCTGGCCCAGAACCGGGCGCGCTGTGGCCGCGCGCACCGGCAGAACCGCCCCCGCGGCCGCGAGCCCGGCGTTCTGAAGAAAACGCCGGCGGTTCATTGCACGAGGAAGGAGACGTCACCCGACGCCACGCGCACCGGCCCGGGGTTGTCGGCGTTCAATTGCAGCACGACCGTGTTCACGCCGGGTTTCACGTCCGCAGTGAAACTCTTCCCCGGTTTGAAATGCTTGCCGTTGACCCACGCGCCGCTGGCCTCGCCGGTCACGGTAAACTTCACCGCACCGCCCTTGGCCGACTCGAATTGCGTCGCGGCGAAGAGCCCGCGGTTGTTGTTCCGGTTGGGCACCACCGTCTCGATCGTCTCCTTCGCGAGCACGCCGCTGACGAGCGAGAACGTGGGCTGCCAGTCGTTGAGGGTGAAATCGCCGGCGACCACGCGCTCGCTACCAAGATGCTGGTTCGGGCTCTGAATCACATAGAGCTTCCACGCGCGCGCCACGCCGCCGCGCGCTGCGTCGTAGTCACCCGGCTTGCCCAGCATCGACAGAAACTTGAACAGATCGAGCCGCTCCTCCGGGAGCAACGAATCGACGAGTCCCGCCGGCATGAGCGAGCCCACGTTGGTGCGGCGAGCGATGTTGTTCGTCGGAATCGAAATCTCCTGGTTCGCCGCATCGCGCAGCACGACCTCGGTGCCGGATTCCCGCGTGATCATGCCGTTGATTTCCTTGCCGTCCTTCGTGCCAATCAACACCGAGTGGTAGCCCTCCTTGATCTTCGCGCTGGGATAGAGCAGCGACTCCACGAGGTAATCCGGCGGCGCACTCGCGCCGATGCTGGTGAGGTCGGGACCGATTTTCCCGCCCGCGCCACCGATGGCATGACACGCCATGCACGCCAGCTCGGCCCGGCGGTAGAGGTGCTCGCCCCGAGCCGCGTCGCCCTTTGCCAACGCCTCGCGGGCGAGGGCCTGCAGTTCCGCCGGCGTGAGCTGCGTCTCGGAGAGAGTGAGTCCGGCCTGCTTCATCAACACGGCGACGAGCGCCTGATGCTGGTTGCCTTCGCGGGCCGGCCGCAATCCGGCCTTCGCCACCGCGCGCGGCAATTCGGTCTTGCCCAGCTCGGCCGCCAGCTTCGCGCTCACGCCGCGGATGCCGAGCAGCGCGCGCCACAGCGTCTGCGACTGCGCCTCGTCCGTCGTCGCCTTCAGAACCGCGATGAGATGCGGCACCGCACTCGGCAATTCGAGCGAGGCGAGCGTCACCGCCGCTTCGCGCCGCAGCTCCAGCGGACCCTCGCCGCTCGCCAGGCCTTGCAAGCCGGATACGACCTGGCGTCCGCCAATCTCGCGCAACGCGCCGAACGCCGCCGCGCGCTCCGCTGCCGCCGTCGCGGGATTGCCCGCGATTTTCACCAATTGCGGTGCGAAGGCCGTGAGCTTCCACGTACCCGCCAGTCGGATCGCCGCGGTCCGCACCGTTGCCGCCGGCGCCCCAAACAGCGTCGCCAGCCCGCCAGTCTCGCCCGCGGGTTTCACCCCGCGCAACCGAGCCGCGTCGCCCAATGCGCCGAGCGCCCGCAGCGCCGCCGGCTCCACCAGCTCACCGCGCAAGGCCTGGTCAAATAGCTGCCGCAATTCCGCGGGGCCGCCCGCGGAGCCGATGAGCTCGATCCACGGGCCCGCTCCGTCGCGCGCCACACCCTGCTTGCCGATCAGCTGGCCGAGAATCTCACTCGCGACCGCGGGCTCGATCGCCTTCAACGCAAACTCGAGCTGCTTCTCGCGGCCGGCCACCCGCCATGCACCGCTCTTCACCGCGGCCACCCACGGCGCCGCGAGTTCGTTGATCGTGAGCCACACCGCGTAGTCGAGAAACGGATCCATCGGGTGATCGAGCACCGCCAGTGCGAGTTCCGCCGCACGCGCCGACTTCCGCGTGCCGAGCGCGCGCACGGCCTCGACTCTCACGCGAGGATGCGAATCGGCCGAAAGCTTCTCCAGCGCGCCGATCTGGCCGTCGTCGGGCATGGCCCGCACCGCAGCGGCACGCACGCGTCCATCCTTGGCCGCGAGCAGGCCGTTGAGCAGCTCCGGTCGCGTCGTGTTGAAGGCCTCATAGGTCCACAGCGCATTCAGCCGCGCCGATTCGGTCGTCTGCTTTTTCGACCACGCGTCCAGGTCCGGCAGCACGCGCGCCGCACCGCGTTCGACGAGGACACGCTTGGCCGCCTCCAGGCTGTACCCGTCCGACGAGAGCAGCCGATCGAGCAGCGCCGCATTCGTCAGCGTCGTGAAATCCACTTTCTTGCCGGCAGCCACGCCCTTCTGCGCCACCCGCCAGATTCGACCGTGCGATTTGTCGCGCCGGGTGTCGCGGAAATCGACCTCGCCGTGCTGGATGATCGGGTTGCTCCAGTCCGCAATGTAGAGCGCGCCGTCCGGTCCGTGCCGCACATCGATCGGCCGAAACGTATCCGACGTCGTGCGCAGTAGATCGGGCATCTCCTTCGTGACATAACCCGACGCCTGCTCGCTGATCTTGAAATGGACGATGCGGTGGGCCCGGAAATCTGACGTGATGATGTCGCCCTGCCAGTCCGCGGGGAACAGCCGGCTGCGCACGATTTCGATGCCGCAGAATTTCGGGTAATTCCCGGCGCTGACGCTCTGCAGTTCGCGCCGCGCCGGAGCGAGCGTGCGGTAGGTCGCGCCCGGCACCGCCCAGTTGATGCCCATGAATCCGGCGCCGTCCGTCACGAACGACTGGCCGAAGTCGTCGAATTGGTGGCCCCACGCGTTGACCCAGCCGCGGAAGAGAATCTCCATCTTCTGGTCGCGCGGATCGAAGCGGAAGATGCCGCCCGCGCTGAGCCGCACGACGCCCGTCGGCGTTTCCGCATGCGTGCGCGTGTAGACCGATTGATCCATGTAGAGCCGGCCATCCGGGCCCCACTTCAGCGTGTGGAGATTATGATGCGTATCCTCCGTGCCGAAACCGCTGAGCACCGTCCGGCGCACGTCGGCCTTTCCATCGCCGTCGGTGTCCTTGAAGTGCAGCAATTCGGTGCTCTGCGCGACGTACACGCCGCCGTCACCCGGTGCGATACCGGTCGGAATCAACAGGCCCTCGGCAAACACCGTCGCCTTGTCGGCGCGCCCGGCGCCGGTCGTGTCCTCAAGCACGATCACCTTGTCCGTCGCCGCCTGCCCGGGCTCGATCTGCGGATAGAGTTCGGAACTTGCGACCCACAAGCGTCCGCGCGGATCGAAGTTCATCTGAATTGGTTTGTTCAGCAGCGGATTTTCCGCCCAGAGCGTGACCTCGAAACCGTCGGCGACTTCGAACGACGGATGCGGCTGCGGCGTCAGTTTCGAGATCAGGTTGCCGACGCGGCGCGGGATTTCCGGAACGTTGGCCGGTTGCAGCCCGCGGAGCTGGGCGATGCGCTTTTCCTCGGCCGCGATGAACTCGTCGAACTTGAGCACTTCGACGGCGTTCTTGCCCTGCTCGCGTTTCCGGAAGCCGAAAATATAGGCCATGTTCGCGGGCCGCGAACGATGGAAGAACCATTCGTTCTTCCGCAGGATCGCCTGCCGCAGCGCCTCGGTCTGCACGCTGGTGCGCCACGCCCCCCGCTGCGTGTCACCGAACAATTGATCCTCGATCACCTCGGCGATAACCCGGTAGCCGTGCGGCGTGGGCTGGAGGCCGTTGTCGGTGAGTTTCTCCCCGCCCGCCGGTGAACGCGCCGGGAGGAGATCGAACAGCGAGATGAAGCGCACGTGGCGCGCCGCGGCGATTTCGCCGACGGCCTTGGCATAAAGCGCGAGCTGGGAATTGTGCGCCGTCGGCTCGGGCCACGGTGCGCCCAGCGCCTCATGGCGGAGCGGGGAAAGCAAGATGAGCCGCGCGCCCGGCGCCACGCGCTCGATCGTGTCGAGCACGCGATTGTAGTCGGCCTTGAACTTCGCCACGCCGGCCGCGCCATCGAACGAACTCGCCATGCCGTAGCCCACCAGGGCAACGGTCGGCTTCGCGTCCTCGATCTGCCGCACCAGGCCGTTCCAGCCTTCGTCCGCCGGCTCCTTGCCCGCCTGCAGCAAGCTCAGGCCGAACCGCGAATCACCCGCGGGGGTGTCGCCGCTCCAGCCGAGGTTGCGAAACGTGATCGCGCGATCGGGGAAACGGCTCGTCAGCATCACTTCGACCCAGCCCTGGTATTGCTCGCCCTCGATCAACCGATCACCGAGCAGGACAACACGGTCGCCGGAGCGGAGCTCAAACGGCGCGGGCGAGTCGGCGCCGCGGGCGGAGGCGACGAGGAGCGCACAGACAATTACGAGGAAACGGAGTACTGTGGGGAGACGCATGGGGCGAAACAGGTTTGGAGAAAGGACAATGTGCAGTCCGGACCCGCGGTTGGGAAGCCCTGACTGTGGGAGCGAACCGCCCACGTCAAACCCCTTGCCGAGTACGGTCTAATTTCCCTACGGTCCTGACGTGCGAGCGACAGCCATACTTCTTTTTTGGGTAGTGGCTGCGTGGCGCCTCACCGCTCAAACGACCGTCACCGTGCCGGCGGACGCCAATATCTACGGAGCCGGTTCCACGAGCGCACCGGGCCCGGCCGGCGGAGGTGAAGGCGTCCTGGCAACCGAATACGTGGTGACTACCGGCACGCAGTCGCTGGTTTTCAATCCGGTCACCGGCTCGGTCTCCTTCAACGCCTCCGCCGGGCCGTTCAACGGGGCGGACGGGGGCACGGGCTTCGGTGCTTTTACCCAGCTGAGCAGCTACAACAACCTTTCCGGCATCACCTACGCGGGGCGCACGGCGTTTTTGGCCGGGGTGTTCCTGGACGGGAGCACTCCCTCGGGCACCGCTCCTGCGACGCTCAGTTACACTGATACCTCCGCCGGCCTGTCGTCCTTCTCCCCCTCCCTTCAGCAGGTTTTCTTTGTCGGCAATGGACTCGATTCGTCGGGCAACTCCCAAACCTTCACCGTACCGACCAACGCAACACGGCTTTTCCTGGGATTCGCCGATTCGTGGAATGGATCTTCGGTCACGGGCCTGCCGGGATTCTACGGCGACAACGGCGGCAGCCTGAGCGTGACGATCAGTGCGTTCGCCGTGCCGGAGCCGTCGGTCATGTGGCTGCTGGGGCTCGGACTGGCGGGCTTCCTCATCGTCCGCCCGAGGAAGCGGAAGTCTTAAGGTTACCTCAACCCCGCCAGCACGGCGTCGCGCCGCCGGGCCCAGTCGGGATTCGGGTTTGCATTCCACGCCGTGAGGTTGTCCACCGTGAGGTCGCGGCCGCTGATGCTGAAATGAAAACTCGTCTTCGTCGGGTGGCCGAAGCCGGCGCAGTGAAAATACCCCGTCGGCTTGCCGTCGATGCTCACCAGCACCTCGTCGCCGGCGACCTCCATCACGAGCACGTACCAGCGGTGCGGCTGCCAGTCGTAGGGGAAATTCCGTGACGTCGCCGCCCGCACCTGGTCCACCTGCTTCTTGAACTGCGGATCGTTCTTCTTCGTGACCCACTCAAGGCTCATCAGTCCCAACTTATCATCGGTGAGCGTGAGGCCCTGGGGCGAGACGGTCATCCGCGCGACATGACCGGAGTGGACGGATTTTTCGTTGATGTCGTTGAAGACGATGTTGAACGACTTCGCCCCATCGAGACGGAAGGAAAACTGGAGGACGAGGTCGCGAAACGGTTTCGACACCTTGGTGATCGCCGGGTGCGTGGCGTCATCACGCATCCCTCCGACCATCGCGCCGTCCTTGATCGCAAACGACCGCACGGACGCCTGCCACACTTCGCCGAGCGTCTCGCGCTCGAACGTGTCGTGAAACAATTCGGTCGTCGCCGCCGCGAGCAGAGGAACGTGATCCGCCGGCACCGCCCGGACAGGGAGCATGCAGAGCACGACAAGCCCGGCTGTGGCGATGGCGGGTAACGAGCGGAAACGCGGCGCGGCAAACAACGTGGGACAAATTCGGTCCATGGCAGGGCGTGGGGATGGGTGGGCAGACAGACGTGCGCAGTAGGCGCGTTTCACCCCTGCGGCGCCAGCGGAAACGATCTCACCGCTTCGTCGAGGGCGCATCTGCGAATTGACGGCGAGAATATCGTCAGCAAGCAACCCTCTCGTAGCCGCTATAAGCGCCAGCGAGTGGATGCTCGTCGCGTTTTTCGGGACCACTCGCTGGCGCTCGCGGCTACGGGTAACCGCCAACGTGGAGATGCGCCCCTTCGTCGGACGCCACCGGCCTTCGCCTTTCGGCCCACGGCGTCCGGCCAATACCGCGATCCGCGGGGTTCTGTCATGATGGGCACGTTCGCAAGACATCCCGTCCGACCGAACGACCCACTCCACTCAACATTAGATTTCTCCTGCCATGAAAAACATCCTCTCTCCCTTCATTCCCGCGGCCCTCGGTTTCGCCGGACTATTCGCCGCCACCACCGTGGCGCAGCCGGTCCACCTGACCAAGGGTATGCAGCTCCTCAACGAAATCACCAGCGCCCAGGCCGTCGGGGTGCTCACCGACGCCGCCAACGTCCCGCTCAACCGCTACGGCGGCAGCTGGAACAGCGCGACCAACCCGTCGTACATCCGGTTTCTCGACGTCGCCAACAACGTGCTGCCGTCAAACAACACGAAGTGCGCGCCGCTCGTCACCCACCTACTCAAGACCTGCTACAACTGGAACTGGAGCAGCTATTCGTTCTACGACCCGGTCCTGCTGGCCACAAAGTCGTCGGCGAGCCCGGCCCCCTATCAGTACATCGCGTTGCTCAAGGAGGGCAAAGGCTTCGCGCAACGGATCACCCGCCTCGACCAAGCCATGCCCGGAGACATCCTGCTCTGGTGGAACATCGGAAGCGACGTCAGCGACCACGCGATGATCGTGATGAACGTGAACCTCGCGAGCGGTAAGGCCTACCCGGCCAACCTCCCCGCCTCAAACCCGGCGCTCACCGGCACGACCTACTACGAAGTCACCGTGCTCGATAGCTCGAGCGGCGTGCACACGAACGACTCGCGCCTCGTCACCGTCAACGGCGTCGACACCCAGATCGCCGGCATCGGCACCGGCACGATCGGCATTCTGGTGAACGCGAACTTCGAAATCGTCGGCACGACCTGGAGCCTGCCGACCTCCGACTACGCCACGCAGCAGACCGCCTGGCTCAACGGACTGCACAGCCGCCTGAAGCTTCAAACCAGCACTGAAGCCGTGATCGGCCGGATGCCGTAAGGAGAAGCGTCAGGCAAACGCCGATGCGAAAAAGGCCGCGGGCGAAAGTCCGCGGCCTTTTTGCGTGTGGTGGTTCCGAGCTGCCACGTGGCGGCGGGCGCCCTCTGAGGGCGTCGAAAAAGGGTCTTCCGGTTTGTCATTCTGAGACCCAGATCAAGCCGCGGCGGCTTGCGTGGAACAAGCCAATGAACTTTGGTGGCGAGAGTCGAAGCCGTGAGGCGCAGCGTGGCCGTCGCTCGCATGGTGCTTTTTTGCCCGTGTCTGAGAGTGGTTCCGGTG
>CANJIU010000095.1 GCA_947474365.1 Opitutia bacterium | reverse complement strand
CGCTTTTCTCGAAGGCCTCAACAGCGTCTTCTCCGCCGTCAAACGCAAGGCCCGTGGCTTCCGCTCCACCGAGAATCTCATCACCATGCTCTACTTCACTGCCGGTAAGCTCGACCTCCCTGTTACCCACTGAAAACAGCGAGGAACCGAATTGTGGGGGCTTTCGGCATCGGATTCTAACGGTTAGAAAACAAAGCGATGGCCCGCGGCGGGGGTTGTTTCAACCATGATTCGTTGGACGCGATCTCGCGTCCAATCCAACCCGACCCTCCGTATGAAAATCCCTGCCCGAATTGTTCGTCTCGCCTGGTTTGCCGGTGGCGTGTGTGCCGCCGCGACCGCGGCTTCCGCGCAGTCTGCGACTGCCGCCCGCCCGTCGACGGGTGGCGACGTCATCAAACTCGAGGAGTTCACCGTCGCCGATTCCGCGACCAGCGGCTATCGTGCGACGAACTCCATCACGGCCACCGGCATCGGGGCCAAGATCAGCGACATTCCAATTCCGATCACCGTCGTGACCGGGGAACTCATTGAAGATGTGAAGGCGGACTCGTTGGGCGAGGCCCTCACCTACGTGCCCGGCGTCGGCACCAGCCCGCGCAACGAGTCCACGTTTCTCGTCCGCGGTTTCAGCGGCCTGATCTCCTACCGCAACGGCCAGTACCGCCGCCAGCTCTTCACCTCGAACAACATCGACCGCGTCGAGGTCGCCAAGGGCGCCGCCGGCATCTTCTTCGGAACCGTCCGCCCCGGCGGAGTAATCAACTACATCACCGCCAAGCCGAAATTCGACGCGACCACGACTGACCTGAAGACCACGATCGGGCAGGACAACTACTACAAGTTCGAGGTGGTCCACAACCAGCCGGTCTCGAAGGACCTCGCGGCCCGGGCGTTCGTCAGCGTGCTCGATGCCGGTGGCGACCAGCAATTCGAGTTCCGGCGCGACTACTACGCCGACCTCTCCCTTACGTGGAAGATCCGCGCCAACCAGACGCTCACCCTTGATCTCGAGGGCATGAACCGCTCGCGCTTCTACCTCAGCTCCTACGGCAGCCGTGCGGTCAGCAACTCGCGTTATCTCTTCAACCCGGCCGTTCCCGCCGCGAATCAGACGACAACAACCGCCGCCACGGCCACGCGCAACTGGCTCAATAGCCAGGGCTACTCCGCCACGCCGGGAGCGGCGAATTTCGTCCCGACCTTTGACATCTTCGCGCCGGTCTACGGACCGAGCGACCCCAAGGGACGCACCGTCTCGCTGACGACCGATGCGCGCCAGACCCAGAAGTCCCGCTCGGCCGATCTCGATTATCTTTTCAAGATCAGCGACTCCCTGGTCTTCCAGAGCAGCCTCAATTACGCCTATGACAACACCACCGGCATCCAGCCGGGCGGCGGCACCGAGACCAACGCGTATGCGGACGGCACGCTGCGTTTCCAGACTGAATACTTCATCAATATCCGCGACTCGTACAACTTCGACAACAAGCTCAACTGGCGCTTCGACGCCGTCGGCGGCAAGCACACGTGGCAGTTCGGCGAGGAATACCAGAAGGTGGTCTTCCTGCGGCCGGGGTACTTCGACTCGGCGTCGCGTTACAACAACTCGCCGATGGGCGCCCTCGTCACGAATTACCGCGCCGGGGTGATGCCCCCGGTCAGCACCGTGGCGGGGATGGTCGCGAGCGGTCAGGACTTCAACATCCGCCGCTGGACCGACGAAAAGCAGATTTCGTTTTTCTACGCCGGCCAGAGCAACTTCCTGCGGGAGACCCTGCACTTTCTCTATGGTGTACGTTACAATCGATTCGCCCAACGCACCGATTACAACCGTCCGGTCTCGAACACGAGCCGGCCCGGCGGCGTTCTCCTCGATTACGATTTCGGTGTGAGCAAGCCCGGCTATACCCCGCAGGTGGCCGTGCTCTACAAGCTGACGCCGGAGTTCTCCGTGTTCGCCGACGGCAGCCGCGCGGTCGAGCCCAACTATGCCGTCGACGCGGATGGCAACGCCTCCCAACCGGTCAAGAGCAAGAGCACGGACTTCGGCATCAAGACCGAGCTGTTCAACGGCCGGCTGACGTCGACGATCACCTACTATAATCTCGAGCGGGGCAATCTCGCGTACAACGACACGATCAAGCAGGCCACCACTGGTCGCACGCCTTACTTCATCTTCGGCAACACGGAGAGT
Source organism: Opitutia bacterium (assembly GCA_947474365.1). Classification (GTDB taxonomy): domain Bacteria; phylum Verrucomicrobiota; class Verrucomicrobiia; order Opitutales; family Opitutaceae; genus ER46. The sequence goes on along the minus strand of CANJIU010000095.1, from coordinate 36,138 downwards.
TCCAAGGGCCTGGAGGGTGAAATCAACTGGACGCCGCTCGACGGCTATCAGCTCATCGTCGCCTACAATCACTTCACCGAGGCCAAGGTCACCAAGACCAACGATCCGACCCGCCTCGGCGCGCCACTCAACTACAATCCCGACACGAGCTACACCCTGTGGAATCGCTACGAGTTTCGCGGCGGCGACCTCAAGGGCCTCGCGTTCGGCGCCGGTCTGCGCCACAGCAACTCCGCCCGCCTGTCCGGTGACCCGCAGAACGTGGTCATGATGCCGTCGTTCACCACGTTTGACCTGATGGCGTCGTACAAATTCAAGGCGCTCGACCGGAATTTCCGCGCGCAGCTCAACGTCAAGAACGCGGGCAACAAGCTGTATCGCGACGGCACGGACGGCTACTTTGCCGACCTGCGCAACGTGCAGTTCACGTTGTCGACGCGATTCTAATCGTTACCGCGCGTAAACCGGGCCTGACTCAGGGCGGACCTTGCGGTCCGCCCTTTTTTCCGTCTGTCGCTTTCGTTCCCCCTATGAGTCTCATTTACCCCCGCCGTATCGCTGCCGTCTTCGCCGGACTGGCCGCCGCGGTCCTGATCGCCGCCGAGCCGGGACCTGCTGAAACGTTCTCGGCGCTTGTCCGCCAGAACGACGTCCAGGTGACTGGCTGGCTGGAGGCCTTCCCCGCACGGGCGGCGCAGCCGCGCGAGTCGGCGCGCCTACTGAAAATGTCCAGCGCCGCCTACACGCATCCGGAGTCGCGCTGGCATCATCGCGCCGAGTTGCTCGCGTTGATGGAGCGCCTCGTGGCGGCACTTGCGGCCCGGCAGAACAAAGACGGGAGTTTCGACGGGGAATTCGCCTTCGGCAATCCGCAGTCGCCGCCCGACAGCGGCTTTGCCCTGCGGCATCTCGCGCAGGCGCTCGCGCTGCTGCAGAACGACGGATCCGGCGCTGCCAAAGGCGCCCACGGTCAGCTTCGCCCCTTGGTGGAGCGCGGAGCCGGGATGCTGCGCACGGGTGGTGTGCACACGCCCAACCATCGCTGGGTCATCTGCGGCGCGTTGAGCCATATCCAGTCCCTGCTACCTGCCGCCGCAAACGTGGCCCGCATCGACGACTGGCTGGGCGAAGGTATTGACCAGGACCGCGACGGACAGTTCAGCGAGCGCAGCACGATTTATTCGGGTGTGACGGACGAGGGATTGCTGGACGTGGCGATCAACCTGCGCCGCCCGGCGTTGCTCGACCCGGTGCGGCGCAACTTGGAGTTTTGGCTGGTCTGTGCCGATGCCAACGGCGACCTGGATACGCTCGCGTCCCGCCGGCAGGATCAGCAATTGCGCGAGCCGCGCCGGCTGGCCGCGTATTATGTCCCGCTTCGTTACCTCGCGATCGAACTCCAGCAGGGCCAATTCGCCGCGGCGGTGCGCACCATCGAGCGCGACGACCTCGCGCGCGTGACCGATTACCTCGCAGAGTGGATGCTGTGGCCGACCCTTCGCCGGGAGTTGCCGGCATCGAAGCCCATGCCGGATAATTTCTCGCGCCATCTGCCTGATTCGGGATTGGTGCGGTTTCGCCGGGGCGCAGTGAGCGCATCGGTGTTTGGCGGCGGCGATTGGGCGAAGGTGCACGACATCTCGTCCGGCCTCTCGACGAACCCCACCTTCTTTCGGTTCAGCAAGGGAGCGGCCGTCCTCGAATCGGTGCGCCTCGCGCCGGGCTTCTTCAACCTCGGTTATTTTCGCAGCGACGGAATCGAGGTGACGTCGGACGGTCGGGAAGTGCGCCTGGGGCAAACGCAGCGGGCGGCGTACTACCAGCCGTTGCCTGCGGCAGCGCGGCGACCGGGCGGCGATTATGCCCTGACGTCCGACGGACGCTTTTACAGCAAGATGGACTTTCCTCATCGCCCGCGTGACGAGAAGCAACTCACGTCCCGCATCACGGTGCGGGAGCGGGCGACGGCGCCGGGTGAATTTGAATTGGAGTTCGAGATCGGCGGAACGGACCGAATCGGGGTGACAATCGAGATTGCCTTCCGGGCGGGTGGACGGCTTGCCGGCGGCGAGGTGCGTCCGTCTGAGCCGGATACCTATTTCCTGAAGGAGGGAAACGCCCGCTACACCGTTGGGGGCGACACGATTGAGGTGGGGCCCGGAAGTTTCGGCCCGAGCCGGTTCAGTCTCTCCGGCGAGGACTACAGCTGGCGGAACGGACAACTCCGCGCCGAGGGCGTGCGACTCTACCTTACCGGCGTCACGCCTTTCCGGCACACGCTAATCGTCAAGTAGCCGCGGCCCTGGCCGGGTTCCGCTCCGCGACTAGCGGGTCTTCCCGGAACGCGTCGGGTAAGGCGTGTCATAGCCCTTGCTGTCCCACCAGAGGATCCGGTTGAGGGTGTCCTGCGGCACGTCGTCCAGATCGGCCCAGTTCATCGCGAGCGATTTGCGGGCGGCCCACTCCGCCTTGCCGGTGACCTTTTTCAACGGCGGATTCATCGTGTCGAGCGGGATGTTCGTAGGCAGGTGCGTGTACCGCTCAAGATTCGGCGCGGGCATGAAGACGCTGTTCATGGCGCGGGCGCTCTTCAGGGCGCGGGTGCGGGCCGGGATTTCGAAGATTTCCTGGATCGTCCGTACCATGCTGAGCTGGGTGTAATTGTTCGAGTCGACCGCGTCGCGGCGGATATGGGGCCCGATGGCGAGCGCCACGGTGCGGTGGCCGTCCACGTGATCGACGCCGTTTTGCGCATCGTCCTCGACCACGAGGATGAGGCTCCGCGGCCAGAACGAGCTGTGGGAGATGGCCTCAACCACGCGACCCAGCGCCAGATCGTTGTCGGCCACCATGGCGCGCGGAGTGGGCGCGCCGGGCTTGGTTCCCATGGTGTGATCGCTGGTGAGGCAGAGGACCGAGAGGTGAGGGGCGCGGCCGCGTTTCTCCCATCCGGCCAACTCCTGCAACAGCACCTCGGTGCGAATCTGATCCGTGATGTTCGTGCCGACCGGATAGCGGTCGCAGACAAATTTGGAGAGAGCCGGCACGCCGCAGCGGCTGCGGACGACGTCCTGCCACTTGCCTTCGCGGTACAGCTTCCAGTACTCGGACCATGTGGCGGTTTCTTCGTTGATGTCGCGCACGCTCTGCGTCGCGGGGTCCAATTGCGCCGGGGTGGAAAACTCCCCGTAGACGCGCAGGTCCAGCGGTCGGGCTGCGCCCTGCCAGAAGAAGCCGGAGGGCGCGATGGTCAGGGCGTCCGCCAGGTTCCACGCATACCCCCGGGGCGAGGCGGCGAACGCCCGCTCGACGTAATCGCTGACAAACGCCTGCATCAGCCATTGATGGCCGTCGAAACTGATCGCGCCGCTGGCGTAGAAATTATCGAGCAGCACGTAGCGCTCGGCCAGGGCGTGGTGGTTCGGGGTGACCTCCCGGCCGAACATCACGAGGTTGGGCGCACCGTTTCCCCTCGGCATGTCGCCGAAGACCTGATCGTACGTCCGGTTTTCCTTGATGATGAGAAACACGTGCTGGATGCCGAGGGCGGAAAGATTTTTGACTCCGCCGGCGGGTTCCCATTGCGGGCTGTTGGCGGCCTGCACTTCCCGCGTGCCGGCGGCGATCTGTTCGGCGCTCGGGGCGGGGAGCTTGACCAGCGAACCCTCATATTCATGCGTGTTGAACGTACCCTCGGCGTTGGCGGTGTTGCCCACGCCCTTGATGTTTACCACCCACAGCGCGCCGGACCGGTCCGGTTCGATGGCCGAGGGGAACCATCCGGTCGGGACGGCGCCGGCGACGAGGGGAACGGTGCCGGCCACGGTCCACTTGCCGTCGGCGACGGTCGCGATGGCCACGGCGTTGTTTCCGCCGCACGCGACGTAGAGGCGCTTGTCATCGGCGGCGAAGCAAAGCGCCACAGGCTGACTGCCCAAGGTGCCTTCGGGCCACGCCGGGATTTTCAGCTCACTCGTGGCCAGGCTTGTGGTATCAATCAGCGTCACCGAGTCCGAATGCGCGTTGGCGACGGCGAGGGTCTTCTCGTCGTGGCTCAACGTCAGGTTCGAGGGCGCGAGCCCCACCTTGATTTCCCGCACCGCGAGGCCGGGCAACTCGATCACCGAGACGGTCCCGCCGGTGGTGGCACCGGTCTGGGGGTCGCTGACCACCTCGGAACCGCTGCTCGGGGCCACCGTATCACCGGAAATGGGACGGCGGCCGGCCCGATTCGACACGAAGATCCGGTGGGGCTTTTCCGCGAGCACGACATCGAACGGCGCCATGCCGACGGGGATTTCCCGTTGGACAGTGCGTTTGGTGGCGTCGATGACCGCGAGGGTGTTGTTGCGGCTGAGGGCCACATACGCGGTCTCGCCGTCGCGGGAGAAGGCGATGCCGGCGGGTACGGGATGGCCCGGGAGCTCGATGTGCTTGGGCTGGCCGGCGGCGCCGGTGGCCGACAGGGGCGCCACGAGGAGGAAGTCGGGTCCGTTGCGGGTGGCTTCGCTCGCCCAGAGTTCACGGTCGCCGGGGCGGAAGGCGAGGCCGGTATAGCTGGTGGTCTTGGCCTCGATGCGTCCGGTCTGCTTGCCCGTGACGGCATCGACCAGCAGGATGTTGCGCGTGTTGAGGATCGCGAACCGCTGTTGGGTGGAGTCGAAGGCGAGGTCCACCGGCCGGCCGCGCACCAGCGTCTGCTCGCCCCACGAATGCAGCACCTGGCTGGTCGGGAGCAGATACAAGTCGTCGCCCTGCTTGCCGAGCCGCGCGTTGCTTTTGACGGGGGAGGACACGTTGGCCGCGTGAGCCGGGGCCGGCCACCCGAAGGCAGCGGCGAGCATCAGGCCAAGGAGCAGACTCTGTTTGCCGAAGGGAAAGGATCGTTTCATGAGGCCGGTGGTGAAAGGGAGGGCGGACGAAGGTGCGGAATCCGGAGCGCGTTCGGTGTGAACGTAGAACGGGGAAGGCGAGCATCGGCCTTTGCGGCGAGGGGTAAATGGTAAAGCGTGGGTGTCCTGGCCCGCGGCGTAGTGCGCCGGCCGGTGGAAATAGGTTGCGACCGCTTCCGGCAACGGAGATCGAAGTCGCAACCGTGAAGCCCCTCCTCTCGCTCGTTTTCGCGCTGTTGCTGCCCGTCTCCGTCTTTGCCGCCGGGGCGCCGCCCCAGGCCGGCCGGCCCAACATCCTCTGGCTGATTGCCGAGGATATGTCGCCACACTTCGGCTGTTACGGTGACCCGACGGTGCGGACTCCCGAGGTGGATCGCCTCGCCGCTGAGGGAACGCTCTTTGAGCGGGCGTTCACGACCGGGCCGATCTGTTCGCCGTCCCGTTCGGCGCTGATCACCGGCATGTTTCAGACGAGCATCGGCGCGCATCACCACCGCAGCGGGATCGGCAAAGAAAAGATTCAATTGCCGCCCGGGGTTGAATTGGTGCCGCGCCTCTTTCAGCGCGCCGGTTATTACACGAGCAACGGCGGTTACCACCCGGCGCAGAAGAAAGGAAAGACGGACTATAATTTCGAATACGATCCCCTCGTTTACGACGGCCCCGACTGGGCCGGACGAAAACCCGGGCAGCCGTTCTTTGCCGAGATTCAATTACTCGGCGGTAAGACCCGCGACCTGCCGGCGGAGCTCGCCAAGGCACGTCAGCAGCTCGGCAGCGCCACGCCGGCGGAAAAACTCCCACTGCCGCCCTACTATCCCCGTACGCCCGCCATCCTCGAAGACTGGGCCGCGACCCTCGATGCGGTCCGGATCACCGACCGGCACGTGGGGGAGATTGTGGCGCGGTTGGAAAAGGAGGGGATTCTCGCGCAGACGGTGATTTTCTTTGTTTCCGACCACGGGGTGAGCCACGCCCGCGGCAAGCAATTCCTCTACGACGAGGGCACGCACATTCCGTTTGTTGCGCGCGGTCCCGGGATTCCGGCGGGAAAACGCCGGGCGGATCTGATCCAGCAAATCGACCTGGCGGCGATGTCGCTGGCGTTGGCCGGAATTCCGATCCCGGGAAACATGCAGGCGCGCAACGCCCTCGCGTCGGACTACCGGCCCCGCGAGGCGGTCTTTGCGGCGCGCGATCGGGCCGACGAGACGGTCGACCATATTCGCAGTGTTCGTACGGAGCGCTTCAAGTATGTGCGCAATTTTCTCCCGCTGCGTCCCTACCTGCAGCCCAACGCCTACAAGGATCATAAGCCGTGTCTCATCGCCCTGCGCGCGGCGGAGGCGGCGGGTGGGCTCGACGCCGTGCAGCGCCTGCTGTTCGCGCCCACGCGACCCGCGGAGGAGCTTTACGATTTGGCGTCGGATCCTTGGGAGGTGCGCAACCTGGCCGCCGATCCGGCGCACGCCGCCGAACTGCGGCAGCTTCGTTCGCGATTGGAGAACTGGATGGAGCTAACCAACGATCAGGGGCGCACGCCTGAGTCCGAGTCGCGGTACGACAGCGACATGGCGGTTTACGTGGGCCGCAAGGGGAACCCCGAGATTGCCAAAAACATCGCCCTCATGAAGCAATGGGCCCGCGAGGGCAAATAGCCGTGCGGCTCGGCCGCAGCCGAAAGTCGGCGGTCGGAAAAAATCGCAGCTACGCTTCGATCAAATCAACGGGTTGCTGAACGACTCGAAAAACGCCTTCTCAGGAGTGTCGGGCTCGAATAAGTTCCGGTCTGGGCAAAGGCCCCGCCCGAGATGTCGAGTCCGCGGCCCGCTGGCAGTCCAGTCGCGCGGTGTGGGCCGACCGGGGTGGGGCGAGTCGGCGGATTTACCCCGCTGTGGGTGATGTGCGGGTGATGTGTGGGTAATCTGTGGGTGATTTGACTACCGCCAGACAACCTTGAGAGGAGGAAAAGAGGAGGAATTGAACGCTTTTGCCGTCTCGGTGACCGGCCTGGCGCATGTTCTCGTCCGTTCCCATGCGTCCGCGGCGGTCGATCAAAACGGGGATTGGAAGATGTTCCACCTGCCCCGTGCGGAGGCTTCGAGGGCAACGAGGCCACCGATCAGGACGACCCCGAGTACGACCCGGTTCGTGGTGGCGGCATCGAAACGCTCGAGATCAATGTGGTCGATCTCCGCGGCGGGGAGGCGAAAGGGGCCTCCGACCAGTGCGGAGGGTTCGACGGCGGTGACCTTGAAGCGATTGTGCGTTCCATCGCGCAGCGTGCAGTCCACCCGGTCGCCGACCTGGACCACGTTGGTCAGATTTACGAGCCCGGAGGGCGGCACGGTATGCAGCGTCGTACAACCGGAGAACAGGAGCGCGAGGCTGATCAGTACCGCGACGCTGGGGATGAAGCGCACCGCGACCGGGGTGCGCCACGGAAACGGCTTCGAGTCGGAAGACCTGCCGGGGGCATCATCGTTCATGATGATGCATGCGAAATTTGCCGCGATACTGGATCGAGGGAAATGGAGAACACGATTGCCGCCCACCCCTGCGGTTTCCGCTCCACACCGTGGGCGCGGGCGCGAGGGACTCCGTCTTCCTGACCTGAGGGTTCGTCAGGTCAACGAAGCCATGTCGATCACGAAGCGGTACTTCACGTCGCTCTTCAGCATCCGCTCGTAGGCGGTGTTAATCTGGTCCATGCGTATCATCTCGATGTCGCTCGTGATGTTGTGCTGGCCGCAGAAATCCAGCATCTCCTGCGTCTCGGGCAGTCCGCCGATCAGTGAGCCCGAAATCGACCGACGACGGAACAGCAGGGGGAACGCCGCAACCGGCAGCGGCTTCTCGGGCGCGCCCACGAGCACGAGGTTGCCGTCGCGCTTCAACAGGTTGAGGTAGGCGTTGATGTCGTGGGAGGCGGAGACGGCGTCCAGGATGAAATCGAAGCTGCCAGCCTGGGCCGTCATCTGGGCCTCGTCAGTCGAGACGACGACTTCATCGGCGCCGAGACGTTTCCCGTCCGCGACCTTGCCGGGCGATGTCGTGAAAAGCACGACATGCGCGCCAAAGGCCTTGGCGAACTTGACCCCCATGTGGCCGAGACCGCCCAGGCCGACGATGCCGACCTTTTGACCGGGGCCGACCTTCCAATGGCGCATCGGTGAGTAGGTCGTAATCCCCGCGCAGAGCAGGGGCGCAGCAGCGGCGGGATTGAGGTTGGCGGGCATCCGGAGCACGAAATCTTCCGTCACGACGATGCTCTGCGAATAGCCGCCGAGCGTCGGGGTGCCGAGGTGCTTGTCCATGCTTCCGTAGGTCATGACCATGCCGTTGTCGCAGAATTGCTCCAGACCGGTGCGGCAATTCGGGCAGGTGCGGCAGGAGTCGACCAGGCAGCCGACGCCCACGATGTCGCCGACCTTGAATTTCGTGACGCCGCTGCCGACGGTCGTGACACGGCCGACGATCTCATGGCCCGGCACCGCGGGATATTCGGTGAAGTGCCATTCGTTGCGCGCGAAGTGCAGGTCGGAGTGGCAGACGCCGCAATAGAGGATCTGGATCTGGACGTCGGTCGCGGTCGGGACGCGGCGCTCGATGACGGCCGCACTGAGCGGGGAGGTGGCGCTGGTCGTGGAGAACGCCTTGGTGGAATAGCAGATCGGTTTTGACATGGAAGGAGGAGGCTTCCACCACGATTGCACGCCTTGCCGGAACTGCAACGTGCGAACGTGATCCGGGTCGCCGCAGGGAACAGGTCACGCTGAATCCGTTCTTGTAGCTGCGCCGGTTACGGCGCGATCAGACGAGTGGGATGGTCGCGCCATCACTTCGCGACCACGCTCAACCGCGGAGGCGTCCGTCGACGCGGTCAGTCCGGATGATTTATCGCGCCTGCCTATTCCCGAGTTCAGTTCCTGGCCGGTTTTGAGCGGCGGCCCACCATGAAGATGCAAATGGTGACAGCGACGTAGAGCGCGTAGGCGAACAGAAAGCTCCACCAGGGTAGCCAGGGTGGCGGAGCTGCCCTGCCATCTCCGTGCCCTGAGCTGAGAGAAAGTATGGTCTTATAGGCGATCCAGGTGTCGCGGCCGCCACCGTCGATGAGCAGGAGAAAGGTGAGCAGCAATGTCAGGTGGGAGGCATATTGCCATGCTGGGGAACTCGTGGCGCGCTTTACCGCCCGGCGGTGGATCAGCACATGAGCCACACAAACGACCACGTAGGGCAAGCCCCAGAGGAAAATAATAAAGAGCCATCCTGCATTCACCACCGAGATGCCCAAACAAAGTAACGCCGTGAGGATTGCCAAGGTGGGGACCGGGGTGGGTGCGACCGGCTCGACCCCGATGACCGTTTTCACGGGACGGAAAATATCGGGCTTGGCCAGAAATTCATTCACCGCAATGGCGCGGTCGGCTTCGCCGTGCGGGCAAACCAGCCAATGGCCGTCGATCCGGCGGTTCGCCACTTTTCTCACGATGTCGCTGCGGGTGTGACCGGTGCTCCAGAGCCATGCGCCCGGCTTCTTCAGGGAAAAATATGCGTCCATCTCGGGTGAGGGTGTGGTGGCGGAATGTTATCCCTGTTCAACGAATGGCAGCAGGGATCCCCGTCTCGTGCGGCTTTTTGGTCAGAAACGGATCGGGTCGTTTCCGCCGGAGGCCGGGAGGTGCATCTCAATTTCTGGACCCTGGGGACGCGACGCCCCCCGTCGCGTGGGTTTGACCCGTTTTTCCACAACATCCTGGCGCTTCCTCAGGGGCGACGACGACTCGTCTCGTCTCACGCTCCGAAATCCACCCGCTGCGGGCGCGGATGCGTGGCGGAGGTCGAAGGTCACTTTCCGGACGGCGACGGGGGCGTCGCCGCTCCCGTTCGATCCGTCCAGAATCCGGTTGCTGGGGACGCGACGCCCACGTCGCGTGGATCGAGACCGCGACGAGGCGTCACGGCTCCAGCAAAAGTACGATGGTGGTCGATGGCATGTTCGGCCTGTCCGAAAAGCGGGATGCGCCTGTCGCCCTGCATTCGGCTTCGTGTGCCTTGACGTGCACCCATGCCACCAGAATCATCTGGCAACGGGCATGATAATGCATGCTCTCTCTACCCGTTTGCTTCACGCCCCCGTGCCCCTTTAACCATGAAAAAACTCCTCCTCGCCCTGGCCCTTGCCGTTGGCGGTGCCGCACTCGCGCCGGCCGCCGACGCCTACAAAATCGCCGTCATCCCGAAGGGAACGACGCACGAATTCTGGAAGGCGATCAACGCGGGCGCGAAAAAGGCGGAACTCGAGCTTAAGGCCCAGGGCGTGAATGTGCAGATCATCTGGAAGGGCCCCCTCAAGGAAGATGACCGGGAGCAGCAGATCCAGGTGGTGGAGAATTTCATCTCGCAGCGCGTGAGCGGCATCGTGATTGCCCCGCTCGACAAACGCGGGCTGGTCGCCCCCTTGGACACCGCCGTGCGGGCCAAGATCCCGGTGGTCGTGATCGATTCCGGCGTGGAGTCGAAGTCGCCGTCGAGTTTTGTTGCGACTGACAATCGCGAGGGTGGCCGCATCGCGGGCCGCGAACTCGGCAAGGCGCTCGGCGGCAAAGGCAACGTCATCATGCTGCGCCTGCAGGTCGGCTCCGCCAGCACCGAGGAGCGTGAGGAAGGCTTTCTCGAGGTGATGAAAAAGGACTTTCCTGGAATCAAGTTGCTCTCGACCGACCAGCACGCCGGCCCCACGCGCGACACCGCGAAACGCGTAAGTGAAAATCTGATCAACCGCTTTGGGCGGCAGCTCAACGGGGTGTTTTGCTGCAACGAATCCGCTTCTGCCGGAATGCTGATGGCACTGCGCGACGCCGGACTTGCCGGTGGCAAGGTGAAGCTGGTGGCCTTCGACTCGGGCGAGATGATCAACGCGGGCCTCATGGCGGGTGACGTTTACGGAATGGTCGTACAGAATCCGATGCGCATGGGCTATCTCGGGGTGAAGACGATGGTTTCCATCCTGCGCGGCGAAAAGGTGCCGGCCGTGATCGACACCGGCGTCGGCTTCGTGACGAAGGCCAACTTCAATTCGCCGGAGATGGCGGAGATCGTCCACCCGCCGCTCGACAAGTATCTGAAGTGAGTCCGTCCGCCACCCCCGCCGCCCTTCGCCTCGCCGGCATTCAGAAAAGCTTCGGCGCCACCCGGGCTTTGCGTGGCGTGTCGCTGACCATCGCGCCCGGCGAGGTCCATGCGCTCATCGGTGAGAACGGCGCGGGCAAGAGCACCCTGATGAAGGTGCTCAGCGGGGCGCACGCCGCCGATGCGGGAACGATGGAGCTTTCCGGGCAACCGTACGCGCCGACCGATCCGCACGATGCCCGCCTGAAGGGCGTGGCGATGATCTACCAGGAGTTGAACCTGGCCCTCCATCTCACGGCCCAGGAAAACATCCTCCTCGGCGCCGAGTCCGCGCGCGGAGGCTGGATCGACCGGGCTGATTCGCGCACCCGTGCTCGCGCGGCCCTCGCCCAACTCGGACATGAGTCGCTCGACCTCGACCGGCCGGCCGGTACGTTCTCAATCGCGACGCAACAGATCATCGAGATTGCGCGCGCGCTGCTGACGAAGCCGCGGGTGCTGATCATGGACGAGCCGACCAGCAGCCTCACGAGCGCCGACACCGAACGGCTGTTCAGCGCCATCGACCGGCTGCGCGCCCAGGGTGTCAGCATCATCTATATCAGCCATTTTCTCGAGGAGTGTCGGCGCATCGCGGACCGGTTCACCGTCCTGAAAGACGGAGAGACAGTGGGAAGCGGCGAGATGAAGGAGGCGAGTCTCGATCATATCGTCACGCTCATGACCGGTCGCGAGGTGAAGGATCTTTATCCGCGCACGCCGCACGCGCTCGGTGCCGTGCTCCTCGACGTGAAGGAGGTGGCAAGTGCGCCACGGCTCCGGCGCGCGACGCTGCAGGTGCGCGCGGGGGAGATTTTCGGACTGGCCGGACTGATCGGGGCGGGTCGGACGGACTTGCTGCGGACGATTTTTGCGCTCGACGAAGTGGATGCGGGCGAGGTGGTCGTCGTCGGATCCGCGGCGGGGGCGTCGTCTCCCCGGGCGCGGTGGGCGCAGGGGGTCGGTTTTCTGAGCGAAAATCGCAAGGAGGAGGGGTTGATGCTCACGCAGTCGATTGCGGACAACATCACCCTCACCAAGCAGGAGGCGTTCAGCCGTTTTGGCATCCTGAATGGCGGTCGCCAGCGCGAGACGGCGAACCGGTGGATTGCGGAGCTGAACGTGAAATGTGGCGGCGCGACGCAGGCGATCGGCCAGCTCTCCGGCGGCAACCAGCAGAAGGTGGCGATCGCGCGCCTGCTGGAGCATCCCGCGCGCATCTTCCTCCTCGACGAGCCGACGCGCGGGATCGATGTCGGCAGCAAGGCCCAGATTTACGAGTTGATCGGCAGATTGGCGGCGGCCGGCAAGGCGGTCGTGGTTATCAGCAGTTACCTGCCGGAGGTGCTCGGCCTCTGCGACACGATCGGGGTGATGTGCCGGGGCGAACTCGCGGCGGTCCGGCCGCGCGCCCAGTGGAGCGAGGCGGAAATCATGCGCGTGGCGACGGGCAGCAACGCGGCGGCGGCGAAGGCGGAAAACGAATGAAAGACACGGTCAAAAAAATCCTAGCCAAGGCCGGCCCGTTTCTCGGGCTGCTGGTGGTCGTCGTGCTGTTCTCGGTCCCGGCGGAGACGCGGGAGTTTTTTCTCACGTATCACAATTTCAAGACGATCTTCACCCAGACGGTGATCGTCGCGATCGGGGCGCTGGGCATGACGATGATCATCGTCAGTGGCGGCATTGATCTCTCGGTGGGCTCGAGCATCGCGTTTACGAGTGTGATCGGCGCGCAATTGATCCAGAAGGGGTGGGGGGCGGCCCCGACGCTCTTCGCGATGCTCCTCTCCGGCGCGCTGATTGGTCTGGTCAATGGGGCGGCGATCGCGGCGCTCCGGCTCGTGCCCTTCATCATCACCCTCGGTGCACTCGGCGTGTGGCGCGGTTCGGCGAAGTGGCTGGCCGACAACCAGACGGTGAATTACGACGCGTCGCCGATCAACGGCTGGATGACCACGCTCGATCCGCAGAGCTACGCGTTGCCGGCGGGCGTGTGGGTTTCGCTCGTGCTCGCGGTCTTCACCTCGCTGCTGTTGCGCAACACCGTCTTTGGCCGGCACGTCTTTGCACTGGGTTCCAACGAAGCCACGGCGCGGCTGTGCGGCATTCCCACAACGCGCCTCAAAATTGGCATCTATGCTCTGGCGGGCGCATTCTTCGGCCTCGCGGGAGTGTTCCAACTTTCCCGGCTGCGGCAGGGTGATCCGACGGTCGCGGTCGGGCTCGAACTCGACATCATCGCGTCGGTGATCATCGGCGGCGCCAGCCTGAGCGGCGGGGTCGGCACGGTGCTGGGATCGATGATTGGGGCGCTGATCATGGCGGTGCTCCGCAATGGATCGCAGCTGATGGGCTGGCCGACTTATTTTCAGGAAATCATCATCGGACTCGTGATCATCGTGGCCGTGCTGGTTGATCGCCTGCGCCAGGGAAAACAGGCTTAGCCGTAGCCATGCAGGAAACCACGAATGGACACGAATCGACACGGATACAGAGGGAATAACCGGTCGCGGCTGGATATCCGAAACGCCACGGAACGGTGGGTATATCGGACCCGCGCCTGTAAACACGAATTGCTCTGAACATCCGTGTTCATTCGTGTGCATTCGTGGTTCAAGTGAATCGTTCCGTATCGGAAGAAGCATTCTACAATATCTGCGTAGGTTTGGCCAACGACTGCGTGGCAGTGAACGGTCGAATTCGCTACAGTCGCCACGTGAAAACAATTCTCGCCCCGATTGATTTCTCAGCGGCCAGCGAGGGAGTGATTGCCGAAGCCGCTTCGCTCGCCCAGGCCATCGATGGCCGGGTGGTTTTGCTCACGGTCATCCAACCGCCGGTGGTCATGACAGAATATGCGCCGCTGTTGGCGGACATCGCCGAAGTGACGGCCGCCGGGGAAAAGAGTGCCGCGACCAAGCTGGCCAAGATTGAGGGTGATCTGGCCGAGAACGGAATTCGATCCGAGAGCGTGCAGTTTGTCGGGGCTCCGATCCCGCGGATCATCGAGCAGGCGAAAACGATGGCGGCGGACTACATTGTGATGGGTTCACATGGGCACACGGCCCTTTACGATTTGCTGGTCGGCAGTACGACGCACGGTGTGTTGATGCGGGCGTCTTGCCCGGTCGTCATCGTGCCGGCTTCCAAGGGGGAGAATCCCCCGAAAGCCAAACGGGAACGAATGGCCGTCGCATAAACTTGGGTATGTGGGAACATCGGGCGCGGGCTGTGGGGCCCGCGCCCGTCTATTTTCAGGGCGCGCGCTGTCATCTGTTGACCTGCCCCGATCCGTCCGGTGCGGGATGAATTTCCCGCTTGGCTTTCGCGGTTCCACTGAACCGGCCGCTAAGCGGTCGGGATGCTCCCACCGGGTGGGTTTTTCCCGGGTTCGCCCGTTTGGTTCAGTACCTGGTTCACTTCTGTCATGAGTTGTTCGAGAGTGAAGGGTTTGAGCAACGTGGCATGGGCCCCGAGACACTGCGCGGCCTTCAGGTTGCTCGAAATCAATGGGCTATTGGGCCCGCCGGACATGGCAATCACCTTGGTTGCGGGGAAGGTGCGCCGCAGTTCGATAATCGTCTCGATTCCCTCTTTTCCGGGCATCATCAGATCCGTGATCACCTGGTCAAATTGGCCCACTGTCATTTGGAGCATGCCTTCCCGGCCGTTATTGGCGGCAACAACGCAATGACCCTTGGGGTTCCAAGGATCGGCTCATCGTTTCGAGCATCATCGGATTATCGTCTATAACGAGGATAGAAGACACGGTTCGAGGGAAGCTGGGGTTCGGTCAAGTGCCGGTGTGACCGCGTCGGGGAAAGACTCAACTACGGGCACCATGCGCCGTAGATCGGTCACGGGGTCGCCTACTGAACTGAAATTTCCTGGAGCAACGCGCGCCGAGGATCCGCCGGGAAAGACCTCCGCGAACGGCGTTCTCCTGAAACGACCTCAGGGATTGGATGTCAACTGGGGCCGGCGGTGTTGATGGGAACGTGGGATGCGCCACGGGACGTTTTTCGCGTGGAGGTAGGCTGCTGGCACTGTGCCCCTGCTGGGGAGTTCGACGACCACCGACTCGCGGCTGACGGTCGCGCTCGCGTCCGTTTCCGTCCGGAGGTGACGTGCGTCACCGCCCCGGTCCGGGAGTGGGCCGGTGCATCGATGAGCGGAGGGTGGCTTGCTGTTCCGCCGTCAGCTCGTTCTTCAATCGCACCAGTAGGAGGAGATGGCCGCGCCGCATCTCTCCTTCGAGCTGTAAAACCTTGTCGAGTTGCGCGGCGATTTGTTTCTCGTCCGGGCGCGCGGCGCGGGCAAGCGCGACCAACGCCGCCTGCTCGGCTTCAATCCGCCATTGAAAATCGGTGAAGGCAGGCTGGGATTTTTGAATCACCTCAATCAGGCGTTTCCGCTGTTCTTCGGTGAGGTTGAGCGCCTGCTGATGATGCATGATCATCTCCGGTGGGAAGAAATTCTCCATCACGGGATCGGCATTCGGCGCCTGATGCTGCGGGCCTCGTCCGCCAGGAGATGGAGCATTCATTTCGCCGCGCGCCATCGGGGGCATCCCGTTTCGCATCGGGCCCGATCGTTTGTTTTGATCTGGCTGATTTGGTCCGGGCTGCGGAGCGGGACCATTGGCGGGTTGACTGCGCAGCGGGATGCCGGCGACGAGCAGTGCGGTGAGCAAGGCGAGGGCGCGAGTTTTCATGGAGGTGAGTTTGTTGGAGATTGGAAGTGAGGTGTTGGGTGCGGGGCTGGGCTGCCGACGAAACGGTCGTCATGCCGTGTGAAGGGTGGAGGCGCCCTTGGGCAAGGCGAAACAGGCCACGAGGCGCGAGCCGTCGCGCCACCAACTGCCGGGGACAAGTTTTGACGGAGACGCGACCTCTTGCAGGCGCGAGATCGATGGGCCTGCGCGGAGTTCGGGCGGTTGAGCGACCGAGCCCTGCCAGCTGACGGTAAACTCGCTGCACGCAAACGGCGCGTGGAAGGCCACGCCGTCCGGCTGAAGTTCGATCCGAGTCAATTCCTTTGCGGCCCAATAGCGGGAGACTTCGCTGAGCTTCATCCAATGCAGGTGGTCGAAGCGCGCGTGCAGACGACGGACGACTTCCTGGAAGATTTTGAAACCGACCTCCTGTCCGTTGAAATAAATACCGGTCCAATGGGCGAGCATCAACGCCGGTTCGCCGCGGTTGATCACGTCGACCAGGCGGCCCGATTGGCCGTCCGGGGTGATGAAGCGATCGGCTCCGCCCGGGGCGGTGCAATCCCAACCGCCCGTCCAGTCGCCGGTGCATGCGATGGTGTGGACGACGCAGCGGGGATCCGGACCGTCGAGGCCGGAGGCGTTTTGCACGAGTGGCGCGACGCTTTTGTCACCTTCGGAGAAGAGGTCGCGGAAGTAGTGCGGGATTTCGGCGCCAAACACCGCGCGCACGGATTCGAACGTGGCCTGCGCTAGCTGGGGCCGCGCCATACTGCCAAACCCGCCGGGCGTGGTGATCCCCTCGCACGGCAGACCGATGTTTTTCAGAATCCGCAAGGCGTACGTCAGGTAGTCGGCCAGCTCGTCGACACTACGTCCCTTGCTCCACAGCCAGTTCTCCATGAAGCCCTCGGTGAATTCTGGATATGGGTGCCCGGTTTTGGTGTCGATGACGCGCGTATGTGAGATCATCTCGGGGTGGATGTCCCAGTTCGGCAGCATCAGCGTGCGCACGAGGTCGATGCTTCCGTCCAATTCGGCCTGCGTCCAACCCGGCAGCGTGCGGTCGAGGCGGCCCACGCAGGCAGGAAACGGGACGATGCTGTATTTGCCTTTGACGCCGTGTCCGGCGCACCACTCGCCAAACCTCCGGACAAACGCGTCGGGAATCTCGACCGGCCACTCGCGCCACGGGAGCCGGGCGTAGGGAGACCCGGGGCCGCGCACGTGGGCGAATTGCGGCACCGAGAAACGGTTCAGGTTCACCAGGCAGGTGGAGTCGTCGATGATGAGGGCGACCGGAACCCGATTGCGGGGATTCAACACCGTCACTCCCGCGTGGCTGGGCGGACGCGCACCCGGCGTCTGCGCGAGGACGTTGCTGGCGAGACACGAGCCGGCTGCCGCGAGGGTGCGATGGAGGAATTGGCGGCGACCGATGAGCTGGACTCTCGTCATAGGGGTGTCGGATCGAAGGGCAGGGGAGCGTCCGACTTCGGTGTCGGCTCGATCTGATCAAGCGAATTTCGGTGGTCGGAGCGAACCGAATCGTGCCGGCGGGGGGGACGGGCGTATCTTTGAGCTGACAGTGGTTGATTTTGCAGCCGGGTTCACGAACCCGGACTGGTCTCTGCGAGGCCGGCTGCAAGCCGACACGCCGGGTACACGATACGCGGAAAGGCGGATGGCGAACTCGCGCGAATCGAGCGTTCGCCCCAAGTATCCGCGTTCACAGGTGTCCGCTGCGCCCAATTCAATCGTCTCGCGGTGGTAGCCCTGAGCGATTGACGCGATGCGCGCTTCTCCTCGACTTCGCGAAGGGAAGTGCCTTTGCCTTTTCCGCACTCCCACCGAACGCGTCCGCGGCCAGCGCCGCGGCGAGGCCCCGTTCCGCTCCAAACCAAATTCTCCTTCCAGCGATGCGTGATTCAATGCGCCCGTCTTGCCCCGCATCCGCTTTCTCGGCGTGGCGTTGCCGGCTCGCTGGACATCTGCTGGTGGTGACCTCGGCGTTCTTTGCGTCGTGCCCGCTCGAGGCGGCGGAGGCGTTAGAATGTCGATGGGCCGCTGTGGCGCCGGTGATCGATGGCAGGATCGACGAGGCTATCTGGCAGCAGGCGCAAGTGGTGGACACGTTTCAATCGGCCTGGCTTCCCGCCGGCCAGCGCCGTCCGCCGACCGCCACGAAGACGCGACTGTTGTGGGACCGTGACTATCTCTACTTTTGCGCCGAGATGGAGGACGCGGATGTGTTTGCCGACGTCAAGGAGCACGACGGCCGGACCTGGACGAACGACGTCTTCGAGTTGTTTTTCAAGCCGGCGGCGGACAAGCCCGGGTACTACGAGTTTGAGATCAATGCGGCCAACGCGAAGCTCGACATGTTCCTGCCTTCCCGTGGCCCCGGTGCGTATAATCGGTATAAGTCCGATCGCGCTTTCCACCTCGACACGGCGGTACAGGTGCGCGGGACCCTCAATCAGAGGACGGATCGGGACACGGGCTGGACGGTGGAGGGCCGCATTCCCTGGCGCGATTTTCTTTCCACCGGTGGCCGGCCAGCGCCGGGCGAAGTGTGGCTGCACGCGCTCTGCCGCTATGACTACACTGCCAGTCAGACCGAGCCCGCGCTGTCGTCGAGCGCGCCGCTGCGGGCTCCAAATTTTCACCAGTACGAAGACTATCTGCCGCTGCGGTTTGTCGGTCCGCATGATGCAGTCGCCTCCGGCCGGGCGACGTGGGACGCTTCGCGGCTGGTCGGTTCGCCCGAGCCGCCGTTGCCCTATCAAACGGTGCCGGCCTTCCCGCGCCTGAAAACGAAACAACCGATCATGATCGCGGTTGAACCAGGAAGGGGCGGGTTCCTGCTGATCGAGTGCAACGGGTATGCACCGGTGCGGACGGCCCGCGTCAGCCGGCTCGCCAACCGTCCGGAGGTGATCGAGCCCGAGTTGCTCCTGGAGCTGGGCGAGTCGGTGTACGACGTTTGTTTTCATCCGAACTTCGCGGAGAACGGCTATCTCTATCTCGGTGCGAACGGTCGCTTCGGTGAAGGCCGGCACGATTTCAACAGTCGGGTGGTGCGTTATACGATGGACCGTCGCAGCGGTCGCATCGACCCGGCGTCGCGCACTGTGATTATCGAGTGGCAGTCGAGCGGCCACAACGGAGCGGCGCTGACCTTTGGCCGTGACGGGATGCTCTACGTGACGAGTGGCGACGGAACGAGCGACTCGGATGAATGGAGATCGGGTCAGGATCTCACGCGCCTGCTGGCGAAGCTCCTGCGGATCGACGTGGATCATCCGGCGAACGGAAAACCGTACGGTATTCCGGCGGATAATCCTTTTCTGCAAACGGCGGGGGCGCGACCCGAGACGTGGGCGTATGGCTTTCGCAATCCGTGGCGCATGAGCCTGGATCGCTCGACGGGCGATCTCTGGGTGGGCGAGAACGGTCAGGACCAGTGGGAATATGCCCGTATCGCCCGCCGCGGGGAGAACTACGGCTGGCCGATTGTCGAGGGCAGTCATGAATTTCACCAGAATCGCCCGCGCGGTCCGACGCCGATCTCCAAGCCGTTGATTGAGCATTCCCACGCGGATTTTCGTTCGCTGACGGGCGGCATTGTTTACCGCGGAGCGAAGTTTCCCGACCTTGCGGGTTGTTATGTCTATGGCGATTACAGCACGGGCCAGATTTGGGCGGCGCGGCAGCGGGACGGAAAACTGCTCCAAGATGTATGTCTCGTGGACACGACCCTCGGCATCACCGGTTTTTGCGAGACCCCGCAGGGCGACATTCTCGTCGTCGATTATTTGGGGCACTCAATTCATCGGCTGGAGCGGGCACCGCGCTCGGCCCCAACTGCCCCGTTTCCGTCGAAGCTCAGTGACACCGGTCTGTTTGTCGACACGCGCTCGTTGCGGCCAAGCGCCGGACTGCTGCCCTACGAGGTGAATGCGCCGGCCTGGCACGACGGCGCGGTGGGCACGCGTTTGATCGCGTTGCCGGGCCGTGAGCGGATGGAACTGACGAGTCAGGGCGGGTGGAATCTCCCGGATGGAGCCGCGGTCGTGCAGACGTTGACCATGCAAAACCAGCGAATCGAAACCCGCGTGTTGCTTCGCCAGCAAAACGAGTGGACGGGTTATAGCTACGCGTGGAATCCTGAACAGACGGACGCTGTCCTGGTTTCTGCCGAGGGAGAGACGCGAACACTTGCGGGCGGGCAAACCTGGCGCATCCCGGGGAAACAGGAGTGCCTTCTTTGCCATAGTCGCGCCGCGAATTTCCTGCTGGGGGTGAGCACGGTACAGCTCAACCGCGGCAATCAAATTGCTGATTGGGAGCGGGCCGGGGTGCTGAAGGACAACCACGCCGCGATGGAGGAGGCGGAGTGGCGCCGTGAATTGGTGGCCCAAAATTCCAATCCAGCGGCATTGCAGGCGGCCCTCGGCCTCGTCCTGCCATCTCCGCAGCAACGCCAGCCGCCAGTGGACAGCCCCTTGCTCGCGCGGGCGGTCGAAACCTTGCCGCGCATCGTGGATCCTCGCGACCCGTCCGCCTCCCTCAACGATCGGGCGCGGGCCTATCTGCATGCCAATTGTTCTCACTGCCATGCACGCAATGCGGGTGGAAATTCCAACATGCAGCTCGCGATCAACATCGCGCAGGCGGACATGGAAATCGTCAACGCCACGCCGCTGCACGCTACCTTCGATCTCGAGGATGCGAAGCTCCTGGCGCCGGGAGCGCCCGCCCAATCGCTCATCGTCCACCGTACTGTTCGGCGCGGTCCCGGTCAGATGCCGCCATTTGGAACCTCGGTGCCCGACGGGGAGGGAGTGAATCTGATCGCCCAATGGATTGCCAGCATGCCGGTCGCACCTTCCCCTTCGAATCCCTCCAAACCATGAGCCTCCGCCTCTTCGCCACGAAACTTGGACTTGGCCTCGCCGTTGCCACGTGTGTCGCCCTGGCCGGCGAGTCGGTGCTCTTCGTCGCGACACCCCTGACGATGCCGGGCAGTTTCACCAAGGGCGTCGAGGGCCCCGCGTGCGATGCCAACGGCAATGTGTACGCGGTGAATTTCCAGACGCAGCAAACGATCGGCAAGGTCAGCCCCGCCGGTCACGCCGAAGTCTTCGTGACGCTACCGGACAAGAGTGTTGGCAACGGCATCCGCTTCGGACGCGGCGGCATCATGTTCGTGGCGGACTACGTGGCGCACAATGTCCTGCGTATCGATCCGACGAGCAAGGCGATCTCCGTGCACGCACATGGGCCGGAGATGAATCAGCCGAACGACCTCGCAATCGCGCCCGACGGCACGATCTACGCCAGCGATCCGAATTGGAAAAACCAGTCTGGCCAGGTCTGGCGTGTCAGCGTTACGGGTGAGGTGACGCGCGTCGCTGGTGACATGGGAACCACCAACGGGATCGAAGTGAGCCCGGACGGGAAGACGCTCTACGTCAA
The DNA here is from genome assembly GCA_947474365.1 of Opitutia bacterium. Classification (GTDB taxonomy): domain Bacteria; phylum Verrucomicrobiota; class Verrucomicrobiia; order Opitutales; family Opitutaceae; genus ER46. The sequence goes on along the minus strand of CANJIU010000095.1, from coordinate 14,877 downwards.
CGAGAGCGTGCAGCGCAACGTCTGGGCGTTTACCATCACGGGAGAGGGCGCCCTCGCGAACAAGCGGCTAATCCGGCAGTTTCCCGACCACGGGTTTGACGGCATGCGATGTGACGTCGACGGCAACCTCTACATTACGCGTCACGGCAAAGGTACGGTGGTGAAGATGACGCCCAAAGGGGAGATTCTGCAGGAGATCGGGGTGTTGGGTACGAGCCCGACAAACATTTGTTTTGGCGGACCGGACGGCCGCACCGTCTACGTCACGGAGGCCGAGCAGCGTCGAATCGTGCAGTTTCGCGTCGATCGGCCGGGGTGGGAATGGCGGCGATGGCGGGAACAGTGAGCCGGCGACCGGGCCAGGGTGGCGTCGGACGGTGGTTTTATCCCCACTTCTGCTCGACCACCTGCTTTTCGTCCAATCGACTGACGATTACTTTTCCTGCGAATCCGAATCATTATGAACCTTCTTTTGCTTTATCACCTCCCCAATTGGCTCTTTGGATCGATTGTTGTCGGAGGGTTCGTCGTTTTTTCGCTGGCCGGGCAGGTGGTGATCAGCCGCTTTCTGCCGCGCTGGTTTGGGGACAAGGATTACAACGACATTGTGGGACAGTATCTTTCGGCGTCCGGAGTTTTTTTCGGCATCACGCTTGGTTTGATTTCGGTCGCGACCTGGGAAAATTTCGGATCAGTCGATGCCGCGGTGACGAACGAGGCGTCGAACATCGGCGTGCTCTATCGCAGCGTGGACAACTACCCCGAGCCCCTCCATGGGGTTCTGACCGGGCACCTGCGGGCTTATACCCGCCACGAAATTGATGTCACGTGGCCGAAGCAGCGGGAGGGCATCGCTCCCGATCGGGAGGCGGACGCCATTCTCAAGCGATTTCATCGCAGCCTGGCCGGGTTTGAGCCGAAGACCGAAGGGCAAAAGTCCCTCCACTCGGAGGCGTTGCGCCAGTTTAGCAACATGGTTGAATCCCGGCGTCAGCGTCTGGTGAGCGTGACCACGGCGCTTCCCCAAGTCGTCTGGATCGTGGTGGTCGGCGGATCGATTTTGAATCTGTCCCTGATGTGGCTCCTCGTGGTGGAAAAAAAAGGTCTGCACCTGATGCTGACAACCATCCTCGCCGCGTTGCTCGGCTTGCTGGTCTTCCTACTCGCGGTGATGGATCACCCCTTGCGCGGCGAATACAGCGTGGGGCCCGATTCCTTTGAATTGGTTTACGACCAGCTGATGAAAAAGTAGGCTGGGATTCAACGTTCCCGCCGGCGCACCGGAGGTGACGGCGGGAGGTGTTCTCTGGCGGTTTCGCTCCTCGGGCGACTCGCGTTAGCCATCATCTTAACCAAATCCGATCCCCACAGGTGGGGGGGACGAGTTTACGCTCTGCAGGACGCGGTATCTTGGGCCCTCTGGGTTAAGATGGCGACGTCCACCTCGCTTTGAGTCGGCATTGCAGTCTGCGCTCCTGATGCGAGCGTGGAAAGCGCGGCCGCGACATTGGCATAGGCCAGTGCCGTGTCCCACGAGGAGTTTAGCGCGAGTCGAGCGGCGAGCACGCCGCTGAAGGTATCGCCGGCTCCGACCGTGTCGACCGGGACCACTGGATGAGTGGGCACCACCTGCATCGCGTCAGCCGAAAAATGAAGGGTCGGCTGCCGGCCCTGCGTGATCACGACGTCGGAAACCGCGAACGTGTTCAGGAGCAGTCCTCGCTCGGTTTGCGACAGGTGTTGGAACTGTGTCGGGTTTCGGCCGAAGCATTCGGAGCACTCGTGTTCGTTGACGATCACGATGCCGATCGGATGGGTGCCCCACGGGAAGGCGGCATTTACGGGTGACGCATTGAGGATTGATCGGACTCCGTGGCGGGCTGCGAGTTCGATCGATAGCAGCACCGTCTCGACGGGGCATTCTTGCTGGATGAGGACCGCGTCCGCCGTCGGTAACAATGTTTCGAGCGCGGTGGCGACCTGCACGCGCTTTACGCGCGCATTGGCGCCCGGATTGATTACGATCGAGTTTTCGCCCGCGGAATTGACGTAGACATGTGCGGCGCCGGTGGCGGCGTCGTCGATGGTCGCGATCCACGTCGTATCGATTCGCTCGCGCTGCAAATGCGCCAGGTACCGTGGCCCCTCGGTATCGCAGCCCACGGCGCCCACTATGGCGACCTGCGCGCCGAATCGCGCGGCGGCGACAGCTTGGTTGGCGCCCTTGCCGCCGAACTCGGACTTTACAGCGTCGGCCACCAGCGTCTGGCCCGGCAGCGGCAGCCTGGGCACAGACCAGATGAGATCCACGTTGAGCGAGCCGACGACAATAACGCGGCCGGCGGAGTGCGGGAGGTGGGAGACGGGGCGCATGCGTCAAGGTTTCGCCGCGGGCGGTTCGGTCACAAGTGCGGCAAAAAATTCGCGACACCGTGCCGCCTGTTCACGATCGACGAGCAGAAATCGGTCCCGGCCGGTCGCGTTCGCCTTCGCTGGAGCGAAACGCGTATAACCATCCTTTTCGACGGTCACCCGGCCTTGGGCGGACAACGTGAAATACCCCCGTTCCGGATAAACGGCGTGGAGCACGCTGGTGAGGTCCCAGCACGGGCGCTCGTGCGGCGTAGGATTGTAGAGCTGATAGGCCTCCGGCAACGGATGCCGTGCCGAATAGCCAAAATCGTGGTCAACCGCCGCGGCCGGAAACGTGATCGCCTGGCCAATTTCCCAGCCGCTCCAGACGATCGGCGTCGGCCAGTCGGCCGCCAATTGTTGGGCGTGAGCGATCGCGATCCGCACGTTATACTCAAGGATGTGATTGTTGCTGTTCACCGTTTGAAACGCGCCTGCCATGATTGAAAGCAGCCGCACCTTCCGTGTCACGAGCTCGCGACCGGTCAGCGGCGAAAGGCCATCAGCGGGCGACTCAAGCAACTGCACGAGGTTCGAGCAGAAGCCCACCTGCACGAGGGCTACGTCGTGATCCGCGGCACTTGCAAGGGTGCGTCGGAGCACTTCGACCGCGAGTGGGGCTTTCGCCGCGATGAAGTCGTGGGGAAACACGAACGCCCCTTGCGCATCGCGCGCCTCGGCGATTTTCAAAAACTTGCTCGGGTTGGTCCTTGGTGCAGCCGGGTTCACGCCGATCGGAATCGTCGCTCGGCCGTAGAAGGTGTTCACGGCGGCAACGTACGCGCCAGCCAGTGGATCAGGATTGGTCAGCGTGACGGCCAAGAGCTGGCATGCCCGGCGTGTCTGCAATGCGTGAATCATTCCAAGAGCCAGGGCATCGTCGACGTCGTTGCCCATGTCGGTATCGAAGATCAGATTTACTGGTTTCGGCGGCTGAGCGGCCAAGACGCCGATTCCGGCGAGCGGGAGTGCGAGGGCGAGGAGAAGCCTCAATGTTTTCATTCGAAGGGATCGGGAAGCCTATCGGTCGATCGCGCGTTGCAGCCGGCGGGCGGTGAGCCGGGCACGCGTGGCCTCGGCGCCAACTGCGACGATGATTACGGTGCCCGTGATCACGCGCTTCAACGGTTCGGAAACGCCGAGGTGCGCGAGACCGGCTTCCAGCGTTGCAATGATCAACACCCCGACAAAGGTCGCCAGCATCGACCCGCGGCCGCCCATGAGGCTGGTGCCGCCGATCACCGCCGCGGCGATCGCCGACAATTCCAGCCCTGATCCGGCGTTTGGATCCGCCGCGCCCAAGCGGGCGACGTGACACAGCCCCGCAAGCCCGGCCAGTGCACCCGAAAGCGCAAAAACGATCAGCCGCACTCGCGCCGGCGAAATACCCACCAATCGGGCTGCCTCCTCATTCGTGCCCACGGCTACCGTGTGCCGTCCGAAAACCGTGCGGGTCAGCACGAACTGAGCGACGAGCATGAGCGTGACGGTCAGGAGAAACGCCACGGACAACCCGGCGAATGGGGTGGCCTGTAGCAGAACGAGTTTCTCGCCGAGATATTTGGTCTGTGAATCCGTCACGAGATACGCGACGCCCCGCGCGCCCTCGAGCAGCCCAAGCGTGACGATGAATGACGGCATCCGCAGCGCGTTGACCAAAACACCGTTGATCAGACCACAGGCGAGCGCTGCCCCAATCGCGGTGGCAACCGCCAGTGCCGCCGGCAACCCGCGATCGGCGAGACACCAGCCGAATACCGCGCCCGCCACCGCCGAAACGGACCCCACCGAAAGATCGATACCTCCAGCCACGAGCACAAAGGTCATGCCGAGCGCCGTGAGCGCCAATGACGGGATCCGGTTCGTGATCGTCTGCAACGTGACGAGCGACCAGAAGTGATCGCTCTGCACGCTGAACAGGCCAACCAGCGCGGCCAGCAGCAGCGCGAGAAATAGAAACTCAGTGTAGTGTCGGAGGCGTGCCATCAGGTTGCTCCCGTTTTAAAACCGCGAAACGCGGCGGCCATGAAGGCGTCGGGCGTCAATTCGGCGGCCGAAAACTCCCCTCCCACGATGCCGTGGGAAAGCACGATCACCCGGTCGCACAACGTCGCGAGCTCCTCGTAGTCACTCGAGGCCACCAGCATCGCCTCACCTGCCGCTGCGCGCTCCCGGAGGAGGGCGTAGATCGCAAGGCGGGCCGGCACGTCCACGCCGCGCGTCGGCTCGTCGAGCAGCCAGACCCGCACCGCGCAGTTCAGCCAGCGGCCGATCACGACTTTCTGCTGGTTGCCGCCGCTCAGCTCCGCGATCGGCTGGGCGGTGTCCGCATGGCGCACCTGCAGTTGGGCGAGCAACGCCCGCGTCTCCTTGGATTCCGCCGAGGCATTCACGATGCCAGGCGCACGGCAATACGCGGCCAGTCGCGCAATGCCTGCGTTGTCCTGCACGCCGAGCCGCGCAAGAATCCCGTGATGCTTCCGATCCTCCGGCACGAAGGCAAAACCGCGCCTGACCGCAACTCGCGTCGACGAAGGGGTAAATGGCTCTTGGTCCGGCCCCAGCAAGATCGTGCCGCCGGAGAGAGGATCGGCCCCGAAGACGGCGCGCAGCAATTCTGTGCGGCCCGCTCCCACCAAACCGCCCAATCCGACGATTTCACCGCCGTGGACGTCGAGCGAGACCCCACGCACAGCCCGGCCGACATGAATATCACGCAGTCGCACCGCCAGCGCACCGCGGCCGGATGGAACGGCACTGGCGATTGGTGCCGGCAAGGCTGCACCGGCCATCAGCTCAATCAATCGTTCCCGCCGCGTTTCACGTGCGTGCAGCGTCGCGACGAGCTGTCCGTCGCGCAATACGCTCACGCGATCGGCCAGCCGGCCGATCTCATCGAGGCGGTGGCTGATGTAGAGGATGGAGGTGCCCTTCGCCCGCAGCTCCCGCAGCAGCGCGAACAGCGTTTCAATCTCTGATCCCGTGAGCGCCGCGGTGGGTTCGTCGAGGATGAGGAGCCGGCAGGTCTGCACCAAGCCCGCCGCAATTTCAACCAACTGCTGGTGTCCGACGCCGAGAGTTGCGGCCGGCGTGTCGGGGTCGAGTGCGTGCAACCCGACCCGGGTCAGCGCGGCACGAGCGCCCGCGTGCAGCCGCTTCCGGTCGAGCACGCCGTGGCGGGCGGGCAAGTCGCCGAGGAAAAGATTTTCCGCCACGGACAAGGTTGGCAGCACACTCAGCTCCTGCATCACCATCACCACTCCCGCGGTTTGTGCCGCCCGGCGCGAATCTGGCGTAAACGGCTCACCGTCGAGGCAGAGCTTGCCACCGTCGGGAGACTCCACCCCCGCGATGATCTTCGACAGCGTGGATTTGCCGGCGCCGTTGCCGCCGATCAACGCGTGGACCTCGCCGTCCGCGAGTTCGAAGTCGAGACCGCGCAGCACGACATTGGCGCCGAAGGACTTCTTCAGAGCGCGAACGGAGAGGCGGGGAAAGGACATCGAGGAAATCCGGCGGGTCCCTCGTCTACTTTGTCACGACGTCGACAGGGGTGGTGCGATCGGCGGTATTTTTCGTTTTCAGCACTTCAAGGGCGGCCTCAATGCCGAACACCGCCAGTTGGTCCGCATGCTGGTCGGCGGTGGCGACGATGGCCCCCGACGCAAGCAGCGGACGGACTCCCTTGATGTTGTCGAACCCGGCCACGAGCACGCGACCCTCGCGGCCGGAGGCCTTGATCGCGGCGACAGCGCCGAGCGCCATGTTGTCGTTCCCACAGAAGATCGCCTTGAGAGTGGGGTGTGCGTTCAGCAGCCCCGCGGCAACGGTGTTGGCTTTTTCCATTTCCCACTGACCACTCTGCACGGCGACGAGATTCAGGCCGGCTTCCTTGACCGCGTCCTCGAAACCGAGCCGACGCTGCCGGCCGTTGTCGGCGGTGGGAATTCCCTCGATGATCGCAACGACGTCACCCTTGGTCAGGCGCGCCGCCAGCACGCGGCCGGCGGCGGCGGCGCCGGCGCGGTTGTCGGGACCGACGAAAGGAATCGCGAGCCCGGCATCCTTCATCGCCGAGGCGTCGAGGCGGTTGTCGATGTTGACGATCGCCACGCCGGCGGCGTGCGCGCGCCGGAGCGCCGGCACGAGCGCCTTGGAGTCGGCTGGCGCGATCACGATCGCGTTCACGCCGGAGGCGACCATTTGCTCGACGAGCGACACCTGCTCGGCGAGATCGGTTTCGTTCTTGATGCCGTTGACGACGAGATCGTAGGCGGTGGCGTTTTTTGCATGATGGGCCTTGGCGCCCTCGGCCATCGTGCCGAAGAACTCGTTGGCGAGTGATTTCATCACGAGTGCCACCCTCGGCCGGGCTGGCGCGCCGGAGGACGGTGGCGATTTGGAGCAGGCGCCCACTAGCAGCGCGGCGATCGCAATCAGGAGAGAGGGGAGTCTGGACATGGAATTTGTTTTCATGAGGGGCCGAATCCGATGAGGCAATTCAGGCATAGGCGGCAGGAGGCGTCATGGCAATGCGTCCAGCCACGCCAGGAAATGCTCCTTCCAGCGGGCCGACGCACCGGTGCGCCCCAGTGCGAAACCGTGCCCGCCTGCGGCGACCACCAGGAACTCGCACGGCACGCTTGCTTGCTGCAGCGCGGCGGCGAGCAACCGGCTATTCTCGATCGGAACGGTCTGGTCATCTTGGGCGTGCACGAGAAAAAACGGTGGAAATCCCGGCTGCGCGCGTCGCTCCAGGGAATATTCGTTGATCCGGGCCGGGGCGGGTTCCGGACCGAGCAGCCGCAGTCGCGAACCAGCGTGCGCCGTCGGCGCGGCGAGCGTTACGACGGGATAAAGCAATGCGACAAAGTCCGGTCGTGAGCCGTCAGTCTTGTGGCCGAAGATTGCGGAGCTCCCCGCAAGGTGCCCGCCCGCCGAGGCGCCCATCACCCCCACGCGATTCGGATCGATCCGCCAGTCTGCCGCGTGCCGGCGAATGAAGCGCAGGGCGTCGAGTGCGTCCCGTTGCGGCGCCGGCAGTCCCGCAGCAAATGTGTCCGCCTGTGGCAGACGATACTTGAGCACGATCGCGGTGAGTCCTTGCCCTTGAAAATAACGAGCGAACGCGTGTCCTTCCCGATCAATCACGATGCCGTCGTAGCCGCCGCCGGCGATCACGAGCAGCGCTGCGCTCCGATGCGCGACTTGCGCGGGGTGGTAAATCGTGAGCGTGGGCTCGGTGACTTTGCGCACGACGCGGTTGAAGCCGCGATCATCCAACCCTCGCGGTTGAAAGGTCGTCTCCTCTGGCGGGGAGACCGCCCCGGCCGGATCGCCGGCGCGCAAGGGCCATTCCTCCTGCGTTTGGGCGGCGAGTCGGCCCCATGAAAGCAGGACGGTCAGCGCTGCCGTCCGCCACGCGGCCCTGATTCTGTTCGCGGTTACCGGACTCATAGTGCGGCGGGATCCAGGACGACATACCGGATGCGTTTGCGTCCCCACGTGTAGGTGAGGTGGACCAATCCGTCGGAGGCGGTAACCACCGATGGATAGGCATAACCTTCGCGAATCGGCGCCGTCTCCAAGTCGAAGACTCTTTCCCACGTGCGCCCGTCGCGCGAAATCGCCACGCTCAGGGGCGCGCGGTCGCCCCACAGCCGCGCGTCTACCGGCTTCGCGCTCGGGTTGTAGACGAGAAGCCAGCGCCCGTCGCGAAGCCGTGTCGCGTCGATCGCTGAATTCGCCAGGTAAATCCCGAGTCCCTCCAACGGCGTCCACGTCTTGCCGCCGTCGGAGGAAGCCGCCGTGGCGAGTTCGCGGGTGTACGTGCGACACAACATCTGCACGAGACCGCCGCCGTGATCGAGCAGCGTCGGCTGGATCGCGCCAAAGTCGCGTGGATCGGCGACGCCGGGCTGACGCCTCCAGGTCGTGAGTTTTGCATCGGAAAACTCCACGTGCACCCCGCGACCGCCGTTACCCGTGCCGCCCGTCGATGGATGCAGCAGTTCGCCCGTGGTCAAAGCGATCGGGTGATTCCGATCCGGTCCGCGCAGACCGGCGGGCAGTCGCACCGCCGCGCTCCATGAAACACCGCCGTCGTCGGACCATTCCAGGTACGGTAGCCACGGCGATTTCTCGCGCCCCACGCTGTAGACGAGTGCGAGGCGGCCGCCGGCGAGAAACAGCACCGGGTTGTAGCACGGACGTGGCTCTCCGCTGACGTCCGAGCCGCGGGCAATCTCCTTCGCCGTCGACCAACCGGCAGCGGTGCGTCGCGCGCTCCAAATCGTCACGTCGTCGTTGCCCTCCTTGGATCCGGAAAACCACGCGGCCGTGAACACTCCCGGCGCCGCCTCGACGAGGGTCGACGCATGCACCTCCGGGTTGACCGGTGCGGGCTCGATGAATTCCTCGACAAGCTTGGGGCCCGCGGCGATGGCGGCGGCGGACCAGGTCACGCCCGCCGCGAGCAATGGGCGGAACCAGAAGCACGTCCACTTCCTCATGTCAGAAGCGCCCGGTGAAACCCATGGTCAGCCGCGCGCCGGTGCGCTCGAACTTCACGACGCGCGAGGGATCGATGTTATACCAGAAGGTGCCGGGGTTGAGCAGATTCACGACGTCGACATAAAACGCGAACTCCGGCCGGAACTGATATTTGAAATTCACATCAAGTGAGCGATCCGGGTTCTGCCGATTCTTCGCCGTGGGATCGGTGCTGTAGGCGGCAAGAAATTCGCCTTTGAAGTTGTAGGCGATCCGACCCTCAAACTTCCGCCAGGCGAACGAGCCGCCGACGTTGTAGGTGCGCGGCACAAAGTTTACGAGCTCGTCGGTGCCCCCGCTGTATTTGCCGCTGGTCTTCAGGTACGTATAGTTTGCAAACACGCGCAGGCGGTGAAAAGGCGCGGGCAGGAAGGAGAGCTGGTGGTTGAAATCAAATTCCAGGCCTTCGACCTTGGCGCTCGGCGCGTTGGTGTTGGTGTTGAGCACGAAGTCCGCATACCGCCCGTTGAAGCCATTGTCGGTGCCGGGTCGGATGAATCCGGTCGTCGCCACAATGAAGTCCTTGATGTCCTTGCGAAACGCCCCGACCGAGACGAGGCCGCTGGGCTTGAAGTAGTATTCCAGTGCGACGTCGCAGTTGTCGGCAAACTGCACTTTCAGATCGGGGTTGTTCTGTGTGACGGTGCCGCTCCCGCTGGCGCCGGAGTAGTTGACCGTGGTGTTCGGTGTGATGTCGCCGATCGACGGCCGCATCGCTGTTGCCGCGTAACTCGCGCGCACGATGGCGTTCGGTGTGAGGTGGAACTTGAAGTTCGCGCTCGGAAACAGGTCGGTGCCGCCGCCGCCCTTGGTGATCGTTGTTTGGGTCGGACTTTGGGGGTCGCTGAGGCTGCCCGTGGCGCGAACGTCGTTTGATTCGACCCGCACTCCGGCCGTGACGGTGAGCTGCGAAAACTTGGTGCTGCCCATCAGATAGCCGGCCGTCATGTCATCGCGCACGACACCGGGAATCGGCGCGGCCACGACGTTGGCGCGAAACAACTGCGGCGTCTGCGCGAACGTTGCGAAGGCCCGACCGTAGTCGAACTGATCGAGCCCGGCGTAGTGGCCGTTGAACAGGCCATACGCGGGCCGCGCGACGCGGAACTGCGCCAGGTTGTCGTCGTTAATGCCGGTCGCAGCGTTGCGGCCGATGACGCCGTCGGTCCCCGTCCAATCCCACGTCGGTGCTGAGGAATAAGACCAGCGGTCCTGCCGGCGAAATGCGGCGCCAGCCTTCAGCCGCAGTGGCACTGTGAGCGCAAGGTCACGGCTGAGGTCAAGCCGCGCGCTATCCAGATCCTCGCGCGCTTCGCTGATGTTCTTGTGCAGCCGGCCCTGCGCATACGCGGAAAGGTCAGAGTTATAGGCGATCGCCGGTCCGTAGGTCTGCGTGAACTTCGGTTGAAGGCGGCTGGCGGAGGTATCAACCGCCATGCCGATGCCGCGCAGGGTCCCCGTGAAGCCGCTGTTGCCGCCCGTCGTGCGGTTGTGGCTGAGATTCGCGTCGCCGGTGAGCCGGAAGCCGTTGCGGAACTTGTGCTCGAGCCCGCCGCCGAACTTGAAGAATTTCGTGATGCCGCCGCCACGCTGCACTTGATTGGTGTAGGTGGCGTTCAACAATTCGGTAAACGTGTCCGTGTAGCCGGGGGCCACACCCGCCGCCGCGCCGGCGGCGTTCACCGGTGCCTGCCCCGCCTCGATCAGGGCGCGGCTGCGACGCGAGTAGTCGGCCACCGTGCGATTTCCCGTTGCTCCCACCGTGTAGTTGTCGCGATCAGAAACCTGCTTCCAGTAATTGACCTGGCTCAGCACGAAGACGCGTGTATCTGGCGAGACCTTGAACTCCAGCTTCGCGGAAAGGCCGTCGCGCTCACGATAGAGGACGTCGTCGAGAAATCGCGCTTGCGTGGTACGGGTATCGAGTTCGCGTCGCTCGGTTTGCACCCAATCGCGCACGTTGATCGTTTTGTTATAACTCGCGGAAAGCGACAGCCCGATCCAGCGGTCCTTGCCGAACGTCGTCAGATAACTGAGCGAGCCAAACGGAAGCCATTTCCAGAGATCGTTCCGGTAGGTGTTGACCGATGCGCCGCCCTGAACTGTGCGCACGTCTGAGCTATAATCGAACACCGACTTGGTCACTAGATTGATCGTGCCGGCGAGTCCGTCGGCCCACATGTCGGGCGTGTTACCTTTGATGACTTCGATTTCCTTGATGAACTCCGAGGGGATCTGGTCGATTCGCGAAGAGCGGTCACCCTCGACACCGGCAAAGCGCGAGCCATCCATGGTGATGGCGGTCGCGCCGCCCGGTGTGCCGCGCAGGCTGATGCCCACGATGTCGATGTCCTTGATTGCGCTCACCCCGGCGATGCGCTGGACAAAATTGCCGATGTTGCCGTCGGCGACCGTGCCGTAGGTGTCCATGGAGAGAATGTTCTGAAGGTTGTCGGCCGCCTTCTGGCGGGCCACGGAGGCCGAATAGCCCTCGCGCTGGCCGGCGACGACGAACTCGCTCAGTCGCACGATGCCGGTATCGTCGTCACTGGGCCGCAGCGCGACCGCGATCGAGGGGGCCGCCGCACCTTCGGTCACGGTGGCCGGCACGATTTGCTCGACGCTGCCCGGATAACCAACGCGCACCTGGTAGATTCCGGACGGAAGGCCGGAAACAACGAAGCTGCCTTCGCGATCGGTGCGCGCCGTCGCGCCCTGGCCAACGACCGAAATTTCCGCCGCCTCGAGAAACGCGCCCGTTTGGGCATTCCTTACCGTTCCCCTGAGTTCGGCCGCGTGTGCGGCATTCGCCATCAATAGTAAGCCGATGGCGAGATGAGGAAACCCAGGCAGGCGTGTTTTATTTTTCATGAGGTTTGAGGAAAGGGTCAGCGGGCCTCCAGCGTCACATGTTTGATTCGGGCGCGGTTCCAGGTGTAGGTGACGTGCACGTGCCCATCCCGTGTCTGGATGATCGCGGGATAAGCGTAGCCCTGGCGGTTGGGCCGGGTTTCGAGCCTCGCAATCGTCTGCCACGAAAGTCCATCGCGGGACTGCGCCACGACGAGCGGGCGGCGTTCGCCCCACGATTGCGGGTCGGCGTTCTTTTCGGACGGGTTATAGGCCAGCAGAAAACTACGGTCGCTTAATGTGACCGCATCCAAGCCGGAGTTTGGCATGAAAATATCGGTGGGCTCGAGCGGCGACCAGGTCTTTCCGCCATCGGACGAACCACTCTGCGCCATGACTCGCACGCTGCTGCGACACAGCGCAACCAGGCGACCATCGCGGCAGACGAGAACCGTCGGTTGGATTGCGCCGATTTTTTGCGGGTCGGCAAAGTCCGGGGTGGACGACCACTTCGTGAGTGATTCATCGGTGCGCTCCATGCGCACGGCCCAGTGCTTGGCATCGTATTCGACGCTCGTCGGGCAAAGGAGGGTTCCGTCGGCCAGAAGGATGGGCTTGTTTTTGATCGGGCCGAGGATGCCGTCGGGCAATCGCCGACGGTCGGTCCAGGTGAGGCCGTCGTCCTTGGAAACGATCACTTCGCCCCACCATTTTTCCGGGGAGGGCCCGGTCTTGAAAAAAAGCAAAAGGCGGCCGTCGGCGGTGCGATGCAGCACCGGATTGAACGTAGCGAAGTGCGTGCCGTCAGGCTGCATCCCGTCGGCGACAACTTTGCCGGCGGACCAGGGGGCGGTTCCTTCGCGGCGCGACACATAGATTGCGACGTCGGCATTGCCTTCCTTCGTGCCGCCAAACCACGCCGCGACCAATGCGCCTGTTTTCGTCTCTACGATCGTCGAAGCATGCACTTCGGCCACGGCTGGTGCGGGTTCGATGAATTCCTCGTGGGCTACCTGCCAGGTGGAGGCAGAGGCCAGAGCAGCAATAGTGAGGATCACGCCAACCATCCGAATCCGGCGGCCGATCGGGTGATACCCGAGAAAAAAACAACGAGGAGGGGGCCGGAAATCGCGACCCTGGGGGCCAATCGCGCGCGTTGTTGGCGTCTGCAAAATCGAGTTAGCAACACGACAGTCCAAAGAGCGGTAGGGCGGTAGGCATGATGGGGCCATGCGAAGAGAGCAAACGTTTGCGCTGCGACGCGGGACTGTCAATGCAAACGTTTGCACGGGTTTGCTGGCACGCCTCTGGTCAGGTGGGCTTGCCTGCGGTCGCGAGCGGTCTCTCCGTGCGGTAATGTTTCTCAGCCCGAGCCGCGGACCAATAATTCCGGCAGCAATTTCAGGCTCGTGGGTGGTCGCTTCGGATCTGCCAGGCGGGCGAAGAGCAGTTCCGCGGCGCGGCGTCCCACGTCGTAGGCCGGCTGGCGTACGACGGTGAGGGGCGGCTGGAACACCGCAGCCAGCGGCACATCGTCGAAGCCGACCAAGCCGATCTGCTCCGGGATTTTCAGACCCTTTTCCCGGATGGCTTCGAGGGCGCCGATTGTCATCAGGTTGTTCGCAACGAAGAGCGCCGTGGGCGGCGCCGCAAGCGAGAGCAACTCGGCCGCCAGAATGCGGCCGCTGTCCTGCTTGTAGTTGCCGTAGCGGATGAGCTCGGGCCGGACCGTGATGCCGGCGGTGGTCAGGGCCTCGCGATACCCGCTGAGACGTTCGCGACCCGTCGAGGAAAGAGCCGGCCCGGAGATGAAACCAATCCGGCGGTGACCGCGGTCAGCCAGATGCGCCACCGCATCGAAGGCGCCGCGGCGGTTGTCGATCTCCACCTTGTCGATCGAGGGGTCGGAGAGCGCGCGGTCGACGCAGACGACTGGTACCCCGCTCTTCGCCAACCGCAATACCGCAGGATCGCGTTCGTGGATCGGGGGCAGGATGACCCCGTCGACCGACTCCTGTTGCATCACGTCGAGATAGAACCGCTCCTTGGCCGGATCTTCGTCATAGTTGCAGAGGAGCACGGCGAAGTTGTTGCGGTAGGCGACATCTTCGACGCCGCGCGCCAAGTCGGCGAAAAAGGGATTCTGGATATTCGGAATGATGAGGCCCAGCAGGTGGCAGTTTCCACCGGCTCGCAGGCGCCGGGCGACGCGATTTGGTTTGTAGCCAACTTCGCGCATCACGCGCCGCACGTGCTCCTGGGTCTTTAGGCTGATCTTGCCGGTTTGGTTGATCGTCCTCGACACGGTGGAGATGGAGACCCCCGCCCGGCGGGCGACGGATACAAGGTTAGCGGTATCTGCCATGCGGCAAACGTTTGCGTTCGTGGCATCGCGACGCGAGCAAAGAGCATCGCCGACCTGCTGCACTGTCAAAAGACTGCCAGATCTGAGGCAGTATCCAGTCGGATTTCAGTCCCTCTTTTCCAAAGTTCCCCAATCGGGAGAGTGGTAGTGTCCCTTTCGTTCACGAACTTCTCCGCCTCCGAACGATTCACGAAGTATCGTCGTTGTCTCCGTAGGCATCATTGCTTTCCGAGATAGACGGAATTCCCGACGACGACTCCGTTTCGTTTTTGAGGACTGATAGAACTCACAGGGACGGGACCTGATTTTCCCGTCAGGGGGCCAACCGCGTTGCGCCAACCTGGGGCGGTTTTCGGTCGGATTCCGACCAAACCTCAGCCGACTCCAACTAACATCACTTCTCCTCTCATAGGAGAAAATTGGGGCGGCCAACGGGACTCGAACCAATTTTGGCCGACGAAGCTAAATCGCGAATAAACGCGGACTTAGTTGAATGTTAGTATTTTAGAACGTGCAAAGAGGAGTACTTAATTTCCAAAAAGTGAAGCCAAAAACATTGTCCAGAGCCGCGCAGATTCCTGAAACCTGAGGTGTGATTCTTCAGATTGTGACAGGAGGTGATCCGGTCTGTCCGGGGATTATCGTGATAATCGCGGGACCGGGTAAGCGGGGTGTCCACATCGGGGTTGCGTCGGAGG
>CANJIU010000094.1 GCA_947474365.1 Opitutia bacterium | reverse complement strand
TTTTTTCACCTGCTCAGCGGTGATTTCGGAGATGATCGGGTTCATGGCTGTTTATTTGAGTAAATCGGGTCGGACTAATCGGGTCTTTTCCACCTGTCGCGCGTGCCGCCACTTCTCGATTTCGGCATGGTTTCCGGAGAGCAGAACCTCCGGAACGGACATGCCCCGAAATTCGGCGGGACGCGTGTATTGAGGAAAGTCGAGCAACTTGCTGGTGAAGGATTCGTGCGTCAATGACTTTTCCTCCCCGAGTACGCCGGGAATGAAACGAGCGAGCGCATCAATGACTACAGCCGCTGCCAAAGTGCCATTGGTCAGGACATAATCACCGATGGAAATTTCCTGATCAATGATGGTATCGCGAATCCGTTGATCGATACCCTCATAATGTCCGCTGAGAAAAATCAGGTGGGATTGCACGGCGAGCTCCTGCGCCAACCCCGGCGACAACGGCGTGCCGTCCGGCGTCAGGTAAATCCGGCGGCAGCCTGGACGTTGCAATTGTTCAATCGCGGCAAAGACCGGCTCGGGCTTCATCACCATTCCCGCCCCGCCACCAAACGGACGGTCGTCGGCTGTCCGATGCTTGTCCGTGGACCAGGTTCTCAGGTCGTGGACATTGACCTGGAGATGACCCGCCCCAATTCCCTTCCCGAGAATACTTTCCGCCAGAAACCCGTCGAGCATCCGCGGAAAAAGCGTCAGGATATCGATCGCAAGGGACATAACCCAAGACAGCAGGCGGGCTTAGAAAATGAAAAATCGCCCGAGCCTTGAGGCTGGGCGATTCTCAAAGTGATTTCGGGAGATTCGTTTAGCTCGCCGCCGGAGCCTCAACCTTGGCCGGAGCCGACCGCCGGGCTTTCTTGATCATCGAATGCATCGTGCTGGTGGGCAGCGCTCCCTTGCTCAGCCAGTAGTCCACGCGGTCCATCTTGAGGTTGATGGGACTCCCCTTGTCGCCCGGCCGATAGGTGCCGAGGTTTTCAACCGCAGCGCCATCGCGACGCGAACGCGCTTCGGCGACGACAACACGATAGAGCGGCTGGTGCACGGAACCAACCTTGGTAAGACGGATTTTGAGAGCCATGTCAGATGTTTTGCAGAGCGATTCTTGCTTGGAAAAGTTGAGGACAAGACCGGCCCGAGCATCGCCTGTCAAGCACCTAGGGATGGACCCTTTCGGATTTCCCCAAAACAGGCTCACCAGGACGACCGGCCGCCCTTCCTGATTGGCACCTCAAACTTAGGGGGCAGGTCAAAACCTCTCTTCCCTCACAGACCACCGGATATCCCGGCAGCAGACAGGGATTCGAGGGCTTGCGGGCGCCAACCGCAAAAACAGGGGAATTTTCGACCGATCCCGACTGGGACGCAGTCAATATTTTCTGGCAAGCCACATCGCGAATTTTCAGATCGCAAGGACGCACGAAACTCCACCGGATAACAGAGGGCGACGTTTGCCGCGCGCGTTCATCCCGTACTACGCATTACGAGTTACGCTTTCGCCGTCCGAAAGACGATCGCCAGCGCCACGTTGCCGCCCCAATAATTTCTCCACTCCGCCAGATGACGCCACCAGCCCCCGACGTGATTCTCATCGGCGGCGGCATCATGTCTGCGCACCTCGGCGTAATGCTCAAGCGGCTCGATCCCAGCCTTTCAATCGACCTCTACGAGGCCGCTCCTGAACTCGCCCGGGAAAGTTCCGACGGCTGGAATAATGCCGGCACCGGCCACGCCGGTCTCTGTGAACTGAATTACACGCCCCCTCCCACCGTCACAGGAGAGCCCGTGGACGTCTCCAAGGCCATCGAGATTTTCACCCGCTTCGAGCAGTCACGCCAATTTTGGAGCTACGCCGTTGCCCACGGCCTCGCTCCCCGCCCGGCGGAGTGGATTCGCACCGTTCCGCACCTGAGCTTCGCCCGCGGCGCCGCCCCCACCGCCTTCCTCCGTGCCCGCCATGCCGCACTGGTGGCACACCCGTTTTTTCGCGACATGGAATTCACGTCCGAACGCGACGCAATCCGACGATGGGCTCCGCTCCTCGTCGAGGGCCGCACGGCCGAGCCCATCGCCGCCACGAAAATCGCCGCCGGTACCGACGTAAACTTCGGGGAGCTCTCCCGCCGACTCCTCACCTGGCTCGGCGCCCAGGACGACTGCCAAGTCTTCACGGGGCACCGGGTCACTCACCTGACCCGGGCCGCCACCGGCTGGGACCTCACCGTGCGGCCGACCGCGTCGGGCGATTCGCATTCCGTTCGCGCCCGCTTCGTTTTCATCGGGGCCGGTGGCGGCACGATTCCACTCCTCCGAGCCACGGGTCTCCCCGTGGCCCAAGGCCTTGGCGCCTTCCCCATCGCCGGTCAGTGGCTCGTCTGTGAAAATCCCGCGATCGTCTCCCGCCATTTCGCCAAAGCCTACGGTCCTCCCCCGCCCGACTCCGGTGCCCTCGGCGGCCCGCATCTCGATGTCCGCCATCTCCAGGGTAAACGCGTGCTTCTCTTCGGCCCGTTTGCCACGTGGACGACAAAGTTCCTCCACGGCATCGGCCGCGGCACCGATCTACCGTATTCGATTCGCCCGGACAACCTCCCTACCCTCCTCCGCACCGGACGGCACAACGCCATCCTCGTTCGCTTCCTCGTGCAACAGGCCCTGCAAAGCATGGACTCCCGCCTTCGCGCCCTGCGGGATTTCTACCCCGGGATGCAAGCGGCCGACTGGCGCCTAGTCGACGCCGGTATCCGCGTGCAACCGCTGAAGAAAGCCGACGCCGGCCGCCTCACCTTCGGCACCGAAGTCGTTACCGCACCGGACGGCTCGCTCGCGGCGCTGCTTGGCGCGTCGCCCGGAGCTTCGGTCTCCGCGAATATCGCCCTGCAGGTAGTCCAAACTTGTTTCCCGGATACGCTCGGGTCCGCCGACGGCTACGCCCGCATGAAAGCAATGCTCCCATCCTTCGACGTTGACCTCGGCCACTCTTCCAACGCCAGCGCCTACGCCCGCCGCTCCGCGGAAATCGACGATCTCCTCCAATTGCGCCCCACCCTCGCATTCGCGTAAGTAACGCACTCCCTCGCTTGGTCGTCGCCAAATCGATTCCCTAAAATTCTATTCAAACAAAGGCACCACTCGCATGCCCAGCACGTCGACGAGTCCCTTGTCGGTCAATCGCAGTTCCGGAATCACCGAGAGCGGCAGTAGATTGAAGCCCATGTAGGGAACCAGACAGCCAAGTTTAACCCACGCCCGCTTCAGGGCCGTCGTTTGCTTCGCGACCACGGGCGCACGTTGATCGGAAAGCAATCCGGCAACCGGCAAGGCAACGCTGGCCAGCACCTTTCCATCTCGGACGACACACACGCCGCCTCGGAGTTTCTTCACGGTAGAAAGAGCCAGCTGCATGTCTTGCTCGTTGGAGCCGGCGAGGACGATGTTGTGCGCATCGTGCCCGACGCTGCTCGCCACGGCGCCGTGCCGCAGCCCGAAATCGCGCAGCAATCCGTAGCCCACTCCACCATTTTTCCCGTGGCGCTCGACCACCGTCAGGAAGCAGAGTTTTTGTTCCGTCAGGTGATCCGACCACGAAGCCCGCGGCGACAACGCCACGCGGTCGTGGGCCGTGACGATGCCGGGAGGCACGACACGAATCACATTTGCTTTGACCGGATCCGCGGGGAGTTTCGGCGTGAGTTGGACGCGTGCCGGCAGTCGCACCGTCTGATAGGCTGCGCGCGGATAACGATAGCGCCGGCTAAGGGCGCGTTCAAGGAGCGGGGTGATTTTTCGGCGCTCCACCACCAACTCACCGCCGTACCACGTATTTTGCACCTCGAGCGCATCGTTGAGCAGAACAATATCGGCCCGCCGGGCCGGCGCCAATCCGCCGAAATCGCCGTCCATCGCATAGCGCGTGGCGGGATGCAGCGAACCAAGGCTCCACGCCGTCGAGGTCCCGAGCCCGGCCGCCACCGCCTGCCGCACCACCCAGTCCATGCCGAAAAGAAACAGATCATCCGCGTCGCGATCATCGGTACACACGCAGACACGCTTCGGATTGGCGCCAAGTTCGGTGACCGCCCTGATAGCCTGAGGGAGGGAATGCCACGGCGTCCGCGGATTGCCGCCGCGGAGGAAAATCCAAATGCCGTTTTCCAAAAAGTCGTCGGCGATATCTCGATCGATGGCCTCGTGCGTGTCGGTAATTCCGCTGGCCGCCCCCGCCGCCACAAACTCTCGGCCGTAGATGTGTCCGCAGACCGGGCGACCGCGTTTGAGCGCTTCGGCGAGGATCGCATGACTGCGCGGGTCGCCCATTGCCACCGGTATGTAATCCATTTTTTCCCCCAACGCGGCGGCCTCGGGCCAGCGGTCGAAAATCTTTCCAATTTTCGCAGGCGTGAGATCTCCGCCCGCGGTCTCCAGCGTCGCGTTGGTCGCGGGAACAGTGCTGGGAACGGTCAGAAAAATGGAAAGCGGGGCCTTCCGCGCATCCTCCAGCATCCACTCGATGCCGGCGACATCGCAGACATTACCGATCTCGTGACTGTCGCAAAAAACCGTTGTGGTGCCATTGAGCAGCGCCGCCTCGGCAAAAGCGCAGGCAGTCATCATGCTGCTCTCGATGTGCACGTGCGGATCGACCAGCCCAGGCGCCAAAATACCGCCGCGCGCATCGTAGACGCGGGTGGCGACGCCGTTAACCTGAGTGCGTTTGAACGTGCCCGCCGGCTTCACTACGGCAATTCGCCCCCCTTTGATCCAAATTTCGCGATCCGGATGGATGCGCTCGGTGTATGTCGAGAGCAACCGGGCGCCGGTGATGACGAGATCGGGAACACGGCGGCCCATGGCGACATCGGCCAGCGCGCGGGTCTGAGTGTGGAGCGGCGCGACGGAAAAGCGGGTCAACATGCGCCGGATAAAGCACGCCGGACGCCAAGGCGCGAAAGGATTTTTCAGGTCCCGCGGTAAAGCGCCGCCAACTCAAGCAATAGCTTTTCCAGGTCGTTGAAATATTTCTCCTCACCCAGTTTTTCTTTTTTGTCCCTGAGGCCGGCGATTTGCTGTTCCAAGCGGTCGCGCCGGGCCCGGACTTCCGGGGACAGCTGCTGTTCGTCGGTGCTGCGAACAAGATGAAACTGATGGGCCCTCAACCCGTCGGGCGGCGCACCATCCCGCGTGCGCTTGGTCGCAATCACGCCCCGAAACCAATCCGAGGGAGTGCCAAGCCCGTCGCCATTGTCGTCGAGCAAAGCGTGCTCCGTTGCCAGCCGACCTTCCGTCTTGTAGAATTCAGCGGTGCGGTGCGCGGCGCTCAGGAACGATTCGAGCAGGGACACCTGGCCGTCCTTGTCGAGGTCGCTCTTGGCATCGGGGAGGGCCTCCGCGAGGAACTTGCCGAAGCGCGCATAGTTGTGCTCGTTGCCGCTGCGGGTGGCGCTGACGATCACCCGCCCCGGGGCGGCCAGCTTGTTCATGAACGGCGCGCTGGACGACGTCGTGTCGATAACCGCAAGCGGGCGGGTGAACGGCTTCAGCCATTCCGCCATCTCAGTCGCCGACACATCGGGACCACGCAGGTTCAGCTTGGCATCCTTCCCGTCGAACGTGCCGTGACCGATAAGTACCATCCAGACTTCGTCGAGACCTGACTTCGGTTCCGCCGCCAAGGCCGCTTTCAATCGGTCGTGGTCGCTTCCGGTGGCGACGGACTCCGCCCCTATTATCACGGACTTGGCGGCAGCCTGCGCACTGACCTTCTTCCAAGCTTCGACCTGCAGCGCAATGTCCGTGGCAAATTCCGCTTCGCCCGGCGCACCGGCCACGACAATCACCGTGGCTTGCTGCGCGTAGAGAGAGCCAAAGAAAATGAGAACAAGAAGCACAACGGCCCGTGGGAAAGGCACCGAGACCCTCAGCATCAAACCGCTGCGAGTTCCTGGCAGGTCGAAACGTTTCATGGCATTCCCTTCCACCGCCGCAAGCCCCATTCGGCCAGCAGACAGGCGAGGGCAAAAGCGAACATCAGCGGCGTGTGCCAGGCCGGATACGACCACGTCTCCATCACCGGCGCGCGCAGTTCCGGCAGGTGTCCGACAAACTTGATCAGGTCCTCCGCAGGGACGACCTGACCACCGGTTTTCCGGGCGATGTCCTCCAGCAGCGCCACATTAGGGACAAGCGAACGAAACTCCTCCGCCGCCAAATCCGTGCTCCAGCCGGCTTCGCCACGGCCAAGATCGGCTCCGTTGGAATTCTTGACGGTCGCGGTCGCCTTGTAGCCGCCCGTCTGGCGTGGCACATAGCTGACCTGATAAAGTCCCGGCTCGGTCAACGCCGGCTCCGCCTCAAGTTTGATCGGGGATCCCGCCGCGCCTCCCGTGCCTTCGAACACGATGGGCTCGATGTTCACCGTAACCGCCGCGTCATCCACCGGCTGAAATTTTTCATCCCGAACGCGCACTTGCACCCGGATGGTGCCGTTCGCGTCGGCCGCAATTGGTTCGGCGGTAGTCTGCACGCGCGCGGGCACATCGGCAATCAGCCACCGCACCAGCTGGCGCCATGAACGATCCATGTCGGCGTGGGCGGCGGCGTCCTTCATGCCCCAGCGCCAGACGTCACCCACCATCAGCGCGGCGGTGCGGCCGCGGCCAAATCGTTGCACGGCGAGCGCGGGCAATTCGGCCCCTTTTTCATCGCGCACGTTTGCGATGACGCTCGCCCCCGGCTTGAGTCCGCGCACCCGGTTGAACACCTCGAACGCCGGCATGTTTTCCAGACGCAAGCGTTCATCCGCCTCGTTGTCACGGAGCCGAGCCCAGGGCTGCAACCAGCCCTCGCGCGCCAATTGGAACTGAACCTTGCCCGGCGCCTCCGTCACTCCCTCATCACGATCGAGATACACCGGCAGCATGTCGCCGATAGGGGTGCGGAGGTACTTGCCCTCGTGAAATGTCTCCATCCCGCCCAACATCAGGAATCCGCCGCCGCGTTCGGACACAAATTTTTGCAGCAACTGCGCCTGATCCGGCGAAAAGAATTCCGCCTCCACATCGTCGAGAATGACGGCGTGATAACCGTAAAGCTCCTCGGGCGTGCGCGGGAAACCGGCCCGCAATTCGATCTCGTCGCGCGTGTTCAGCCGCACGAGGACTGGCTGGTCGTAACGTTGCACCTCGTCGGGAGACTGACTGCCGAATCCTCGGAAAAGGGGATTGCTCGTTTCCCCGGCGCGGCCGCGAAAATCGAACTTCGGCTCGCGTTTCGCCACACGGATCAGGCCGACCATCTGCACCTGTTCGTCCACTTGGATCGCGCGGTTGAGAAACTTGAATTCCCAATTCGGCCGGCCCGCGACATACAGCACCCGGAAAGGCCCCTGGCCGCGGTCGACAGCAAACACCCGGCTGTTGTTCGCGAGCGTCGCCTCCTCGGTTTTTTTCGTCGGTGCGTCGGGCAACACGGCTTCGGCCGTCGTGCTCACCCGCACCTGATAAAATGACAGTCCCGGCTGTTCGGGCTTCAGCTGAAAACGAAACGCCAGCGCCTCCCCGTCGGCCCGCGCATCGGCCGTCTGCTCCTGCACCGTCTTACCCATGCGATCCACGAGGCGTGCCACGATCGGCCGCCCCCGGTAGCCGGCCGTCGTCACGTCAGCCTGCAAAGTCACCGGCGCGTCTTCGAATGATGTTTGGGTCACCGCGACCTGCTGGACGGCGATGTCGCGCACCGGATCACGTTTGCCGATCACGACCGGATAAATCGGAGGGAGCCCGCGCAGATCGGGCATCGCCCCGCCGGCGAGGTCGGTCGCATTGCCGTCGGTGAGCAACAGGACGCCGGCCAGCGGGCGGCCCTGGAAGCGATCACCCAGCGTCCGCAGCGCCGACGCCATGGCGGTCGCCCGCCCCTCGAAATTAAGTTCGCTGAAATCCTTCGTCGCCTGGAGGCGTGTATCAAAAAGATAGCGACGCACATCAAACGTCGAGGCGAGGATCGGCTGCCAAGTCGACGCCTGCGGGTCCACCAATTTGCGCACCAAGTCACCCCGGCTGTTCGAATCGTTCTGGTCGTGGATTTGCAGCCCTTGGCTGTTGTCAACGACGACCGCAAATAGGTTGGCGCCCGGCCGCGCCCGCTGGCCGAGCCATAGCGGCTCAAGTAGACAGACCGCCAGCGCGGTGAGGCCGACCGCCTTCAGGGCGAAACACACCCAACGCAGGGCGTGACCAGAGGAGGCCCGGTAACTCAAAAAAAGCACGACCATCGCGACGACCCCGAAAACGGCGACGGGCGCGATCCAGTTCCAACCGGAGAAGGAGAGTGAAGTGGACATGGCTTACCGGGAAGATGCCCCCACTCGGAATAATTGGACGGAGATTGGCAGCGTCATCACTTGTCCTTCCCCAATTCCTCGTAGTAGCGGCGAACCGATTCGGCGAACCGGTTCGGCACCGGGTCCCGGTCAATCGGCGTCAGCAGGTCCTTGGCCTCCCGCCGGGCGAGTTCCTCGGCCAAGCGGCTTCTCACTTCGACGAGTGGCTTGAGGATTTGCAGTTCCACCACCGTCCAGTCGGGCTTCTTCGCGTCCTGCCGAAAATCCCGCCGCAGCAAGCGGGCGCGTTCCCTCGCCTCGGCGAGGGCGTTGCGCAATTCGGGCGTGTCGACGAGCTCCTCGACGTCGCGTAAACGCTCGTTCCAGCGCGCAAAGTCTTCCCCTGTGAGCGGAGCCGCATTCCAGACGCCGCCGAAACTCCCCTCGCCCACCCGGTTGGTCTCAACGCCACCGTTGAAAAAATCATCGAGGCCGTTTCCGCGGGGACCATCACGTCCCCCTCGGTCCGTACCGGGTTGGAGCTGGCGTGGACCGCGTCGACCGGCATCGGCGGTCGCCTGCCGCCGCTGCGCGTCTGTGCCCCGGGCATTCGCATCCGCCCCTGGGTTGTCGCGACCGTTGGCAACCCGGCTACCGGCTCCCTGCCCGCTTCCTCCACCCTGCTGACCTTCCTGTCCCGGAGTTTCGCCAGGTTGCTGGCCGCCCTGCCCGGGTTGTTTGCCCTGTCCAGGTTGATTCCCTTTCTGACTGCCTTTGGCGACCTGCTTTGAGCGATCGCCCTTTTGCCCGGGCTGCTTGCCATTGGGGTCATCGGTCTTTTCGCCGTCGGAGCCTGACTGCCCCGGTTCCCGGCCATTTTCACTGGCTTGCTGTCCGGGCTCACCCGGGGACCCATTGCCCGCTTGCCGACCATCTCGCTGTCCCGGTTGACCGGGTTTGGATCCGTCCAGCCCTTTTTGCGCCCCACCGGACTGGGCAATTTCCCGCTGCAATTGTTCCGCGAGCTGGTCGAGTTCGGAGCGCGCGAGTTTCAATTGCTCCACGTCATCTCCGAGCACGCTCTCCGCGGCCCGTTCCACGCCTCGTTTGAGGTCCTCAATCTCGCCCCGCGCCCGCTGGCCGGCCTGGCGGGCCTGAGGGAGAAAGCCTTCCCGCAGCATTTCCCGGGTCATATCCAGCGCCTTGCCACCGCCTTCACGCTCCGAGGTCTTTTGGATTCGGTCGTAAAGCTCGCGCGTCATCTTGCCGCCGTTGAGCAGGTCGTCGCGGACTTGCTTCACCGCGCTCGCGTCGTCCTGGCTCACCTTGCGGATGCTATCGTAAAGCTGCCGCGTGATCAGCGGCTCGGTGTTTTCAGCCTGCTCGGACACCTGGGTCGCACGTTCGACAAGTTTTTCCATCCGCTGTTTTTGCTCCGCGAGCTTGTCGAGCATCTCCTTGCGATCATCCGAATCGGTGAGTGACTTGCGCTGCTGCTTTTGAGCCCCGCTATTGGCGAGCGTGTCAATTTTCTGACCGAGTTCCTCCTGCTGACGGGAGAGCTCCCGGGCTTCGTTGCGCATCTCCCGCAAGTCCTCCGCAAACTGACTGGAGTTCTGTTTGCGCATCTCGTCCCGCATCTCCTGCAACTGCCGCTGGGCGCGGGTACCGGAGGCCAGAGCCTGCGACACCGAGCCATCGGCCGCTGCGTCCGCAGCCTTTTGAATATCCTCGCGGGTTTGATCGAGTTGCTGACGCTGCTGTGACATTTGCGATTGGTTTTCGGCGCGATCCATCCGCTGGCGCACCTCGTCAGCATCGGCCAACATCTGGCGCTGTTCCTCCTCAAGTCGCTTGAGGCGGCGTTTGATTTCTTCCTTTTGTTGTTCGGTCTTCGCCTCCTGCAGCGCGGTCTGCAGCTCCTTCATCCGTTCGTTGATGTCATTCTGACGCCGAGCCAGTTCCTGCAGCCGGTTCATGACGGCAAGTTGCTCGCGGCGCTCCTGATTCTGCGGCGCCTTGGCCTGTCGCTGCGTTTCATAGCGGTTCTCGCTCTGCTTCAGGTCCAGTTGATCGATTTGACGCTGGTTCGCCTGCTGGCCGCCGCCGCCTTTCTTGCTGTTCTTTCTTGAGACCTGGGTTTCGCGCGCCTGCATCTTCAACAGCGCTTGGTAGGCGGCTTGTTCCGCGGGCAACGCCTGGGCCAGCGGACCGGGAGCGGTAGTCGCACGCTTGAGCTGATCGATGGCCTTCTCCATTTCGCGGGTGACCGATTTCCACAGCGCCTGCTGGCGCGGAGCCTTGGCTTCTTCCGCCGCCTCCTCCGCCTGCGACAGAGCTTGCTGCTGGGATTCAAGGACCACTTTGGCGTCGTCCGCGTACGCTGGCTTCACCCCGTCGCGCTGGAGTTTCCATGTCGCATTGATGATTTGCTTCTGTAATTCCGTGAGCTTGCGCGCCTTGTTGCCCTCGCCGCCCTTCGGTCCGTCATCGTCATCCGACTCCATGTTCTGGCTTTCACGAAAGATTTCATCAAACGGTCGCACTTCGGCGAAATAGAGATCGCCACTCGTCCTGCGCACCTTGCCATCCGGGCCGATGTCATCGGCCCAGGCGTACCAGGAAATCAGGTCATCGGGCTTCGCCCCGAGCGCCTCAAGATTGAGCAGGTGCGTAAACGTGCGCTTCTCCTTCGCCCCCCCTTCCCGGCCCAACTCGATGAACTTCACCTCGCCACCAGCGATCGCGTAGGCGAGTCCGTAGGCAGGCATGCCAAAGTCGTCCCAGACCGTGCCGTCAAAGGTCAACTCCTCCAACGCCGACGGGCGCACGTCGCCACGCGGCGAAGCGATCTTAACTTCCGGCGGCCGATTCGGCTGCACATCAATCACAAACGGTGCCGCGACCTTGTTGGCGCGACCTTCGGCATCGACCAACTGCAGTTCGTAGGACTGGCTTTTCTCGGGGATGTAGCCCGCGAGGTTTGCGACCGCCTTGTCGGCAGAGACCGTCAGTGGGATCACGGTTTTCTTCGCATCGCGCGAGACGAGCTTTGCCGACTTCACCGGCTTGTTGAGCTGAAGGGCCAAGTCGAGCTTTGTACCTTCCACCGCGCTCACGCGCCGCGTATCCTCGATATGCTTTGGGGCGAGCTTGGTGTAGTCGGGAAACTTGAGATCAACGTCGGAACGAACCAGCCGCGGATGCTCGAAAACGGTCACCTTGAAATCACGCGTCTTCTGGCCGCGATACTCCAGATGATAGGTAAAATCCGTCGCCACCTCGGTCACGCTGCCGCCAAACACGGGGTCGGCCAGGCTCTTCACGAGCGGCACCGTGCGCGGCGGCACCCCGTTTTCCCGCATCACGAGCGCCACCGTCGGCGGGAGCGCACCACCGAAGCGCGCGAGCACGACGAAGCTGTCACCTTTTTCCACACTCGCATCACCCGGGGTGATCGAGATCCCGTCGGTTCCCGCCCATTGCGCCGTTTCACCGTGAATCTTCGCCACGCGCAGTCCGCTCAACGCCAGCCCAAAAAGGATGAGCGCCACCACGTGCACGATCTGCCCAACCAAGAGACGCGTCCCCGGCACGACATCCCTCCAGTCCTGTTCCTGACTCCGGGCCGTCGCCTCCTGCAACACCCGGTACTGGAGGTATCCCTGTTCCTGATTCGGACTGAGCTGCTGCTGCACCGCCGTCAGCACGACCCCGTTCAATTCCGGATGCTTCTCTTCAATCTTCTGCGCGATCCACCGCAGGTCGGGCGCCCTCCGAAAGTGCAAAACCAAAATCACCAGGCCGGCCACCGCCGCGAGCGCCAGGATCAGGGGTAGCGTCAGGCTCGACGTGTTTCCCGTGGCATGCTGCACCCATCCCGCCACCACCGCGATCAGCGCAAACGAAGCCCAGCACGCCGAGAGCTTCCGCCAGAAGGCCAGCCATTGCTGACGACGCACCACCCGCTGCAACCGTATCTTCAGGAATTCATCGTTCATGACACTGCCTCCTTGGATTGAAGGGTTGAACGCCGCGCCGTCCATCCGGCGAGCGCCGACTCCACCAGTAACACGGCGAGCGTCGCCGCAATAAACCACCGCCAAAGTTTCTGCCGGCTCTCCGCTTCCAGCCCCTGCAGCACCGTCTTCTTGTCGGAGGGAATCTGTGTTTCCGTTTTCGCCCGCGCGATGGGAACGCCGAGTTGCTCCAATTCGTCGACGCCCAACGGCGACGTCCGGCTCTCGTTGGCGTCCAAATTGACGGCGAACCGCAACACCCGGGTACCGCCCACCACTTCATAGACGCCCGGCTGCATCGTCTGCCCAAACGCCGCGCCCGCTGTGACCGGCAAGTCGGCGGGGGCGCCCGGTGGCCGGACTCCAGTCGCCGCCAACTCCGTCGGAATCGGCACCGGATCCCCGACTGAAAACTGGGTCGCAAAGCTCGCCACGCCGCCCGTCTGCTCCAGCAGGGACCACACCAGTGGGACGAATTTCGAGGAAACCGCAAGTTGGCTGTCCTCCGGCTGCCAGCCGCTCGCGAGCACGTAGATCCGCCCTTTGCCGACCGGGATTTCCGCCAGCGCGGGATCGCCCGAGTCGAACTTCGCCACAATTCTCGCTCCCGGCAGGGCATTCGCGTCAATCCGGCGATATTTCCAA
The DNA here is from genome assembly GCA_947474365.1 of Opitutia bacterium. GTDB lineage: Bacteria > Verrucomicrobiota > Verrucomicrobiia > Opitutales > Opitutaceae > ER46. Next base: position 25,675 of record CANJIU010000094.1, on the reverse strand, counting down.
AAATGGATTTTCGTAAAATCACTGTAGCGGGGGTCCGCGAACGGTGCGAACAACGGATGCTGAAAATCGATTTCGGAGAACATCGCGTATCCCGAGGGCTTGGCCTCATCTATCCGCACCGCTTCGCGGCCGAGGAGCGCCCCGAGCATCGCGCCGTGGGCAATATTGCCCTGGCGCGGGACGACCACGATGGTCTTTCCCGCCAGAGCCTGCTGGCGAAGCGCAGTCGCCGTTTCAGTTGATACTGCATCGGCGACGAAAATTGCGCAGGCCGCGATCACGTCGGCCGGGAGAAGCGGCGCAGAGGGCGCAACTGCAATCACCTGCACCGCAACCCGAGGTGTCTCCGCCAACGCACGGCGGAGGAAAAAGAGCGGCTGCTTGGTGTCCTCTGCCACATCCTGTCCGATCCAAAGAATCGTCGCGCGTTGTTGCGCCGGCGGAATGAAATAGGCGGTATTGTCGAAAGCCTCATCGTCGCCCCGCAGTGAAATCTGCTCGGCCTTCGTTCCGCCCTTGGGCATTGGCAGTGAGAAAACCCGGCTCTGGCCGGGCGGCACATAGGCTTCAATGGGCGTGCCGGCAAAATCGGCGCTCGAATCCACTCCCGCGCCCTGGGGATTTCCCAGGCGCGTCCACCCGAGTTTGAATTGCTCTCGCTTGGAATCGGCAGCGTTCGTCACCCGGACACGGACCGGGGCGTCGGTCGCACGGCTGGAATCGGGACCGTCGGCGACGATCTGGACGCCCGCGTTCGTGGGGCTTCGGGCTTTTACGGTCTCGACAATCAATTCCACGCCCTTTGGCCATTCATAGGCCTGCAGCGCGTCGAGGCGGCTCCCCGCCTGCAGGTCGCTCACCAAGACAATTTGGCGGGCACCGGGGGCAGACTTGCCGTCGTCACTCTCGCCGAGCGCCTCGGCGGCGGTGACGAGGGCATTTCCCAAGTGCGTGCCAGCCCAACCGGGAGAAACTGCCCCGAGGCGGCCCAGTGCAAACGCCACCCGGTCTGCCGGCGCCGTGCGATTCCAGTCCTCGAAAGCCACAATCGCTGCCGCCTGCTTGTCGAATCGAAAAAGTGAGACTTGGTCGGCCGGCCCCGCACGGCGCAAGGTCTCCTCCACCTTCACCCGCGCCGCCGCCCAGACGCCGTCACGCCGCATGCTCGCACTCGTGTCAATCATCACCACCAACCGCTTCGGTTGAGCCGCCGTCGGATCGTCAATCGGCGACTGCCGCAAGAAGGGACGTGCAAACCCGAACGCCAGCAGCGCCAACGCGAGGCAGCGCAGGATCAGGAGCAAAAGATGTTCGAACCGGTGCCGCTTTGAAAGCCGCGGAGGGCTCGGCAGAAGAAACATCAGCGAACTAAACATCATTCGCTCGCGAGTTGTGCGGCGCACGAGGTGATAGATGATCGGACCGGCGACCGCCAGACCGCCCAGCAGGAAAAACGGGGTCAGAAAGCTCACGAGGACCCTCCGCTCGAGCGCGCCCGCCGGAAAAGGCGTCCCCGTCGCATCCGTTGCTGCAGGAACTCAAACAGCGCGATTTCCAACGGTTGCGCCGTGGAAAGCTGCAGGTAGCTCACGCCGAGCTTGCGGCAAATCGCCCGCAACGCCTCGCCGTGGGCGGCGAATCGTTTCATATAATCGGCACGGGCCAGAACGGGATCAATGTAGATACTCCGTGACGATTCGACGTCTTCAAACAGCGCCGGCGCTTCGATTCCGAGATTCAGTTCCGCCGGGTCGACGATGTGAAAAACCGTCACCTCCTGCCCTCCCGCGGTCAGCGCGATGAGATTGCGCTCCAGTCGATCAATCGGGGCAAGAAAGTCAGAGATTAGCGCCACCAACCCGCGCTTGCGAATCAGGGAGTTGATCCGCTCCAACGGGGCTTCGAGATTGGTCGCCTGCCCGGTGGCTGGCCGCTCCAAGGCATGCATGATCTGCCGGAGGTGCCCGACCCGGTGACGGGCCGGAAGGAATTCACGGACCTCTTCATCGAAGGTCAGCAGCCCCACCGCATCGCCTTGCAGATGGAGGAAGTACGCGAGCGTGGCGGCGAGAGTTCCAGCGTAGGTGCCCTTGGTGAAGCCAATCGAACCGTAGTCCATCGAGCGGCTGCGATCCGCGAGGAGATGAACACGGAGGTTCGTCTCGTCCTCGTATTTCTTGATGAAGTAACGATCGCTGCGGGCAAATACGCGCCAGTCCAGATAACGGGGATCATCGCCCGGCGTATACTGCCGGTACTCCGTAAACTCGACCGAAAATCCGTGGTAGGGGCTGCGGTGCATCCCGCTCCAAAAACCCTCTACCACCGCACGCGCCCGCAGCTCCAGACTGCGAATCGTCATCAACGCCTGTGGGTCGATGAGCTTCGCCGAAGCGAGCGCAGGGGTACTGGTGGAGGCGGACATGGCAGGCGGGAGGGAAAGTGACGTTGCGTGCTCGCCGCGTTCAGGCTCCCTTGACGGGGGTCTTGACGCTCGCCAACAGCCGCTTCACGACCTCGTCGATCTTGATGCCTTCTGCTTCCGCGCGATAGTTCAACAAAATGCGATGACGCAGAGCGGGCACCGCGAGCGCCTGAATGTCCTCGCTCGTCACGTGCGCCCGGCCCCGCAAGAGAGCGCGCGCCTTCGCCCCGAGAATGATGAATTGTCCCGCCCGGGTGCCCGCGCCCCAGCTGACCCAATCGTTGACAAAGTCCGGCGTGGAAGGCTGATGCGGGCGCGAGGCGGATGCCAGCTGCACCGCGTACCGCACCATTTCTTCGGCGACCGGCACCTTGCGCACGAGTTCGTGGAACCGCAGCACATCCTCGCCGGTAAAGAGCGGATCGATCGATGCGGGTCGTCCCGCCGTCGTTTGCGTGACGACCTTCACTTCGTCCGCCTCCGGGAGGTAGTCCATCACCACGTTGAACATAAAACGATCGAGCTGCGCCTCCGGCAGCGGGTAGGTGCCTTCCATCTCGATCGGGTTTTGGGTGGCGAGAACAAAAAACGGTTCCTCCAATGGGTGGCGCACCCCGGAGGCAGTCACCTGATGCTCCTGCATCGCCTCAAGCAGAGCGGCCTGCGTCTTGGGCGGCGTGCGGTTGATTTCGTCCGCGAGGATCATGTTCGCGAAGACCGGACCACGGACGAACGCCAGCCGCCGGCCACCGTTGCCATCGTCCTGCAGAATTTCCGTCCCGGTGATATCTGCCGGCATCAGATCGGGAGTAAACTGGATGCGTTGAAACTTCAGGTGGAAAATCTGCGCGATGGATTTCACGAGCAGGGTCTTGGCGAGACCGGGCGCGCCGGTGATGAGACAGTGACCACCGGCCATGAGGGCGATCATGATCTGCTCGATGACGTCCCGCTGACCGATGATGACCTTGGAGAGCTCGGCCTCGATTTTCACGCGGCCTTCGATCAAGCGCTCCGCCGTTTCACGCTCGGCGGCAAAGCCGGTGACAGGGGGAACGGTGGGAAGGAGGGCGGGCGGTTGGTTGGATTCGGCAGGGATGCTCATGAAGGAATTTTTCGTTCGGGGGCTGCGATCAATGGGTCATCAGGTAGAAAATCAAATTTACCCCGAGCGGATAGCAGATGCGCTCGGAAAAAACCTTGAAGTAGTCGGCGTTTTCACCCTCGCGCTCCCAGCCGTCGGTGATGTCGCTGTTGTGAAATGCGACGACCATCATGTGGCCTTTTTCGTCGAGAATCGCCCGAACAGACATCTTTTCCCAGCCCTTGCCGCGGTCGATCTGGAGGGGCGGGGAGTTCGGATTGTCGAAGTCGTGCTGCCGATTCCAAAACTGCATCGTGGGAACCTGCAGCCGCTGCATCGGCCCGGGCAATTGAAACACACAGTTGAAAATCGGGTGCTCCATCGTCAGCTCCGTCCAATCCCGTTCCGGAAGGACCTTCTTCATGGCCCCTGCGAAGCCATTCCACTCCGTGTTGTTCCAAAAATCGATGATCACCAGCGTCCCGCCGGCGAGCAGGTAGCCTCGGAGCCCTGCCACCTCTGCTTCCTTCAGGATGATATACCCCGGATGCTCCATAATCAGGAACGGGTAATTGCGGAGATCCGGATCCGTAAGCTTCATCGTCCGACCGTTGGGATCGGTCCGGATCGAGGTCATCTGCTGCAGCCGATACGAGAGATTCAGGTCGGCATCTGGAAAATCCACCCACCACCCCAGCCTCTTACCGAAGCCATAACCCGGGTCGGTATTGGGACCGACTTTGAAAATCGCCCGCGCAAACGTGAAAACGTCCTTCTCGAATCCCGCGGGATTGCTCCAATCAGGTGTCCCCGTGCTGTGGGAAACCACCTCGCGGGCGGTCTTGACCAAGTCCTCGTCGATAATCCCGCTGCCTTCAGTTCGCACAAGCGAACCCCCGGCATCGTTCTCGTTCCCAAATCCGGACCAGCGCGGCGGGCGCGGCTGCGCGTGTGCAAACCCGATTCCCCAAAAGAGCAGCGCCGCCCCGAGCACCCGCCGAACGCCCAGCCCAAGGCATCCGAACATCGTGCAATCGGAGCTATTGGGCGCACCCAAAGGGGAGGAGGTAATCGACATGGGCGGGGAACGCATGGTCAGTGCGTCATCGCGTAAAAGACGACATTGATCCCGAGGGGATAGGCGATCTTTTCGGAAAAATTTTTGAAGTAATACGCATACTCTCCCTCCCGCTCCCAACCGTCCCCGTTGTCGGTATTGTGAGCGGCAAACACCATCATCCGGCCGCGTTCGTCGTGAATCGCCCGGTGATGGACGGTCCGAGTGTCGCCATCGTGACGTTCCCATGTCACACCGGTAAACTGGCTTTCCTCACCCGTGCGCACGTTGGGACACTGCCCCTTCTCCTTGATCTCGAAAACGCAGTGGTAGAGTGGATGGTCCAGCGACAACTCGCCAAACGACCGGTCGGGAAATACGCGCTTCATCTGACTTTCGACGTTCCGCCACGCAGAGTCGCCCCAGAAATCATCGAACATCAGAAAACCACCGTTCAGGAGATATTTTCGCAACGCCGTCACCTCTTCGTCGCTGAACAAAAGCCGGCCGGGCTCGACGATATAAATCCAAGGATAATCCGCCAGTTCAGGATCGCTGATGCTGAGAAATCGTCCATCTGGATTCGCCCGGACGGAAGTCATCTGTTGGAGACGGTAGGAAAAATTGAGATCGCTGTCCGGCGCGTCGGTGAGCCAATTTCCGCGGCCATACCCATAGCTCCGTCCGCTTGAGTAGCGAATTCGCGCGAACGTGAAGACATCCTTTTCAAACGCGTTGGGATTGGTCCATACCGGAGTCCCGGTGCTGTGCGTCGGAATTTCGCGAGGGGTGCGCGTCGACTCGGAGACGAACCCGCCTTCGCCGCTAAAACCGTAGCCGCGTTGCGCCCAGGAGGCCCCGCCAACCACGAGGAAAATCGCCAGCCCGGAAAGAACGCGTTTCATTCGGCCTTTTTGGCGGGCTGAGCGTTTTCAGCGGCTCCCGTTTGCTTTGGTTGTCCGGCGCCCGGCCGGTTGATTTCCAAAAGAAGGGTCAACGCCTCCCGGTACCGAGGGGTCTCCTCCAAAGCGAGCAACAGGTGCCGACGTGCCTCAGCGGTCTCACCCCGCCGGTGGAGCAAGCGCGCCAGCTGAAAGTGAGCATCCGCCCGCTCCGGCACATCCAGTTGGATAAGGGTCCGCCAGGCCACCACCGCGGCCGACTCGTCTCCGGTGGCGGTCGCCGCCTGAGCCAGGTACCGATAGGGCGGCGCAACCAAGGGGTTGACCGCAAGGTATCGCTCCGCATTGCGCATCACAACCGGCCAGTCCCGATCCGCGGTCCCAAGCTCCATCAGACGCAGGTAGGCATCGGTCGCCTCGTCATCCACCTCAGCCCATTTTTTCAAGACCTCGCGCTCACTCGCCGTGTCATTGAGCGCCTTCAGTGCGGCCACCAGGGTGCGATAGACCGAATCGCTGCCTTTTTGCGCCGGGTAAAGTTCGACGAGTTTCCGCAGCGGGACCTTGGCCGCCTCCCATTTTTGTCGCTCGACCAATTGCTGCGCCTTCAGCCGCAAGGTATGGAAATTATCCGGATGCTTCAACTCCCAGATCGCCAGTTCGGCGGCACCATCGGGCATGAGCAACTCCGGCTCGGGCCGCGTCCAATCCAATTTGGGCGCCAGCTGCTTGGCCTGCTCCTTCGCATATTCGGCAAAATCCTTTTCGAGCGTTTCCAGTTCGACCGTGTGCTTCGCCAGCGCGACATTGATTTCCGTGCCGCCCTTCAGGTCGGCCAGAATGTTCCGCAGCTTTTCGATCCCAAAACGACCGATGATGAATTCGACCACGAGCGAAGATTCGAGATAGGCAAACTGGAGGTGTCGGGACGTCTTTGGTGAGAGAAACGCCGCACTCAGCTTGCCGACCGGGACCAAATCATCGCCAAGGATCATTTCGCGATAACGCGAATCTATGCGCATCCCCGAAGACGGTTGCACCTGACGCTCCTCGTAAACCGAGATGCCTTCACTCAACCAACGCGGCATCTTGTTCTTGGTCATCTGCAGGGTCACCACATGGCAGAACTCGTGCCACAGCACCGATTCCCAATTCGTCGCCGAAGAACTCGACGCCGGGCTGTTGGCGGTCACCACGCGGCCGAAACAGACGCCGAGAAAACCCGCGACGTCGGGAAGGCCAAACGTGCGCACGGCAAAATCACGCTGCTCGGCGAAAATTTCGACGTAAGTCGGCTTCGCCAGTTCCACCCCGTACTTCGTCGTGAGCGTCTGCTTCGCGCGGCGCAACAAAGCGAGGACCCGCGGACCGTAGATGGCAACCTCCGGTCCCGCCATCCGAATGACGAAGTCGTCGTTGGTCAGCGCCGCATACTTGCTCATCGAATCGCGCAACGTCACCAGATTGTAGGCCTCGACATCGTACTCATTTTTTTCGTGGACGGCCTGCGCCAGCGCCCACCCCTCCGCCTCCTCTCCCAAACGCAGCAGATCATTCGCCAGTTGCGCCTTTGCCGGGAGGTACTCCGCGTCCACTTCACGCGCCTGCCGCTGATACGCCGCGCCTTCGGCAAACCGGTATTTTGCAGACAGCTTTTCCCCAATCAAATGGTCCACCCGCGGATTCTTGCGCCACGACGAGAGCGCTTTCTCCCGGGCAAAACGTTCGCCCGCCGGATCGTTTTTCAAATGCGCGATGACCGCCCGATAGGCCCACGCGTCCGGTTGGACAGGATTCACGTCGACGATAATATCGAGGACCTTCGCCGCTTCGTCATAGGCCTCAGCATCGATATGGCGGGCCGCAAACTGGAGCAGCGTGGGCACGTGCCGCGGATTTTGCTTCAAGGCCGCATTATAGGCCGCGATCGATACGTCACGATCGCCCCCGGCATAGGCCCGGCCGCGGCCACACAACAGATCAGGGTCCTCCGGCAATTGTTTCAGGCCTTCATCAAACGCCCTGGCCGCAAGCGGGAAATCGTGTTTTTCCAGCGCCAGCTCACCCCGCGCGAGATAGACATCGCGCAATTTCGGATCAGCCTTTTGCGCCGCTCCAAAAACCTTCTCGAGGACATCCTTCGGATCGAGGTTGAGCAGGAGTGCCGCACGGCCAAAAACCACGAGATCCGCCGGCGCCCGATACATCCAAGGACTGTCGCGAACCGCCCGGCGCACTTCGTCCACGCGCTCGGCGGCCTCTTCGGGCCGGCCGTTGGCATACGCCACCTCCCGCGCCAACCAACGCAACCGGATGCTGCGGACATCCTGAGCCAGAGCTTCCTTCATCGCCTTGTCGGCATCCGCATTGCGGCCGACGGCGAGCAGCGCCCGGACCAGCAATAACGACCACTCGGTGTTACCGGGCGAGTCGCGTAACTCCCCGGTCGCCTGCTTGATCACCGCCGCATAGTTGCCCGCCAGCAATCCCTTCTGCACTTCCGCCGGTTCCGCGGCCCAGGTCAGGCTGGCAATGGCCATCACCACACCTACGACGAAACCCGGCAGATTTCGATGCGACGTCAGCCGACAATCCGGTCCCCCGGAAAAAGGGTGGGCGATCCGGGGTCCTGTCATGCGTGCGATGGGGGCCGAGTGGGGAAATACATGCGAGCTTTGCCGTGGCGATAAGTGCAGACGCACGCCACGGGAAAGAGTGATGCGTGGTCTCCGGCATTTCTCAAGCCCGACCGTGAATGATTTGAAATTATCCAGGAAAGGCCTGCCGTCGACACGGCCGGGCCCGCGGGGACCGCAGGCGCGGCTCGCAAGGACCGTCTCATTCAACGGAAAACGGTGCTGAGGTCGCGCCTCCTGAACGTACGACCAGAATCGGAATCGCGGTGTTGTGCCGGACCTTGTCAATGGTGCTGCCGAGAAAGAAATCCCCGACCAATTTGTGGCCGTGTGATGTCATGGCGATCAAATCGCATGCCTGGGCTTGGGCGGACCGAAGGATCTCGGTCGGGGGATTGCCCAAGGCCAGCTCAGTAGAGACGGCCAATCCAGTGGCCTTCAGCCGCTCCGCCACGCCAGCAAGGTAGGCGCGATCGGACTTCATTTCGTCGGACTCGGCCAGCTTCAGCTGAGTGAAATTCCTGGCGGCGAAGCCATCTGCCACGTGGACCAAAAGCAGCTCCGAACCCAAGCGCCGCGCGAGTTCAGCGATGTGCGGCAGGAGCGTGTCATCGGCCCGGCCGTTTTCGAGCGCGACGAGGATTTTTTTATACATGGGTGGGGCGAAAATCTGGGGCGGAGCGGAATCTTCGGTCACGCCTCGCGCATCACTTGCCGTGCCACACGTCTTCCACCATGTCCCACAGCAGCTTCGCGTTCAGTCCGATGATTAACAGGGTGATGCCCCACCCGAGCAACCGAATCCAGAGCGAATTCACAAATTCACCCATCTTGGCCCGATCACTCGTGAACCGCATCAGCGGCCAGCACGCGAATCCCAATTGCATGCTCAGGCAAACCTGGCTTGCCACCAGCAGGTCCGTACTTCGGCTCTCGCCAAACATCCCAATGACGACGACCGCCGGCACAATCGCAATCGCCCTTGTGATCAGCCGGCGCAGCCACGGCCGCAGGCGGATGTTGATGAACCCCTCCATCACGATCTGCCCCGCCAGCGTGCCGGTCAGCGTCGAGTTCTGACCCGACGCAAGCAGCGCCACCGCGAACAGCACCGCCGCGAATTTCACCCCGAGCAGTCCGTCGAGCAGATGAAACGCCACCTGAATCTCGCCTACATCATGATGTCCGCTCCGATGAAAAGTCGCCGCCGCCAGGATGAGAATCGCGGCGTTGATAAAAAGGGCGAACATCAACGCAAACGTCGAGTCGATCGTGCCGAACCGGATCGCCTCGCGTTTACCGCTGGCCGTCTGAGCGTACTTGCGGGTCTGCACGATGGACGAATGCAGATACAGATTGTGCGGCATGACCGTCGCGCCAAGTATGCCGATGGCGAGATAGAGCATGGCCGGATTCGTCACAATCTCCGTCCGGGGCACGAAGCCCGTCAGGACGTCCCCCAGCGCCGGCTTGGCCAGCAGCAATTCGACCGCAAAGCACGAACCGATCGTCGCAATCAGGGTAATGACGACAATTTCAAGGTAGCGGAATCCCTTGTTCTGGAGCAGCAGTACGATCATTACGTCCACCGCAGTGATGACGCATCCCCAGACCAGCGGAATTCCGAAGAGAAGTTGCAAGGCAATCGCCGAACCCACCACCTCGGCAAGATCACACGCCGCGATCGCGAGCTCGCACAAGATCCAGAGAAACCAAACGATCGGCGTCGGATAGTGATCCCGGCACGCCTGTGCCAAATCCCGGCCCGTCGCGATGCCAAGTTTGATGCAGAGATGCTGCAGCAATATCGCCATCAGGTTGGAAATCATGATGACGGCCAGCAGCGAATAGCCGAATTTGGCGCCGCCGGCGAGATCGGTGGCCCAGTTGCCCGGGTCCATGTAGCCTACCGCCACCAGGAACCCCGGACCGGCAAAGGCGACGCACTTTCTCCAAAACGTCGCGTTCGCCGGCACCACGATCGTGCCATGCACCTCCGGCAAACTCGGCGACGTCCCTTTGCGGCGCCAGCCGGGATCCCCCGCCCCTCCTGTGGTCTGTGGCAATTGAATCATGTGATACCGTTCAGAACCACCGGCTCAGACCGCCAAAAACCACGAGATCAGGCGCAGCCCCGGAAATTCCGACGTTCACGCCGCAGTCCAGCTGCAGCTCACGCCCAATCTTCCGGGTGATTCCGCAGTCAAAGGTCGCTGCATGCGCTCCGCCACCCGCCGCCGAGGTGAGTTCCAAATACCCGCCGAGGTCCGGCGTCAGGTCCTTCGCAAATGTCACCGTGTTCCGCCAGACCGCCCGGCGCCCCGAATTGGTGTGGGCAAATTCGAGCACTGTCATCGCCCCACTTTCCCAGCCCGCGCCGATTTCGTATCCGACAGGCAACGCCACCGCGGTCTCCACCTTGCCGTTGCCCAACCCCGCTGCAGCCGTCGGCAATTTCCCGTCGGCGATCAGGCCAAGGGCGCTGAGGGCGCCGTTGTTGCCCCAAAAATTGAACTTGGCGCGCAGTGTCGAGTCGCCCACGCCTCGCGTGGTCACCGTGGGTCCGGAACGCATCTGCCCGCTGCTGCTCACAAACGGCGTGACGAAAATTCCGACCTCGACGTCGGGGGTGAGTCCGAACCGAAGGTTGAACGGCGCCACCACCCACTCCGTCGTCCGCAAGTCGTCCCGGCGGTTGCGGGTGTAGCTTGCCGCGTCGGTCTCCAGCTGCAGGTGCCCGACGTCGACGGTGAACGGGCTTTCAGTGACATCCGGCCGGTCAGTGTGGAGTTCGCGCAGCCCCCCGTTCTTTGCCGGCTCCGCCCCCGTGCCCACAGCCAGCGTGAGCACCAGCACAAGCGAAAGCCGGGCACAGGCCGGCAGCTGCGACAGGTTCATGGCACAGGTAGAGCGATCTCACTTTGATGAGTCAAAATAAATCTTTGGTTGCCTCGAATAAGTAATTTTGTATGTCAGCCGATGTGGCGACCATCGCTGTCGAAAATTACCTCAAGCACGTGCTCCTGCTATCCGACGGGGGCGAAGATCTCGTCCCGATGGGCGCCCTCGCCGCCGCGCTCGCCGTCGTGCCCGGCACCGTCACCACGATGGTGAAAGCCCTCGACGACGATGGCCTGGTCGAGCACCTGCCGCGCCACGGTGTGCGCCTCACCCCCGCGGGTCGGCGCGTCGCGCTCAACGTCCTGCGAAAACATCGCCTGGTGGAGACCTTTCTCGTCAACGTCCTGAAAATGGACTGGTCCAAGGTTCACCACGAGGCGGAACGGCTCGAGCACGCCATTTCGGACGAGGTCCTCGACCGGCTCGACGATCTGCTCGGACATCCGCAAAACGATCCGCATGGCGACCCCATCCCAAGCCGGCAGGGAAAACTAAATTCCCAGGCCTACGCGACGCTTGCCACCTGCCTGCTGGAACGAACCCAACGGATCGTTCGCATCACCGAGCAGTCGGAGGAGTTTCTGCGCTTTGCCGAACAGGACGGGCTCCAACCGGGCACCATCGTGCGGGTGACCGAACGCAACCTGGCCGCCGGCCTTGTCACGCTCCGGAAATCCGCCGGCCGGCCCATCGCTCTAAGTGTCGCCGCCGCCGGAAAAATTCTCGTCGAGCCGGAAAAATAGAATTCTGCCGAGGGGAAATCCTCACCATTCCCAGTTCAGCCGCAGGATGTGCGCCCACGCCGCCGCCCGATCGTTCAGTCCGCGCTGCAGTTCATAGTCGAATTGCAGGCTCTTGGAGAGGCGCCACAACACCCCGACGCCGACCGTGCCCGCCCAATTGGACAGTCCGGTGGAGAACGCCTCAAGCGTCGTCTCCCCGTAAACGGCAAACGCCTTGGTTAGGTCGCGCTGCGCAAATCCGCTCGCATACCACCGGGCATCATAACCGTTGCGGGCATCGTTGCGCACGACATCCCACTGAAACATCGCACCCGCCGTCAGCCCCGCACCGTTCTTGATCGCCCACGGGAAGATGATTCCACCCTCGATCGCATCCGTGCCCACTCCGGCCGTACTGCTCGGCAATTTCACATACGGCATCACCGCCGCAGCGGCACCGCTTTTTTCGTCCCGCCAAAACGTCCACTTGGTCCGGAACGACACGTCTCCCAACCCGGAGCGTGAATTCCGCGCCCCCGTCGTTTTGATCGTCTCCTTCAGGAAAAGATCGATGCCGACCTGCAGGTCCACTGACTGCGTGAGCCCGGCCCGCAACGTCGTGGAGGCCACGCCCACCGCATTGTAGGAATTCCCGGCGGCGTCCTCCCGGCCGAACGAGAGACGAAGACCGTCCATCCGCACCAGCAGCCGGCCCGGCGGCTCGGTGTTCGGCGACTCGGTCACCTGGGCATGAGTCCACAGGGGCAGCATGAGAGCAGACCAGAACAGGGCTCGCCGGAAACGCGTCGGCAGGGTTGTCATCACCCGGAATTTTTGGGGAGTCCCCGCGGTACCGCCAGAAAAAAGGCGGCGGACGTTCCGTGGAATTCCCGCTTGCGCAGCTTCGACCGCGCTTCGCACACTCGGCCGCGATGTCGCAATCGTTCGCGCGTCTCATCTTCGTGCTCACGGCGCTGTTCTTCGCCGCGTTTTTCCTCTGGCCTGTCCTCCAAATCATCCAGGGAGGATTCATCGACGCCGACGGCCGGCCAACGCTGGCCTATCTCACCGCGCTGCTCAGCGACCCGACCTACCTCGTCGGCCTGCGCAACTCTCTGCTTCTGGCGGGCGCGGCCACCGCCCTCGCCCTTTTCCTCGCCGTGCCGCTGGCCGTCGTCAGCGACCGTTTTATTTTTCCGGGAAAAAATTTCCTTGGAGCCCTCGTCCTTGTCCCGATGATTCTGCCGCCGTTTGTCGGCGCCATCGGGATCAAACAAATTTTCGGTCAATCTGGCGCGCTCAACGCTGTCCTGCATCACCTCGGTCTGCTGGCTCCCGGAGCGACGGTGGACTGGCTGGCGCAAAACCAGTTCTGGGGCATCGCGATCGTCGAGGCGTTTTCGCTCTACCCCATCATCTACCTAAACGCCGTGGCCGCGCTCGCCAACATCGACCCCGCGATGGAAGAAGCCGCGCAAAACCTCGGCTGCACCGGCTTGCGCCGGTTCTGGAAAATCACCCTGCCCTTGATCCGGCCCGGGCTCTTCGCGGGCGGCACGATCGTTTTCATCTGGGCATTCACCGAACTCGGCACGCCGCTCATCTTCGATTATGACCGGGTGACCAGCGTCCAGATCTATTACGGTTTGAAGGATATCGGCGCCAACCCGTTTCCCTTCGCCCTCGTCGCCGTCTTGCTCGCCTGCTCGGTCGCGCTCTACGCGCTGAGCAGGACGCTGTTTGGGCGCTCCCACCACGCGATGATGTCCAAGGCCTCCCCCTCCGGCGGGCCACGCGCGCTACCGCGAAACTACGCCGTTCTCTGCACGTTGCTCTTCGGTGGAATCACCTCCCTCGCCATCCTGCCGCACCTGGGTGTCGTCCTCGTGGCGTTTTCCCGCGACTGGTACGGCACCGTCATCCCGCACGACTTCACCCTGGAAAATTTCGAACTCGCCCTCGGCCACGATCTGACCGTTCCCGCGATCGCCAACAGCCTCCGGTTCGCCAGCATCGCCACGATCATTGATCTCATTCTTGGCATCGCCATCGCCTACGTCGTGGTGCGGAGCAAGATCGCTGGACGCCAGTTCCTCGATTTTCTCGCGATGCTCCCGCTGGCCGTGCCGGGACTCGTGCTCGCATTCGGATATCTGGCCATGGCGCAGGACGGAAAGATCTTCTCGTTTCTCAATCCGACGCGAGACCCCACCCTCTTGCTCATCATCGCCTACTCCGTCCGACGACTACCCTACGTGGTCCGTTCGGCTGCGGCCGGATTTCAGCAGACCAGTGAAACGCTTGAGGAGGCGGCCCAAAACCTCGGCGCCACTCCGTTTCGGGCGCTCCTCCGGATTACGCTGCCGCTCATCATGGCAAATGTGATCGCCGGCGGCCTGCTCGCGTTTTCCTTTGCGATGCTGGAGGTGAGCGACTCGCTGATTCTTGCCCAGAAACAGGCGTATTATCCCATCACCAAGGCGATCCTGGAACTCTTCCAACTGCTCGGCGACGGCAAGTTCATCGCCAGCGCACTCGGGGTCTGGGCGATGGCCTTCCTCGGGGTGACCATCGCCGGACTGAGCATCATCCTCGGCAAAAAACTCGGGGCGATCTTCCGGGCCTGAAGCCGGCGGCCCCGGTCCCATCCCTTCTCACGACCCCTTCGTCTTGAAGGTGCGCGAAGTCCCGTTGGCCGGAATGCTCACGGTGTAGCTCAGGCCGTCCGGAGCCACCGACAACTTGATCACGTTCGCCGCACACTTCGCCGCTTCGGCGCCCGTGAGATTGCCGTGATTCGCCACCAGCGCCTCGGGGGCATTTTCCTCCCCGCTGACGTTGTAGCTCCGGTGGAGCTGAAACAGCGCCTGCACCGACTTCGTTCCCTTGATGGCGGCAAACGATCCCGGCTGGCCGCCCTTCTTCGGGCCATTGTTCATCACCACGACGGTCGGCTGGAGGCTCTGCAGCAGGACCGGGTGGTTGCTCACCTCCAGTCCGTGGTGGTTCGTCTGATACACATCGACCGTCCCCGGCAGGTTATGAGGGGTGACCAGCTTCTCCTCGACGTTCCAGGTCAGGTCGCCGCCGTCGAAGAACCGGAAGCGACCAAACTCGAGCACGAAAACCGCGCTGTTGGCGTTGTCGCTTGGGTCATCCGCTTTCGGCGGAACCGTGCCCGTCAACGGATTTCTCGTCTCCCGCTGCGCCGCGGTCGGGGGGACAAATTTCCGATCGGCACCCACGCACTGCAGCGTCAACCGGGCCGCCCCGACTGACTTGAGCGGGATGGTCGTGCCGGCGGCAAGCGGCTCGCGCCGCGCCGCGATTTCCCGAAAGGGTTTGATTTGCACCGGAAAGGTCGACTGCGCCCGGCCGTCTGGATCGTGGTCGGGAATCGCCCGCTGATAAAGGGTGCCGAACGGAATCTGCTGCGCCACCTCGGCCGCACCGCCAAAATGATCCGTATGCCAGTGCGTAATCATGACATGATCGATCTTCGACAGTCCCGCTGCTTTTGCCGCCGCCACAATCCGCCCCGGATCGCGGCCGCCCGGGTTGCCAGTGTCGATCAGCACGGACTCGTTCGCCGGCGTGACAATGAGGGTCGATCCGCCCCCTTCTGAGTCCACCCAATAGAAATCGAGCGTCTTCGTTTTCTGATCGCCCGACGCCGAGGAGACGAGCAGCGAGCAAAGCAAACAGGTGAGTCTCGTTTTCATGGGTAAAAAGGGTAACTCGGGAGACCATCGTCAACGGTCCGTCGCTCCGGCAGGCCCGTAATCCGGGCGGTGAGAGGCAAAGGGCGTGACGCGCCCTCAGCTCTTGGAGTAAAAGGCGTTGATCTTGTCCGCCACGTCGCGGAAGCCGATGTCTTCGCTGTAGATCACCTTGAATTCCTCGATCGCGAGCTCCGGTTTGCCCATCAGCTCGTAACAAGCGCCAAGTTCGTAAATCACATCCTTCTTGGCATCATCCATCGTGCTGAGTTCGTTCTTCGCGCTGGTGAGCTGGGCGACGGCCAGATCGAAAAGACGCTTCGCCTTGAAACACCGGCCAAGCCCGACGAGCGATTGGACCCGCACCTGCGGGCCCTTCTGTGCCTGCTGGAATTGTCCGATGGCGGCGTCGGTCTGTCCGCTTTCGAGGAGGAGCGACCCGAGCGCGAACCGCGCCGGATAATCATTGGGATAACGTTCCACGTAGCGTTTCGATTCGGCGAGCTTGAAGTCGGCGAGTTCCTTCTGCGCCGCGGCCATCTTGGCCAGCGCGGTCGCATCACCCGGGGCCGCCGCAACGGCCGCCTCGGCCTCCTTCGAGTGCTTTTCGATCACTGCCGTCGCGAGTTCGGACTCGGTTTTCTCCAGTGCGGCGTCGGACTTCCCGACCGGTTGTTCGCGCGCCTTGCGCACCCAAGAGAGGGCTTCTTCGAGGTTGCCCATCTGTTTGTAGGCCTGGGAAACACTGCGATAGTGATTCAGGTTGTTCGGCTCCTTCGCGACCCGCGCGAGTGCCTCGTCCAGGAGACGCTGCGTCATCGCGTCGCCTGTGACCACCTTCGCAGACTGCTCAAGCGAAACAGCCTGCGCTTCGTCGCGCAGCTTGTCGCGAAACGACTGCTTGGTTTCCCAATTGTGCTTCGTGACGGTCTGCGCGACCGAAGCCTTGCGCATCAGGTTTTGCGCGTCGGCATCGGTCGGCCGATCCTTCAAAATGTCATCCGCAATCTTCAGCGCGTCCGTCGACTTGCCGGCAGCCAGCCACGCTTCACCGAGCGCGAGCAGGTTCTGCTTGTTCTCCGGCTCGATTTCGCGGATCGCGTCGAGTGCAAACGCCACCGTTTCAGGAAACCCGAGTCCACCCGCCGCCTCGGCGAGCATCTTGAGCGCCGGGACGCTCACCGGATCTTTGGCGAGGAAGCCCTCGGCCGTCTCAAGCAGTTTCGCGGGATCTTTTTTGCCGCCGCCAAACATGAATGGCGCCGTGGACAATCCGCTCAGCGCCCGACCCATGAACCCGGAACTCCGGCTGCCCCGGTGCTGTCGCAATTGCGCGACACGCTGGAGGCGCCGCACCGGCAGACAGCCCGGCTGCATCTTCAAAACCTGCGCGGTGACCTCGAGCACGTAATCAAGTGTGCCGCGGTCAAGCGCGACACGCGCGTTTTCCACCAATTTCTGATGACGGGGGTCCAGCGAGGCGACAGGAATTTCGGGCATACGAAGCGGGAGCGAAATCATCGAGTCCTCATCGGTCAACTCTGTAGCTGAGTTCGATGCTTCGAAAAAAGTTACGAAAAAACACTCCGAGGCCCTCGAACGATCGCTTTTCCCAAACGCCGCACTCGCGGTGCAGCGTTCAGCCGTGTGCCACCAACAATCCGTCGCCTGCCACCGCCGCCTTGAGCCGCGCCATCGCGCCTTCGACGACCGGCATCGCCGGACCCTCGACCAGCAGACGAAGCTTCGACTCCGTTCCCGAGTAACGCACCAGCACGCGCCCCGTCACGCCCAGTTCCCGCTCGATCGCTCGAATCTCACCCGAGAGCCGTGGCAAGGATTCGATCGGCGTTTTCTCGCGCACCCCGACTGCCGCGGTCAGTTGTGGAAATTTGACCAGCACCCGCCGCAGTTCGGAAAGCGGTTTCCCGGTCGCCAACATCACCTCAATGACCTTCAGCGCCGCCACCAGGCCGTCCCCCGTCGGCGAGATTTCCGAGCAGATGATGTGCCCTGACGATTCCCCGCCCAGCGTGGCACCGTCCGCGCGCATCCGCTCGATGACATAGCGGTCGCCCACCTTGGTCCGCACCACCTGACCGCCGGCGGCGCGGATGGCGGCGTCAACTCCCAGATTACTCTGCTGGGTGATGACCAGCAGGTTTTTCGTGAGCCGTCGCTGCGTCAGCGCGTGCGCCGCCAGCACGGTGAGGATCTCGTCTCCGTCAAGTACCCCGCCCAACTCATCACACAGGACACACCGATCGCCGTCGCCATCGTGGGCGATTCCGAGACGCGCGCCCTCTGCGCGGACACGGGTCGCCAGCAATTCGGGATGCTCACTGCCAACATTGGCATTGATGTTCGCACCGTCGGGTGAATCACCGATCCCGACGACCCGGGCGCCGAGCCGGCGCAGCACCGCGGGACTGGTGGCGCAGGTTGCGCCGTTCGCTGTGTCCAGAACCAGACGCCATTCCGCCAGCGCGTTATGAGGCAGCAGCGCCAACGCCACTGAAATGTATTCTTCTGCCGCCAGGGGCAATTTACCCATCGGCCCCATCGTGAGGGCCACGTCTTCCGGCAAATGGGATTCAATCTTCGCCTCGTCCTCATCGGTGAGTTTCATCCCGTCGGGCCCGAAAAACTTGATACCGTTGTCGCCCGCCGGATTGTGCGATGCCGTGACCACCACTCCGAGGCGCGCCCCGGACGTCCGCACCGCGCGCGCCACCGCCGGAGTCGGCACCACCCCGAGCGAAACCGCTTCGGCTCCGGCCGCATGGAGTCCACGGGCAACCGCCGCCTCCAGCAGAGTTCCCGACCCGCGGGTATCACGGCCGATCAGGATCCGTCCTACTCCAGGGTCACCGCCCGCTGAAACGCAAAGCTTCCCGGCCTCCTTCAGCCATGACGCAGCGGCGAACGCCAGGCGGGCGGCAAACGCCTCATTGATCAACGGGCCGCCGTAGGCTCCCCGCACGCCGTCGGTACCAAAATATTTTCTGCTCATGAACGGTAAAATTCCCTCGTGGCCGCAATCTTCTGGCGCACCGCGCCACCCAGAAGGGCTTCTCGCGCCGGAGCGAGGCCCTCTCCCACCGAAGCCACCCGACCGACCAGCCACAGACCAACGGCGGCATTGAGCACCACGGTATCGGCAAGTCCCGTCGGCGCCCGCCCCACAAGCAGGGCGTCCACGATCGCGAGATTCGACGCGAGATCTCCGCCGGCCAAATGGGAAAACGGGGCGCGGGACAAGCCAAAGTCCGCCGCCTGCCATTCACCGTCAATGTCCCGCCGGTCCCCGAAGCCGCGCACCCGGTTGGTGGTCGCGGTGGTAAGCTCGTCGATTCCGCGCTCGCCGTCGATGACACCGTGCGCCGCGAGCCCCGACCTGGCCCCGAGGGCCTCAAGGGCACCCGCCAGCTTCGGCACCGACGCCGCCGAATACGTGCCAAGCAAGACGTGGGCCGGCCGTCCCGGATTAATCAATGGTCCAAGGATATTGAATACGGTGCGCTGCCCGCGGGCGGCGAGCGCCTTCCGCACCGGAACGATGTGCCGGAAGGTCGGATGATACGCCGGGGCAAAGAAAAAAACGAAGCCGAGTTCGGCCAGCGCGCGCCGCACCTGTTCCGCCGGCGCCTCGAGTTTGACACCGAGGCCCCCGAGCAGGTCCGCACTGCCGCATTTCGAGGTGATCCCCCGGTTGCCGTGTTTCATCACGGTCACACCCAAACTCGCCAGCACCAGCACCACGACACTGGAGATATTGAAGCCGCCCGCATGGTCGCCGCCCGTGCCGACGATGTCGATGGCGTGCGACGCCCATGCTTCAACGCCGGGATTGATCGCCCGGGATCGAAACGCGGTGGCAAACGCCGCCACTTCCTCCGCCGTTTCACCCTTCTGCGCGAGCGCGAGGAGAAACCCACCCTTGACCTCGTCTGAATCCGCGGTGGCCGCCAGCGCCGCGGCCGCAATCTCCACGTCGGGAGACGTCAGGTTCCGTCCCGCGGCAATCTGCTCCGTCAGAGTGGCAAGTGTGGGCATGATGAAATCGTTGGTTTGGACAATACAGACTGCGCCCGGAGCGGGCACACGCCAGTGAAAATCCGAGACTGATTGCGGCGCGATTCCGCCCCTCGCAACGACAAAGCGACTCCGGCAAATAAAATTGCCCCAGTATGCCAAAGCTGAAACCAAACCCTCGTGCGAATCATCCTCCTCACCTGTGCGTTCATGTTCAGCGTGCCATTCGTCTCGGCCCAGTCTGCGGCGAGCGCCGGAAAGCAACAAGCCGCTCCGGCGACGAACGCGGCGACTGCCGCCAGGGAACTCAGCACCGGGGACGCCATTATCCTCGGCGTGGTCGAAGGAGTGACGGAATTCCTCCCCATCTCCTCGACCGGACACCTGATCATCGCGACGCGTCTGCTCCACCTCGATTCAGACCAACCGCTCGTCGGCTCGGACGGAAAACCCCTCTGGCACAAAAAGCCGTCGGCGAAAAATCCGGCCGGAGAACCCCTCACAATGAAGCTGGCCGCAGACACCTACACGGTGGTGATTCAGGCGGGCGCCATCGCAGCGGTTGCCCTGCTTTACTGGTCGCAGTTCATGGCAATGCTGCGCGGCGTGCAAGGCCGCGACCTTGAGGGACGACGCCTTTTGATCAATGTCATGATCGCCTTCATTCCGGCGGCGGTCATCGGATTCCTCGCCCACAGTTGGATCGACGAACACCTCTTCTCCGTCCGCGCGGTGATCATTGCCCAGGTGGCGGGAGCTTTCCTGATGATCTATGCCGAATGGTGGCGTCGAAACCGGGAATCAGCTCCGGCTGACGCCACCACGAACCGCGAAGTCTCAGCCGGTCTTACCGCCCTCACCCCGATGAAAGCGGCCGCGATCGGCGGACTTCAATGCATCGCGATGTGGCCCGGCACCAGCCGCTCCATGATGACGATCGTTGGCGGGTATTTCGTCGGTCTGGATCCGCGCCGCTCGGCCGAATTCAGCTTTCTCCTCGGCTTCGTGACGTTGAGCGCAGCATCACTCTACAAGGGACTCAAGAGCGGAGGGGCCATGATCCACGTCTTCGGTTTGCCACCCATTTTACTGGGGGCCGTCATCGCCGCAATTACCGCGGCGATTTGCGTGAAGTTCCTCGTGCATTGGCTGACCAAACACGGGCTCATGGCCTTCGCCTGGTACCGTCTCGCCGTCGCGACCGCACTGGTCGTGGTATTTTACCTGCAGAAATGAGCGGCATGATGGCGCTTGACGCGTCAGAGTGCCGCCCTTTACTCCGACCCCTTCACACCCAGCACACGGGCGTTTTTTCCGAAGCGCACGCACACTGAAACACTCCTCCCATGGCCAATCCGAAACGCAAGCAGTCCAAACGCCGCAGCGCCAACCGCCGCGCGGCCAACGCCTTCAAGGCGCCCGAATTCGCCAAGGATCCGACCGACGGAAGCGCTTTTCGCCCTCACCGGGTCAATCCGAAGAACGGGATGTATCGCGGTCGCCAGGTGCTGAACGTCGAGGTCTGAGCCTCCACGCGTCACGCGGCAGTTTAACACCCCTGCCATCCCCGCGATGGTCACAAATTCCGGCGCAGCGGGGCGCATCGTCATCGACGCCATGGGAGGCGACCTGGGTCCCTCCGAAGTCGTCGCTGCCGTCAAGCTGGCGCTCCATCAATATGGATCGCTGAATCCGCTCATGCTCGTCGGCAACGAAGAGCAGTTGCTGCCACTCATGAGGGAGGCCGGCCTGCACTGCAGCAGCCGCCTTTCGGTGCTGCACGCGTCCGAAGTCATCACGATGGAGGACAAGCCGCTTAACGCGCTGAAGCGGAAGAAAGATTCCTCGATGGTTCGTGCCATCGAACTCGTGAAGAACCGCGAGGCCGGCGTCGTGGTAAGCTGCGGCAACACCGGTGCCTTGATGGCGTGCGGCACCCTGCGCCTGCGACCGATGGAAGGCATCGCCCGTCCCGCACTCGCCGCCATCTGTCCCCGTGAGGGGGGCCACTTTGTCCTGATCGATGCCGGCGCCAACCCGGAGGCGAAGCCCGAACATCTCGTGCATAACGCGATCCTCGGCAGCCACTACTGCAGAGTCATGCTCGGGGTGAAAGCGCCTCGCGTCGGCCTGATGACCATCGGCACCGAGGAAGGCAAGGGCAACGCCCTGAGCACCGAAACAAACGAATTACTGAAGCGCGTCGGCGATCTCATCAACTACGCCGGCCCGATCGAGGGATTTCAGGTCTTCGCCGAACATGTCGACGTCGTCGTCTGCGATGGTTTTGTCGGAAATATCATGCTGAAGAGCTGGGAATCACTCGTGAAGTTCTTTTCCAACCTGCTCCGGCAGGAACTGCAGGCGAACCCGATGCGGGCGACCGGGGCGCTGCTTTCCAAGGGTGCGTTCAAGGCCTTGAAGGAGCGAATCAATCCCGAACGGTACGGCGGCGCGCCGCTCCTTGGACTGAACGGCAACATCCTCAAGGCCCACGGTTCGTCGAACCGCCGCTCGATCAAGAGCGCAATTTTCGCGGCCAATGAAATGGTCAAAGCCGACATGAATCAGCGCATCGAAGCCGACATCGCACGCGCGAACGAATTGCTCGGCCAGATTATCCTTTCCTGACCCAACCGAAGTCCTTCCACGGATTCCGTCGCCCTCTCCCCATCGTCCTGCCCACCCGTAATGCCCCCCCTTTCCACCGTCATACTCGGCACCGGTTCCTACGCCCCCGCGCGCATCGTGACCAATGATGAACTGGCCCATACGGTGGAGACCTCCGATGAGTGGATTTTCAGCCGGACCGGAATCAAGGAACGCCGCATCGCCGCGCCGGGCGAGACTTCATCCGACATGGGGGTGGTCGCCGCCCAGCGTGCGCTCGAAGACGCGGGACTGAAGCCTGCCGACATCGATC
This sequence comes from Opitutia bacterium, assembly GCA_947474365.1. Taxonomy (GTDB): domain Bacteria; phylum Verrucomicrobiota; class Verrucomicrobiia; order Opitutales; family Opitutaceae; genus ER46. The sequence goes on along the minus strand of CANJIU010000094.1, from coordinate 3,271 downwards.
TCCTGATCGTCGCCACGATGACGCCCGACATGCCGATGCCGGCGTGCGCCTGCTTCATCCAGCGCAAACTCGGCGTGCCCACCACCGCGGCCTGTTTCGACCTCAACGCCGCCTGCTCAGGATTTGTCTACGCACTCGACACCGCCTGCGCGATGATCAGTTCCGGCCGCTACAAAAAGGCCCTCGTCATTGGCGTCGAAAAGCTTTCCGCCGTCATCGACTGGCAGGATCGGACAACCTGCGTGCTGTTTGGCGACGGGGCCGGCGCCACGGTGATCGGGACGAGCGAGGAACCAAACCGCGGGCTGCTCGGCACACGGCTCGGGGCGTTTGGCGAAGGCGCCGAGTTGCTCTACATCTCCCACGGAGGCAGCAAGTCTCCCACTACCCCCGAATCGATTGCCGCGCGCGACCACTGCATCCGCATGAAAGGCAAGGAAGTCTTCAAGCTGGCCGTCCGCGCCATGGATGAGGCCGCCCGCGATATTTTGGAACAATGCCATGTCCGGGCGGATCAGATTTCGCTCGTGATTCCCCACCAGGCCAATTTGCGGATCATTGACGCGATCTCCCAATACCTCGAGCTACCGATGGAACGTTTCTTCGTGAACGTCGATCGCTACGGCAACACCTCGGCCGCCTCGATTCCGCTCGCGCTCGACGAAGCCAGGCGCACCGGCCGGATCAAGAAGGACGACCTGACCCTGATGGTAGCCTTTGGGGCGGGCTTGACCTACGGAAGCGCGCTGATTCGCTGGTAACTCTTTTTTCGAATGCTTTCTGTTCCACCGCGCCTGCCCGCCGCCTTCTCCCTTCTCCTCTCCGTCCTGTGCCTTTTGACAGTGACCGCGCGTGCCGACTTGGTCTGGACCAAGGGATCCGGGTGGCGCGTCGAGGGCGGTGCCCTTTCCGGACTCGCCGGGGCCGAGGGCAGAACGGCCTTGGACCAGATGAACAAGGCGCGCTCGGCCGAAGAAGAGGGAAGCGGACGGAGCGCCATCCGCACCTATCAGTCGGTCGCAAAGAAATATCCCAACTCGATTTACGCGCCCGAGGCCCTCTACCGCTCGGCGCGCATTCGCCTTTCCCGCAAGGACTACACCAAGGCTTTTGAGGATTATCAGCAGATTATCGCCCGCTACCCTAACACCCGTCGTTTCAACGAAATCATCGGTGAGCAATACCGCATCGCCAGCGCCCTGCTCGACGGCGCCCGCGGTCGGATGCTGTGGGGACTGCTCCCGGGTTTCCGCCAGCGCGACAAGGCGATCGAGTATTACGAAAACATTCTCGTGAACGCCCCCTATAGCGACTACGCGCCGCTTTCCCTCATGAACATCGCGCGGGGACACCAGAAGCTGGGCAACACCGAAAACGCGATCGATGCCCTCGACCGCATGATCAACAACTACTCGCAGAGCCTCCTCGCACCCGACGCTTACCTGAAACTTGCGCAAACCCACGCCTCACTCGTCGACGGCCCGTACTACGATCAGGGCGCCACCAAGGAATCGATTACGTATTTCACCGATTTCATGCTCCTGTTCCCAGGCGACTCCAACATCGCCAATGCGGAAAAAGGCCTCGATGGGATGAAGACGATGCTGGCCGAGAGCAAATTGCGGATGGCCGACTTCTACTTCTACAAGCGATCCAATTTCAAGGCGGCCCGCGTATTCTACAACGAAGCCATCACAGCCTATCCCGAGTCCGCCATCGCCCAGCGGGCCAAGGCCCGGCTCGTCGAAGTTGAAGCCAAGGCCGCCGGACAGCCGGCGCCCGTCGCCGGCGCAACCGAGCCGCCCAAGAAGAAAAAGCGTTTCTTCTTTTTCTGAGCGCGATTCATTCGGCCATCGCTCGTCGGGAAGCACGTTTCTACCCCGTATTTCTTCCGCCCGAGAGCGCGACCAAGTTTCCGCCACCGTGAGTCGTTCGCTGTCATCCGTTCTCGCCCTCCTCCTTTTCGGAACCTGCCTGTTCGTCGCAGCCGGCTGCGCAAACTACCGACTGGGCACTGGCGGACAGCCGTCCTACCGCACGCTCTATGTGGAGCCGGTTGCCAACAAAACGCTGCTCCCGCAGGCCCAGGCGATCGTCTCGACCCGGCTACGAGAGGCGTTCGCCCGGGATGGGCGGGTTTCCCTCGTCAATTCAGCGACGGACGCAGATGCAACGCTCACTGTCGTCATCACCGAATTCCATCGCGAGATCGCGGCGGTGCGCGAAGGGGACACCGGGCTGGCCCGAAAATTCAACGAGACGCTTGGCACGACCTGTACCCTTCGCGAAGGCCGGAACGGAAAGGTGATTTTCGAAAACCGCCCTATCAGCGCGATGCGCGAGGTTTTTACCGACAGCGGCCAGCTTCAGTCCGAATATCAGACCATCCCCCTTTTGGCGGAGACGCTCTCCGCCAAGGTCGCCCACGCGGCACTCGACGTGTGGTGAGGGCCGCACGACACCGCCATGGTCCGTCATCCTTCCGTACTAACCCCGTCCATCCTCGCCGGGGACCACGCCAATCTCGCCGCGAGCGCCCGGCTCGTCGCCGATCTCGGAGTTAAGTGGATTCACCTCGATCTGATGGACGGGCATTTCGTGCCGAATCTCACCTTCGGGCCCGAAACGCTCGCGGCCCTGCGGCGGGCCGGCTCAAAACTTTTCTTCGATACCCACCTGATGCTGAGCGAACCGCACCGGTACGTTGAGGCCTTCGCCAAGGCCGGGGCAAATCTCATTAGCATCCATATCGAGCCCACCTACGACCATGTGGCGACGCTCGCGCGCATTCGGGACCTCGGCTGCCAAAACGGCATCGTGCTCAATCCGGGTACACCCGCGACCGCGATCGAACCGCTGCTCGCCTTCGTCGACCTCGTGCTGGTAATGACAGTACAGCCTGGTTTTGGCGGCCAGCCGTTCCGCCGCGACATGCTTCCGAAGCTTCGGCAAATCGACGCCTGGCGCCAGGAGCGCAACCTGAATTTCCGCCTCGAGGTGGACGGCGGTATCGACCTGACGAACGCGGTGGATTGCCGCGCGGCCGGAGCAGACACGTTTGTCGCCGGCACGTCGTTTTTCCGTGCCGCCGATCAGGCGAGCTACGCAGCCACGATCGCGGCGCTCTAGCAGCCCGTCGGACTTGGAAAATCAGGCTTGGGGGTGATTTTCCAAAATTTTTCCGGCGACGGGAGGCCCAACTCTGACGGGCTGCTGAGCGCCGTGCGGAGCACGGCGGGAGGGACGGGTTTTTGTCGTATATTTGCGTTGG
>CANJIU010000093.1 GCA_947474365.1 Opitutia bacterium | reverse complement strand
CAAAAACACAGGTGATGAGCGCCGCCGCACACACGACATGAACACGGCGAACTGGATTCCCGACCTGTTCATGAAGCGCATGGAGGCCCGCCAGACGTGGACCCTCTTCCGTTCCAACCAGGTCAAGGACCTCCACGAACTCTACGGCCAGGCGTTCGAGAAGCGCTACCTCGAGTACGAGCAGCTCGCCGAGCAGGGCAAGATCTCCGGCCAGAAGATCGAGGCGCTTGAGCTCTGGAAGAAGATGCTCTCGATGCTCTTCGAGACCGGCCACCCGTGGATCACGTTCAAGGACGCCTGCAACATCCGTTCACCGCAGGATCACGTGGGTGTCATTCACTCGTCGAACCTCTGCACGGAGATCACCCTCAACACGTCGAACGACGAGACCGCCGTCTGCAATCTCGGCTCCGTCATCCTCGACTCGCACCTCCTGTCCAACGGCGAGCTCGATCACAAGAAGCTTCGCGAGACCATCCGCATGGCGGTCCGCGCGCTCGACAACGTGATCGACATCAACTTCTACCCAACCCCGTCGGCGAAGCTCTCGAACATGCGCCACCGCCCGATCGGGCTCGGCGTGATGGGCCTCGCGCACGCGCTCTACCTCCGTGGCCACGCCTTCGCGTCGCCCGAGGCGGTTGAGTTCAACGACGAGGCGATGGAGGCGATCGCGTTCTACGCCTACGAGGCCAGCTCCGACCTTGCGGCCGAGCGCGGCACGTACTCGAGCTACAAGGGTTCGAAATGGGACCGCGGTCTGCTTCCGCAGGACACGCTCGACCTCCTCGAGAAGGAACGCGGCGTCGAAGTCGAGGTGCCGCGCGGCGGCAAGATGGACTGGACGCCTCTCCGCGCGAAAATCGCGGCCCAGGGCATGCGCAATTCCAATTGCCTCGCGATCGCGCCCACCGCGACGATCTCCAACATCACGGCCACGTCGCCCTGCATCGAACCCACCTACAAGAACCTGTTCGTGAAATCGAACCTCTCGGGCGAGTTCATCGTCCTGAATCCGTTCCTCGTGAAGGATCTCAAGAGCCGCGGCTTGTGGGACCAGGACATGATCGACAACCTGAAGTACTTCGACGGCGAGTTGAAGGACATCGAGCGGATTCCGGCCGACCTGAAGGCCAAGTACCTGACCGCGTTCGACATTGACCACAAGTGGATCATCGACGCCGCCGCGCGCCGCCAGAAGTGGATCGACCAGGCGCAGAGCGTGAACCTGTGGATCAAGACGCCCGATCTGAAGACGCTGAGCCACATGTACCGCAGTGCCTGGCACGCCGGCCTCAAGACGACCTATTACCTCCGCAGCCTCGGTGCCTCGAACATCGAGAAGGCGACCGTCGCGATGAAGAAGGAGACGCGCGGCGCGATCAAGGAAGGCGCCGACGGCGGCCAGAACAGCGGCGACACCGGCGGCAGCCATAGCGTTGAACAGGTCAAGGCCGACGCCGCCACCGAGGCGGGCGCGAAGAAGACCTACACCGCCGAGCAGAAACTCGCCTGCAGCATCGAGGCGATGCGTAACGGCGAGGCCTGCGAAGCGTGCCAGTGAAGTAGGGCGCCGCGGGCGGTGTGCCGTTTTCATTCCCGGTGCGGGTTCGCTCCCGCGCCCATATTCCTCCGCACCCGCGGCTGTCGGTTTGCGCCGATGCGGAGGAGGGGAACGAGCGTTCCCACGTAGCTTGACCCCTGCGGAATTCTTCGGCCCTACGCTTCGATCAATTCAAAGAGTTCCGGAACCGTCCTGCGTGCGGTGTTGTGCGGAAGGGCGAGAACGCTCACACCGCCGGCGATGAAAACGCCCTCATTCCCTCATCCCGAACTGCAATCAGCCGGTCGTTCGCAGGCCCCTCCCTTCTCCTTGCCGTGTCTATGCCGTGGGGTTGCCGTCTCCTTTCTGCCGGTTTTGCGGGAACCGGGAATTCTAGAGTAAATCAAACCGCGGCGCGGGCCGAGTTGCGTGGCTCCTTTGTCCTTCACCAATGACGCGTGGGCGTCACCGCGAGTTCCTTCATTGCGGCTGGTTGGCCAGATACTCTTTCGTCCACTTGATCAGTTCCGGCGTGCTGGCGGACTCGCCGACAATCTTGGTGCCCTGCTTCACGATGATGCACCAACCGTGCGGGGTGACGCCGGACTTCTTCGTCGGCATTGCCTTGCCGTCGGTCGCGATGTCGAGGGTCTGCCCATTGGCCGAAGTCGTGGAACCACTGCGCGGCGGCTGGTTTTCCCGCTCGCTCGTCGTCGGCATATCCTTCGAAACGAAGATTACCTCGTCTCCGTTCATCCCGACGGTGGCCTTTTTTTCTCCGCTGCTGTAAACCGTGAACTTCCGCGTCGCCGCGTCGCGCCCGATGAAGTAATGCGACACTGATACCTCCGGGTCAAAGTGACCGAGTTGCTTGAGGTTCACGATCAACACCCGCTTGTTCGCGTAATCCTTTTTAAAGCTGCCCCAACTCGTCCGCCAATTGCTGCCGTTGGAAGTAATCTGCTTCGGTGTCACCGAAACGATGAGCGCGTTCTTGGGCAGGGGAGGGAGTTCCGCTGCCAGCAGCGCGACGGTCAGGGAGAACCCAAGGATGAAGCGAACCAGCATCGAGGAGGGCATACCTTACCTTAGCCTGATCGGGTTGCGCGTCGAATCCTTCTCCTGAACCGAGTCTGAAAAGGGCATGGTTCGTCGCGCTTCGGTTTACTGGGCAGGGCAACGCCGCACCTTGGCGGTTGACGCGCGCGCTTCGGCTCGTATCCCAGTCCCAACCCCGGCGTTCCCCGCTTTCCCATGTCCCTTGCCCCTTCCATGAGCAGCTTTCGCGTTCGGCCGCGGTTTGAGCAGATGGTGGAACTCACTCCGGACGAGACCCGGGCGCGTATCCTGAAATCCCTTGCGCAGCGGGCGCCGGACTTCGAGGTGAAAGATTTTCCCGGCTTCATCGGGTTGCACATCGCCGAGGGCGAGCGGCGCTTCTGGTCGCCTCGGCTCTTTTTGACGCTCGATGCCACGACCGAAGGGGCGACGCGGATCCATGGCACGTACGGGCCGGAGATCGAGGTGTGGGGCATTTTCCTTTACGGCTATCTGATCACGGGCCTGCTCGGCACGTTTTCCGGCGCGTTGGGGTTTGCCCAGCGGGTCGTCGATTCCACGCCGTGGGGTTTTTGGGTGACCGGATCGATGGCGATTATCGCCGGGTTGCTTTATCTCGGCGCCCAGTTTGGCCAGAAGCTCGGAGCCTGGCAGACCTTCCAGCTTCATCAGGCGTTTCAGGCTGCGGTGGGCGCGCCGGTGGAGATTCATTAGGCTCTGGTCACGGGTTGGGTTCGTCCCCACGTTCGCGATCCATGAGCCGTCCGATGTGTTACCGCTGTTTCTGGCCGCAGGCCCTGTGCTGGTGCGCCTCGATCACGCCCATGCCGACGCGGACGAAATTCGTGTACCTGATGCATCCGCAGGAATTCAAGCACACGAAGGCGGCGACCGGCCGGCTCACGCATCTCTGCCTCGCGGAGAGCGAGATTCACATGGGCGTCGGCTTTGACGACCACGAGGCCGTGCAGGCCCTGATTCACGATCCGCAAAACTTTCCCGTCCTGCTCTACCCGACGCGCGATGCCCGTGACCTCTCAAAAGGGGAACTGCAGGCGGTCGATTTTGCGGGGCGGCGGCTGGTGGTGTTTTTGCTGGATGCCACCTGGCGGCTCGCCCGCCGCATGTGGCGCTATAGTCCGGGGCTGCAGCAGCTGCCCCGGGTGATGTTTTCCAACGCCACGCCGAGCCGCTATGTGATCAAGAAACAGCCGGAGCCGGGTTGCCTCTCGACGCTGGAGGCGACGCACGAATTGCTGCTCGCCCTCGAGCGCTCCGGTCTCGACCGCTACCCGCTGCCCGACCAATTACTCGGGCTGTTCCAGCGCATGCAAGATTTTCAAATCCACCATGCCGCCGAGGCCGCCCGTCTGGGCCGGCGCCGCCACGCGCTGCGGTCAATCACCGCGCGTCCGACGCCACCCGTCCGGGTCAGTCCCAAGCGTCGGCGGATTTTTGCCCCGGCGACGGTCGTCGGGTGAATGTGGTGATGGGTGACGGATCGTTGCCACGTCGAGCGCACTCCGCGCAGCATCCGTCCCTCCGATGTCCAACTCTGGCCGCCGCATGCTGTGTCCGAATTGTGCCCGTCGATGGTTGCTCCTGGGTGCGCTGATTCTGGTCGGACTAACGGCCGGAGCGCTGCTGCTGGCGCAGGGACGTTTTTTCGGCGGTGGTCAGATCTTTGTGCCCCCCGGGGCAAAGACCGCGCGGGAGTTGGGTACACGAAGCACGGGCACGCCGATGTGGGAAAATCCGCCTGCGTTCAAAGGGGAGGTCTTCACTTTTGCCCGCCTGCGGTATGATGCGGCACCGCGACCGGCGACAGCCCGTCGCGGCGGATGGACCACCGATTTGCCGGATGCTGACCTCAACCTCTCGTATCGGCTGCAACAAATGATGTCGCTCCGAGTGGATCCCGATGCCCGGTTGGTCCGAGCGACGGATCCCGACCTCGTGAATTATCCGTTCCTCTTCGCTGCCGCGCCGGGGGCGATGGGCCTGACGGACGACGAAATCGTCGCCTTGCGGCATTATTTGCTGAATGGCGGGTTCATGCTGATGACGGATTTCTGGGGCGACCCGGATATGGCGCATGTCGAGCACCTGTTCGCGGAGATTCTTCCCGGGTCGCATTTCGAGGAGTTGCCGATCGAGCATCCGCTCTATCGGGGAGTTTTTCAGATTCGCGAAAAGGCCCAGGTGCCGAACATCCGCATCGGTCTGAAGATCCCCGGCACGCAAATCCATCATCGGGTGATCTTCGACGCCAAGGGCCGGCTGATGGTGATGGGGCTGCACAACTCGGACGACAGCGACGGCTGGGAGCGGGAAGGGGAGGATCGGGAGTATTTCGAAAAGTACTCGGAGCGGATCGCGTACCCGCTCGCGATCAACATTATCTTTCACATCATGACGCATTGAGCGGCGACCGGTTGGCCGGCGGCGCTTGTCGTGCGGACACAAAAAAACGGCGACCGTGAGGCCGCCGTTGATGAGATTGATTTCGTTCCGATTACTTCACCATTTGGAACACTTGGCCGCTGTCTTCCTGCACCCAGACCCGGCCGATTTGCACGCCCGCCGTGCGTGCATCGTTGACGTTCTTGTAGAGGGGGAAATTCCCGCTCGCGCCCGCCGCTCCAGTCAGACCGATCGGGCCTTGCGCACCCGTTGCACCGACGGGACCCTGCGCCCCGGTGTCGCCCTTTGCGCCCTGGGGCCCTTGGATCCCCTGGATGCCTTGCGCCCCTGTGTCGCCTTTCAAGCCCTGGATGCCTTGGATACCCTGGATGCCCTGGTCGCCCTTATCGCCCTTCAGGCCTTGGATGCCTTGAATGCCTTGGTCTCCTTTGTCTCCCTTGAGACCTTGGATACCTTGGTCACCCTTGTCACCCTTCAAGCCCTGAATGCCCTGGTCGCCCTTGTCACCTTTTACGCCTTGGATGCCTTGAATGCCTTGGTCTCCTTTGTCTCCCTTGAGACCTTGGATACCTTGGTCACCCTTGTCACCCTTCAAGCCCTGAATGCCCTGGTCGCCCTTGTCACCTTTTACGCCTTGGATGCCTTGGATTCCTTGGATTCCTTGGATGCCCTGGGCTCCGGTATCGCCTTTGTCGCCCTTCAGGCCGACGGCGCCAATCGTGAATTCAAACACGTCGGTGGCGGCGGTGCCGGGACCGAAGGAGACCATGAGGCGGTAGCTACCGGGAGACTTGGCCGTGAGGCCAACCGGAAGCGTGGCGATGATTTCAGAGGATCCGGCGACATACTTCGACGGGAGAATCGCGATCGTCTTTGACCCCGAGTGGAAAAGCGAAACGACGGGAGCGGTAACGACCGAACTCTTCTCGCTCTTTTCGTTCTTTTCGTTCTTGTCGTCCGAGCCGGTCGTCTTGCCGAAATTGATTCCGGTGATGAGGAGGCCGTCGGGAAGAATGGGCTCGACGCGGGTCACGATGACCTGATTGCTCGAGAGGAGCGATTGAGCCTGGGCGTGCACGCGGGTGACGCCGACCGACAGGGTCGAGAGTGCCACGGCGAAGAGCGGGCTGAGGAGTCGAAGGTTTTTGTTGATCATTTTACAGGAGCGATACGGGTTTAATATATAATTAACGTCCGTGAATAGGTATAACACCCTATGTTCGGGCAATCCCGAATTTCCTCGGAAAACGCGTACCGGTCATTACGTAAGCAGGATCGGTCCATCGCGTTACTGGATTCACCCGGATTGGGCCGTTTTCAGGTGAAATTTCATCCCGGCGCTGATTCCACCAAACCGGACGCGCCAAGCGGCACGGCGGCATGGTTCATTCCCAGACGTCAGGCGACCAACGGTCGGAAGCGAAAATTGCCTCAGTTCCCCGAATCAGAACCGCCCGTTGACACCCATCGTGATGGTCGTGCCCTGAATGATGGTGCTTTGCATCTGATCCGGTATGCCGCGGTAAAACGCCTGGGGTGGATTCGCCAGATTGTTCACGTCGCAGGTGAACGCGAGTGACGGACGGACTTGGTACGCGACGCCGATGCTCATCACCGTCCGCGCAAAGCGATACAGATTCCGCCCCACGCTCGCCGCCGAATAGCTCGTGATGTAGCTGCTGACGTAGTTGACGAGGAACCGCGTGCTGAAGCCGCGGTACCGCCACGACACGCTGGCGTTGCCGCTGCGCGGAATGAACCCGGCGACTTGCCCCGTCGTCAGCTTTGCCGTTCCGCCAAAATCACCATGGGTGTCGAGGACCGTGAAGTTGGCGAGCGCGCTCAATCCCTTTAGCCACCCGGGGAGAAAGGTGTACTGCTGTTGGTAGCTGAATTCCCAGCCCTGCACGATCGCCGTGCCGGCATTGGCCGTCCGCAGCAGCGTGAATCCGCCATACTCGCCGTTGAAGCCGTTGTCGGCGCCGGTGGCGACGGTGCCTGAGATTACGCCGCTGACGATGTAGTCCTTGATCGTTTTGTGAAACCAGCCGACGGACAGATTGCCGACGGGCTCGAAATAATAATCGAGGGTCGCATCCCAATTCGCCGCCGTCTGGGGCAGCAGGCTGGGGTTATTGATTGTCAGGGTCTGATTGGCCTCGCTCACGGTTTCATTGGGCACCGCATTGGTCAGGGCCGGCCGGCCGAAACTCGTCGACCAACTCAGGCGGCCGCGAACGTTGGGCGTGATGTCCTCCGTCACGTGCACGCTCGGAAACGATTTGGTGTACGAACCCTTGGTCTCGCGAAACGTGTTCGCGTAATCGCGTTTGGCGGCGCCAATCGGGTCGGCCGCCTGCTGCGCCGCGGTGCTCGCCGTCCGCGCCCGCACCCAGCCCCAGCTTTCCGTATCCGTTTTTTCCGTGCGCACACCGCCGAGCAGACCGGTGCGGCCGATTCGCCCCTGCGCCATGAGGTAGCCGGCGGTGATGGTCTCCGTCACGGCGTCGGTGCCGGTGTAGCGGGCCTGCTCGCGGAAATAGACGTCCTCGCGCCAGAGGGAGGGCGTGACGGGTTCACGGTTGTGGATGAGCGGGGCGGCATCCCATTGCGGAATGCGACGGCCGGTCTTCACCTGGTCGAACATCACGATCGAGGGGTCGGCCGGGAGCGCCGTGGTGCCGAGGTAGTTCCAGCGGTGACTGTTCGCCCCTTCCTGGACATGTTGGTCGCGCCGGAGAAATCCCGTCTTGAAGTAAGCTGGAATCGACGCCGGCAGCGTGTAGCGGACGTTGGCGCCGAGTTCATCGACGTCCTGATCGGTGTCGGTCAGCGAATTGGCCAGGCCGTTGGCCGGCGGGCGGTAGTTGGCGGGGTTGGTGAAATCCGCTCCGCCCGCCTGAATGAAGCGCGGATAGAGGTCTGACCGAGTGCGGTCGAGGATCCAGCCAACGTTGCTGATCCGATTAATCAGCACCCCCGCCTCGCCGCTTTGGCCGACCTTGATGTGGGTCTGCGTGTGCCGTGCGTTATAGTCGATCTGGATATGGCCGAAGTCATGCTCCGCTCCGAGGTCAACCCGGCGCATGCGGTTGGTGAAGATGTTCGGGCCCGTCTCCGTCACGTCGATGGTCGAACCCGCCACCTGGCGGACCTGCGTGATGCGATTCGTATAACCCGGCAGGATACCCGCGGTTCCCGTCGTGCCGACCGTCTGGGTGGTGAAGGCCCGTGTCAGAAACGTCCGTTTGGAAAGCTCCCGGTGGTCGACCGCCATGGCGAGGAACGTGAGCTTGGTGGCCGGTGACAGCCGGTAGTCGAACTTCACGTTGACGCTCTGCTGGTGACGGGGAATGTACGCGTCGGCCGTGCGGTAGTCCCAGAGATAGGCCGGTTGCGCGGTGGTGTTCTGGAAGTCGCGGGTGGCGGTGAACCAGCCGAGGGCGGTCTCGCTGTAGAAGAGGTTGACCGCAACTCCGAGATTTCGCTCGCCGCCGAAGGCATCGAAGACCTCCTGGTACCCGAGGTTGGCGATGGGGTGGAAGCGGTGCGCCTCCCGCAACGGAATCTGCTGGGTGAACGCCGGCGCGAGCCGGCCGGACAGGCTGTAGTTGATGCGGCGCTTTTCCTTCATGCGCAGGGGCGAGCGGCTCTTGAAATTGATGGTGCCGCCCAGCGAATCGGCGCCCTTGTCCGGCGTGTGCCCCTTCGTGAGTTCCACCTGCTCGAACATCGTGCCGGTGATGTTGTTCACGATCGAGGTGCGGCCCATGGCTCCCTGCCCGGTGAGCATGGCACCATCCATCGTGACGGAGTTCAGCCCGCGGTCCATGCCGCGCACCGTGAAGCCGTTGACCGTGTCGGCCACGTCGAGAAAACCTACGACGCCGGGGAGGCGGGCGGCGACTTCGGCCGCGTTGAGGTTGGGCAGATTGCCGAACTGATCCATGGCGACGACGTTCTTGACGTTGTCGGCGTTGCGTTGCGCGGTGATCGCGGCGGCGCCGCCCTCGAGTTCACCGGTGACCTTGAAAGCGTTGAGCTGGTAGATGCCGGTCGTGAGATCGAAGTCGCGGACCACGCGCCGGCCCGGCGTGACAACGACCTGGGCGTGCATCATGTCGAGACCGACGTAGGATGCGATCACCTCGTGGGTGCCGGCTGGCAGGTCCGCGAGCACGAAGCGGCCCGTGTTGTCGGTCAACGTGCTCACCCCGAGCTGCGGCACGACGATCTTGGCGCCTTCGAGAAGGTCTCCCGTGGCGCGGTTGTTGACGGTCCCGGTCAGGGTGCCGGCTTCCGCGGCGCCAGCCCGCTGGCCGAAGCACAAGCCCGCGAGCACGCAGCAAAGGGCCGACAGAACGCCGAGGTGCCGCCAGGCGGCATCGAGTCGTTTCGAAACTACGGACGCACGTCGATCCGGCGGGGAGGGCGGGAGTGTCATGGGGGTGGAGGGAGCGCGATTAGGAACGGTGGAAAGGCGCCGTGTCGATCATGGAGACGGCGACGGTCGCGGGGGGCCGAAAGTCTGCTGTCGCCAAACCGGAGGGATGGAAACAGAACGGCACCGAGCAAAATCATGAACTCCTTCTTCCTTGGGCGTCGAATTGTCGCGGTCTTGATCGCCGCGTTGTTGTTCATCGGTGGCGGCAGTCGCACCAACGCCGCGGAAGCGAAAACGCTCCGGGTGCTGTTCATCGGCAACAGCTTCACCGGGCGCCACAATCTGTCCCAGGTGGTGAAGGCGATGGCCGAGGAGGGAAATCCCGGTCTGCATTTCGAGGTGACCACCGTCATCTACGGCGGACGCACGCTGAAGGACCATTGGCGGCTGGGTTCGCAGAACATCGTGCGCCTGGCCACGCTCACGGCCGAGGAGGAGCGCGCGACGATCGCTTCGCTGGAGGACACGATTGCCCGCGACGCCAAGGATACGTTCGCCGTGTCGGCGGTGGCGCGGCACCGGGAACTCCTGAAGTCGCTCTCCAAACCGCACCCGAAATGGGACGTCGTCGTGTTGCAGTCCTATCGCGACGATGTGGCGGGCGACGCGTCATCTTATGTCGAATACGCGCCGAAATTCGCCGCGTTGATCAAGGCCCAGGGTGGGCGCACGGTCCTGTACGAGACGACACCCGACACCCAGAACGCCGCGCCGCTCACCGCCGCGCCCGACCCGGCGCCGATTCTCGCCAAGGCCCGCACGATCGCGGCGCTGGCGCGGCGCATCGATGCCTCCGTCGTGCCGATGTCGCTGGTGGCTCTGCAGTGCCAGACGGTGCGTCCCGACCTGACGCTGCGCTTCGTCAACGACGGCCACCTCAACCAGACGATGGCTTACCTCACGGCGTGCACCTTCCAGGCCGCACTGTTTGGCCGCTCGGCGGAAGGGCTGCGGATCGACACGGTCACGGATACCCGGTATCTCGACGCCACCCATCGCGATCAGGACCGCGACCGCCAGCCGCTCCGGCGGATGTTTTCCGCCCAGGAACGCGTCGCCCTCCAGCGGATCGCGTGGGACGGTTTTCAGCGGTTCCGTAAGATTTCCGAGTAGGCGGGCGCGCCGTCGTGCCACGGAAGACGGGCCCGCGCCCGCTACGTTCCCGGTGCGAGGTCGAGAAACTCAATGACCGACGGGTTGCCCACGGGCGCGTAGTGGCCGGTGAAGGCGAGGCCGCCCGTCGCGGCGTCGACGCGGAAAACCGTGACGGCGTCGGCGCGCTGGTTGCAGGAGTACAGGAACCTTCCGGTGGGATCGAAGTTGAAGCTGCGTGGATAGTCGCCGCGCGTCCATTCCTCCCCGACGAACGTCAGGGTGCCGTCCCGCCCGACGGCAAAAAACGCGATCGCATCGTGCAGCCGGTTGGCGGCGTAGACGAAACGCCCGTCGGGCGACACTCGGATTTCGGACGCGAAACTGCTGCCGGCAAACCCGGGGGGCAGGCTCGACAGGGTTTGCCGCGCGGTCAGTCGGCCCCGCCCGGCGTCGTAGTCGAATAGTGTGATCGTCGAGCCCTCCTCCTGCAGCGAGTAGAGCCAGCCGCCCTTGGGATGAAACGCAAAGTGCCGCGGCCCGTCGCCGGGCGGAAACGCCACCGCCGCGGGCTCGTTGGGTGTCAGCGCGCCGGAACTGGCGTCGAATTTCCAGACGTGGATTAGGTCGAGTCCCAGATCGGCGGATACGACGAACCGTCCCGCTGCATCCGCCTCAATCATGTGGGGGTGGGGGAAGTCGTGCCCGCTGACCGCGAAGCTGCCAGGCGGGGCGCTGGCGGCGCGTTTCGGCCCCACGGCGCCGGCATTCTTGCGGATGTCGCGGGCCGGGCCGAGCCGGCCGTCGGGCAGAAGCGGAAACACCGCGACGGTGCCGCCGGCGTAATTGGCCACGAGCACGTGTTTGCCGGCGGGGTGAACGCTGAGATAGGTCGGACCCACGCCCCCGGAACTTACCGTATTGAGCAACGTGAGTTGTCCGTCGGTCCGGTTCACGGCGAATGCACTGATCGTGCCGGAGGTGCCGTTCGCGACGAGGTCGGTCGCGTTCGTTGAGTACAGCCGGGTGCCGGCGGAGTTGAACGCGAGGCAGTTCGGGCTCGTGCCCAGCGGGAAAACGCCGGCGGGTGAGAGCGCACCGGTGGCGCGGTCGACGCGGAACAGATGGATGCCGCGGCCGTTTCCCGGCGGTAGGTCCACCTTGCCTGGCGGCGTGTCGACGGGCGGCGAACTATAGGTGCCGACATACGCCATCAAGGGTCCGCGCGCCGCGGGTGCCGCTGCGCTCAGCCATGGCGCCGCGCCGGAAGCAGCCGCCGCGAAACTGACCGTGGTTTTCAGGAACGCGCGTCGTGACACGCCGGGAGGCCTCACGGTATCAGCGGGGGTATTTCGCATGCGCGACAACGTTTGAGCGCGCCCACGGATGAGTTCAATCGTCAACCGGTGCGCCTTCCCGTTTTGCCCTTGAGCGCAAACGCCCGGCCCAACAACGTCCGCCTGCCCCATGGAGCCGAGTCCCATCTCAGCCGCCCCGACTGACCCGAGCCGGCTACCCCGCCACCTCGGACCTTGGAACGCCGCGTTGCTGCTCGTGACGTTTACGATTGGCGTCGGCATCCTGCAGTCGCCCGGCGTGGTCGCGGCCAAGACAGGCGGGATCGGGCTTTCCTACGCCGCGTGGATTGTCGGGGCGGCGGCGGCGGTGTGCGGCGCGCTGGTGATGGCCGAACTCGCGGTGCGCACGCCGCGTTCGGGCGGCACCACGGTGTTTCTGCGCGAGGCCTTCGGGCCGCGCGTGGCATTCATGTTCGGCTGGACCTCGATGTTTCTCAATCCCGTCTCCGCGGCCGCCATCACGTTGGTGAGCACCCGTAACCTTGGCGTCATCCTCGGTCTGAGTGAAACGGTTCGTACCGCCCTCGGGTTAGCGTGGGTCGGGGCCATCACCCTGCTTAACATCCGCTCGAGCCGGGTCGTCGGACGAATCGTGGGTGGCGTGGGCCTTCTGAAAATCAGTGCGCTGGGTGCCGTCGTGGTGGTGTGCTTTTCCGGCGGGAGCGGCCCGGTCGCAGCGTCCGCTCCGCCCGAGGTGGTGTCGCCGTGGATCGGATTCGGGTTGGCGGTCATTGCCACGATGTTTGCCTACGACGGGTGGGACGGACTCGCGTTGGTGGCGGGGGAAGTCCGCGAGCCGTCGCGTAACCTGCCGCGGGCGACGCTGCTGGGCATGAGCCTGATTCTGGCGGTTTATCTGTCGATGAACGCGGGATTCTTCCACGCTCTGTCGCTCGCCGAAATGGCCACCACGCCCGCGCTCGCCGCCACCGCCGTCGGGCGAGTGATTGGGGAGAACGCCGCGCGCTTCGTCACGGCATTCGTGGCGTTCAGCGCCGCGAGCACCGTGTTCAGTTCGCTGATGTGCAACCCGCGCATCGTCTTTGCGTTGGCCGAGGAGGGGCAGTTTTTCCGCGCAGCCGCCTGGGTGCATCCGCGCTGGCGGACCCCGGTCGTCGCCATCGCGATTTACGGGGCGATGACGATGCTCTATATCGCTTCCGGGAGCGGATTCGAGCGGCTTACGCGTTACATGATCCTCGGGTTTCTGCCGTTTTATGGCCTGGTAGCGGTTGCCGCCGTGATCGCTCGGCGGCGTTCGCCAGTCGCATCGGATGGTTTTTCGATGCCAGCGTATCCGCTGCCTGTGGTGTTGATGCTCGGCTACGTCGCGTGCGGTCTCGCCAGCGGTTTTGCCGGTGACCTCGGGGCGTCAATTGGCGGACTCCTGGTGATCGGGAGCGGGGCGGTCGTATACGAACTCGTCCGACGGAGCCAGTCGGCGAGTGCCGGTGGTCCGCCAATCGCTTGATTCTGCCACTTCGCGGTTGGCTCTCGTGCGCCTTCCGGTCGCCTTTTCACGAGATGGCGTGCAACGTAGTAGCCGTGCTTCATCTACGGATATTCCGTTGCCGGCACAGGGTGATCGCGTCACGTTTTCGTTGATAATTCGTCCCGAACTTATGCGCAGCGGCTTCATACATCATCGGTGGTATCGGCGGCCAGTCGCGCTGATAGTGGCGCTTCTCCTCTGGGGCTCGATCACTGTAGCTTCGGGTCAGACCAACATCATCAACTTGGTCACCAAGTGGAATCCGTGGCTGAAGTCGAACGGCACGGCAATGACGGACCCGGGTGGCGACCAACAGACTGGGCAGGGGCAGGATGACTACATTGGCAATTTGACGACGTGTGGCTTGATGCAGCAGGTGGTGCAGGACCCGCTGGTCGCCGGCGACGCCGGGAAGTATATCGTCTTCCGTTTCCGAATGGGCAAATACGATTCCAACGGATTCGGCGGAAACACCGAAATTGGGTTCAAATTGAACTCTGTTACTGATGGACCGATCAATCTTGTCATGAAAATGACGGATAAGACCGGCACCCAAACGCTGACCTTTACGACGCCCGGTGCGGGCGCAAACAATTCCCCCAGTACTACGTCGTGGGGGAATTACGCCGGTTCGATTACTCTTTCGGCAAACACGTACAATTACGCCAACGCCACCGCGGTGGACGGCATTGTCCTCAACTCCACCGCCAACGGTGGCACCCCCACCGACAGCACCAAGTCGACGTCCTATGTCGCGAACTCGTGGGTCACTTTCGCCATCGGTTACAGCCAATTGCAGACCGCCATTCGGACCTACGCGGTGGATCCTACGTCTGGAACTCCGACCGCGCCGGCTTTTACCAGCTACACCGTTTCCGACAATTCGATGATGTCGCTGATCGCGTTCACTTCGACCCAGGGCAACGCGATCAACCAGGATTTGTTCGGGACGACACGCAATACGAATTCGAGTGCGACGTATTCTTCGCTCGGTGTGGGAACGGCGTGGGGGCGCCCGGACGGCACCATCCCGGAGCCCGCCACATTCTTTCAACTCGGCGGCCTGCTGATGACGGGAGTGGCCGTGAGGTTCTGGCGGACGAGGAAAAGCCGCCCGCAGACGTCGTAAGCCGCTGGCTTTTAATCCGACGCTGGCCTTACCCTCTACGACGTGCCGCCCGGATTAGGTTATTTATCTGCCCGTGCCAAACTCTGGCTGACCGACGCGTGCCGGCTTCCGTGGCAGTTGCTCTACTGGAACGTCCGCAAGTCGGCCTTCGTCTTGCGGGGGCGCCGCGGAACGTGTCCTTGCCAGGAGGTGGTTGATCCTCGCTCCCAGAGCGGCGTTCAATGCAAAGCGCTCTATGCGTGGAACGAACCGGCCCGTTTTCGGTGCGTCTGCCCCCTGCTGGTACGAGGAGCCGATAGTTGGCATTGCTCGGCCCGGTTGGGAGAAATTCGACCGTTTTGGGGACGCGCGCTCCTCATCCTCGCGACGGCCACGGTGGCGGTTTATCTCCTCGGGGTAAGTGCCGTCTTCCTCGGCCTGCGGGCCGCCGGTGGAAAGAGCATTACGTGGGTGCAGGTGGCCCGGCCCGATGCGTGGGGCGACACCCGGCGGGCGCAGGCCCGGGATTTTTTTCGGCTGGCGATGGAGGCGTTTCGCCGGCGGGAAAACGCGTCGGCGCTTGTCTACCTCGGCTCCGCGCTGGAACGTGATCCGCAGCATTACGAATCCGCGCTGCTGTCGGCGCAGACCCGGGCATTCCGGGGTAGCTTGGCCGACAGTGACGCCTGGTTCGAATCGTTGCTAACGGGCCGTCCGGAGCACGCGGCTCAAACCGCCATCGTGTTTCACGACACCCTGCTCGGTCTCAACCGCCCCGGCCCTCTGGCGGATTTTTGCCTGCGCATGGCGGTTAGGAACCCGGAGGAATCGGACCCGTGGATTCGTTCGCTCCTGCTCGCCCTCCGCGCCGGGCGTCTGGCGGCGGACTTCTCTGCGTCGGCGGGTGGGGGGCTCGATCGCCTGCCCGAGGCTGCCCGGCGCCTCCTGTTCGCCGAGGCCGCGGTGCAGCGGGGCGAGCGTCTGGCCGCTCGAAATTTTCTACTGGAGTCCGTCGCCGGATCCGAGCGGGCGTTCTACGTGATGCTGCGGATCGAAATGCTCGCCCGCCTGGGTGAGTCAGAGGCGGCGTTTAGTCTCCTCCGCCGGGGGGCGGCCGTGCTTTCGGACTTCGATCGTTTGCAGGCGACGTACTGGATCGATTTGCCGACGAATGACGGCGCGCTCCTGCGGATGGATTTTGAGGCACTGCTCGCGGTCCCGATGACGGCGGAATCGTTGGGGCGCACCGTGGCCTGCCTGCTGGAGCATCCGGACCCCAAGTCTTTTCGCCGCCTGAACGCGCTCTTCACGGCCAAGCCCGAATTGCGTCGATTTGTCGTCGGTGGCGAGATGTGGCTCGCCGCGATCGAGTGCGGCGCCGCAGGCGAGACGGAAGAATGGGCCCGCTGGTTCCTGCAGCGCGATCATGTCGTCCTTCCTCCTGAGTGGGCGCCGGATTATACGATGCGAAATCCGTATCACCGCGCCTCGGTTTTTTTCATGATCAGCGCCGTGCCCCTGCCGCGCGAGGTAATCTACACCTTGGTGCTGAAAGTAACGCCGCCTCCGCCGACTGTTTCGGTGGCAGCGTCTCGCGGATCGTGATTGGCGCCGGCGAGTGCCGGATTACGGAACTTCGTAGACTTCCACGAGCGCAATGCCGGACGTTCCTCCAATGCCGGTGACCTGCGCGGTGTAGGCTCCGGGGCGCAGCGTGACGAGGAGGGCGGCGTCCTTCGAAGTCGTCTCAAATGAAAATGCGCCCACCGCGGTAAACGCGGCCGTGAGCTCCGCGGTGCCGGACCAATTGTCGTTCGAGGTGACCAGCGCGCCGTCACTCCCGTAGAGCTCGAGCTTCGGATCCAGCAGGACTCCGCTCACCCCGAGTTCCACCAAAGCCGGTCCTGCGGCTCGAAGGAGCACCGTTTTGTTGCTGCTGCCGCTGATGACGAAACCGGCGATCAGCGTGTCGCCCCCGGTTCCCACTTGCGTGCGTGCGGAAACGTTCGTCAACCGGGGCGTTGCTGCCGTCGATTCTCCGGGCGGCGTGGCGTCGTAAACCTCGGCGAGCGCAACGCCCGTCGTTCCCCGAGCGCCCGAAATTTGCACGGTGTACCCGCCCGGTCGTACCGTTGGGCTATAGAGCGCGGCATCCAGACTCGCCCCCGAGGTGAAGGGAAACGCCCCCACCCGGGAGAAAACGGCTGTCAGCCCCGCGTCGCTTCCCCAATTGTCGTTTTGTGTAAAGGTCGTGTCGGAAAAGACCGAAAGAACTGGATCGACGAGAAATCCGGGAACCCCAAAAACGGCCAGCGTCGGGCCGGCACCGCGGAAGAGGAGCGGCATGCTGCCACTCGTGCCGGCTCCCCCGACCGTCACTCCGACGATGAGCGTCTCGACGCCGAGTCCAGAGCGCGAGCGGATGGCAAGGTTCGTGATTCTCGCCGAATCGGCTGCCGCGGGTGATCCCGCCGTGGTCGGTACGAACGGCGTGATGTTGGCAGTCGAACTCGGAGCGGTGGTTGGCGACGAAGGGCTGGCGACGGCGGCGGTGAGTGTGGTCAGCGCAACGAGCCAAGCAACGAGAGCCCCTCGGGAGCGAATTTTAAGGTGCATGGACGTGTCGATGGACCAGAAATCAAACCGCGGGTGAAATAACTCACAAGGGGCATTTGCACGCGGTTCGCGGCCTACTGTCCGACGGCACTTATCTCCCATTCGAATTGCGACGATCGACCGGGCTTCACATGCTTTCCATTCCCACCCGCTTTCGCATGATTACTCCGTCCCTTTTTCGCTTCGAGCTTCTCATCTCTCTCTTGCTCCGGACCGGCACGCTGTTTGCGCAAACCGGGTTCACGCTCGACCAGGTAAAGAGCTACCCGTTTCCGAACGAACTCACCGCCTCGGCGGGCGGCAGTCGCATCGCCTGGGCGCTCAACGAGCGCGGGCGGCGCAATGTCTGGGTGGCCGAGGGCCCCGAGTTCCGACCGCGGCAGCTGACCCATTACGCCGCCGACGACGGACAGGAAATCACCGCGCTGCAGATCTCGCCCGACGGCAAGCGGGTCGTCTTCGTGCGCGGCGGCGATTTCGGCTCGAATTGGGACGACGCGAATCCCGTCAACGTCCTGAGTCGGCCCACTCCGCCCAAGGTGCAGATTCTCTCGGTGCCGTTCGACGGCGGTACGCCCAAGGCGCTCGGTGAGGGCGTGGAGCCGGTCATCTCTCCCACGTCTGAACGCGTGGCCTTCATCAAGGCGAAGGGCATCTGGATCGCGCCGATCGACGGATCATCGGCTGCGAAGAAAATCATCGCGGTGAACGGCGCCAACGAGTCGCCGGAATGGTCGCCGGATGGCAAACGCCTCGCCTTCGTCTCCGTGCGCGGCGATCACTCGTTCGTCGGCGTTTATGCCGACAGCAATACCAGCATCGTCTGGATTGCGCCGACGACGAACCGTGATGACTCGCCCCGCTGGTCGCCCGACGGCAACCGGCTCGTCTTCATCCGACGCCCCGGTGCCGGCGGCGTCCCCGAGCCGCTCCTGGAACAGCGGCCGAGTCCGTGGGCGATCTGGATCGCCGAAACGACGACGGGCGAGGCGCGACCGCTCTGGAAAAGCCCCGTCACGCTGCCCGGTTCGTTGCCCTCTACTCACGGTGGAGCCAATCTGAAGTATGCCGCGGGCGGCCGCGTGACGTTTCTCGCCACGCTGGACGGCTGGCCCCATCTCTATTCGCTGCCGGATGACGGCGGTGAACCGCTCCTCCTGACGCCAGGAAATTATATGGCGGAATACGTGCGGTTGAGTCCAGATCGGCGCTTTCTGGTGTTCGCGGGCAACGCCGGCAGCGACCCCAACGACATCGATCGCCGCCACATCGTCCGCGTCCCGGTGGACCGAGTGGCGCCGGAGGTGTTGACCCCCGGCACGGACCTGGAGTGGACGCCGGTGTTCACGGGCGACGGATCGGCGCTGGCGTTCATCGGCGCGAGCGCTCAACGGCCGCCCGTTCCTACGGTCATGGCCACGAATGACAAGTCGCTTCGCCGGCTCGGCGAGGATCGGATCCCGGCCGACTTTCCGTCGGCGCAACTCGTGACGCCGAAACAGATCATCCTCAAGGCACCGGACGGGATGAAGGTTCACGCGCAGCTCTTTGACGCCGGTCCGGGCGGCAAACGGCGGCCCGCAATCATTTACGTGCATGGCGGTCCTCGCCGGCAAATGCTGCTCGGCTGGCACTACTCCGATTACTACGCCAACGCCTACGCGCTCAATCAGTACCTCGCGAGCCGCGGTTACGTCGTGCTCTCGGTCAATTACCGGCTCGGCATCGGCTACGGCCGTGAATTCATGCATCCGCCCGGCGGAGGGGCCCAGGGTGCCGCGGAGTATCAGGACATCAAGGCCGCCGCGGAATGGCTGCGCGCGCAGCCGCAGGTTGATCGAACCCGCGTGGGGATTTATGGCGGTTCGTACGGCGGGTTTCTCACGGCGCTTTCCCTCGCGCGCAATTCCGATCTCTTCGCTGCGGGCGTCGACATCCATGGCGTGCACGACTGGGGCCGACAAGGCGGGCTGACGACGCCGTTGACGTTCCGCGATCGTTATGACCGGGCCCCTGACGCCGAGCGCGCGGCGGAGATCGCGTGGAAGTCGTCGCCCGTGTCGGCGGTTTCCACCTGGAAGTCGCCCGTCTTGCTCCTGCACGCCGACGACGATCGCAACGTGCGTTTTTCCCAGACGGTCGATCTGGTCCGTCGCCTCACGGCCGCCGGTGTGCGGCACGAGGAGATAGTGATTCCCGACGACACGCATCACTTTATGCGGCATGCGAATCAGGTGCGCGTCGATGCCGCTACCGCGGCGTTTTTCGACCGAGAGTTCCGATCGGATCTCGTGACCGCTCCGCGTTAGCGGAAGCACCGATGCGCCGGTGATAAAAACTCTTTACGGGTTCGCGCGTCCTTACCAGCGAACCACTCCATCGCCACCATCATGAAAATTCCTGCCCGCCCGTTTCGTATCGCGATCATCGTCTCCGCTCTCACCGTCGCCGGCAGCCTCAGCCTCGCTCAGGAGCGTCGTCCCGAGGGCAGCCGCGAGGGAGGGCGCGAGGGTCGGGAAGGGGGACGTGAGGGCGGCCCGCGGATGAATCCGCTCTTTGCCGCGCTCGACACGAACGGGGACGGGGTGATCGACGCTACTGAGCTCGCCAATGCCACGGCGTCGTTGAAGAAGCTTGATAAGAACGGCGACGGAAAGCTCACCGAGGAGGAGGTGCGTCCGGCGTTTTTTGGGCGCGGTGGCCCTGGTGGACCAGGTGGGCCCGGTGGCCCCGGCGGACGTGGAGGCCCGGGTATGGGAAATCCTGAAGAGATGGTCGCGCGCCTGATGCAGTTCGACAAGAACGGAGACGGCAAACTCTCGAAGGATGAACTCCCCGAGCGCATGGCGGGAATGATGGAGCGGGGCGACCTCGACAAAGATGGGTTTCTGTCCCGCGAAGAAATCGAAAAGCTCGCCCGAATGGGTGGGCCGGGAGGACCGGGCGGTGAGCGTGGGCGGGGTGGTCCGGCGCGCGGCGACGAGGAGCGCCGCTGATTGGCAGGGTGCGCAGACTCATGATGTATCTCTTCTCCGGCTTGGTGCGATGCGCGCTGTTGTTCGCCGCATCCAATGTGCTGGCTTTCGCCCAGGCGACGAACCTGCCGACTTGGTATGCGTTCCAGCACGAGCATGTGCTGGGTACGTCGCTGGAGTTCAAATTTTCCGCCCGCACGGCGGATCAGGCCGCCGCCGCCGAGGCGGCCGCGCTCGCCGAAATCGACCGGCTCGGGAAAATCCTCAGCGGCTACGATGCCACGAGCGAGTTCAGCCGGTGGTTCGCGACCCGGGGCGAGCCGGTCCGCGTGTCCCCGGAACTTTTCGCGGTGCTGGCGCTCTTCGACACTTGGCGCGAACGCACGGGTGGCGCACTCGACGCGTCGGCCGAAGTCGCCGGCCGCCTCTGGAAAACCGCGGCGCAACGGCAACGCGTACCTTCTTCCGAAGAACTGGCGGCAGCGGTTGCATCCGCGCAACGGTCACATTGGCGGCTCGACGCCGGGGCCGGCACCGCGACGCATCTCACCGACGCGCCGCTGATGCTGAATTCGTTTGCGAAGAGTTACATCATCGACCGCGCGTGCACCGCTGCGCTCGCCGCCGGTCACCTTGCCACGGCCGTCGTGAATCTGGGCGGCGACCTTGTCGTGCGTGGTGCAGAGGGCGATACGATCGCGATTGCCGATCCAGCCGCTGACGCGGAAAACGATCTCCCGTTGACCCAGATTACCGTGCGCGATCGTGCGGTGGCCACCAGTGGCGGCTACCGCCGCGGCGTCGAAATCGGAGGGCATTGGTATTCCCATCTCGTCGATCCTCGGACCGGCCTGCCGGTCGACCAGGTGCAAAGCGCCACGGTCGTTGCGCCGTCCGCCACCGATGCCGGCGCGCTGGCCACCGCCTTGTGCGTGTTATCCGCGGATGAAGGCCTGCGGCTTGCCGCGTCGTGGCGTGATGTTGAGTGCCTGCTTCTGACCAGCGACGGTCGCCGCCTGGTCAGTGCGGGCTGGAAAGCATTTGAGACGCAGCCCACGAGCACCGCATTCCCCGGAGTCCACGCCGCGGCCGCGAAATCGGGTGGCGCCAACACGGCGACCGCGGCCGCAGGAGGGGACCCCGCATTCGAGGTCGTCATCAATCTCGAGATCGCGAATGTGACCGGAGGCCGCGCGCGCCGGCCGTACGTCGCGGTGTGGATTGAGGACAAGGACAACTTTCCGGTCCGCACGGTGGCTCTCTGGTTCAAGGGCCCGCGGTGGCTGCCCGATTTGCGGTCGTGGTATCGGGCCGATCAGATGCGGGCGATGGCCGAGGGCACGCAGATTACCAACTCGGTTTCGAGTGCGACCCGCGGTTCCGGGAAATACACCCTGAAATGGGACGGGAAGGATCAATTCGGCAAACCCGTGGCTCCCGGAAAATACACCGTGATGATTGAGGCGGCTCGCGAACACGGCACGCACCAGCTGGTCCATGCCGACCTCGATACCTCCGGCACTACGCAGCACGTAAATCTGCCCGCCAACGTCGAACTCGCGGCGATTTCCGTCGACTACCGGCGCAAGGCGACGGCGCGCTGACGTCATGCCCCCGGATTCCGCGCCCGCGCCGGCCGCGCCCCACCATCTCGTCGGTTATTGGAAGCGTCGCTGCGCGTCGTTCTTTCGCTGGCTGCACATCTACGTGTCGATGGTCAGCTTTGGCATTCTGTTTTTTTTCGCGGTGACGGGCCTGACGCTGAATCATGCGGACTGGTTCTTTGGCGATCAGCCCACGGCCTCGCGCCAGCAGGGAAAGTTGAACGCCAAGTGGGTCGCCCCCGGAGACGCCGCTTCGGTGGCGAAACTGGAGGTTGTTGAGCATCTCCGCCGGACGCACGGGGTGAAGGGCTTCGTCGGCGAATTCCGCATCGAGGACGAGAAATGCTCGGTGGTGTTCAAGGGGCCCGGTTATGCGGCCGAAGCGACGCTCGATCGAGCCACTGGCACCTACGAATTATCCGAGACCCGCATGGGATTTGTCGCGATCATCAATGATCTCCACAAGGGCCGTGATACCGGCGCCGGGTGGTCGCTCGTGGTCGACCTTTCCGCCGTGCTGATGGTCGCCGTCTCGCTCTCCGGCATGGTGTTGATCTACTTCGTGAAGCGGCGCTTCGTCAGCGGACTCGTGATGGCGGCGCTCGGCGCGCTGTTCAGTTTCCTCGCCTACGCCTGGCTCGTGCCGTGAGGGGGCGCGGTCGGGCGGCCTATTTGTGATTCGGAAGCGGTGGGGCGGCGCGGAGGTCGGCGCACAGCAGCTCGCGGTCGTTGCGCACGTAGACGCTCCGGTTCGCAAATGCCGGATGCGACCAGTGCACATCGCGCCCGCCGGCACGGTTGGTGGGGTCTAGGAGATGGGTGCGGCTGATCTCCTCGTAACCCTGCGGGGTGAGGCGGGCGAGGATCAGGTCGCCAGTCTCGTTGTAGATGAAGAATCGTCCCTCGTGCTTGACGAGAAACGCCGTGGTCCAACGCGCGGGTTTGCCGGCCACCGTTGTCGGCTCAAGCGATTCCCACACGCGCTGCCCGTCGGCGATTTTTAGACAGCGCAGCTGGCCGAAGCCGCAGACGCCATAGATGTACCCATCCTCCAGGTACGGCGTGCTCATCAGACTGTGAAGACCCTCGGGCCGGACTTCGCTCACCCCCTTGATCTTCCACTCGACCGACACCTTCGGTTGAGTCGCATCGAGGCGCAGCAACATCGAGCCGTCGAAAAAGGAGGAGATGAGGAGAAAGTCTCCATGCCGACGGGGCGTTCCGATCGCGTGTGCCATCTTGGTCTTGAACGGCTCGGTCCAAAATACGGCGCCGGTCTCCGGATCGAGTCCGTTGAGTGCCTCGCTTTCCCAGACGATGAGTTGCCGCCGCCCTCCGGCCTCGATGATGGTCGGGGGCGAGTAGGCCGGCTCCTTGACCTGGAGCGCGCGCCAGAGTTCGCGGCCAGTTTCACGATCAAATGCCACCACCGTGTGACCTTCGCCGCCGACCATGCAAATCACGCGGTTCCCGTCCACAAGCGGAGGCGCGGCAAATCCCCAAGTCTGGGTGGTGACACTGTAGTCGTCCTTGAACGAGCGCGCCCACACCACCTTTCCGGTCGCGACGTCGAGACAATGCAGGTGACCCTCGGCGCCGATCGTGTAGACGCGATTGCCCGCCACGGTTGGGCTCGCCCGCGGGCCGGAGGGATAGCTGATCAGGTAAGGACATTCATACTCGTGTTGCCAGAGCACGTGTCCGTCCTGTGCGTCGAGACACAACACTCGCTCGCGACCCGCTTCGGCCGTGCGTTGGAGGGCGTTGCCCGGATTGCCGCGCGTCGCCGACTCGGGACGGTCGAGGATAAAAACGCGACCGTCGGCCACGGCCGGACTGCTGTAACCCGCGCCAATCGGAGCGCGCCAGCGCACCGGCGGTCCGCCGGCGGGGAATTTTTCCAAGATGCCCTGCTCCCGCCATACCCCGTCCGCGCGCGGTCCCTGCCACTGTGGCCAGTCGTCTGCGGCCAGACGCAAGGATCCAATCGCCAGCGAAAGCAAAGTGTAAACCAAGGGGGATTTCACGCGGCCGACTCAGGGAAGGAATGTCAGACTTGGCAACGAAATCGGCGTCCGCCCACCGCACACGACGCCGCATCCGTCCACTTGCCATTTTTTTGGTGGATGCGCACGGTCGTCCTCAACCCCTATGCGTGCGATCTTGGACTTCTCCTGTCGATTACTCGGCCTTGCCTGCCTGCTCGTATCGGTCGCGGTGGGTGCCGAGAGCGATCGTACGCAGGGGCGATCGGTCGTGATGGCCCGGGAGGGCATCGTCGCGACGGAACAGCCCCTCGCTTCGCAGGCGGGTGCCGCCATCATGGCCCAAGGCGGTAACGCGATCGATGCGATCGTCGCCGCCAACGCCGTCATGGGCGTCGTTTCGCCCGGGGCCAACGGCATCGGTGGCGATCTTTTTGCCATCGTGTACGAGGCGAAAAGCGGCCGCCTCATCGGGCTGAATGCGAGCGGCTGGGCGCCGTCCGGTCTCAATCCCCAGTTTTTTGCCGAGAAAAAGACCACGACGATGCCGCAGCGCGGAATCCACGCCGTCACCGTGCCGGGCTGTGTGGAGGGCTGGGAGAAGCTGCTCACGCGGTTCGGGCGGAAGAAATTTCCCGAGGTCCTTGCCGCCGCCATCGCGTATGCGGAGGAGGGGTTTCCCGTCACCGACCTTGTGGCGTGGAGCAACTCCACCACGCGGAGCGATCCCAACGGCGCGAAAACCTACCTGCCCGGGGGGCGGGCACCCAAGGTCGGCGAGATATTCAAAAACCCCGCGTTGGCCTGGTCCCTGCGACAAATCACCGCTCAGGGTCGCGATGCGTTTTACCGGGGCGAAATCACGGGCCGGATCATCGCGACCTCGCAAAGGTTGGGTGGCGCGATGACCGCGGCGGACCTCTCCGCGTATGCGGCCGAGTGGGTGGAACCGATTGCAACGCGTTATCGTGGCTGGACGGTGTACGAGATTCCGCCGAACGGCCAGGGCATCGCGGCGCTCGCAATGCTCAACTTGATGGAAACGTTTCCCCTTTCCGAATATGGGCACAACTCGCCGCGGGCCCTCCATGCGATGATCGAGGCGAAGAAGCTCGCCTACGCCGACATGCTCCGCTTCGTCGCCGATCCCCGCTTCGCCCGCGTGCCGGTGGCCGGTCTGCTCGCCAAGGACTACGCCCGCGAACGCGCCGCCTTGATCGACCCGGACCGCGCGCACGACGTGGTGGAGGCGGGCACGCCACCCGCGCCGGGCAACGACACGACCTACCTGTGTGCGGTCGATCGCGAGGGGAACATGGTTTCGCTGATCCAGAGCAACTACGGCGGGTTCGGTTCGGGCATCGTGCCCGATGGCTGCGGATTTGTCCTCCAGAACCGCGGCGGCCTCTTCAGCCTCGACCCCGCAAGCCCCAACGTGATCGCCGGTCGCAAGCGTCCGTTGCACACCATCATTCCCGCATTCATGGAGAAGGACGACGTCCGGATCGCGTTCGGCATCATGAACGGCTGGAACCAGTCGCAGGCGCACGCGCAGTTCGTCGCCAACATCGTCGATTTCAAGCTGAACCTTCAGGCGGCGATCGAGGCGCCGCGCTTCACCAAGCTGACCTTTGGCGGGCTTGACGTGGCGATGGAGTCACGCGTGCCGGCGGCGGTCCGCACCGAATTAGCGGCGAAGGGACACCAGGTCACCGCGCTGGCCCCGTTTTCCGGAGTGGTCGGCGGCGGCCAGGCGGTGATGCGCGATTTCAAGAGCGGGGTGAACAGCGGAGCCTCCGATCCGCGCAAGGATGGTGCGGCCGTTCCTGAGCCAGTTCGGACGACGGTCCGATAACATCGGGCAGGACTTCGCGTTCCGCGCGGGCCTCTCGTGCTCACGCGGGTTGCGTCGCAGCCTTGAGGCGTTGTCGGACAAACACGATGTGCCCTTTCAGCGCATAGAATTGGTCGGCGAACGAAGCCGGCACCTTGAGCTGCCGGACTGCCTCCTCGATTTCGTCGAGCCGCCGGAGGAGTTCCGGCCCGTTCCCTGGCGTCACGGGAGCGAGTGCCTCGCGCTCAAGGAGCAGCAACGGACGGTAGCAACGGTAGATCTTCAGCTGAATGCTCCACCGATAGGCGAGCGGGAGGAAGCGCACGGCTGGAATGATGATCAGCGCGATCGGCACGATCGCCACCAGGATTCGGTTGATCAGGCTCGCGAGCCAGAACGACCGGACAGAGCGATAGAGCAGCCCCTTGCCTGATTTGTAGTAGCGGGTGGCGTCCTCGCTGATCGCAATCTCGTGTTCGATTGGAGCCGGAAACTCGCCGCGTTTCTGCAGCAGGCTGGACTTCCCGTGCACCTCCTGGGCGACTTCCAGCAGGAGGTCGGACAGGGCTGAATTGAGACTCTCGCGCGCCACCAGTTCCACCGTGGGCCCGATGATCTGGATGTTCTGTGCGGGCAGATTCTTGCCGAAATCGATCGAGCCCTGAGGTAATTCGATCTTGTTCAGGTACGCGTAGCGTCGAACGTAGGCGTCCGCCTGGGTGAAGTTGAAAATCTGGACCTCTGGCTCGCGAATGAGGGTTCGGAGCGTTTGAATCGGGGCGGAGTCGCCCATGAGGAATACCGCGTCCAACTTCCCTCCCATCAGGGCGGCCGCCGCCGCCTCGGCATCGCTGTCGACCAGGGTGGTCGGCGCACCCGTGATGCCGTTGATTTGGAGCAGGACCAGTGCGAGCGCGTGCGTTCCGCTGCCCACCTGCCCAATCGCGATCCGTTTGCCCGTCAGCTCAGAGAGGCGGGTGATTTTTGTCGCACTCCGATAAAAAACCCAGAGGGGCTGATAGGAGACGGTGCCGAGCGAGACCAGATCGCTCAAATTCGTCCCCTCGGCGATTCCGCTCTGGACGAACCCGATGTCGACGCCTGATTTTGCCGATTGCAGTCGCTGCAGATTTTCCTGTGAACCGCCGGAGGGCAGGATCTTCAGCGTCACCCCGTGCTTGGCCAGGGCCTTCTCGTAGGATTCGGCAAACC
Organism: Opitutia bacterium; assembly: GCA_947474365.1. Classification (GTDB taxonomy): domain Bacteria; phylum Verrucomicrobiota; class Verrucomicrobiia; order Opitutales; family Opitutaceae; genus ER46. The sequence goes on along the minus strand of CANJIU010000093.1, from coordinate 12,127 downwards.
GTTGGAAGGAGCTTCCCGCGGGGCCGCTCGTGACGGTGAGCGTGCGCGGTGGCGCGGATTGAATCAACCAGACCAACACGAGGAGTCCAATCAGGGCGAGTGCGAGCGTCACGATGGTGGCGATCAGCGGTGTGAGCCCAAACGTTTCCATGAGGACCGCCACCATGCGGGGACGATTTTTCGGTTTCAGATGTTGCATAGGGTTTCGTTCGACGTGCGAAATTCGAGAGATAACGCGGCGTCACTCGCTTCCGCAACTCCGGTGTCGGGCTGACGTGGGTCGCCGCTCCGACGGCAACGGGGCAAAATCAGTCCGAAGGAAAGATTCCCTTGCATCCTCGCATTTTGTTCCGGACAGGCGGAAACGTTTCTGCCATGCAGGAAATGCCTCAATCACTCGGCCGGGCACCCATGAGGTCCGGCCACACCCCCCCCGTTTCAAACCAGGACCACACCATGAAGAAAGCGAAGCTGAAGACGCCATCGGTTCCTCTGACTCGCCGCGAATTTGTCGGCCGCGCCCTGACCACCGCCGGGGTGATCGCCGGGGCGCCCGCGTTTCTGCGGGGCCAGAATCTGAACAACAAGCTGAACATCGCGTTCATTGCCTGCGGTGGTCGGGCGAATACCAGCCTGGCCGAACTCACGAACGTGCCGGGCGCGCGCAAGGGTGGCGGCAAGTCCGCGCCCGCTCCGACGGCGCCGCATCCCGACGAGAACGTCGCCGTCATCTGCGATGTGAACCAGGCCGCGCTCGACTCCGCCTCGCAGCGTTACCCCCAGGCGAAGAAATTCACTGACCTTCGACGCGTCTTTGATCGCCCGAACGATTTCGACGCCGTCGTCGTGTCGACGGCCGAGCACACCCACGTGTTCGCGACCTATCTGGCGCTGACGCACGGCAAGCACGTCTACTGTGAAAAACCGCTCGCCTATAATATCTGGGAAACGCGCCTGATCCGCGAACTCGCCGCCAAGTACCCCAAGCTGTCCACGCAGATGGGCAACCAGGGGCACGCCACGGATGCCCGACGCACGATCAAGGAGATCCTCAACACGGGCGTGATCGGTCCGGTGCACGAGGTCCACGTCTGGGCCGACCGCGCCTGGGGGCTGCAGGACGCAGCCTCCGCGGAGAAATTTGATAAGCCCCACGGCTTCTACAACGGCGTGCAAATCGTGGATCGTTTCAAGGAGGAGATGCCGGTGCCGTCCACCATGAACTGGGACCTGTGGCTCGGCCCGGCCCCGGCGCGACCGTTTCACGCGACGTACTTTCCCGGGCCCCGCTGGTACCGGTGGTGGGAGTTCGCCAACGGGACGATGAGCGATCTCGGCAGCCACGACAACGACGTGCCTTACACCGTGCTCGACTTGAAGCGACCGGACGGTAAGGGCGGACTGGCGATGGCCCCGCTCAGCGTTGAGGCGTTTTCGCCCAATGTGCCGAGGCCCCACCCGGACCTCGCCCCCGCCACCATGGTTGCCACCTATCGCTTTGCCGCGGTTGGCGCCCAGCCCGCACTCAAGCTCGTCTGGCATCAGGGCGACAGCAAGCCGCCGGGCTGGGTGCCCGCGTGGGGCAAGCGCTCGTGCGTGCTCATGGGCGAAAAAGGCATGTTGCTCGGCGACGGGAAACTGCTGCCCGAGGAGAAATTCAAGGACTTCACGCCACCGCCGGCAGTGCTGCCCCGCTCCCCTGGTCATTGGATCGAGTGGGTCAACTACGCCAAGGGCAATGGCCCGGTCCCGGGCTCAAATTTCCAATACTCCGGGTGGACAACCGAGGCGAACCACCTCGGCAACGTCGCCTACCGGACGGGGAAAAAGATCGAGTGGGACTACAAGAATCTGCGCGCGACCAACGCTCCGGAGGCCGCGCCGTACATCAAGCGGCCCTCGTATCGCAAGGGCTGGGACGACATTTTGAAAGTCTGAGCGGGCGGATATCCCGCTCGCTCAGACCGGCCAACGTCAGAACCCGATGCTGTTCGTCCACGCCCAGCTGCGCGGCTGGTTCATCATCACCAGGCCGCGCCATTCGCCGAAGGTGTTGGTGCCGGACGCCGGATTGCGGAGCAGGGGCGCGTTGTTGAGCAGGTTGTAGATGTTGATCTGGGTGGTGAAGGTGAAGCGGTTGTTCCGCCCGATCCGACGGGAATACTTGATCCAGGAGTTGACCGTGTAGTTGTCCGGCATGCCCCACAACAGGCCGGCGTTGGTGTAATACCAACGGCCGGGCAGGCTGAGCTGGTTGCCCTTGGCCGCGGCCTCGAGTTCGGACTGCGACGCCGCGGTGGCGGCGCTCGTCTGGGTGATCCGCAGCGTCTGATTGGAGGCGAGTGCGGTCGGGGGCGTCGCGCTCGAAGTAAACGTGACCGATCGCGTGTTGTTCGGATTGGTCGTGGTGGTGACGACGGTGTACTCGGTCGGCCAGGTGATGTAGCGGTTGCGCTGCTGCAGATCGACATTCAGCTGACCGCCAATCGAAAAACCCTTCAGGCGACCCGACTGGAAATCATAGGTCTGGGTGAGCGACAGTTTGTATTTGGGATAACCGATGGTGTAGCGGCCCGCGATGGCGGCGGACACGCCGTTCGCGGCGTTGCCGTAGGGATCATCCCACTCGATTTGCCGTGCGCTGGCGGGCAGACCGGTGGCGCCGGTGACGATGGCCCCGTTGACCGGCGTACCGAACGTCGCGTTGTTCGAGCCGCCGGCCGTGCCGCGGAGGAGGTTGGAGAGATTGCCGTTCTGCGTGGTGCCGTTCTGCGGCTGAGGGTCCCAGTAATAGGTGGAATTCTTCTGGTCGTTCATCATCGCGATGGTCAGCGGCACCGCCCCGGCCGTCTGCGGGGAAACCGCCGTGGGGGTGGTCGCCGCGGGATTCACGTAGACCGGCGTGCCATTCTGGTACGTGACCTGGCCGGCGGCGTTGGCATTGAACTGATCGTTATAATATTGCGGATACGTCAGGCTGTTCAGCACCCGGCCGTCCTGGCTTGAGGCCCGGAACGCGGTCCGCCAGCCGCGCGCGATGGTGCCGGACAGAATCAGCTCCAGGCCCTTGGAGGTTTGGTCGACGCCCACCCAGGTGTTGCCCGACAAGGGGACCGAACCGTTGAGCCCACCGGGATTGATGCTGCCGGTCAGGTTGGCGCTCGTGTTCTTGCCGAGGGTTTCCACGCTGTAGTAGGCGATGGAGCCGTCGATGCGGCTGCCCAGGGCCTTGAACTTCAAACCGGCCTCCATGCCGCTGCTTTTCTCCACCGGAGTGGCTTCGCCGAGCGGGCCGAAGTTGGCGTTGGCGTTCGGCGGCGTCGCCGACTTCGCGACGTTGGCGTAGGGACGCAGGTAGTCGGTGATGCGCAGGTTTCCGCCGACACTGTAGGCCGTCAGATGATCAGTGCGCGTGGCGTCGACCGGAGACTGGTAATTCCAACGGCGCATCCCGAAGGCGTCGCGCCGCAGGCTGAGCAACGTCTGCGCCCGATCGTTGAACCAGTCCGTCTGCAGGGCGGCGAAGTAGGCGCCGTCGGTCATGCGTGCGTACGCGTCGCCGTCGCTGTTTCCGCCATTGGAGGTGGCGAGCTTGATGCCGTGGGGGTTGTCGGGCGTGCTCGGGAACGTGCCCTCGCCGTTGATCGGCATGAGCATCCAGTTCTGTCCGTTGGGTGCGGTGAAGCGCCCGACCTTGAGGGGATTGATGCGGGCCAGATTCAGCGGCTGAGAGCCGACGGTGTACCATTTGTTCATGTACGGCAGCATGCCGCTGTTGCGCTTCACCGCATTGCGCACGTTGGCGCCATAGGTCGCCCAGGCCGGATCGTAAACGAGGTTCCAGTTCGAGTCCGCCATCACAAAGATGGAATAGCGGTAGTTCGCCTTCAGGGCCGACCACTCGTAGCCGGCGACGAGTTGGTGCTTCAGCCGCTTGTTGAAATTGGTCCACTCCGCGCCGAGCGCGGCGCGAAAAGCCTGGCGGCGGAACAGCTGCTGATAGTACTCGTCGGGCGCCGACTGAATCGTCCAGTCGGTCGTGGTCGCCGTCACGAATTGCTGATACGCGGCGATTCCCGCGGGGGAAAAATCCGTCAACGGCACCGGATTGAGCATGCCGGTCAGCCCGTTGCCCACATTCGTGCCGGTCGTCGTGGTCCCCGGGGGGAGGAGAACCGTGTTGGAGAAGTTGCCGTTCGACATGCGGGTGTACTGCATGTAGACGGAATTCCGATCGAAGGCCGTGGTCACCAGCGCGGTGAGATGGTCGGTCAACTTGGTTTCAAGTTTGGCCATCAGGTAATTGTCCCGGGGGTTGTGGTTGTAGTCGGAAATGAATCCCGCATCGAGATTGCGCCACGTGAGCTGGCGGTCGCCGAGCACCTTGGGACTCGCGCCATCCGCCCAGAGTTGTTGAATCGAGAGGGTGGGATAGCTGCCGTCAGAGAGGAATTTGTGCTTCTGCAGAATGTCCAGCGACGGCCGATACGCGGGATTGAATCCGAGACTCGTGCTGTTCTGGTTGAGTGTGTTGTCGTACTGCAGCTGCGGCGTCCAGCCCTGCCAGAACTGCGCCTCCGAGTGCATGAACGAGACCCGGAGCGTCGATCTGGGCAGCCGCGCGGCGAGTTGCACATATTGACCCGCGGCGTCATTGCCGAAGCCGTCACGGTACAGCTCTTGATGCTGCCGCATCACGCTCGTCCGGAGCGCGACTTCCGGGACCCACTTCATGCCGGTGCGAAAACTCGTGCCGTAGTCGAACTCGCCGCGCTTCGAATTGTAGGAGTCGTTGCGAAAGGAGATCGACCCAAACTTGGCGCCGAACCGCGCCTGTTTCGAAACCGCGGAAATGATGCCGCCGCCGGCCGCACCGGAATAGAGCAGCGCGTTGGGGCCTTTGAGAATTTCAATCCCCTCGGTCGCAAAGGTGTCGTTGAACGAGGAATTGTTCGACGAGATCAAACCGTCACGCCGGACGCCGCCCGCGCCGATGCCGCGCAGCTTGAACTCGGTGTTGGCCACGCGGTCGCCTGGTTGCTTCGGCAGCGCGTCATCTCCGCTCTGAATGGAGCCGAAGCCGCCGCCCGCGGCCTGACCGGAAATCAGCAGATCCATGTCGTGGATCCCGAGGTCACTCATGAACTGGCTCGTCAGGACATCAGCCGAGACGGGAAGCCGGTCGGTGTCGGTGCGGAACATCGTGACGGACGTGCTCTGCGTCGTGCCGTACTTGTCCCCGGTGTCCGCTGTCACTTCAAAGGGCGAAAGCACGATGGCCTCCTCGGCCGGTTTGGCCGCGGTCCTGGTCGGGGGCGGCAGCGTTTGGGCGAACGCGGCCGCGGCGGCGGCGGCGGCGATCGAAAGGCGGACGAGCAAGGCGCGAGGGAAGCGCGCGATCAGAACGAAGGGGTTCATGGTGTTTAACGGAGCAGGAATTTCGAAAAGAGAAGGAGGTGTCGTGCCAGAAGTTGCCGGTTCTGTCCCAGCATGCTTCACCGCCCTTGCATGGCTCAAGCCTGCAGAGTTGCTGGCGATGACGGCCGTACGTTCCAATTCTGGTAATCCCCGGCGCGTTCGCTCCATTCTTGCGCCGCGCCGCAAACGCGTTTCGTATCCGCACCGGCCGTCCGGAAAATGTCGGCGCCGCACCCTCCACGAAACGCCGCCATCACCCCGCTCTCCCCGCGATGCCCAGTCCGCAGAAGATTCTCCTGATCGATGATGATGCCACGATGGCGGAGTTGATCGGCTTCATGGTCGGTGCCTTTCGCCGCGGCCCTTTGCTGGTCGAGCATGCGTCCACGTATGAGGAGGGACTGCGAAAACTGCTGACGGGAACCTACGGGCTTTGCCTGCTGGACTATCACCTTGGGCCGCGCGACGGACTGGAGTTGCTGCGGGAGGCGAAGACCAAGCAATGCCATACGCCCATCATCATGCTGACGGGCGACAGTGGCGAGGAGACGGACTTGGCGGCGATGGACGGCGGTGCGGTGGATTTCATGAACAAGATTGAGCTCAACCCACGTTCCTTGGAACGGGCCGTGTGGTATGCGCTCAAGATGTCGGCCGCCGTCGATGAGCTGCGCGATCTCGCCGCCGTGGATGAGCTGACTCAGCTGCCGAATCGCCGTGAGTTCGACCGCCGCTTGCAGGAGGAATGGGAACGTGCGGTCCGGTTCCGCCGTCCCTTGGCCTTGGTGTCGCTCGACCTCGACCGGTTCAAGCCGATCAATGACACCTACGGACATCCGGTCGGCGACGAGGTGTTGCGGCATGTGGCGCGGCTGCTCGCCTCCCAAATTCGCCAGTCGGATTGCGCCGCCCGGCTCGGGGGCGACGAATTTGCGCTGATCCTCGTCGAAACCGATCGCAAGGGGGCGCAGTACGTCGCCTCGCGCATCTGTGCCCTGGCGGCCGCCACTCCGCTCCAGGTCGCAGCGAAACAGTTGACCCTCGAAGTCGGAATCAGCGCCGGCGTCGCCACCTGGCCGGAAGACGCGACAAACCACGAGGCCCTGATTGCCGCCGCTGACGCCGACCTTTACCGGGTCAAACGGAGCCGGAAGCTCGCTGCGGCAACCGCCGGTCGATCGGTGGGATAGTTGTTTCGTGCGCGTGAGCGTACGTGATGCCAGAACGATCGGATGACCGAGGACGCACGCGGCCGAAAAAATGAAAACACTGCTCCGCCTGTTGGCGTTGGTTGGCCTCCTGATGTTGGCTGTTGAAACGTCCCTGGGCGCGGACACCCCGACAACGACAGCGGGACGCAAGCTCAAGGTCTTCCTGCTCGCCGGGCAGTCCAACATGGAAGGGAAGGGCGACGGAACGAAATTGACAGCGGAGGACCGGAAGCGGCTGATGCTCGCCCAACCACACGTTCGCCTGGCGGAAAACCGGCAACCCGTGGTGCCGCTCAATGTGACGGCGGCATCGGCGGGAAACAAAAAGCGGTTCGGCGTGGATTTCACGTTCGGGCCGGAACTGTTTTTCGGACTTGGCCTCGCCGAGGCCTGGCCCAACGACGACATCCTGCTGATCAAACGCGCCGTCGGCGCCACTTCGCTTTACGGTCGCTGGAATCCAGACTGGACGCAGGAAAAAGCCACGAAGATGGGCGAGGCCGGTGCCGAGCCCCTGTTCAACGATCTGCTCGCCTATGTCCGCGAAGTTCTGGTGGGGCGCGCCCCCGGAGACTACGAGTTTTGCGGCATGCTCTGGGTGCAGGGCGAGGCCGACGGCAATGAGGCAAAAGTAGGGGCGGAGCCGGCGGCGGCGTACGGCCAAAATCTGCAGAACCTCATCACGCGGATTCGGCGTGAAACCGGCGTGGCGGACTTGCCGTTCGTCATGGTCGAAGTCGGATCGGATAAAGTCGTGGCGGGCATGAATGCGACCGCGAAACTCCTTCCCCGCGTCTCGGTCGTTCCGCAGGGCAAGGATCCGGTGTCACCGAATTTCTTCCCGAAGCACGAGGTCGGTCACTACAATTACGAAGGACAGAAACGAATCGGAATCCTGGCGGCGCAGGCGTTCATCAAGGACTTCGCCGCGAAATGACGGCGATTTACCGCCGGTGACGGAAGTGCCCGCCGCGAAAACCATGGCGGCCGAACCCAACTCCCACGAAACTCCGCGGGTAATAATAGTCCGGATAGTCATAGTAGACGACCCGCGGTGAGGTCTCATACATCGCCGGTGCCGGAGCGGACGCTGCGTTCGGCGGCATGACCCGGTAGGCCACGACGGTGAGTTGGCCGGCGGTGTTGCGATACGTGGCGACGACTTCGGTGGCAGTCTGCGTGATGCGCTCCACGCTGAACCCTTGCGCGGTCGCCGCGGTCGTGAGTTCCGCCGCGCTGGGCAATTGCCGGGCGTAGACCATCTGGCTCAACTGCGCCCGCGCGGGTGCGGGTGTCGCGACGGCGGGCGAGTCCGCGGCCGGAGCCGGTGCCGGAGCAACGGTGGGCGAAGGCGCCGGAGCGGTGACCACCGTGACGGGCGCGGGAGTCTGTGCGCGTACGCCGGCGACCCCGACGGCGATGCCTAAAGTGGAAAAAAACGCGGCTCGGTACAAAAGGCTCACGATGATTTGAGATCCGTCGGACAGCTTGAGGGTGATGTCGGCGAATGTAGAGAGAACGCGTCGCGACGCTAGCACCGAATAAGGCCGGAAACCCGCGGAGTGGCGCATCAGTCGACTGACAGTGAGTATGTCGTCAGCCACGAACCGTCTCGTAGCCGCGAGCGCCAGCGAGTGGAAGTCAGGTCGCGTTTCCCCGGTCCACTCGCTGGCGCTCGCTGTTACGGGCAGCCGACAATCGCGAAATATCCCAGCGCGGAGGGAGGCGGTGGATTTCGCTCGTCACGGAAGCGGCCGCCGAAAATCTCGCGCCATGGAAATCACGTCGCATCTTTGCCGCCGGATCGGGCTGGCCTTTGGTCTCTTTGTGCTGCTCGTCGCGCCGGTCGCGAGTGCGCCGGTCACCTTTGTCTTCGCATCGGATGTCCATTACGGCATCAACCGCGGCAATTTCCGTGGGGCGGCCAACGTGGAATCTCGTGTCGTCAACGCCGCGATGGTGCGGAAAATCAATGGGCTGCCCGCCGCGATTCTGCCCAAAGACGATGGCCTCCGAAGCGGTGAGGCGGTGGGGCCGGTCGATTTCATCGTGGTCACCGGGGATATTTCCAACCGGCAGGAACTCTATCCGATCCACGTCCAAAGCGCGGCTGTCTCCTGGGGTCAGTTCGCCGAGGGCTTTCTCAAGCCTTTGACGTTGAAGGATGCGTCGGGTCGCTCCGCGCCGCTGTTCCTCTTGCCGGGCAATCACGATGTCTCCAACGCGATCGGCTCGCCGAGCAAGCTCCTGCCGGAGACCGACGCGACCGCGATGGCTGAGATCTTCAATCGGATGATGCTGCCGACCAAGCCGCGGACCAAGGACACCTACCGCTACGCGACGGACAAAGTCCAGTTTTCCAAGAATATCGGTGGCGCGCATTGCGTGTTTCTCACGATTTGGCCCGACCGTGCCGCTCGTGCCTGGATCGAGCGCGATTTGAAAAACGTCCCTGCCACGACGCCGGTGTTTCTCTTTTGTCACGACCAGCCGGACATCGAGGCCAAGCACCTGACGAATCCCAACGGGAAGCGCGATATCAACAAGCACGATAAATTTGAGAACGTCGTCGATGAGATCTGCGCGTCCGGGACGACGGTCGACGTGGAGACCACGGTCGAGCAGCGGGCGCTGGCGGCATTTCTGAAGACGCACCCCAACATCGCCGCCTATTTCCACGGCAACGCGAATTGGAACGAGTTCTATACGTGGAAGGGACCCGATGGCGACCTTGTGCTCCCGGTGTTCCGGGTCGATTCACCGATCAAGGGGAAGGACTCGGGCAAGGACGAGACCAAGCTGTCCTTTCAGGTCGTGACGTACGACACCGCGGCGAAACGCCTGACGTCGCGCGAATGCCGGTGGAACGCGCTCGGTCGCGAGGACACGGATACGACGCCCGTGGCCTGGGGCGCATCGCGTACGGTGCGGCTGCCGTAAGGGTGCGGGCCGAAAGCTTCAAGAAGCCGGAGGCGTCCTCCCTCACGGCATGTTGCGCGGCGCGGCGCGCAGCGGAATTTCACTGCGCACCGAGATCGCGGTGGCCGTGGGGAAATCCGCCGGGACCGGCGTGGTGATGTCGCGTCGCGCGAGCCATTCGAGCGCCCGCACGACGATGGTCTGCACCCCGGCGCAACGCATGCGGGCGGGTTGGGTGTCGTCCTTCCAGACGTGGCCAAACGTCGAGGTGTAGACGCGCCCCTTGCCGTAGGAGACGACCCATTCCAGCGGCCAGTTCATCTCCGTGCGTGGATCGAAGCCATAGGAGAGCACCTCGAGGTTTTTCGCGGGACCGCGCGCGTAGAAATAGACCTCGATGTCCGGAGTGAGCCATTGGCGCGGGAGGCCGGCGTGGATGGGGTGGTCGCCGAGACGCTTGATCACGGTGTCGAGGCGCGCGCCGTGCCCGGTGTCGCGGCCCTCGCCCGCGGGGATGCGCACGAGTTGTTCACGTTCGTCGACGGAGATCGCGACGCCGAATTCCTTTTTGCGCCAGCCGAGGCCGATCATGTCGTTGTAGGCGGGCCACGAGGGGAAGGCATTGTTGCCCGAGTGCCAGACGTAGACGCCCCCGCCGCGCGTGACGAAGTCCTCAAACGCAGCCTGCACCTCGCGCGGCCAGGAGGGGCCGCCGTTGATATCGTTGCAGTTTTGGATGACGACATCGTAGTCGCCGAGCCTCGGGCGCCACGTGTCCCAGCCGGGCGAGTCCTTCTTGGGCGGCGCGGTGGAGACGGCGACGTCGAAGAGTTGGGTGGGTTCGATGATGCCGCGGATGAGCGCGGTCGTGAGGGCCCAGTGGTGATTGCTGAACCCGTAGACGATGAGCACGCGGATCGGCGCGGCGGCGGCGGTGGTCAGGGTGAAAAGCGCGAAGGTTACGAGTGCGAAGAGCGACTTCATTGGAGGGGGCAAGAGGCTTAAACTGACGCCCCGAAGCTCTTGGCGCAACCATGCACCAGGAAACCAAGGATGGATACAAATGGACACGGCGACAAGGGCAGGAGGAGGCCGCCGCCGGAAATCGCCCATCGCGTTTTGACGCTCTTCATCACTGAGTCGGGCACGATGGGATGCGCCCGGGCTAAATGTGGTCACTACTCCGGGCGAACCACGAGTGTTGGGCTCCGCCGTTTTTGGCTTTTCGCGACGCGTTCCAGCCGTAGGTTTTGGCACCATGAAGCCGACCCCTACCCCGCGGCAACTGGAGGCGTTTTGTGAAGTGGCGCGTCACGAGAGCATGGCGGACGCGGCTCGCGCGTGTGGCCACGATCTTTCCACGCTCAGCAAGCATCTCTCGGACCTCTCCGCCCTTCTCGGCACGCGGCTCTATGAGCGCGACCGTGAGGGGTTTCGTCTCACCCGGCATGGCCGCCGGCTGTATGAGGCGCTTGAGCGGGGACGCGAGCAGCGTGACGCGGCGTTGGCGGAAATTGCGGCGGACGTGCGGCCCGTATTGCAATTCGTGGCAGCCGAGGTCGTGACCCAGCACTACCTGCCGGGCATCACCCGCGAGTTGGAACGTCAGCACCCCGACGCCCACTGCTCGACCGAAAGCGGCGGGGAGGCGCACCTCCGGCGGATGTTGCGCGACGACGAGGTCAACCTGGCGATTGCGCCGGACCATGCGGAGTGGAACGGGTTTTCCCGGGCTCCGTTGATTCAGTTGCCGCTTGTCCTGATTTGTCCGGAGACCTCGCCGGTGCGTTCGGCGGCGGAACTGTGGGCGCGGGAACACGTGACGGACGTGCTGTATGTGTCTGCCGCGGCCGACACCGTGACGCGCAATTTCGACGCCGGGCTGCGTGGCCTGAAGGTAACCTGGACCAACCGCCGCCGGGTGGGCTCGGCGCTGTGCGTGACCCAGCATGTGGCGGACGGCGACGGCTTTGGCGTGACGGTGAACGTGCCGAACCTCGTGCGGCGCCGCGGCCTGCGGGTGCTGCCGTTGCCGAATTTCACGCCGTTGCCACTCGCGGCCTTCTGGCCGGGCGAAGCGACCCCGTTGCACGTGACGGCGGTGAAGCTGCTGCGAAAGGTGGCGAGCGAGTTGCAGCGCGCGGCGTAGGATCAGGATGAATACGTTGGAAGCGGGTTGAGAGCTGAGGGCTGCGAGTGGAGAGCCGCGTATCCCTCGGTGCGGCATGTGCCGCCTGAACGGAAAACGATGTTCACCGCCTGGCTTGCTCGCCTCACGAGGGTGTTGGGCTCGGTATCCAGCTCTGGGACCGCAGCGGAATTGCCCTCCTGAGACGGCGTGACGGAGGCGGTCGAGTGGTTTGTCAAGTTGGGAAAAACCCAAGTCAGGCTTGGGTTTTTCCCAATGAACCCCCGGGCGGAAAATCGGCTAGGCTCAGACCTCCTGACCTGCACGTGAAGTGGAGTGGTGGAGAGTGGAACGAAAAAGAGACCGGAACGTGAGTTTGGTATGGCCGGGATTGAAGGCCGGGACCGGACGTGGCACTGAAGAGGGATGCCGCAAATTCAACTGCCGATGT
>CANJIU010000092.1 GCA_947474365.1 Opitutia bacterium | reverse complement strand
GGCGCGCACGTCCCACGCCTGCGCGAGGTTGCCGGAGTCGGTGCGGTCGTTGTCAGAGCTCATCGAATACTTGAGCATGTCGGCGACGTTTTCCGCACCGATGTCGTCGAGAAACTCGCGCGTGAGCACGGAGATCGCGGCGGGCGTCTGGAACAGCGACGCGTTCATGCGCGTGCCAGAGAGGGTGTTGGCGGCGCGGTATCCCTCGTCACCCTCGGTGGAAACGACAAAGGGCGAGAGTTGCACCGCATCGGCGGAGGCCGGGCGCGGGGCTTCAGCGGCAAATGGAGCCGCCGCCAGCGACAGCGCGAAACCAAGGGGCACGGCGAGGCGCGGGGGGAAAACGAAACGCGGGTAACAGGTCATGGGGAATTGGGGCGCCGCGAACGCTCAGCGCCCGGCGTTTATCTTTCAACGCTCAAATTTCATCCCCGCAGTGCGCGGCGCGCGGAGACGAGGCGAAAGCCGAACCGCAAAGAAATTCCCCGGCGAGAACGCGGTTGGCTCTCCTGCAGTGGGAACGAAGGCAATCCGCTGACAGCGGGTTGACCCGCGCCATGCCACCGAGGGCCTGCCAAATGCGAATACGCCGATCGTTGGAGCGCACCACTGACGGCCGTGCGCAGCTCTTGGGGCGTAAACGGCTTGGTCAGCATTCTCGACGCCCCCAGGTACGAAGCCAGGAACAAGAATTGCGCGGAATCCCGCACACCCGACCTCGCGATAATCGGCAGGCGCGGCGATTCCGCGATCGATGCCGCGATCAGCCCCACACCATCAGAGTTCGGCATCAACATGTCGGCAATCACGAGGTCGGGTGGTTTGGCACGAGACGAGGCCAAGGCCGCCACTCCATCCTGCGCCTTTTCGACCGCATGCGCGTCAGCCATCACGATCTGCCCTAAATATTCGCGGGTGATCGAGTCGTCATCGACAACAAGGAACCGGCCCTGCGCGGATTGAGCACGATTTGTTCGCGCCCAGGGCCCGGCAACCCCGTTTCCTCCGACGCAGGCGTGACAACGGTCCTGCCGATCCCCAAGTTGTCCGAACGCATGAATCCCCTCCCCTTCGCCCGGATTTCCCCATCGTCTTTCTCCCGCGTCGCCACCGTCTGGATCGTCCGAGCGCTACAACTCTCCCTCCTTCTCGGCCTCGCCAGCGCTTCCACCACAGCCGCTCCAGCCAAACCCAACATCGTCATCTTCCTCGTTGACGACATGGGGGTCATGGACTCGTCGGTGCCTTTTCTCATGGACGCCGCCGGCCAGCCGAAGCGGTATCCACTCAATGACTACCATCGTACGCCGAACATGGAGCGGCTCGCCGCCCGCGGCATCCGTTTCAGCAACTTCTGCGCGATGAGCGTGTGTTCACCCACGCGCATTTCCATCATGACCGGGCAGAACGCCGCGCGGCATCGCACGACGAACTGGATTAACCCCGACACCGACAACGCCGGGCCGAACGGCCCGCCCGATTGGAATTGGCGCGGCCTGAAGAAGACGGACGTCGCGCTGCCGCGCCTCCTGCAGGCGAACGGGTATCGCACAATTCACGTCGGCAAGGGCCACTTCGCGCCCCGCGAATTCGAGGGCGCTGACCCGCGCACGATTGGCTTCGACATCAACGTCGCTGGGGCCTCGATCGGTGCACCTGCCAGCTATTACGGGATGCAGAATTACGGCAACGCCGGGGGCCCGGTGAAGAAGCAATCGCCCTCCGCCGTTCCCGGACTGGAGAAATACCACGGCACCGAGACCTTTCTCACCGACGCGCTGGAACTCGAGGCAAACGCCCACGTCGCCGACGCGGTGAAGGACGGGAAACCGTTCTTCCTCTATTTCGCCTCCTACGCGGTTCACGCCCCATTCAACTCCGACCCGCGCTTCGCCCCCCATTACAAGGACTCGGGCAAACCCGCGCCGGCGCAGGCGTTCGCCACGCTCGTCGAAGGGATGGACAAGGCACTGGGCGATCTCCTCGATCATCTGGAGAAACTCGGCGTCGCGGAAAACACCGTCATTTTTTTCCTCGGTGACAACGGCTCCGATGCGCCGCTCGGCCACCAGCACGCGGTCGCGTGCGCGGCGCCGTTGCGCGGCAAGAAAGGCTCCCACTACGAAGGCGGGATGCGGGTGCCGTTCATCGCCGCCTGGGCCAAACCGAACGCCGGCAACTCATTTCAGAAGCGCCTCCCGATTTCCACCGGCGCCATCCAAGGACAGCAGGCGGCCGTTTACGACCTGTTCCCCACCGTCCTCGGCCTCGCCGGGCAGGTGGCTCCGGGAAATCACATCGTCGACGGCGCGCGGCTCGACGCACTGCTCACTGGCAAACGCGACGCCAGCCGCGAGGAGAGGTTTCTCATGCACTATCCCCACTCGCCGCACCGCACCGACTACTTCACGACCCTCCGCCTCGGCGATTGGAAGGTCATCTACCACTACTTCCCCTCCGAGGTGTCGGAAGGTTCCCACTACCAACTCTTCAATTTGAAGGATGATCCGTTCGAACAGAAGAACCTCGCCGCCACCTCATCTGCCGAACTGAAGCGGATGATGCAGGGCCTCGCGACTGGACTGGAAAAGCAACACGCCGTCTATCCCGTGGACCCGAAAACGAAGTCGGTTTTAAAACCGGTGGTGCCCTGAGGCGTGACGAAGCAGTTGAGAGCTGACCGTTGAGGGAGGTTACTGGGCGAATGGCATGACTTCTCTCGGAGCCAAATGGCAAGTCGGAGTCGCACGCCGTAACATCACCCCCCCGCCCGGCGTGGAATTGGCAGGACTCGGCTACTACCTCAACCGCACGTGGACGAACATCCGGGATTCGCTCAACGCCACGGCGCTGGTCGTCGCCAATGCGAAGGGAGAAGGCGTCGCGTGGGTGGCGTTGGACTTGATGTACAATGACGCCGGCTTCACGCGGGCCGTTCGCACACGAGTGGCCGCCTGCACGCCCTTACTTCCAGACTCCGTCTGCGTGAATTGTTCGCACAGTCACAGCGCGCCCACCGCCGGTCTGATTCTGGGTGCGGGAGAAAGAAACGAGGACTATCTCCGCTCGGCGGCACGCGCGGCCGCAGACACCGTCGAAGCCGCCTGGAAAAGCCTTCAGCCGGCGGTGCTGCGCGTAGGAAGCAGTGAACTGACGGGAATGACCTTCAACCGCACCCGGGAAAACGGCCTCGTCGACCCAACCGTGAGTGTGTTGCGCGCCGACACCGTCGACGGACGACCGCTCGCCGTGGCGGTGAATTTCCATGCACATTGCATCGCGCACTTGGAAACGGATCTCTTTGCCGTCACCCGCGACTGGCCGGGAGAAGTGGTGGACCAAATTGAGGCGACCCTGCCGGGCGCGATCGCGCTCTACCTACAGGGAACGTGCGGTGACGTGAATTTCCGACGCGAACTGAACGGCACGGCGCGGCGCTTCGAACCGGCGCAGGCCCTCACTCGAGTCGCGCTGGCGGCATGGCAAACAAGCCGGCCGGTGGAAGCCAGCGGCATCGCGGCGGTCACCC
Organism: Opitutia bacterium; assembly: GCA_947474365.1. GTDB lineage: Bacteria > Verrucomicrobiota > Verrucomicrobiia > Opitutales > Opitutaceae > ER46. Next base: position 35,588 of record CANJIU010000092.1, on the reverse strand, counting down.
GGGACCTGGATCTGCCGACGCGCCGCTGGACCCGGGAGGAAATCAGCCGGGATCGCGAGGAGGGAATGTATCGCATCAAGACCGGAGATACGACCGGCTGGCGGGACGGCATCGCACGCGTGTGCGTGAACCAGCCCGAGCGCCTGCCGCTCCGTTACGGAGGCAGCACCGAACGGGCCGCCGCCGCCGTCGCCCGCTTTGCGGTAGAATGGACCGACCGAATCCTGCCGGAGTGGGAGACACGCCCGGAGTTGCTGCCGACCGAGGTTCAGGCCATCCGAATCGGCGACGTCTACTGCTGCGCCTATCCGGCCGAACTCTTCACGTCGCTGGGTCTTGAGGTGCGCCGCCAATGGAACCGCCGGGATCTCTTCATGCTGGGATTTTCCAATGGCTCAATCGGATACCTGCCTGACGCGCACGATGTCGCGCTCCACAGTTACGCGGCGATCCAGTCCCCCAAGTGCACGGGGCAATTTCCCTTCACCGCCGACTCAGGTACTGCGATGGTCGACGGATTGCTCGCGACCCTCGGCCAAGTCGCGGACGCCGGTTGAGGCGGGAGCGTGTGGCAGCCGGCCATCCGCGGACGCCACTCGGCGCGCCGCGCCGCCGTGTCAGAGGCGCGTGTTGATGCTAAAGCTCCACGTGGTCGGCTCCGCGTACCGGTAGATGTAATTCGGCCGCTTCGCCGGCGTGTTGAACGAGGTCGCTCCGGTAATCCGGTAGCGGCTGTTGCCGTTCACCACATCGTACATGTTCTGCAGCCCGAGGCGGAACGTGGTCTGATACTTGAGCACCCGTCGGTCGTAGAGGAGATAGCCGCTCAACGGAAACGACGCGCCGCCCTTGTAGCTCACCCCATCGAAGATCGCGATATTGTAATCAGGCCCGTAGACACCGTTGGCGCCGGCGCGCAGGCCGCGCACCCATGGTATCTGATAATCCAGGACGAAGCTCCCCGTATAGGGCGAGCTGCGGCGGCCGGACACCGCGTCGGTCAGCGTGTTGGCGCCCAGGATGGTGCGGGCGGTATTGATGATGGTGGCGGACTCCGCCATCGTGCGGTCGCCGCCGGGCGCATTGGCGGCGGCCGTGCGCTCGATCGCGGCGTCGAGATAGGCGCGGAATTGGGAGAAGTCAGCCTGCGCCCGCACGCGCGAGACGGAATACGTCAGCCGCGTCTGCAACCCATGCCATCGCTGTCCCTGAAGCGTCAGTTCGACGCCGCGGGCCTGCTCGTTCGAATTCACCGTGCGGCGCTCGTTGTTGAGCCCGTTGACCACCGTGAGATATCGTGAGTCGGCCGGCCGGATATTGTTCGGATTGATCAGGTCCTCGAGTTGCGTCAGGGAAAGCGAGTCGGGCGACCAGGCGTAGGCCGCATTGACGCGCTTGATGTCGTAGAAGCCCAGCGTGTAGGTGAGCTTGCGCTGGAATACATCGCCCTTGAGGCCGACTTCCTTCGTCTTGCCACGGACGGGACCGATGTCGGGTCCGAAGAAAACCTGGCGCGACTGCCAGTTGAACGACTCTGAATTGACGCCGTAGAGATTGATGTTGGCCGCATCGCCGCGCCAGACGGACCAGGTGGCGCCGGCCATCTTGCTCATGGCGGAGAGATCAAAGCGCGGGTCGTAAGTGTAGGCGCCCGGCTTTTCCCAAGGCATGCCCGGATGGTGGAAATAACCACGGGCATCGGTCTTGTAGGCGTCTTCCGTGGGGATCTTCCGGGACAACCGATTCCAGCTTGCGCCCACCAACGAGTGGACCCGCCCGCCAAAATATTCGCCCGACAGGGACGCCGTTTGGGTTTGAGCATACCTAACATCGACGAATGGTCCCGTATTCGTCGTGCTCTCGTAAAGAACCGGCTTGAAGTCGGGGGTGGATCTCAGGTTGGGGAGCAGGAACTGGTCCCAGAATTTCGTGCTGCCGAACGCCGGATCGTCGAGATAGGCACGCAGCCGGACGCCGTTGTTGGCGATTAGTCCGGGGCCGAGTTCGTTGGCCAGGCCGGTGCGACGGGAGAACTTGACGTCGCGCTGGCGGAGCGCGGTGACGACCGCGAGTTGCTTGCCCCAGCGGCCGAAATCAAACGGGTACACGACGGCAACCCGGCCCGCCTTCACGATATTGCCAAAAACCTTGAAGGCCGCACCACCGATGGCCTCCTCGATATAGGGACGGCCCGCGCCATCCACGCTCAGGACGGGCGGAGTCTGGCTGGTGCCAAACGAATTGTCATTCCGGTCCTCGTGCTGGAACTGCTGGTTGAAGGCGGCCTCGATCGCCAGCTTGCCGATGCGCTGCTCGATCGTGACGTTGGCCACGTTAAAGATGCGGTTGTTGTAGTCGACCGTGCCAAGCATGTTCGTGTACTGGTCGAACCCGTGGAAAATCTTCTGCGTGCCGTTGGGCAGTCGGACGGCCTGCGTCTGACCGGCCAGCAGCGACACCTGGTTGCCCGACGGCCCGCTGCGATCAATCGCGGCGGGAAACGTGCCGGTCCGCAGGAAGATTTCGCCATCCGAGGTATAATACCAATTGCTGTTGTTGAAACCACGACCGGCGGCCGCGACATCGTTGATCGCCAAGGCACTGTCGGCGCGCACCCGATGCGTCTCACCGCGCTCCAGTTCGACTCGAACGGTGGTGGTCTTGAATGGCTCGTAGGTGAGCGCAAGGTCGCCGGCCCGAAAGACGTCGTTGGTGCCCTTGACGTAGGTCTTGTTGCGGCGGTTCACGAGGTTCACCCGCATGAAGAGATTGTCCCGCAGCTTGCGATTGACATCGAGTTGTACGCGATAGGCGTCGTAGGAACCGTAGCTGGTGAAAAGCTCCTCCAGGCTGCGCGCCCGGGCGCGCTTGGTGTAAATCGTGGCCTGACCACCCGGCTGGGAGTCGCCGAACATCAACGAATTCGATCCCTTGTTAAAGTCGAAGCGCTCGACATTGTATGCGTCGGACGGGACATACCACGTAAAGAAGTTGCGGGAACTGCCGCTGCCCGAGAGTCCGCGATAGGTGATGCGATCGTCGTTGCGCGATTCGAGCCGCGGGGTGACATCCACGCCGGAAACGAATCTCGCCGCGTCCTCCAGGTTGAAGGCCCCGATATCGCGCATGAACTCCGCCGTAATCACGTCAACCGTGACCGGGAGCTTGGCCAGTTCTTGATTGGTGCGGCTGCCGATCAGGGTCGTCGTCGCCAGCCACGATTTGTCGTCCGTGTCGGTGACGGTGAACGGCGAAAGTGAAATGACTTCCTCCGTCGAAGGCGGGGTCGGCGACTGAGCGCCGCGGGAGGAAACGAGCACCGCGGCGACACCGGCGCACGAAACAAAAAGGCGAAACAGACGCATAGGGAGTTGGGGTTGGGTTGCGGAGCCTAGGTCAGCGCGCAAAACCGTTGTTATACTCGAAAAAAAATGCAATCGCGGCGCGCCATTTTCCGACCCGGCGCCTCCACCTGCCCAGCGAGGCCCCATCTCCATGGTTGCGCCCGTCGTCGTCTCGCTTCGAATGACGCCATGAAGAGCCTGCATTTCGCGCCCGTCGCCGCGTTGCTTCTCCTTTCCGTTTCCGCCGCCGGAAGGAACTGGCCGCAATATCGCGGACCCGACGCCAGCGCTCTCGACGACGGCACACCGCTGGCGACCACATGGAATGTCGAAACTGGAAAAAACATTCGCTGGCAGACCCCGATTCCCGGACTCGCCCACTCCGCCCTGATTGTATGGGGTGACCGCATTTACGTCGCGACGGCGGTTCAGGTCGGTGGCAAATCCGATCTGAAGGTCGGCCTCTACGGCGACATCGCCTCCGTGCCAAATACCGAGTCAAACCAATGGCGGCTCCTGGCGCTCGACAAAGCCACCGGGAAAATCCTTTGGAACGTGCTCGGCCACGAATCCGTGCCCAAGGTCAGCCGCCACACCAAGGGGACGCACTGCAATTCCACGCCCGCCACCGACGGCAAACGCATCGTTGCAATCTTCGGGTCCGAGGGCCTCTTCTGTTTCGATACCACGGGCAAGCTGCTCTGGAAAAAAGACCTCGGGCCGATGGACGCCGGTTACTTCGCGATGCCGACGGCGCAATGGGGCTTCGCCAGTTCGCCCGTCATCCACGACGGCAAGGTGATCGTGCAATGCGACGTGCAGAAAGGCTCCTTTCTCGCGGTCTTCGATCTGGTCGACGGTCGCGAGTTGTGGCGCACCGCACGTTCGGATGTGCCCACGTGGAGCACCCCAGCGGTCGTCACCGCGGCGGGTCGGACCCAAATCGCCGTCAACGGCTGGCATCACACTGGCGGTTACGATTTCGCCACGGGCAAGGAGCTGTGGAAATACGACGGAGGTGGCGACATCCCGGTGCCGACGCCGATCTTCGCCCACGGCCTGATTTACTTTACGAGCGCGCATGGTCGCATGCGGCCGATACGTGCCATCCGACCGGACGCGAGAGGTGACATCAGTCCGGACGACTCGGGAAAGATGAATCAGGCGGTGGCCTGGAATCATGATCGCGCCGGCAACTACATGCAGACCCCCATCGTGGTCGGCGACCTGATCTACGGTTGCGCGGACATTGGATTGCTCACCTGTTTCGAGGCCCGGACCGGCACGATTCGTTACAGTGAAAAACTATCAACCAAGGGCCAGGGATACACGGCGTCGCCCGTCTCGGACGGACGCCATCTCTACTTCACGAGCGAACTGGGCAACGTGTACGTCGTTCCGGTGGGCCCGAAATTCTCCGTCGCAGCGACCAATACGCTCGAGGAGACGTGCCTGGCGACCCCCGCGATTTCCGACGGCGCACTCTTCTTCCGCACCCGGGAAAAGCTGGTGGCGATTCGTACCCAACCCTGACGGACGCGGCGCGAAGCTGGCCAGACCGCTCTCCCCCATTCAATCCGCTTCCATGCCGCCCGCCCCCTGCACCATGACGGACGTCGCCCGCCGGGCCGGCGTGCATCCAGCAACCGTCTCGCGCGCGCTGCGCAACGATCCGCGCATCACGACCGAACAGCGGGCCACGATCCAGCGCATCGCCGGCGAAATGGGTTACCGTAAAAATCCCCTCATTGCCGCCTTGATGAGCGCCCGACGCTCCGCCCGACCGAACGCGTATCACGCGACGCTCGCCTTCGTCACTCGCTACCCGGATGACCGCGCAGCGTTTTTTCTCAGCGAATTCGGCGATCTACTCGCCGGCGCCCGCGCCCGCGCCCAAGTTCAAGGCTATCGAATCGAGGAGTTCAACGTCCACAACCCGGCCCTCTCGTCAGCGCGGACAACCGACATCCTGCGCAATCGCGGGATTCAAGGCGCCATCGTCGCGCCACTCCATTCGATCCACGAACCGGTCGAATTCGATTGGGCACAGTTCTCTGCCGTGGCCATCGGCTATTCGCTCCAAGGCGTGCCGGTCAGCCGCGTTTCCCACAACCACTTCACCGCGCTGACGATCGCCGCTAGGGAATGTCGCGCCGCCGGTCGAAACCGAATCGGACTGGTCGTTCCGCGACGGGTTCATGAAAAGGTCGAGAAACGCTGGCTCTCCGCCCTGTTGCTCGACCAGGAGGAACACCCAACCGATCGTGTGCCGGCCCTACTGCTCGAGGATTGGAACGAATCCGAATTTTCCACCTGGTTCACGAAGCACCGGCCCGAGGCGCTGCTCTGCCTCAACGTTTCCGTCGTCCAGGAGTGGCTTTCCCGCCTCGGACGTCCGGCCCGCTACACCGGTATCGTCAGCCTCGACCGGCGACCGCGTGATCGCGGCGTCGCCGGAATCGATCAGGATTATCCCCAAATGGGCGCAGCCGCTGTCGACACGGTGGTCGGCATGATGCACCGCAACGAGCAGGGCCTGCCGGCGAAGCCCTTGACGCTGTTGATCGACGGAAGTTGGATCGCGGGACGATCGCTCCGACCAGCCGCTACTTCGCCGGCTTCGCGCTGACGTCGGCCCAGAGCCGCGTGAGCACCGGCTTGATGATGGCGGTAAATGCAACGTAGGCGGACGGCTCGAAATGCAGCTTGTCCGCGACGTAAAGTTCGAGCCGCGGATGTCCGTTCGCGTCGACCAAGGCGGGATTGACGTCAATAAACGTATGGTGGGGCGTCGCGGCGCAATACGCCCGCACCAGGGCGTTATAGTGATCAACTTGCTCCCAGCGCGGCACGCGATCCGGGGAACGCGTGGCGGAAACATAGACAAATCTCGTGCCCGGTTGCGTCGTCCGCACCTTTTCCGCAAACGCCCGGAACCGGGCGAAAATCGCCGCGGGGTCCTCAGGTACCGTGCCCGCCTTGAGGTCGTTGCTGCCGCAATAGTAGACAACGATCTTCGGCGCGTAGACCGGAATGAGTTGATCGAAGCGCGCCAACTGATCCGCCGTGCGCGAACCACCAAACGCCCGATTGAGCACCGGAAGCGGCGCCATCTGCTCGACCACCGTCGTCCACTTTCGGAAGATGCTGCTGCCGACAAAGAGGATGCCGCCCTTGACCGGCGGCGACGTGCGGTCGGCCGCCGCGAACTCCTGGAAAGATGGCTCGTATTGCTTCCACCGCTTCGCCGCCTCGTCGCCCGCCGCCAAGCACCGCGCGGCGGCAACAAGCAGGAACGCGAAGGTGATCAATCGCAATGAACGTGGTTTCATGGTGGAGACGGGCAGGAAGGTTCGAACATCATCCGGCGATTTAGCCCGGAACGATCAGACGGGTGACAAGGAACAGCACCGAGGGAGCCAGAAAGCAACCGAGTCCGGTGTAGAACGTCGCGGCCATCACCCCGTATGGAACCAGCTTCGGGTCCGTCGCGGCTAGTCCCGCGGCGACACCACTGTTCGTCCCCAACGTTCCGCCGTAAATCATCGCCGTGTGTGGATTGTCGAGGCCGATGGATTTCGCGATCAGCGGCGTGGCGATCATCACCAGAATCGCCTTGATCAGTCCCGCCGCGATGCTGAGCGCCATGACTTCGGAGCTGGCGCCCAACGCCGCCCCGGTCACCGGACCGACGATGTACGTGACCGCCCCCGCACCGATCGTGGCAATGCTCACCGCATCCCGGTAACCAAACGCCGCCGCCACCAGGCCGCCGCAAATGAACGAAACGATGACGCCCGCAAAGAGCGCAATCACGACGGGCAGGCCGGATTTTTTTAGATCGTCAAAACTCGCTCCGTAAGCTGTCGCCACGATCGAAAAGTCGCGCAGCATGTTGCCACCGAGCAATCCGATGCCGACAAAAGCGGACAGGTCGGCGATGCCATTTTTTCCGCCCGTAAGTCGTCCGCCCACGTAGGCCAGCACCAACCCGGCGAAAACCGCGATCGCCGACCCGTGGAGTCGCCCATGCGTGAGGCGGTCGGAGAGAAAATAGGAAACCCAAATCATAACCCCCACGACCGCGAAACCGGTGAGGAGACCATTCTTGGAAAGCGCCTGATGGATGAGGTCGTTCACTTCCCCTCCCCCCGCTTCGCCCGGCCGATCCGCGCGATAAGCGGCACCAGCGCAAAGCTGAAGATAACCCCGATGGTGCCGGCCAAAAACGCCAGCGGACCACCCTTGATCGCGCCAAGCACGTTTTGCTGCGCGGCCATTGCCACCACGATGGGAATGTACATCCCGCTCCAAAACACGACACCGCTTGCCGAAACCGGTTTGAACCAACCACGCCGGGTCATCCACGTCGTCAGCGAGATCAACAGAATCATCGAAAACCCGACCCCGCCGACATTCGCCTTCACCCCAATGAGCACGCCGAGGGCATCGCCGACGACGAGGCCGACAAGGGAACACAGGGCCAGCAGGGCCACGCCGTAGATCACCATGGCTCAGCCGGTCCAGGGTGGTAGCAGGCGCTTTTGCACCTTGCCCAGCGCAGTGCGCGGCAGCGCCTCAACCCGCACAAACGCCTTCGGCTGCTTGAACGAGGCGAATTGCGACCGCAGATGAGCGGCTGTCGCCGCCTCGTCGAATTTCGCGGCATCGACAGCAACATAGGCGACGGGCACCTCGCCGCGTACCGGATCGGGCATCCCGACCACGGCAGCTTCGCGCACACCGGGTTGTTCGAGGAGCACTTCCTCGATCTCCCGGGGATAGATGTTGAAGCCCCCCGAAATGATCAGGTCGCTGCGCCGCCCCTGCAGCGTGATGTAGCCGTCCGTCGCGCGCACGCCAATGTCCCCCGTACGAAACCAACCGTCTTGCCATGCGGCCGCCGTGGCGTCGGGACGTCGCCAATATCCGGAGCACACATTCGGTCCCTTCACCCAAAGTTCACCCGTCGTGCCATCCGCAACCACCGCACCGGCCTCGTCGCAAATCCGCACGGCAACGTGGGCCAGCGGCAGTCCCACCGTACCGGGGCGGCGTTCACCCGCATAGGGATTGCCGACGTTCATCAGCGTTTCCGTCATGCCGTAGCGCTCGAGAATCACCGACCCGTACCGCTGGCGAAATTTCTCGTGCACCTCCGCCGGGAGCGGCGCCGAGCCCGACACCGCGAGCCGCAGCCGGGCGCCAATCGCACGGGCAACCTCGGGCGGAAGCTCGAGCAGACGGATGAACATCGCCGGCACGCCGAAGAAGAGCGTCGGCCGGTAGTCCTCGAACCATTGCGCCGCCTTGGCGTGCTCGAAGCGCTCGAACAACCGCATGTGGCATCCGCTGAAGAGCCAACAATGCACGCCGTTCGCCAGTCCGTGCACGTGAAACAACGGCAAGGCCGCCAGGTAACGATCCGCGCCCGAGACGGCCCAGGCCGAGACGAGCGTCAGCGCGTTCGTCGCAAAATTACCCTGGGTCAGCACCGCGCCCTTGGATGCACCCGTTGTCCCCGACGTGTAGATCAACGCCATCGGTGTGTCCGCATCAGCGGGCACGAAGAGGCGCGTCGTCACCTGCGCCGCGGCCTCCGCCGCCAACGCATCGACGTCCCACACTGGAACATCACCCGGGATGAATCCCGCCAAATCGCGCGATGTGACGACGGCCATGGGCGCAGCATCGTGCAGGATGTGCGTGAGCTCGCGCTCCCGATAGAGCACGTTGGTCGGCACGATGATCAGTCCGAGCTTCGCGCCGGCGAGCCAGAGGTCGATGACCTCGATTCGGTTCTGCAGAAAGAACGCGAGCCGGTCTCCAGACTTCAGGCCCCGCGCCCGCAGGAGGTGGGCGAGTTGGTTACTCCGCGCCTCCAAATCGCCGAAGGTATAATTCACGAACGCACCGTTCGCGTCCTCACACTCCAGCGCGGGCTGGGCCGCGCGCGCAATCAATGAGACGTCAAACAGGGGGAGGAGCGACATTGAGGACTGAAAATCAGAACTGGGGGATGGCTTCGTGCGCGGGGGTGGTCCGCATTTCTCCGATGATCGTCTCCGTCCGTTCGACGATGACGAGCGGGAAATCAAACATCGGGACGTTTTCGAACACGCTGCCGTTCTGGTCGATTTTCGGCAGAGGCAGCGCGTGCACCGAGCCGTCGAGCAAGTTGACGAGAACGGGGTCCTTGAACGCAAGCCCCGCCACCCGGAGCGAAATCCGCGCGGGCCGGGGCGTGTACTCCTGCGGTTGCCAGGGCAGCCAATACGCGACCAGGGCCGCACCCCGGGCCGTGCGATAGCCTGCCACCAGCGGAACCGACGGATAGGCGTCGTCGGCATCGCCCACCCCGGCGAACTGCCCCTGCTCACGCACGGTTATCACCGGACGAGTCGCAAACTCCACCGGCGCATAACGGCCGTCCACCAACGCGGTGAGATTGCGGTAGGCATAGAACGCCGGCTTGGGCTCAAGAGTCGGGTTGGTGAGCAGGCACTTTTCGTTGACGCCCTTTCCGCGCACCCGCTTGCCCGTGGCCTCGGCGGGAAACCCCAAGAGGCGGTCGACCGGCTTCAATTCGGGACGCTCCTGACGCTCGGCCCGGTCGCCACCGTCGAAGAGCTTGAAGAAATTGCTGAGCGAGGCGCGCATGAAAAACGTATCGACGAACGACTGCCGCAGCAGCCACTTCGCCTGCACGATCGGGCCCCAGGGACTCGTCCCGCGAAAATCCTTCGTGCTGCTCGCCGACGGATAGCCGCATTCGCCCTGCCAGAGCTGGAGCTTCGGGTTGTGCGCACGGAGCGCCGCCCAGGTGTCGTCGGCAAAATAGATCCGCGCCTCCGGGAGCGCCGCGTAGTTGTGAAACGAAACGATGTCTACGGACCGCGCCGTGTCCTCAGCCAGAAAGTCCGCGACAAACTTCGGATCAAGTCCGGCGAGCGCGCCCGCGATGATGACCGCGTTGGGCTGGGCCGCCCTGATCCGCGCCGCCGTGAGACGGACCAGTTTGCCGTAGGCGGCGGCATCGGGCGGACCGCCCCAATAGGCATAATGATTGGGCTCGTTCCAGATCTCCCAATGCGTGACCCGTTCCTTCGCGTGCGCGATCACCGCGTCGACATAACGCAGCCAGGCCGCCGTCGCGGACTCGTCGAGGATCGGTGGCGCCGGCTTGACGCCATAGATTAACCTCCAATTCGGATCGGGATTGGGCAGCGTGCCGGAGTAAAGCTTGTTGCCATTGGACAGGCAGACGAAGGGCGTGATGCCGTTGGCCCGGGCGGCGTCGACAGGCTCATCGAGCGACGCGAAGTCGTACTTCCCTTTCTCCCGCTCGATCGCCGGCCAGACAGCGAGGAAACGCGTCCACTTCACGCCGAGTTCGCCCGCGCGATTGAAGAGCGTGACCCGCTCGTTATCGCCAGCCTGAACGCCCCAGGGCGACGAGGCGATGTCAGCGGATTTTCGCGGCGCAACGTAACCAACCGGAGCCGAGCGAACCGCCGGAACGGTCGCGAAGACGAACGCAAGCAGCCCCATCACGACGAAGGGTTTCATGAAGAAACGGAGTTGAAGTTCCGGCGGGCGTTCAAACCCGCGCTCGCAAAATCACAGCCGGGTGCTGACCGAAAGGGATGTCGTCCGCGGTGCGCCCCGACTCTGGAATCCCTCCCAGTACTGGAGGTCGGTCAGGTTCTGCTCGCGGATCGAGAAGGTCACTTTCCGGTTCAAGATTGTCGCACGGTAAGACAGGCTCGCGTCTTGTCGCGTAAAGCCCGGTACCGTCGGGCGCCGGCTGTCGCGAAACACGACGCTGTGCGTGAGGGTGAGGCCCTTGAGAAATCCACTCGGGAAATCGTATTTATGGAAGAAACTCCACGACTCCCGGCCCGGCCCCTGCGCCACTGGGCCGCCCACCGAGGCCGGATTCGATTTGTTCGCCGTGACGAACGCGTGGAGATTCGTGTAGGTGACCGCGATTTGATAGCCGTCGACGACCTTGATCATGAAATCGGTTTCCCAGCCGCGCGAGCGGGCCGAGACGTCCTGCGTGCTGCGCGCTCCGGAAACCACCAGCGGATCCAGCCCGGCGGCGATGATTTCCGCCGTGCTGACCTGCCGGGTGCCGTTGATTTGGTCGACCTGAAACCCGGCCGCATTGAGACTAACCCGGTTCTTGAACAAGGACGTCTTGATTCCGACATCGTAGCCCTTGCCCTCGACCTGCTTGTCGAGCGGTTTGCCAAACATGTCGATGGCGCTCACCGGCACACCGGCGAAGGAGCGGCTGGTCGAAGAGTAGACCGAGATCGATTCGTTTACCCGATAGACGCCACCGACCGTCGGTGAATTGGCATTCTCGGACACCTTCTGGTACTTGCCGATCGCATCGGTCGCGATCGGATTTCGGTTGATGATCGTGCCCTCGTCATGGCGGACGCCGATCATGAGATGTACCCGTTCCTCAAAGGCCCCAATGACATTGGTGAAGGAAACTCCCCGGCGGCGCGCGTGCGCATGGAGCCGACTGTTGGGCAGCGTGTAGCGGGAGCGATCCAGCATCTGGACCCACGCCGGCTGATCGGTGGCGCCGAAGACGTAGGCGGTGAGCGCCGGGGTGTTGTCGCGAATGCGGATGTCATCCGTGTCGATATATTCGCCGCCGAGAATTGCCTGGTGGGTGAGCCCCCAATACTTGAACTTCCCGACGAAATCGCCCTGCGCGGTGTAGGTGTTCACCGTCTCGTCATCGTTGGTGGAAGACAGCGCATCCGAAGCCGGCACGGTGAGGCCGTTCACGACGCGGGTCGTGATCTGAGTGCCGCTGAGCCGGAGATCGTTGCGGTGCATGCGACCGAAGTTGCCGCTGACGCGAAGGGAAAACGTCTGGTTGAAGCGATGTTCAATTTGGTTGCCGGCGCGAAAAATATGCTCGACGCGGCGGTTGTTGGGCCCGAGCGGATTGAAGCCCCACGGGATGTAAGTGCCGTTCAGATTCAGGCCATTGATGTCGCCGTTGCCGTGCCAGGTCAGGGCGTTCAACGGCGAGGTCGACGCGACGGTACTACGGGGAGAGGGCGGGCACGCCACGTAGTCAAAGTACTCGAGGTTCGCGTTATAACGCGTGTTTTCCGAAAGTTTGTACGAGAGCGCGCCGTAGTACACACTGCGGTTCGAGAAGGCGAAATCCTGCCAGCCGTCGCCGGCCTGGCGGACAAAAACAAAACGGGTGGCGAGCCGGTTGTTGATCGGTTGAGACGTGTCGATTTCCCCGCGTCGCATGCCCCAGGCGTCGCCGCGAATCGACAGGGAGGTTTCCCGACGCGGACGAGGGGCCTTCGAGATTGAATTGACCATCCCACCCGGTTCGGCGACGCCGGCGAGGAGGGAACTGGGGCCTTTCAAGACTTCGACGCGATCGAGTGTGGCGGAATCGTAGAGCATGCCGGCAAACGGCTCCCGCTGGCCATTGCGGTAAAGCTTGTTCTGGCGAAAACCCCGGACCTGGTAGGTGTTGTTGTCGTTGGTCTGATCCTGCCCGCCGATGTTGGTGATGCCACTCATGTAGTCCGTCGCGTCCGTCAACGTAAGCGCCCCGATGTCGTTGAGAAATTCACTCGTCATGACCTGCATCGAGCGCGGCAGGTCGCGCAGGTCCATGTTGGTGCGCGTGCCGGTAAGGGCGTTTGTCGCCACCCAGCCGTCATTGGTGCCGCTGACGTTGAATTCGGGCAGCACGATGGCTTCGTCCGCCGCGGGTTTGGGCGGAGTCTGGGCTGCACCGCGTGGCGCGGCCATCAAGGCGGCGGCCAACGCGAGGCCACCGCACAACAGGGGTTGGAGGTGTTTCATAGGTAAACAGATGGGATTGACGCCCCGTCCGGGGCGTTCAATCACGACGTTGTGCACACCGTTGCACAACGTGACCAACAGGCGGGCGTCATCCCGCCAGGCTGGCGCACTACCGCGCTTTCTTTGTTTCCGGCGAAAGGGCCCGGGGGCGATTCGCCGGGCCGGGCTTGGGCGACGCGGCCGCTTGGAGGACCGCCTCGCCGACCTGCAACGTTTTTCCGAGGACTGGATCGGTCACGCGATTGCGATACTCACCCGGGTCATCCGCCCGCCAGTAAAGTTCCCGCCCAGCCTTCCCGCCCTCCCACTCCGTATAGCGCCATTGTTCGGCGACCACGGTGCGACCAACGACGTCAATCTTCCGCGCGACGTCGTAATGGTAAACCAGACTCACGGCCGGCCGCCGGTCCTTGCCGCGCCCGTGCATGAGCGGGACGAGCGACTGGCCCTCGAGTCCGGCCGGCGCGGGAAACGCGCTGAGCTCCGCCAGGGTCGGGTAGATGTCGAGCAATTCAACCGGGGTAGTGACCACGCGTCCCGCCGGAACGCCCGCACCCGCGATGAGCAACGGCACGCGGGTCGACGCATCGAACGCGCTCAGTTTCGCCCAAAGACCGCCGTGGTCGCCAAGATGGAATCCGTTGTCGCCGACCAGCACGACGATTGTGTTTTTCCACAGATCGAGCCGATCCAATTGGTCGAGCAACAGGCCGACATGCGAGTCCGTGAATGAGATGCAGGCGTAGTAGCCGCGAATCGCCTCCGCCCGCGAATCCGGTTGGGGAAAGCCGGAGAGTTCCGTTTGCATCGCAATCGGCGGCACGTCGCGCATCGCCGGCTCGGCCGGAGGAACGACACCACCCGCTGGATACAGGTCGAAGAATTTCTTCGGCGCCGTCCACGGCAGATGCGGCTTGTGGAAGCCCGCGGCGAGAAAGAACGGTTTTCCGGCCGCCGTCTTTTCCGCGATGAAGCCGCCGATGGCACGGCCGTTCAGTCCGTCACGCGTGCGGGCGCCGTCGGTCGTGAGCACGTGCCAGCGCGGTCGGCCGTCGCCGCCACCATAGCGGGCCTCGATCGCCGCCTTCTCCTCCGCGTCATCTCCCTCGCCATCCTCATATGAATCCCACGAGGCGGCGTCGCTCATCTTGGCGCTGTGAAACACCTTCCCAGCCCCCGCGGTGAAATAGCCCTGTTTCCGGAAAAATTGAGGGAGCATCACCGCATCCGGCAGCGCGGTGCGCGCGGGTGTCGTCAGCACATACACGCCACTGGTCTCCGGACGTCGCCCGCTGAGAAACGACACGCGGCTCGGGTTGCACAACGGATACTGGCAAACCGCGCGTTCGAATCGCGTGCCCCGCGCCGCAAGCCGGTCGATGTTTGGCGACTTGACGACGGAGTTTCCGTAACAACCCAGCGACGTGTTGAGATCGTCGACGACAATCAGCAGCACGTTCGGATGAGTGGTCGCGGCGCCCGCAATGAGCGGCGCCTGCAAGAGGGCGGCCGCAGCCAGTGCAAAAATGAGCCGAAATCGATTCAACGGTGGGGATATGGAAATCATCATCGGCTGGCGATTGCCGGTTTTGCGCCCTGCCAGCCCTTGCGCCACTGCGTCATGAGCCGCTCGACGAGCGCCGCGTTGGCCGGGAGCTTGGCGATATTGGCGTTCTCCTGCGGATCGATCTGGTGATCGTAGAGTTCAACCGCATCGACCTTGGAGTGGTCATCGCGCCCAACCCACACGACGAAACGATAACGTTCCGTACGCATGGCGTATCCCATCAGCGGCCCGCTGCCGGACTTGCCACTTGGACGCGGATACTGGCTGAACGCCGCGGTCTTCCACGGCCGCATCGGGTCATCGAGCACCGGCTTGAAGCTGGTCCCTTCGAGGTGCTTCGGCAGCGACAGACCCGCGAGTTCCGCGAGCGTCGGATAGACGTCGACGAACTCCACGATCGAATTCGTTTTCACCCCGGCGTTCTTCATCCCGGGGACGGAGAGCAGCAGCGCGGTGTTGGTGTCGTTCTCGCAATTGCTGTGTTTGCACCAGGCATCGTGCTCACCGAGCTTCCAGCCGTGGTCGCCCCAGAGGATGACGATCGTGTTCTTGCGGAGATCAAGGCGGTCGAGTTCGTCGAGCAGTTTTCCGACCTGCGCGTCCATATAGCTGATCGCCGCGTAGTAGCCATGCTTGAGCTGGCGGGCGAGGTCGTCTGGAATCGAGCCTTCCGGGATGTCTTTGTAGTTGCGGAGTTCGCCACCGGGCTGGATCGCGTATTCGGGGGCGTCCTTCGGGCGGAACTTGTTCGGCGCGAGCTGGATTTTCGCCGGGTCGTAGAGATTCCAATACTTCTGCGGCGAGATGAACGGCAGGTGCGGTTTGATAAAACCAACCGCGAGGAAGAACGGTTCCTTCTTCTTGCTGATGTCCCGCAGCGTCGAAAGCGCGAGGTCCGCCACCTTGCCATCCTGAAAATAATTATCCGGGACATCAGCGCCTTCGAACGCCGGGCCGCGCGAGTTCTTCGGCGTGGGCTCCTTGACCTTCTTCTTCCCGCCCTTCATCGGCGTCGGGCCATCCGGGTCAACGCCGGCCTGACCACGATTGAAATCGAGATTCTCCTTCCGGCCGTAGGTGGGCGCCTTCGGGGTCTGCCAGGGCACCGACCAGGACGGAGCATCGTCGAAGCCCCCGTGGTAAATCTTGCCCATCCCCTGAACGAAATAGCCGTTGTTTTTGAAATGCTGCGGGAGCGTGACGACGTTCGGCAGGGCGTCGCGGAAATGCGTCACGAGATCCCAGACCTTGGTGGTGTCGGGCCGGGTGCCGGTGAGCAGGCTCGAGCGCGTCGGCGAACAAACCGCCTGCTGGCAATACGAGCGGTTAAACGCGATACCCGACTTCGCAAGCCGGTCGAGGTTCGGGCTCTTGATGTAGTTCGCCCCGTAGGCACCGAATTCCGGGCGCAAATCATCAACGGCGATGAACAGGATGTTGGGGCGGTCCGCAGCGCGGGCCAGCCACGCGCCCAAAAGACAGGGCAGAAGGCGTAGAAGCGTTTTCATGAGAAGAGAAAGCGAGATCGTGAAAATTCAGACAAGGGCTGGTACGGCGGAGTCCGGGCCGAGGAGATGATTACGACGAGTGATCGGTAAGAGGGTTACGCGAATCCCACCTTACGGCCGGACGCGAACGTATTTCTGGATCCGCCGCGGGCGCGGCTCTCCGCCGTAGAGGTTACCCTCGCGATCAACCGCGACAAACTCCGCCCCCGTCCCCTCGACCACGCGCGGATCGCCCCAAGGGTAAAGAATGAAGGCGTGCACCCAGCCGGTGCGCGCCTCGCCGATCCGAATGCCCATTTCCCAACCCGGGTTTTGTTCGTTGTCAGACTCCGAATCGGTCACGTAGATGCGGCCCTTGTCATCGAACGTGATTCCGCTGGGTCGTCCGAACTGCGTCCACTGGGCGAGAAACTTCCCCTCTTGATCGAAAATCTGAACGCGGTTGTTGCCCCGGTCCGCCACAAACACGCGGCCGTCGCCGTCGATCGCGATCGAGTGCAGCATGCGAAATTCGCCCGGCGCATACCCCGTCTTGCCCCACGCCTTGAGGAACCTGCCGTCCTTGGCGAATTTGACCACGCGGTTGTTGCCCTCGTCGAAGCTGTGGCTGTCGGCGACGAAGACATCGCCATTGGCCGCCACGACGACGTCGCTGGGCGAATTAAAATGATCGGGACCGCCGCCAGGAACGCCCGGCGTGCCGAGCACCAGCCGCACCTTGCCGTCCGGGCCAAACTTGACGACTTGGTGCCCCCGCTTGCCCGGTGGCGTGTTCTTGGGCGAGACCGCGTCGGTCACCCACACGTTGCCCTCGCGGTCGACGTCGAGGCCATGTGGCCAGACGAACATGCCGCCGCCAAAACTCTGCACGACATTGCCGTTCAGATCGAATTTGAGAATCGGATCCAGATTCGAGTCGAGGCACTCGTTGCCAAAACGATCCCGCGCCGACGCGTCGCAGCGCACGATCGCCCAGAGGTGGGCGCCGTCAGGCGAAATCATCAGATCGCCCACCGACCCCATCGTCCGCCCGGCCGGCAATTTGGCCCAGCCATCTACTGCGCGATAGGGATTGGGTAGAGCCTGGGCGCTCGCCACAAGCGAGGCAACCAACGCAATCACGGCGGCCGCGAGAAAGCGGGGAGCGAACACGCGGCGCCAGATAATCGTACGACCGCGACGCATGGCTATTTCTTCTCCGGCTCGGCGGACATATTCTTGGCCGCCAGCCAGGAGAGGAGGCGCCACCGCCCCTGCTCCTCCCGCCAGACCGAGAGGAAATTCACGTCGTTCTGGTGCTTTCCCTTCGCGTTGGTCGAGTGGATGATCACGTGACCCGACATCAGAACGATACCGGGAGCGGCCACGCGGAAATCCCGCGTCAGGTAGTCGAATTTCTCGTACGCATTGGCGCGCTTCGCAATCCCTTCGAGATGGACGGACTTGTTGTCAGACTTCCCACTCGAGTGCGTGTACTGCAAGTCATCCGAATAGATGGCCTCCAGCCGGACTCGATCGCCGGCGATGGTCGCGGCCACTCGCGCATCGTCGGCGGCGCGGACCGCCGCGAGAATTTTCTCGTCCGCGGCGCGAAGGCCGAGCGAGAAGACGAGCAGCGCCAGGGCGCCGACCAGGACCGGATGAAATCGTTGAATTTGCAGCATGAGGAAAAAATTAAGGGGTCGATGCCCGGGCAAGTCGGCTTACCGCTTCTTTTTATTCTTCCGCGGCACAGCCGGCGCGGTCCGCTCCTCCACCGCCGCGTCTTCAATCGCAAACTGGCCCGCCTTCCGGAGCGCGATCACCCATGCGGGGCCGACATCCCCGGGAGTGAGCGGCTTGACGGCGGCATGCTCCTGCTGCTCCGACCAGCCCGCCGGGAGAACCTGCACGGAAAATCCCTCCGCCGCCGCCCCCGCGGGTACTGAACCGCCCACCAGCACGTTTCCAACATAACGGTTGGGCTTGAATGCAAATCGATCTAACGGCGGAGTCCGTTCCGCCACCGCGACGACCACTGACGTACCTCCCGCCGGACGCACGATCCGGTTGTTCTGAAACAGGCACTCCTCGGGCAGCAGAATCTGCTGCGACTCCGGCCAGTGATTTTTGTAAGACGAGCCGATCTCAAGGTCGGGACCCGAAATCCCCACGAGCACATTGTCGGACAGGATCAGCTTGCGCACCTGAGGATAGGTCGGAATGCGGACCTGCGCGGTCCTCCTGCCGTTTGGCTTCACGTCCGGCACGTAACTGGGAGTAAGGGCCTCCGCGATGAACTCGCCACAGGCGACCCGAATCCCGTAGTCGCAGCCGGAAACAAAATTCCCCTTCACGCGGTTGTCGCGTCCGGACATCCTCAGGCCATGGGCGCCCTCGACACCCTGTCCCAGGACAATGTTTTCCTTCACCGTGTTGAAATTTCCCCGCCGGATATTGATCCCTCCACGTGTGGCGATGACGGTGTTGTGCTGCACGACGTTGTGATTGGACTTGAGCGAGATGGTTTCGGTCCCCTCCCCGTCCGCGTGATCGAAGAGATTGCCCTCGATGGTGAAAAAGGCGCCCTCGTCGTCCTTCTCCTCGGTCTTCCCCGCTCCCCAGACGCGGATGATTTCCCGGCCGTTGGCGTTCCTCACCAAGGGAATGTTTTTGAAATAGGAACTACTCACCGTGTTGCGGCGGCTTTCCTCGACGGCATTCCCCATCAAGGGCTGCAGATTGTTTTTTCCTTTGAAATAGCAGCGCTCGACGCGGTTGCGGTCACCATTGAAGAACACCCAGTAGTACTCGGTCTCAAAGGAGACGGGGTTGTAATCGACGATCGCGGTGTTCCGGACGATGCCGTCGTGGGAATTGAACTGGATTACCGCCCCTTTCTCGATCGCCCCGCCCCGAAAATAGAGTCCGTCAACGGTCACAAAGGGGGCGTTGAGTTCTAGGGCGGACGAACCGACGAGAACCACGCGCCCTGGACTCTCCGCTCGGATCTCGACCGGCTTCCCCGCCGCGCCGCCTTTGGAAACGACCAGCTTGGCATCCTTCCATTCGCCATCCTTGAGCACCACGACGTCGCCAGGCTGGACGGATTTCAGCGCGGCGGAAAGTTGGGCCGGACCGGGAACGAGAATATCGCGTGCGGCTAGCCTCCCTGATTCGCACCACGACGCGCAGCACATCACAACTGCGAGCAGTGATTTCAAACGGGACGCGCCCCGCACCGGATCCAACAATCGCCGCATCATCGTGGCCATCGAACGGGCGCTATTTCTTGTTCTTCTTCTTTTCCACGTTCTTCGCGTGACGGCCCGAGCCGTCGCCATCATCGAGGAAGCCGCCTGCCGGATTCAGCTGGTCGAGCGCGACCTGTAACCGCTTCCGGGCGGCGATGGCCGCGGGATCCTTGGTATCGGGCGCAACGAGCTTTTCGGAAAACGGCGCGTCGCTCATCTCGTAGAGTTTGCCTTCCTGGGTCAGCTTCCAGCCAGCCTCCCGCGTATACCATTGCCGGGCGAGTTGAAGGTAAACCCATTCGCGGGCGTGGCCGCTTTCCCCGCGGATCGAGCCGGCAAAACTACGGCCGTCGACGGGTTTTTTCCCGGGGAGTTTCGCCCCCGCAATTTCGGCAAACGTGGGGACAAAGTCGCTGGAGTCGATCATGTCGGCGCGGACCTTGCCCGCGGGAGTGACGCCGGGCCAGTTGACGATTAACGGCTCCAGGCTGCCGCCTTCGAGCATCGACCCCTTCGCACCGTCGAGCCGGCGACCACCGATTACGGCCCGGTCCGCCCGTGTGGTAGCGGTGCCATTGTCGCCAAAGAAAACAATGAGCGTCTTCTCGCGCAATTTCTGGCGATCGAGCTCGGCGACGAGCTTGCCCACCAGCTTGTCCATGTACCTCACGTTGTCGCCATAGACCTCAACGTCGTCCGCGCCCGCCTTGCTCTCCGGCGTCGGCAGGATTTCCGTGTGCACGTGGGACATCGAATAGTAGATATAGAACGGGTCGTCGTGATGCTTTGTGATGAAATCGACGACGAACTGGTGCATCACGTCGGGCAGATACTCCTTGTCGCGCAGGGGCGTTGATTTCCCGTTCACGAGGTAGTTCTTCGCCTTGTCCTGGGTGTTCCAGTACGCGCCGCTGCCCTGGAACTTAAGGTGCTCGTCGAAACCGAATTCCCCCGGCCCGAGCGGAAGCTGGCCCCATTTGCCGACCGCCGCCGTGGCATAGCCGGCCGGCTTCAGGATCTTCGGCATCATCGTCTCGTCCGTCGGTTTGAAGCGTCCTGTGGCATCCTGGTTCGTGGCACCCGTCCGGAACAGGTAGCGTCCCGTCAGGATCGTCGCCCGCGAGGGTCCGCACAACGACGGCGTGTAGGCGTGGGTGTAGCGCGTGCCGCCCCGCGCGAGAGCGTCGATGTTCGGCGTCTTGTAATTGTCCGCCCCGTAGGCGCTGACCTCGCCGACACCGTAGTCATCCGCGAGGATGAAGATGATGTTGGGCTTCTGAGGGGCAGCACCAGCGGCGATCGCCGGCACGGTGAAGCCCACGAGCAAACCGAAGCCGAGAAGAAGAGCGGGGAATTTCATGAGAATAATCGCGGGGCGACAACGATGCGACCGCCGCTCGGACAAGCTTGGCAGCAGGGACCGGCAGAAGGCAATGTTGCCATCAGAACCGATCGCCACGATGCGTCAGTGTGTACGTGAAGAACACCGCGCGCGGCTCACCACGAAGGCGGGTCGCCGTACTCGAACCAGCGCGGAGATAGACCTTGTCGAACAGGTTGTTCACGTTGAACGCAAAGGTGTGCGAATAATTCGAACTGCCAGGGAGCTGGTAGCGCAGGCCAATGCTGCAGAGCTGGTAGGCCGGCGCGCGCAGATTCCACTGGCCGGTTGAGCTCGTCACCACCCGGGCTCCAGTGCCCCGCACGGTCGCATATACGTCGCCGGCATTGGGTGCCTCGGTGGGTGTGGCGCCCACGAACGTGACGCCGGCGTTGACGGAAAAACCCTTCAGCGTCCCCCGTGTTGCGGAATATTTTGCGCTCACGCTGCCGTTGTAGGGGGAAATCCATTGCACCGCACGGCCGACGGCGGCGGGAAACGAAGAACCGAAGTTCGTGTAGATCGAGTGGACGTTGCCATAGCTGGCAAGCAGGGACACCTGATCGGTCACCAGCCAATTGACGTCGGCTTCATAACCGCGGACCAATTGGTCGCCATTGCTGCGGGTCGTATCGAGGAAATTGCCAGAGCCAGCCGGGGTTTCGACACTGTCGGTGACACTGACGTTCATCCGGTTGATGTAAAAGCCGCTGACGGTGTAATTGAGGCGATTGTCGATGGCCGCGCCCTTGAAGCCGTAGTCATATCCCTTCGCGGTCTGCGTGCGATATCCAGGATCAGCAATCTGGAGCGGTGTGTCGCCCTGATCGATGAAGTAGCTTTCGCTGAAATTGGCATAGACGCGGAAATTCGACGCGAGCCGGTGGTTCACGCCGACGTTAGGTTTCAGTTCCTTGTACGTCTTGCGAATCACCTGTCCGGGAACATAGCCGGGGATGAACGGCGTGAACGACGACGTGGCCGTCGTCAGGTCGCGGTGCTGATTCTCGACCGAGTCGAACCGGAAACCCGCATAGGTGAGAAGCCGGCCGGAAAGAAAGGCGGATTGCTGGCGCATGTTACCACCGCGCGCGGTCGTGTGTTTCTTCCAGCTGCGGGTGAGAATTTCCCCGGGCGAATCCTGACTGCCCTTCGGGAAGTAGGCGATCGGACCGATCGGATTCAAATCGGCGTCCAGGTTGACAAAACGGGCGGTGTTCCACGCGACGATGTCGGGATTGGTCGCCCCGGCGTAGCTGAGCGTGGGGTTCCACTGGTAGTAATCGTTGATATCGACCGTGACCAAGGTGCGGTGCTCGACGGCGTGGTCGTTGGTCCAATAATGGGCCAGCAGGTCCCCTTGGAAGCCGCCACCGTCCTCATAGATTCTTCCCCGGGAGGGCGTGGCTCCCCGGGCGGTCCGCACCGGCGTGGTGGTCACCGCGGGATTAATCGTAATGGCCGTCCATTGATTGGTGTAGTTGAAATCCCAGCGGCGGGCCCGATAGGTATTGCCCGAAACCCGTGTGGAGAAAACGGAATTGAAGGATTTCTCATAGAGGGCCGTCAGGCTGGTGTTGCCTCGGTTGAGTTCGCTGTGCGGTCCCTCGGTGTTGAACTTGCCAAGATTGAGCGCGTAACCGACGGCGACATCATCCGTGGTCGCAGCAGTCCGCTTTTGGTCGGTGATCAGCGGCACGGCGCTCGGCGGCGCGTGGCGCACCTGCAGGTAATACTCGACGGAAAAGAAGACCTTTGAAGCATCGGCAAATGTGTGGTCGATGCCCAGATAGTACTCGTGGTTGCGATCCCGCGCATAGTCCTGATCAAAGGCGCGTTGGTAGTGACTTCCCGTCAGAACATACCGGGTCTTGCCCAGGGTTTCGGACAGCAGCGGACCGGTGCTTTCAAACGTGACGCGCTGCGTGCCAAGGTCGCCATAGTTGTAGGAGAGCTTCTGGCTGGCGGTGTCCTTCGGGCTTTTGGAAATCATGTTCACCATGCCGCCCGGCGACGTGCGTCCATAGATGGCCGCGCTGGAACCCTTGATGATTTCCATGCGATCGATGTTGCTGGTGCCGTATCGGCCGAGACGGAAGAAGCCGTCACGGAGCTGATTGGAGGACGAGAATCCCCGCAGGTTGAAATTTCCGCCGATGTCGAGTCCGGTGAATCCGCCAATCTGCGTCACATTGTCCAGAAGATGGAGGATGCCGAAGTCTTCAAAGAACTCGCTCGTCAGCACGTTGACCGTGTAGGGGAGATCAAGAATGGGCGTTTTCACCCGACTGCCGGTCATCGTCTCCGAAGCGACATACCCGCGCACCGATGAGGCACTGACCTCAAACGGCGAGAGTTCGATCGTGTCAGAGGGAGGCGGCACGGCCGCCGGAAGACCGGGAGCAATCGCGAGGGCACCGAAGGAAACGGCGGCAAGGAAAGATCGCCGCGCGAAGGTTGGGGTTTGTTGGTTGGTCATGTTGAAAAACGGAATGCAGCCCAGGGGGGGCAAAGTCAGGGACCGGGAATCAAGAGCCGGCTGGCTATGCACGCAAATGTCAGGTCACTGGCATTGTTGAGTAAATCCGGCCACACGTGTCCACCGCCGGAACCGCCCTGCCCTCTCCCGGGAGGAGAACTCCGGGTGGATGGCGTACCGCGGCATCGGATTCCGCCCCGATCGAGGATTTGCAACTATCGTTAACCGGCGCGGGTTTACCGGTTGCCAAGGGTGGCGGAAATTCTGCTTCAATGCGCCCCACATGGCCGCAAAATCCACGGGCAGGAGGACAGCGCCGGCCGACGCCAACGGACGCGTTTCGATGCGCGACGTGGCGGCACTCGCCGGGATTTCGCGCTCGGCGGTCTCGCTCGCCCTGCAAAGTCACCCCAGCATTCCCCCGGCCACGCGCGACCGGGTGCTCGCTGCGGCGCGCCGCCTCGGCTACCAGAAGAATCCGCTCGTGGCCGCCTTAATGAGCGTCCGGCGATCGCGGGCCAAGGGCGCGGCCGCGGCCCGGGCGTCCCTCGCCTTTCTCACGTCGCATGTCCCGCCTGACTCGTGGAGGCAGGCCGGTCCCTTGCGGCGGTTTCACGCGTCGGCGCAATCGCATGCCACTGAACTGGGCTTCAGTCTGGAGGAATTTTCACTGGGCGATCCCGCCATGCGGCCTGAACGACTGGCCACGCTGTTGCGGGCCCGCGGCATTCACGGGCTGCTCGTTGCACCCCTGTCGGGCGAGGAAACGAGACTGGAATTCGACATCACGAATTTCGCCGCCGTGGGCCTGGGAATGAGCGTAAAGGAACCGGGCATCGACCGCGTGTCGGACGACCATTTTCACGGGGCGCAACTAGCCTTCGAACGCTGCCTCGCCCTCGGTTATCGCCGGATTGGTCTCGCCCTGCCCGCCAACATCAGCCGGCGCCTGGAAAACCGCTGGTGGTCGGGCTTCCTGGTCGCCCAGCAGCAATTGCCGCCGCGGGCCCGGATTCCCGTTCTCATGCCGGAGACCCGGGATGAAATTCCCGCCCAGCTGAACGCCTGGATCGCCCGGTACCGCGTCGACGCCATCGTGTTTTCGCTACGGCACGAGGAGAAACTCTCCGGCGCGCCTCCGGAGGTCGGGCTCGTTTCACTCTCGGTCCACGACACGACGGGAAAAGTCGCGGGCATCTTGCAAAACGAACGCCAGGTGGGCGAAGACGCGATCGAACTTCTCGTCGCGAAGCTCCACCGCTGGAACGCCGGCGCCACCACGGCTCCGCGACTTCATCTGGTGCGCGGCGACTGGAGCGCTGGACTGAGCGCACCGGGTCCGGGGAAACACCGTCGCGCGCTGATTTGAAACGAGCCGGCGTCGCTCCGACTATGCCAGCGTCCAACCGCCATCGACGGGCAGAATCATCCCGGTAATAAGACTGGAATCGGGATGACAGAGAAAGGCGACCGCGTGGGCGACATCGTCGATTGATCCGACCCGCCCCACCGGAATGCGCGCAAGGACCGACGCCAGAAAGGCCGGTTGCTCCAATGACGGCCGGGTGCCCGGGGTCATGAGATAGGTGGGGGCGACGGCGTTGACCGTGATCCCAAGTGCGGCCCATTCCAACGCCAGGCTCTTCGTCAACATGTTCAGCGCCGCCTTCGACGAAGAGTACGCCACGTGATCGACAATGGCCACCGTCCCCGCCTGGGAACTGATGTTCACGATGCGGCCAAACCGGCGCGGCGACATCAGCCGAGCCGCCGCCTGCGCGCACAGGAACGATCCGCGCGCATTCGCCGTCATAATGCGATCCCACTGCTCCGCCGTTTCCTCCAGTGCGGAACAATTGGCGCCGTCGCCGGCGTTGTTGACGAGGATGTCGAGGCGACCAGCGCTTGCCTCAATCTGACGAAACGCCTCCTGGATTGAATCCGGATTCGCTATGTCGAGCCGAACGGCGTGCGCGGCTTCGGCTGGGCGCAGGTTTTCCGTGAGGGCGTGAACCTGCTCCGCCGTTCGGCACCCGAAGTACACCCTCGCGCCGTCTCCAGCGAGGCGCTGCGCAATGCCGTAGCCGAGCCCCTCGGGATCGTTGGCGCCCGTCACGAGGGCCACGCGGCCATGAAGTGGAGTGGTATCCATCAATGTGACAACCGTAGCGGCAGGGCGGCGCAAAAGTTACCGTCGAAAAAGGCGGTCCGCATGGTCCAAGTGCAATTTCCAATCAAAGGTGGTCAACGCATGCCCGCCCTTACGTATGTGGTAGGCGATCGGGCCATTCATCAACAGGTCATTCACGAGCGGCATCTCGTCGGCCAGCGTCGCCGCCCTGCCCTGCATCGCCCAGACCTTGGACGCCTCGACCAAGGCAAGCCACGAACCGCGCGGATCCGCGTGCAGGTCCTCGGTCGCGTCGGCGCCATGGTATCCGCGTGGCGCCACCAGCGCGACGAGTTCATGCTGGTCGACAGGGAGCGAAGCGATCCGATCAGCATAGCGGGCGTAGGCGGGCGTGAACCAATGAGGGAAATTCGTGGTGATCATCCCGAGCGTCTCGCCAAAATTACGCCGGCTCAGCGCCGGCCCTCCCTCTCCGGCACAATTGACGCACGCCAGCGCAAATCGAGTGTCCTGCGCGGCCGCCCACAGCGCGGTTTTGCCGGTGCGCGAATGCCCGATTACCGCAACCCGTGTGACGTCGATGTCCGGATCCGTTTCGAAATAATCCACCGCCCGCGAACCCGACCACGCCCACGCCGCGATCGTCGCCCACGTGAGCTCCTCGGGCTTCGGATGCAATCGGCGGTAAAACGCCCGGATGCCAGTCGTCGCCTTGGGCTCGTCGGGATCGACTTCATCAGCCACGTTGATCGCCGCCATCGCATAGCCGCGACCGATGGCGTACTCGACTGGCCAAAACTCCGAACGAATCCGTCGAGTGGTGTCGGTGTTGGCAGTGCTCCGATGATTGAGCAGCAAGAAGACCGGGGCCTTGCCGGTTCGGCGATTCGGCACGAAGAGCGAGAGATGGAACTCAAAGGTCTCGCCTCCTAGTTGAAAACGGATCGCCACCCGCTTCAGCGTGGCCTGGTCGTTCAGGGCGTGCGGATCGGTCTCGAGGAGGTGAAACGCGAGTGTGGGAGGTCGGACCGGTGGAACGCCATAAACCTCGCGGCGAAAAATCCCGATCAGTTCCGCTCGTCGCGCACTCTCCCACGCCGCCGGCGTGCTGACTTTTCTCCCGTCGGAAAAGGTAAAAAGACCTGGCAGCGAGTACGGCGCGACCTTCGACTCGGAGACGTTTTCGCGACCGTTCGCCGCCGCCGCCCGGAGAAACGCATCAGAGAGCACCCACGGTGCCTTTTCCGCGTAGGCGGAGAAATCGGTGTTGGGTGGGTTCGGTGCGGCGGTTAAGGCGGAAGCCGACTTTACCTTCCGGTCGGCCGCAAACGATGCTCCAAGTCCCAGCAACGAAAGAAGAACGAACGAGGTAAATTTCATGTCAGGAGAGTTGGTCCGGGGTTTCCCGACGGCCGGACGAAGCCGATCCACTGGGGTCATTCTCAGTCGGATTCAACCACAACCAGACTGATCCCACCAACAAGACGGCCGCGCGGATGAGTGCCACGCCGGGCCGGTCAAACCAACCCTCGTCTTCCGGACCGAGGCAACCGCACGTCAATTCGAGTCCACGCATCACCGCCTGGCCGAGCATGACCACAAACGCCAGGCACATCGCCGTCACCACGGCTCCCGCCGTCTCGGTCCAGACATTGGCGAGCAAGGCGGCACCGCAGATCGCTTCGAGCCAGGGCAGGACGACAGCCACGAGGCGAAAAACGACATCAGGCAGGGGCACGTCGTACGCTAGCAGGTCGGAATGAAAATCAACCGGGTGGGCAATCTTGAGCGCACCGGCGACGAGGAAGACCGCACCGAGGAGCACGCGTGCGAGGGAACGGGCGTGTCGCGTTGCAGCCCGCGACATGAAGGTCAGAGATTTCATCGCGACGGCGCCGTGGTCTTGAATGCCGGGAGCGGTCGGCGAAACACCAGCCGTTGCTCAGGACGGAGCCAATCCCCCAGCAGACCAGCCGCCAGCGCGAGCCCGAAGACAACGAACAACCGGCGCGGCCTCACGGCACGCCACGCCTCTTTCCCTCGTTCGATCATGGTCACCGAGTTCATGGGGCCTTGAGCATCTCGTCGAGCACCCGTTGAAACTGCTCCAGCGTCTGGGCGCCGGCAATCGTCGTTTCCGCCAACGTTCCGTCCGTGCTCATTTTTCGAATGAGAAAGGTCGGGGTACCCTTGAGTTTGAGTCGTGCGTATTCGGCGAAATCGACGCCCACTTCGGTGCGGACGGCGCGATCGCGCAGGCAGATCTCAAGCTCGCCGCGATCGATCAGCGGACTCTTCGCCATCAAATCCGTGAGGGAGCTGGGTGCGCGGTGCGCGACCTGAAAGAGCCCGTCCAGCAGCTCCCAGTATTTCCCCTGTCGCAGGGCGCAGCGCGCGATCGAGAAAATCTGGGAATACTGGTCGGAAGGATCGTCCGAGGCATTGAGCACCACCCATTGCACCTTCCCGGGCGTGACGTAACGCTCACGCAGTTGCGGGAAGATTTTTTCGTGAAAGGCGCGGCAATGCGTGCACTTGAAGCTTGAAATCTCGATGACCACCACCGGTGCGGAATCTGCCCCGAGGACGGCCCGCTCGCGTTTGGCGAGCGGGGCCCCGAGCCGCGGATCCGCACGGGTCTCCGCGGTTGCAATTTTGCCCGCATCGGCGGCGGCAACGGACAGCGCCATTGCGAGCCACGAAGCAGCGATTCTCCACTGTGGACTGAGTTTCACCGCTCCGAACAATACACCCCGGTTCGCCAAGCGCGATCAGAACCGCGTCTTCACGCCGACGCGGAACATGCGGCCCACCTGGTCAAACAGACCGGGATCGGTCGGGAGCGGAGTCGCACCACCGGTGCGCGGCGCGTAGGTGGGATCCCGATCGAGGAGATTGGCGATGTTGAGATAGATTTCCGACTGCCAGCGCTGGCGCAGTGTGGGCAACCGGTAGGTGATCTGGCCGTCGAAATATGCGGTCGATGGTACGTTGTTGTAGTCGGTCGTCACACCGAGGATGCGGGTCTTGTCCCATGTCATCCGGCCGATGTAGCGCATCTGGAGGAACGTCGCGAATGCGTTGCGCGAGTGATTCAACGACAGGGTGCCGCGGATGTGCGGCATCGCGGAGGTGCCGGACGCCGCGTTCGCGATGCCGTTGCCGGCGAAGTTAATCGTCGGGGCGAGCGGTGACACGCGGGAATACTCATCGATGTAGCCCGCAATCGCACGCACCGTCAGGTTGCCAGGCCGGGAGTTGGAAAACCAGGAGGAGAGCGGCACGCGATAGCTCGTCTCGAAATCGACGCCCCGGGAAAGCTCGGAGTTGAGATTGACCGGTGAAATCTGCGTGCGAATGACGGCCCGCGGACTGGCGGAGGTGGCGCCGCGCGTCACGAAGGAGCAAAGGGGAGAGGCCGGGTTGAGGTCGCATTCGCGCACCGCGTCCTGGCCGCCGGCGAGGAAGATGGCATCGCTGATCTTCGTCGTGTAGAAATCGACCGCGAAGCTCGCGCCCTTCAGCCAGGACGGCTGATAGACGAAGCCCACGACCGCGGAGTTCGCCACCTCGGGCTTCAGGTTGAGATTGCCGCTCGAGATTCTGGGCACGCCCTGAAAGGTCAGGCCCGTGCCACCGGGAAAGTTGTCGTCGATGTTCGAGTTCTGCTGGGTGCCCCGAGTGAACAGCTCGTTGATGTTAGGCGCCCGGATGTCGCGGGAGCGTGAGGCGCGCAGGCGGAGATCGGAGTTGAGCTGCCAGACCATGCCGACTTTCCAAGTGTTGGCGTCGCCGGTGGTGGAATAGTGGGTGTGTCGTCCCGCCAGGCTGGCTGTCACCTTCCTGGCCAGAGGGAGATCCTTGATCAGGGGAACCTGCGTCTCGAAAAACTCCTCCATGATCGTGTAGTCGCCGGAGAACGGCAGCGTATTCGCCAAGCGGTAACCAGAGGCAATCGAGATCGCATCGGTCGTCGTCGTGGACTTGAGGCTCCGCCATTGCGCGCCCGCCGCGACCGCCAGCGGTCCGGCTGGCAGGGAGAACAGATTGCCGGTGATTTTGGTGTCCGCCACATCTTGCGACGACGTCTCGTCAAACTGCAGCGTGCCCATGACGTAGTCCAGGGCCGCCCGGGACGGCGAACCCACGCCGAAGGGGTTGAAGGCAACGGCGCCGGGATTGGCGGCCAAGGCCCGGGGGACGATCTGACCGCCCACCAAAACTGCGTCCGCGGCGACCGCCATGCGAGCGAGGATGAGGTTGTTGGTGACCGGGATGCTGATGTCATTCGTGCCCCATTGGTAGGAGGTTTCCCAGTTCCAATCACCGAACTTGGCGATGAACCCGACGAGCACCCGCCGGTTCTGGTCATTCACGTGCGACTCGGTCAGCCCGCGCTCGAGCGTGAGGCGATTCATCGTAAACGAGGTGACGCCGAGCGAAGTCATGCGCGCCACCAGATCGGGTGCGGCCTGGGCGAGGAAGGCGTTGTCGCGCTGAATCGTCAGCAGGTGCGTGGTCGGGCTGTTTTGCTGGTCCATCAGAGTTTCGCAGTAGGAGCCCTCGGCAAAGAGTGTAATGTGCTCGAGCAGTTTGAAGTCGGACCGGAGAAACAAATTCTTGCGCGTGAGCGGCCGCAAAATCTCCTGCGAGGTGCCGATGCGGAATCCATCGCCGCCGCTCTGAAAACCGTTCGTCGTGCCGATGGTCGTCGAGAGCCGGCCGTAGTCATACGGACTCTGTGTGCCGCCGGGGCCGAACTTGATGCCGCGAATCTGCGCGTTGTTGGCCGCGGTGCCACCGGCGCCGTTGACAATCATTCCGCCGGTCGTGAACGGCGACCGGATATCCACCGCGCGCACGGACTTGTTCGTGTTGGTGGGATCGGGGATTTGGTTGGTCTCCTCGCGGCGGAACGCGCGCCCGTCGCCGTTCACGCCCTTGCTGACGGCATACTCGCCGTTAAAGATGAGGTGACCGCGGCCCTTCAGGTAGTCCGTTCCGTAGGTGACCGATCCCTTGTATTCCTTGTTGTCGCCTTTCTGCGACTGACCCAACACGACATCGGACTTGAAGCCCGTGAATTCCTTGTTGAGCACGAAATTCACCACGCCACCGACGGCGTCGGAGCCATATGCCGCGGAGGCGCCGCCGTTCACTACATCTACGCGATCGACCAACCCCTGCGGGATGAGATTGGCATCGATCTGGCCCGTCGGACCACTGGGCGTGAACCGCCGGCCATCCAACAGGGTGAGCGTGCGAGTGACGCCGAGGGCCCGGAGATTGAGAAAATTGGCACTGCTGTTCCCGGTGCCGCCGCCATTCGTCTGCCCGCCACCGGGCGCAATCGCGGGCAGTTGCTTCAAGCCCTCCGCCATGTTGACCGGCGCAGCGGCCAGGAGGTTCTCGTAGCTCACGACCAGGACCGGAGTCGGCGCCGTGAACGTGCTCGCGCCCTTGATGTGCGAGCCGGACACATTGAAGGCCTCGAGCTTGAGAACATCGGTCTTGGCGTCATTCGCCGGGGACGCGGAGGATGCGCCGGGATCGACCTTGGTCTGCGCGCGCATCGCCACGATGGACGCGCCGAAGAGGAGCACCGCCGGCCATCGGGCGGAAACACGAGAATGGGAGGGTTTTGATTTCATGAGGGAGTTTTGTCTTGGTGGTCGGGAATGAAGTTAACGGGCCGCGCTGCCGGCGTTCTCCAACTGGAAGTTGTAGAGTGCAGCGGGCGTGGTGCGGAGAATGGCCGACCGGGCGGCGGGGCTCGTGATCCACCGATCCAACTGAGCCCGGGCGGCGCCATAGTTCGTGACGCGCTCAAACTGCGTGTGCGGCCAGTCGCTGCCCCAGAGGAGACGCGATGCGCCAAACGCGTTGAGGAGCAGCGGCACCGTCGTATCCGCTATCACCTCACCGCGGCCGTTCGCACCGTTGCGGTAGGATCCGGAGAGCTTCATCCAAACCCGCCGCGTCGGCGCCACTGACAACAGGTAGCGGAAGCCCGGGTCCTCGGTGCCAATCGTGGGATCGGGGCGGCCAAAGTGATCGACCACGATGTTGACGCCCGCCTCGATCAAGGGCGCGACGATCTGCGGCAGATCCTTCGCGTCGCGCTGCACCTCGACCAGCCAGTTGAGCTGCTGGATTCGCCCGAGGAATGCCGGCCACGCGCCCTTGCGCAAGTCCGGCAATTCCGTGCCGACCAGATTCAGCCGGATGCCAACGACGCCCGTCGCCGCAAACTCGGACAGTTTTTCACCGGGAATCGCCGGCTCCACCACGATGATCCCGCGCAACCGTTTCGGCTCCGCTTTCAGTGCGGCGACAAGATAGCTATTGTCCGTGCCAAGAAAGCTCGGCTGCACCAGCACACCGTGCGATGTGCCGTGCGCGTCGAGCTGTTTCAGATAGTCGCTCAGCGTGGCGTCGTAGTCGGGAGAATATCGCCGGCCCGCGACCATGGGGAGACGGCGTTCGAAGATATGGGCGTGAGTGTCCACGATAGGAAGAAGGGACGGGGAAGTTTTCGGAGCGGCGGCGGCGCGGGAATCCACGCCCAGCACGACGAGGCCCGGAAGGCCGAGAAGAAGGCGATGGAAGTGGCGCCGGTTCATGAAGGAGACAGCGCGGCGTTCAAGAGCGGGATGACTCCGGCGGAGTGGCGAGACCCGGAACCGCCAAGGCGTCTCCAGTGTCGAGCCGCTTGCCCTTGGTTTCCGGCAGGGCAAGCACAGCCAGCACCACCAACGAATAGGCCAGCGCGGCATCGATCCCGATGGCCCGGCCCAGCGGCATCGACTCGCTCATGTGGCCGACCAGCCACGGAAAGGCCGCCGACGCGATGCGGCCGAAATTGTAGCAAAACCCCACGCCCGTGCCGCGGATGCCGGCCGGGTAGAGTTCGTTGAAGAGGGCTCCCAGACTCGCCGGAATGCCGGCGGCGAAGAACCCCAGCGGAAATCCCATGAACAGCATCTGCCGGTTCGTCAGCGGCAGGAAGACATAGGCGATCACAGTCGCAACACAGCACACCGCGAAAATCATGATGTTCCGTCGCCGGCCGATCCGGTCGATCAATTGCGCACTCGCGATGCAGCCGCACCAAAACGCGAAGATGATGACGGCCAGATAGGCGCCCGTGCCAAGCACCGAAAGTTTTCGCTCCGTCTTCAGAAACGTCGGCAGCCAGGTCATCAGCGCGTAGTAGCCGCCGTGCGCCCCCACCCCGAGCAGCGATCCCACCACGGTCACGCGCAACACCGCGGGGGAGAAAATCCCCCACAATCCGCCCGCTCCGCCCACCGCCGTCCGCCGCGTCGCCGGAGAAAGTTTCGGCTCCGGAATCGCGCGGCGCACGTAGACGATGAAGAGCGCCGGCAGCAATCCCACGCCGAACATGACGCGCCAAGCGATGTCCGCCGGCAGCCAATGAAACAACCCGGTGTAGATCAGCACGGAAACACCCCACCCGACCGCCCACGCGCTCTGCACCGTCGCCATCACCTTGCCTCGATGTTCCGGTCGGATCATCTCGGCCATGAGCACGGCGCCGGCCGCCCACTCGCCGCCAAAGCCCAGTCCCTGCAGCCCCTTCAGGATGAAGAGTTGCGGCCCCGTCTGTGCAAAGGCGCAGAGAAACGTGAACCCGGAAAACCACAGGATGGTGAGTTGCAGGATGCGCACCCGGCCGTAGCGGTCGGAGAGTGCACCTGCGATCCAACCACCGATCGCCGACGACACGAGCGTGACGCTCCCGATCAGTCCGGCCTGGGATTTATCGAGTGAGAACGCCGCAATCAGCGCCGGAATCGCGATGCTGAACATCTGCACATCCAGCGCGTCCAACGCCCACCCGCCGAAGCAGGACCAAAAGGTCCGGCGCTCCGTCGCGTTGATTTCACGGTACCAGCGGAACATGGGTGGCTCTGTTGAAAAAAAGGCGTGCGCTCGCGGACTGCCCGCAACGTGCGTGACCGCCGGTCGATGGAGACTTCGTCAGCGAATTTCCACCTGGTAACGGAACTGGCTCGCCGGTCCCCGGGACTGCCGCCATTCGACCGGTTGTCGGTCTGCGGTCAGCGCCACCCGATCGATGACAATCACCGGCGCCCCCGCGGCGAGTTCGAGCAATTTTGCCTGCCGAGCGCCGACCGCCTCGGCGCTGAGCGTCTCCTGAGCCGAGGCCACCAGCACGCCACAATATTGCTCGTAGAGCGGATAGAGCAGATCGCCAAACTCCCGGGGATCGATTTCCAACAGTGCCTTGAAGCGCTCATGGGGCAGCCAGATGTCCTCCAGCACCAGCGGTCGTTCGTCGATTAGCCGGAGACGCGAGAACCGGACCGCCCGGGACCCGGCAGGCAATTTGAAGGCCGCCGCCACCCCGGCTGGCATCGCCGCGACTTCGCGCTTGAGAATCCGACTCGTCGGCACTCGCGCCACTCCGGCGGCATCGACGAAGCGGAAGAAACGAAAGAAAGACGACTGGAAGTCCGGCCGCCGCACGAACGTACCCCTCCCCTGAAAACGCTCCAGGACGCCATCCGCCACCAGCGAGTCGATGGCCTTGCGCACCGTGCCGATCGAGACGCCATGCGTCTTGGCCAGTTCCGCCTCCGTCGGCACGGGCTCCTCCGGACGCCACCGGTGCGCCGCAATCTCCGCACTCAAGGTATCTCGCACGCGATGATAGAGCGGCAGACGGTGATCGGGGTGAATCGGCGGAACCGGGGAGTTCATCACTTTAATTAACTAGTCATATAGATGATTGCTTCTTTTGCGCGTCAACTGGATTCCTCGTTCGCGCTGCGGGCTGGGCGCCACCCTCCGCCGACGCCGGCGTTTCGGGTCTGAAAGCATCCTCATTCCGGAGCGGAGCCCACACGGCAGCGCAAGGTTCCCGATTTCAGCCCCGGAGAAGTTTCCAAATTATCGCTTGCGCTCGAAGGCGAATCCTTGCTTCTTCTCGCCCTCTTCTGCGCACCCGTAGCTCAATTGGATAGAGCATCTGACTACGGATCAGAAGGTTTGGGGTTCGACTCCCTACGGGTGCGCCATTTTCATAGGTAAGAGTTTGGCGGGGGACGGCTGGGGGACAACCGGTCCGGGTTAAGCAAAACTTCCGAGGCAAATCCTCGCAAAATAGACCCAGATCCCTTGATGAAACGCCGCTCCATTCGTAGGGCCCGGGATGAAGAAAATCCCGACGGATTCGGCCGGCAAGGCTTCGCAACGGGACCGTCGGGCACGCCAGGTGTCCGAGCGTGAAGCGCAGTTCGTCGGCGACAAGGGACAAGCGAACCTGCTGCTCGTCGACATCTTCATGATCGGGGCCTGGGATGCGGCGGCACGGTGCCCTCGGGTCACATCGCCATCCAGCGCACCAAAACGTCTCGCACTTCCGTTGCCGCCCCGCGCGTGCGCAGCAGACGACTGGTCCAAACCAGCCGGAGTTTGCGGCGCTGCGCCTCGGTCGCGGGAAGTGGAATTGATCGAACGCCCTTCGGCATCGTCGCCGCAGCGAGCGAGGGCAGGACGGCCGCATGAGTTCCACGGACTACGGCATCTGCTGCCTGCAGGAAGGAATCGATTTCGAGACGGGTGTTGAGATTAATCCGCGATTTCTTCGCACAGGCATCGAGCGACACGCGGAGAGTTACGCCGACGGGAAGCGCCAGCGGGCAATCGCGGAGCACGGTCGCCACGTTCGTCGCGTTGCCGAAGTTCGCCGAGTAGAGGAATACGACAAACGGGCTTACCGCGAAGGGGTGGCATCACGCGCCGAACGTAGATCTTCGTCAAATTGGCGCATGCGAGAGCGGTCTTGCTCAATGACAGGGATGGCCCGAGACACCTCACGCGGCTGCGGAACCGAAAACGCCCGGAATAATTCGACCTGATGATCGAAATCTTCTCGGCTACGGCCTAGGAGCCCGTCGGACTTGGAAAATCAGGCTTGGGGGTGATTTTCCAAAATTTTTCCGGCGACGGGAGGCCCAACTCTGACGGGCTGCTGAGCGCCGTGCGGAGCACGGCGGGAGGGACGGGTTTTTGTCGTATATTTGCGTTGGAT
>CANJIU010000091.1 GCA_947474365.1 Opitutia bacterium | reverse complement strand
TTTCAAGAATGTCCAGGAATTGGGCCAGGCCATCGACGCGTTCATCGCGGCCTACAATCCCACTGCCAAGCCATTCAAATGGCGAAAGCGCGACGTTAAAGGCGCTCAACTTCGGAATACTATCGTTAATCTGCGCAACTAAGCACTAGTAACGATTTCGCTGCCGAGCGGCTTGCTGGCGTTTTGCATCCACAGCGCGCGGTTACTCTCGAGGTAGACCCCGTTGCGCGGGTAGAGGGATGACGCGATTTGGTGGGTTTGCGCGCCGTTGATGGCGAGGCGCCAATTGGGGGTGGGGTTGGCGGTGATTTCGATCTCGGTGCCCTTGCCGCTCAAATCCTGGCTGTCCGAGGCTGCTGGGCGCTGTTGGTTCGACTGGCCGATGCTGCGCCAGATCGAGTTCATGAAATTGTTGAAGTTGTTGTCGTAGCCGACCGCGGCGTTCGCGTCATCGGTGGTGTAGCGGGCGATCGAGGCGTTGACCTTGTTGTCCCAGAGACGAAAACGCAGGCCGTAGTCCCGGCCCTCGCCTTTGCGGTTTCCGATCAGGGCACCATTGATGTCCTGTTCGGTCTGCGGCCGGAAGCTATTCGACTGGTTGTAGAACAGGGAGAGCCAGGAAAGGGGATGCACGACCGTGCCAAAGGTTTTGGTGTCGCCCTGATTGAACGCCTTCTGGCCGTTTTGTTGCCGGCGCGGGTAGAGGCGCGTCACGGGAGCACGGTTGTTGTTAAGGTCACCGTCGTTATCTATATCGATGGTGTCCGTCCAGACGCGGAGCCGGTCGCGGCGAAGTCCGCCGGTGACGACCACCCGGCCGTCGAACCACCGGCTCTGGGAAGCGAGCATCGAGGTGTCGGCACCGGCGAGGAAATCGCGGCCGGCATCGGCAACACGGACCATGCCTTCGGTGATGCCGCTCTGGCCGGCGAGGCGGTAGCGGTTGGGATCGGCGAGACCGTGCCAGCGCGGTTCGGGCTTCGAGAAATCGAGATAGGTGCGGCGGATAATCTGATTGTTGCCGTTCGTGAGATCGAGGGGGAAGGTGGCGTTGCCGGCGGGAGTGAGGTTTTGGTTGTTGAGGGTATCATCGCGGTTGAACGTGTTGGTGCGGCTGACCAGCGCGGCGAGATCATGGCGGCCGAGCCAACGGTTGCGGGAAGTGAGATCGAGCCGGTAGGAGGTCGTCAGCCGGTAGTCGTCGATGGTGCGGTCGGTAATCAGGAGACCGTAATTGGCGCCCTCGATGTAGTAGCGACCGACATTCGGATTGGGTTCGGTGGCGGTGACGACGCCCAGGGCGTTGCTGGCGACGGGGCGCACGGCGTTGGGATCGACGCGCAGGACAACCTCGCCGAAGCCGGTCGGCCGGTTTTGGGAGCGTGACTCACGCTGCCGGTTGAAGGCGGCCTCGATGGAGAAGTTTTCCCCGAGGCGTTGTTCGAGGAAACCGGCGTAGTTGTAGTAGTAAAAGTCGTTGGTCCAACCGGGGCTGGTAATCGCCGCCCACCGGGGAAGCTTGGATTCATCGAGCACCGAGGCGCCAATATTGGCGAGGGCGCTGGCCCGCGGTCCAACAGCGGCAATCCGACTGCCGTTCCAACTCACCGGCGGGCCGCCGGAAAACGGATCCCAGACCACCCGGGGACCGGTGTTGGCCGTCGTGCCGGTGACCGCCTGACCATAGGCGTTGGAAATGAGCCGGCCGGCGGCCTCCCAGCCGACAAAGCCTTCCCGGGCGGGATAGGGCTGGGCGTGCAACTGATCAACATCACCGTATTCGCCATCGAAGCGGATTTCGGTGCTCTGGAAGGGCCGATACGTGGCGGCGAGCGCGCCCGCGCGGCGCTCCGAGGTCTTGAACTCGCGCCAGTCATTCTTGTCGTGCCAGAGCAGATTCGCCCGGACGGCGAGTTTGTCCTTCAGCAGGGTCTTGCTGAAATCGTATTCGACGCGGTGGTCATCCCAGCTGCCGATGCGGGTGCGCAACTGGGCGGAGTCCTGACCGATGAGCGCGCGTTTGCTGGAGGTGTTGACGATGCCGCCGGGAGCGCCGACGCCAAAAAGCACCGAGTTGGGGCCGCGGGAAAAATCGATGCGCTCGACGTTGAAAACATCCGAAGAGAGCCGCCAAGTGAAGTAATTGCGGCCGACGGCGGCATCAATGAAACCGCGGATCTGGATGTTCACGTCGTTCGCGACGAGGAAATTGCCGGTGTAGTTGCTGGTGTCCTCGGAAGCGTTCAGCGCAAAATTCAGCGAAGACTTGACGTCGAGAATCCCGAGGTCGGACATGAATTCTGAAGTGAAGACCGAAATCGCCGCAGGAGTGTCCCAGATTTCTGAATTCAAGCGTGTGCCGGCGAGTGTACTGGAGGCGACGTAACCGGAGTCGCGGGACGTGTTGACCTGAAAAGGGCTGAGCACCACGGCATCTGTTTTCGGTGCGGGGGCGACGGTCTGGGCGGCGGCGGCAAGAGCGAAAACGGGCCAACTGGAAAAGAGAGCGAGGCGGGTGCGGCGGTTCAATTTCATTGAGGCGTCGGAGGGGTGGTGAGGGACTTAAATGAAGACTGAGCCGGCGTTTGGCCGTCGGGACCGCCCGCAGTGAGCAATCGGCTGCGCACGGAGGTGAGCACGGTGCCGAAAAATTGGAACCTCAAAATTGAAACGTACTCGTGAGGAACCAGGTTTTCTCCGGCGGAATGCGTACGGCGCCGGCCGTGCCGTCGGGATTGGCCGTGACCACGATCAGTTTGTCGTCGCCGATGACATTGCGCACGTTGAGCTGCAGCGACCACCTGAGCTTCCGGCCAAGAAAATTATCCGCCCGATAGCCGATGAAGGCGTCGCCGCGAAAGTCGATCTGACCGAAATAGGGATGCCTCAGATCGGCGACCTGGGCACCCGAGGAGTCGGTGACATAAGGATAGCCGATCACCGCCTTGTCCTGCCACCGCGCCGCACCGCCGACGTAGAGTCCCCTGAGCGCGCGCGCCGTGAAATCGTAGCGATTCACCATGCTCCAGCGCCACTTGATGAGTTCCGGGCTTGCGCTGCCCGCGGTCCGCTCGGCGATTTGCAGCGGCACCACAACAGTGCTGTTGAAAAAATCCC
The DNA here is from genome assembly GCA_947474365.1 of Opitutia bacterium. Lineage (GTDB taxonomy): Bacteria > Verrucomicrobiota > Verrucomicrobiia > Opitutales > Opitutaceae > ER46. The sequence goes on along the minus strand of CANJIU010000091.1, from coordinate 36,322 downwards.
CCCACGGCGTGTTCTGCTGGCCGGGTTGGCGCCCACCGGTCAACAACTGCGGATTGGCGCGCTGCAGGTTGGCGCGGTACTCGTCCACGTAAGCGCGGAGATCGGTGCCGACGTTCGATTTGACCGTCTCGGTCTTCACGACGTTGAACGACATGCGCCAGGCCCTCGTCACGTTCAGCGCGGCCTCGAGTTCGAGGCCCCGCGCCACGTAATCTGTGGTTGAAGCCACATTGGTGATCGAATCGCGCTCCAGCGTGTAGACGCCATTGGCGTCGCGGATCAGACGTGGACTGAAGTTCGCACCATCGCCCATCCGCAGGCGTTTCGGCAGCGCGGCGAAGTGCGCCAGCGCCGCATCGGTGAACGTGGGGAAACTGCCGTAGCCCCAGTCGCGTGGCGCCAATCGGTTCACATCGGCCGACAAGAGGTAATCCACGATGGTGAAGGTGGAGTTGATCGCCGACGCTGCGGCGACCGCTGAGTCCGACGCATTTTGCGCGGACGATTTGAACCAGTTCAGGCGCAGGTCGAGTTTTCCGCCGAAGGCCGTGAGCATGAGGCCCTGCTCGGTGGTCTTGCCGGCGGGCGTGCCAATCTCCTCGTTGAACGCGTTGCGCCGCTGGCCCGAGGGCGTGAAATTTTTGGACGTGTTCCAATACGCCCGGAGGCTGGAATCGAACGGCAGCAGCCTGCGCAGCGTTTCCGGCAGCACCCCCACGACGCTGAATGACGGGCTGTCCGCCACATTGGTCGACGATGGTGTGGCCGGGAGGACGAGGGTCGACAGGTCGACATTGCCATCGCGCCGCACGATCGGATCGGCGGCGGTGTAGTTGGTGTCGCGATCGCGGCGCAGCCCCGCGAGCGTGATAACGTGGCGGTCGAGCCAATGGCTTTGGAGGCTGACTGCGGACGATTCGAGTTTTTCCCGCCGTTGGCCGGCGCTCTTCATGATCTGCCCGATCGTCATTGGCGCGACCCGGAATGAATTCGTCACCGGATCGAGAAACGAGATGTTCACCACGTCGCCGGGGCCGGAGAGGCGGGCGGTAACCGGAGCCAGCTTCATTTCCGTGGCGCTGCCCAACGCGTCGGCGCTGCCTCCGAGATAAATCAGGGCGCGGGCGTTGCGGGCGAACAGACCGGGATTCGCGAGGATGCTGTCGAGATTGAACGCCGGATCGTTGGTCGTCCACGGGCTGTTGAAGGCGCGGTTCATCCGGTCGCTCTTGGTCGAGGTGACGAGGCCCGTGAGCGTGTGCGTGCCGAGCACGCGGCCGAGCAGGGTGCGCGACTCCTGAAAGTTTCGGGTGTAGAACGCCGTGGCGCGCCACGATTCGTTGGAGGTCTCGAGGTTCTGCAGTCCGTTGATGTCCTGCGTTACGATGAAGGGCCGGCCGAAGTTGGGATTGGGCTGCCCGTTCGCGTGGATTTGTGTGATGTCGATTTTGATCTGGGTGTCGGAACCGGTGAACGGGATGTTGTTGCGCCGGGTGTAACGCTGGTGGTCGGCCACGAGTTCGATGCCGGCCCGTCCATCCCAGAAGAGTTGCTCCACGCGGAGATTGTTCGCGTGGAAATGGTGACTCACAAAATCGAAGGCGCCGGTGAGCAGATTCTCGCGGAAGTCGAAAATCGCCCGATCCGACTCCGTCATGCGCACGAGGGCGATGGTGTTCAAACCGCCGCGCAGCGAATTCGTCGCCTGATAGGTGCGGCTCACCGGCACGAGCGTGCCGGCGGCTCCGTTGATCGTGCCGACGAGACCCTGCACGTTCGTGAAACCGGCTGCCGTATAGTCAATCCTGGGCGTCTGGGCGTCGGGCTGCGTCAGGAAGGCGGTGAAGTTTTTGAAATACGCGTTCGTGTGCGTCAGCGCGGTGGCCGCGATCACCTGGCCGGCGCCATTGGAATACACATTGGTCACCGCGTTGAATCGAGGACGGCCGTCGATCCAAAACGAGGCGAATCCGTTGATCGGCGGAATTGGATTGGGCGGCGTTCCCTCGATCGTGCCGTTCTCGTAATTCGCGCGGATCGTCGTCGCGCCGAGAAAGCCGCCGCGCCGTCCGTCCTGCACGCGCCAGGTGAGCGCGCCGAAGATCCGCCGGTCGGTCATCGTGGCCGGTCGCTGATTGTACTCGAGGTCCTCGTTCATCGTGACCAACCGTCCGGCCAACCGCCCGGGAATGAGCACGCGGGTAAAGTCCACGGTTTCGCGGTGCGCACCGTTTGAACCGACGCGCGCCGTCACCTCGTGGCGGTCCCGGAAATCCGCGGTCTTCAGGGTGCGGTCAAGCACGCCGCCCGGTGAACCCGCCCCGGCGAGAATCGCGTTGGGCCCGCGGCTGATCGTGAGCGCGGTGGAGTTGTACTGGTTGAACGGGATGTCGGTCACGAAGTAGTCCCGCGTGTTCGTGATCTTCGCGAGTCCGCGCACGCGGTTGTTGTCCGACGGATTCGTGCGGCCGTCGTTATTGTTGCCGGCCCGGTCAAGCCCGTCGCCGAGGAAATTGCCCGACATGCCGCCGACTTCCGTGCCGGCGGTATACACCAGGATGTCCTCGGCGTTCACTGCCCCGAGATCGCGCATCATCTCGTCGGTCACGACTGAGACGGCTGCGCCGATGGCCTTGAGGTCGGTCTTCAGCCGGGTGCCGGCGAGCGTGGAGGTGGCGCGATAACCGGTCTCCGTCTCGGCCGACACGTGGAACGGACTCAATTCGACGATCGTCTCCGGCGGGTTCGGGGGACCGTCGGCGGGTTTGGGCGCGGTTTGGGCGAAGAGGAGGCTGGCGGTGCAGGTGGCGAGGGCCGCCCCAAGTCGGCGCGGCGATAATTTGGTCATGTCGCGGGTGGTGGGTCAGAAAGTAAACGTGTTGCTGAGATACCAACGAGTCTCGTTGGGGATGCGGATCACGGCGATCGTGCCGTCGGGATTGGCCTTCACGGGCATGTCGTGGCTGTTGCCCCACGCGTTGCGGACGTTGAGCTGCAGGCGCCAGTCGATGCCTTTGGTGATCCTCCGGCGATAACCGATCCAAAAATCGCCAGTGAGTTCCTCCGGGCCGTAGAACGGATTTGCGATGTCGGGGAACTGCGACTGCATCACCGGATCGGTGTCCTTGATCTCGGCGGTGCTCTTGAAGCTCGTGCTGGTGGCGACGATTTTTTGTTTCAGGCGCTCGCCGGTGAGGAATGGATTGCCGATGGCGATCTTCGACTGCCATCGCACGGCGGTCCCGACGCTCATCTTGTTGAGCACGGAGTTTTCGACGCCCCGGAAGTCATGCGTGGCGACAAAGTTCGCCCGCCATTTGCGCTGCTCCTGAGAGACCGCACCGTCGCGCGCCACGGTCGCGGCGAGCGGGTTGTTGATGAGAAAATTATAGCGCTGGCCGATGGTCAAAGCCGGCGGCAGGGCGGGCGAATCCGCGATATTGAGCAGGTTGGCTTTGGCGAGATTGGTATAGAGCGCGTCGGCCACTTGCTTGGTCAGCCGGGCGGATCCGTTGACCACCGTCTCCTGTTCGGCGACGTTGAAGGAAACCCGCAGGCGCTTGGTGAGCTGACCGACGAGCTCGGCCTCGAAGCCGCGGGCTTCGAGATTGCTCGTGTCGGTGAGCCCCGGAAGCGCGTCCGACAATAGGGCGCCGGCGGCGTTGAAGCGCATGTTTTTCAGGGTATTCGTCGGCTCCGGCAGGACTTTGAGGGCGGCGGCATAGAGCTGCTGATACGAGCTGTAGCCGGCCGCCGTGACCCCGGGAATGCTCGCGAACGGGATGCCCTGCGTCTCGGCGGAGCGGTAGCCGCCGATCAGGACGCCGCTGGGAAAATTGTAGACTTGGGTGGTGGCGCCCTGCGCGTTGTTCGAGGTGTTGGTCTGCAGCGTATGAAACCAATTCAGCCGCAGGGAGGCGCGCCGATCGAGAACTTCCGCGAGCAGGCCGTATTCCTTGGTCGTGCCGGCCGGCGTGGGAATGATCGCACCATTCAGGTTGGCCCGGGGGCTCACCGGGTTGAAGTTGCCCGACTGGTTGTAGTAGGCACTCAGATCGAGACCATCGGGGAGCTTTGGCAGGAAACGCCGCGGATAGCGACCGACCGCGCTCCAGGTGAAATTGCGACCGCTCTCGTCGAGGTTGGCGGCGTCGCCCAGCCGGAAATTCGGATCGATGGTGCCGTCGGCGAGACGGCGGTTGGCCTCGTTGGCGTAGGTCCTCAGCCGGTCCCAGCGCCAGCCGACCACGGTGACCAGCGTGTCTTGGAAAAAATCGCTCTTCGCGCTAAGCGACTTCGAGGCGATCGTCTGCCGGCTGAGTGAGCCGCCGTAAAGATAGCGGTGAATCGCGAGCTTCTCGGTGACGAGCTGTTTGGTGATGAAATCGAAGAACGTCACGTTCTGGACGTCGCCGTTCGCGGGGATGCGCCCGTTGAAGACATCCGTGATGCGCAGATCGTCCGCGGAATTGGCGTTGAGCACGGACGGCCCGAGGTATTGCACGAGCACGGGGCTGCGGCGGTAGACGGTGGCGATACTCTCCTGAAAGACCGTGGTGTTGAGATCGCGCGTGCTGCTTTCCCACGCTGATTGGAAGGACTCGGTGCGGGCATCGATTGTCTGGGTGTTGAAGAGTCCCGAGAGCGTGTGGTTCCCGAGCGGCAGGCCGAAGAGGGTTTTGCGGCGGTCGTCGAAATTGAGTTTGTAGAAGCCGGTCGCGCGAAACGATTCGCGTTCGCGCAGCGTGTTCCGGTCCTGGATGCCGAGCTGCTGCATGAAGGGGCGACCGAGATCGGGGTTGGGCTGGTCATTGCTGAGATAGCGCGAGACATCGATGTAGATGTCGGACAGCCCGTTGGCGGATCCGTTTTGCCCCTGCGAGAACGGCAGCGCGCGGAATGACCGGGAGGTCTGCTTGTCTATCGCGAGTTCGAGGCCGCCGCGTCCGTCAAACAACTCCTGGGTGATGGCGGCGTTGGCGGCGGTGAACCGCTGCGCAATGCGATTGCTCGATCCGGAAATCAGCCGGCTGCGGTAGTCGAAGACGTCGCGGTTCTGCAGCACGGGCGTGGTGAAGCCGGGGATGAGATTGTACGAGGACGTGGTCGAGATGGCGTCGATGGCCGGGCGGTTGTTCGGATTCGTCGCGTAACGGATGCGGCCCATCACGCCCGCGATCCCGCCGAGCGCGGGGTTGTTGCCGTTGAGATAGCCGGGCTCGCGCTGGCCGGGTGTGTCGAAGACGAGTGGAATATGGATGAACCACGGCACGAAATAATACGCGCCGTTGTTCTGCGGAATGCCGGCCGAATTCCCTCGGTTGTCGACGGTCACGCGCGGCGCCCAAATGTAACCGGGACTCCCTTTGAGCACGGTGGGGCTGAGGTCGACGCCGGGAATACTGTCCAGCGCCGCGTCGGGCGGCTGGAAGAAGATACTGTAGGCGTTCGTCGGCGGGATGACATTGACGGGCGTGGACTGGCTGTCTCCGGCTTCGCCTGAGACGCGCACGGAGGTCTTCCCGGCGATCAGTGATTTCTTTCCGTCGCGCAGGACGGCCTCAACCGTGCCGTAGAGGCGACCCTTGCGATCGAAGGCCGGTTTTTGGTCGAAGTTGTTTTGCTCGCTGACGGTATCGAGGCGAAACGCGAGCCGGTCAGGCAGGAGCACGCGGTTCACGTCGAGGGAACTGCGGTAGGAACGGTTGGAGCCGTACCGCGCGGTGACTTCGTTGCTGTTCCGTCCGAGCTGCGCCTTTCGCAACGAGGTGTCGATCGTCCCGGCCGGGTTGCCGATGCCGAAGAGCAGGGAATTCGGCCCGCGGTTGATGGTGACGCGCGATGTGTTGTACGAATCCATCGGGATGTCCGAGAGGAAGAAATCGCGGGTGGTGGACGCCGGGCCGATGCCGCGGACGCGTTGGTTGCCCTCCGGATTTTCGCGTGCTTCGCTCTGGTCGGGGCGCCCGAAGGCCTCCGCGCCGCCGGCAAAATTGCCAAAGACGCCGCCGACTTCGGTGGCGGTGGTGAGCGCCAGGAGTTCGCCGAGATTGGTCGAAGCGGTGTCGGCCAGAAATTCCGCGGTGATGATGCTGATCGAGGCGCCCACGTCGCGCAGCGCGGTGTTGAGGCGCGTGCCGGCGAGCGTGCTGTTGGCGGAGTACCCGGAGGCGTCGGTCTCACTCACCACGAATGGGTTCAGGGTGACGGTGTCGGGCGTCTCGGACGCCGCCTCCGCGCTTCCCCTGGCCGCGGTGGTGCGCGGCGTCGAGGAGACGGTTGTGCGCCCGACGGCGAGCGCCGACGAACCCGCGTCGCGCACGAGATGCAGTTCGGTGCCTCCGAGCATCCGCGTGACGGCCTCCTCAACGGTGAAGTTGCCGGTCACGGCGGCGACGCGAACACCCTGCACGACCTCGGCGGGAAACATGATCTCGCGGCCGGCCTGCTGGGCGGCGAGACGGAGCGCGTTGGCGGCGTCGCCGGCGGGGAGGTCAAAATGCTGCGGAGTGGAGGTGGCGGCGAGAGCGCGGCAAACCATCAGAACGGCAATGGCTGGGATGCGGAGCCGGCGCAGAAGGCGGGGTGGGCGGGGCATGATTGGATCGGTGTCGGTGCAAGACGGCCCACCGCGCCGGACACACTAAGGGGAAATCACCCGGCGAAGCGAAATTGTTGCACCCCGACGCTCGGGGCGTACGCCGGCGGTGGCCTCGAGGAGGCGGACGAAACCCTCGGCGTTGTCGGAGCGGAAGGAGGCGGTCACGGGGAGCGTGGCCAACGCGGGATCGGCCAGGGCGAGCTGGATGGTGTTGTGCCGGTTGAACTCCGCGACGACCTCAGCCAGCGGCGCGGCTGAAAACTCGAGGAGGCGCGGTTGCCACGCGAGCGTGCGGGAAATCTCGTCGGTGGTGACTGCGACGGGCGTGAGGGCGAGGGGAACGGAGTGGGGCGCGCGGCGGGAATTGACGGGTACAACCAGTTTTTCGCCGACCTCGACAGTGGGAACGGGAGCCGAGGCGGGAAACGCGGGCGTGACTTGCACGCGGCCCTCGGTGACGAGCACCTCGACCGCAGCTGCCTCGAGGCGGATGTTGAAGGCCGTTCCGACCGCGCGCGTCTCGATGCCGGCGGAGCTGACGATGAACGGGCGCGCGGGATTTTTCGCGACGGTGAAGTGGGCCTCGCCGCTCAGAAGCCTGACGCGGCGTTCGGCGGGCGAGTAGGCAACGGCGACGGAGGCGCCGCGATTGAGTTCGAGGACGGAGCCGTCGTCGAGGAGGCGTTTTTCGTAGCCGGTGGCGACCGGTGGCGTCGCAGGCGCGGTGGCTGCGGACGGAGTGTCGTCGCGTTGGACGAGGACGGCGACGGCGACACACGCTGCGGCGCCGAGGATGCTGGGGGCGAGCCAGCGCAGTGGGCGACGGGCCGCGCGGCGGGGCGGCGCGAGGAGGGCGGGATTGGGCTCGGGGGCGTGTTCCGGTCGCCAGTCGGCGAGGAGATCGAGCTCGCGCCAAGTCGCCTGCTGGCGGGCGAGCGCGTCACCGTGACGCGGATCGGCGGCGAGCCATTGCAGATACTCGTCCTGCTCGGCGGGCGTGAGACCGCGGTCGCGCCGGATGAGCCAGTCGGCGGCCTGTTCGTCGGGCGTCGCCTGGTTCATGGCAGACCCTCTTCGCGGCGGTCACGGGCGAACGCCTCGGTGCACTTCCGCACGCCGATGGTGAGCTGCGCCGAGACGGTGCATTCGGAGATGCCGAGGCGCGAGGCGATTTCCTTTTGGGAAAGTCCGTAGACTTTGCGCAAGGTCATCACCTCGCGGCAGCGCTCGGGCAGGGACTGGATGGCGATGGTCAAGCGTTCGAGTTTTTCGTGGCGGTCGACGGTATCGGGAATGCCGTCGCTCTCATCCAAGACGTCCAGGGACTCGAAAGGCACTAAGGTATCTTCGCCGGAAACGTGACGATGGCGCAGAACGTCGAGCGCGAGGTTGCGCGCCGTGGCAAAAAGGAAGGCCTTCGGCGAGCGCATCGCGGCGCCGGCGGCGCGGGCGCGCAACACGCGGGAAAAAGACTCCTGCACGAGATCGTCGAGCTCGACGCCGTGGGGAAACCGGCTGCGCAGCCACGCGCGCAGGAGCGGTTCGTGCGGGAGCACGTGTTCAACGAACCAGCGGTGGTCGGGGAACGGTGCGGTGGCGTTGAGTTCCTCGGGGATCACGGGGTGACGCGGTTTGGCGGGAATCGCAGACGTGATCAAGCCTGCGGCGCCCGCGACGTCGCCGAAAACTAATGCTTCTTCTTTTTCGCGTTCTTTGCCGGCGCCGCCGGATCGGGCGCTCCCGCAATCCAGGTGAGTTCCGGCCAGAGTGCGGCGCCGTCGTTGGCCTGGGCGACGCCAGGTGTGCTGCGGCCCTCGCGGACGATTTTGGTCGCCGTGGCCTTGAGGCGTTCGACGACGTCGCCGTGCTGGGCGTAGACGTTCGTCGTTTCCCGCCAGTCGTTTGTCATGTCGTAGAGTTCGAAGGGCGGCTCGCCGGCCTTGGGCTGGATCAGTCGAGGGGCGAGGCTGCCGCCGGAGCCGCGAAAGAGGTTCAGTTTCCACGTGCCGTCGCGGATTGCGAAATAGCCGCTGCCGGAATGGTGCATCAGCGGGCCGCGCAGGGGCCGTGGATACTCTTCACCCCGCAACGCCGGGAGCAGGCTGAAGCTGTCCTCGCCGGCGTTGGCGGGAATCTTCGCTCCCACAATGTCGGCGCAGGTCGCGAGCAGGTCCACCTGGCCCACCGGTTGATCGCAGGTGCGGCCGGCCTTGATCACCGCCGGCCAGCGCATCACGAACGGCACGCGGTGGCCGCCCTCGTAGATGTCGCGCTTGCCGCCGCGGAGTTCGCCGTTGCTGGCGTGCTGGTACGTCTTGGCCCGTTCGGCGTAACCGGTCTCCGGGCCGTTGTCGCTGCTCTGAAAGACGAGCGTATCCCGGGCGAGTCCATGTCGGTCGAGCGCAGCGAGCACCTGGCCGACGCGATGGTCGGTTTCGAGCATGAAGTCCCCGTAGGCGTCGACCTTGCTCGTGCCGGCAAACTCCGGTGCCGCGCAATGCGGCAAGTGCGGAGAGTTGAGGGCAACGTAGATGAAGAACGGTCGGCCGGCCTTCGCCTCGTCCGCCTGCCGCGCGATGTAGTCGACGGCTTTTTCGGTGCAGACCTTGAGGCAGATGTCGTCGCGAAAGGACGGCGCGATCTCGATGTCGTCGGCGTTCTGTCGCGTGGCGTCGTACGGCGGCATGAAGCGAAACGTGTTATGTTCGTTCACCGGCTTCCGATGGGTCCAGAGCGACGGCGCGTCCGTGACGTGGCGGTTCTCAATGAATGTCAGCACGCCATAGTTCATCGAGGCGGGAATGCCGAAGTACTCGTCGAAGCCGTGGTCGTTCGGTCCGTCCGTGATGGGCTTGGTCCAATCGCGGTGGCCGACGGACCCGGGAAATTTCATGTTGAGGTGCCACTTGCCGAACATCGCGGTGCGGTAGCCGTTCGCCTTGAGCAGCGACGCGACGGTCATCCGGTCGCGCGAGATGAGGCAATCGCCCTCCGCGTGCAGGACGCCGCTCTTGAGCGAGGTGCGCCAGCTGTAGCGCCCCGTTAGCAACGCGTATCGCGACGGCGTGCAGACCGTGTCGGCGCAATGTCCGTCGGTGAAGAGCAGTCCTTCCCGCGCGATGCGGTCGAGGTGGGGCGTTTGAAATTTCGCCTTGGGGTTGAGCGCACTCATGTCGCCGTAGCCCTGATCGTCGGTGTAGATCACGACAATATTCGGCGGGCTGGGCGTGGCCGCGGCGCACCATGAGGTGAGGCAGAGCAGGGTTGCGATGACGTGGCGTGAGAACGGAAGCCGAAGAGGGAATTTCACGAGGCGACGGTGGGTTGGGTTGAGGTTGCGATGGGTCCAGAAGGACGCGCGTCGGTCACGGCGTCGGGATTGGGGTCACGACGGGTAATTTCTCGAAGTAGCGGCGCAAGTAGCCCCGATCTTTGGCGGCGAGCCGGTCGGCTTGAATACTGGCGTGGGCACCCACCAGGAAATCCGGGATCAGGTGCTCGCGCGGTCCGCCGGCGTGGCGGTAGGCCGCAAACGCCCGGCCGGCGTGCTGCGCCGACGACAGCGTAATCGGGTCGTAGCCGAGGCCGAGATCGTCGAGTGCCGCTTCGAGCGCCTTGCGGTCACCGATGCCGACCGACAGTTCGGCCACGACCACGTCGCAAACCACCAGTCCGCCTTCGGCCCGCCAGCGTTTGAGTGAGTTCAGCCACGCCGCTCCGTCCGGCTCGCCCTTGAAGATGGCGAGCAGGACCGAAGTATCCACGGCGGTCTTCATCCCCGGCGCTTCGGTTTGGCGGCGGGTGGCAGAGCGACGGCGCCGCGCGTCTCGTCGAGTAGGGCGGAGGACGATTTGCCCTTGAGTTGCGTGCGAAAACGACCGAGCGCCGCGTCCATCCGTCCGGAATCAAAAACCTTGGTGGCCTTCAGGTAGGCGGCCTCTTCGTCGAAATCGAGCACCTGGCCCGGCTCCAGGCCAAGACGTTCGCGAATTTCCACCGGGATGGTGATCTGTCCCTTGCTCGTCATGACCGCTTTCATGGATGAAGCGATGGAGGAATCAGAGTAAGGATTCAAGTAAGGACCGGCGTCGGAAGCACGCGGGCCCGGGCGGGGGCCCGATTTTCAGACCTGCTCCGGCACCGCGTAGGGCTTGCGGTAGATGCGCGTCAGCATCTTGTCCGCCTCAGCGTCGTGCTGAAATTTTTCCTGCTTGCCGTCGAACCTCAGCGACCGGCCGAGCCGGTAGGAAATGTTCGCGAGGTGGCAGAGCGACGTCGAGAGATGCCCGTCGTTGATGTCGGCATGCAGGTCAGCGTCTTTCCCTGAGCGGAGTGCCTCCACGAAGTTGGCCCAGTGGTTGCCGGCGCGCTCGCCGTCCTTCGATCCGGCGAACGACTCCTTGCCCCGCCTCCGGAACGCCTTCCAGGTGCTGTTGCCGATTTCGAGCCAGCCCTCGCTGCCGTAGAAAAGATTTCCGACTTCCTGGCCCTTGCTGCCTTCGTGGTTCGTGTAACGCCCCCGCGTTTCCAACTCGATCATTTTTCCGTCGCCGTAGGTGTACGCCGCCGTCTGGGTGTTGGGCGTCTCCTGCGTCGTCTTGTCGTGCCCGTAGGTCTCGACGCCGCCGTAAACTTTGGTCCCGGGCGTACGGTTTTCCGGCGTGCCTTCGTCCTGGCGCAGGCCGAAGATGCCGCCGGCCGAGTAGACGGCGACGGGATGCTCCGCCTTCGCCATGCCCCAGCGGGCGAGATCGAGCTGGTGCGGCCCGGTGTTGCCGGTGTCGCCGTTGCCCGTGTCCCAATACCAATGCCAGTTGTAGTGGCTCCGTTTCTCGTTGTACGGACGGTCGGGTGCGGGCCCGAGCCATCGATCGTAATGAAACGTCGCCGGCGCTGAGCTGTCCTTCGCCATGCCGTAGGAATCGCGCGCCTTGAAGCAGAGCGCACGCGCCAGATAGAGCTCGCCGATGCCGCCGCTGTGCAGGAACGCCATCGCCTCGCGGACGTTTTTGTCCGACCGGTTGTTGAGGCCGACCTGCATGCGCAGCCGGTATTTTCGCGCGGCCTCGATCATTTTGCGGCCTTCCCAGATGTTGTGCGACGCGGGTTTTTCCACGTAAACATGCTTGCCCGCCTGGCACGCCCAGATTGCCGCCAGCGCGTGCCAGTGGTTGGGCGTGACGATGGAGACGGCGTCGATCTCCTTGTTGTCGAGCACGGCGCGGAGGTCCCAATGCGTCGTCGGTTTCGCGCCGGCCTTTTGTTCGACCAGTTTCAGGGCCGGGGCGAACAGCGCCTCGTCGGTGTCACAGAGCGCGCGAATCTGCACATTGTGACTCTCCTTCAGTCCGCACCAGCTGTTGAGGTGCACGGTGCCCTGATTGCGGATACCGATGACGCCGATCTGGATGCGGGCGTTGGCGCCGCTGATGGCGGCGTAGGACTTGGCGCTGAAGCCCATGCCGCCGATGGCGAAGCCGGCGGTGCCGATGGCGCCTTGCTTGAGGAAATCTCTCCGGTTGGACGTGTTCATGATGAAGCGGGAAAAAGGGTCTGCCGGTGCTGCCCCGGGATCGGGCGCGTTAACGTGGCGGCGTTCAAGGTGAACGCAGTCAACCGCGGAACCGACGCGGCGTCAACGGACGGATTGTCCCGCCGACCTGCCGGTTGCGGGGAACCATGAAGATCACCAGCGGCGAGCATTAGGTTTGGCGTCGCGTCGCGTTTCGCCGTAATCGGCCGCGTGAAACGTCTCACCCCGTTCGTTTGTTTCGTCGCGACTCTCCCTGCCCTGGCGGCCCCCGCCCAGGATCCGCATGCCGCCTGGCGCGACTACGGCGGGGCGGCGGATTCCGCGCAATTCTCCTCTCTCACGCAATTCACCCGCGCCAACGTCGCCCAGCTTCAGGTCGCGTGGTCCTATCCGATCGGCGAGAACAAACGCTATTTCTTCAACCCGCTCGTGGTGGATGACCTCATGTATGTCATGGGGCGCGAAAACGCGATTGTTGCCCTTGATGCCGTGACGGGGCGCGAGGTGTGGACGTATCATCCACCCGCCGGGACGACCCTCATTACCAATCGCGGGATCAATTATTGGGAGTCGAAGGACCGCGCGCACCGTCACCTGCTCTTCGCCAGCAACCACGCGCTCCGGGCCATTGACGCCCGCACGGGGCGGCCCGTCACGTCATTCGGTGTCGGCGGCAGCGTCGATTTGAAGCAGGGACTCGACCGCGATCCGAAGAACATCGCCTTGGTGCAATCCACGACGCCCGGCCGGGTGTTCGAGGATCTGCTGATTCTCGGCTCGGCCACCAACCAGGGCTATGGCTCCGCCCCGGGCGACATCCGCGCCTTCCACGCTCTCACGGGCAAATTGGTCTGGACGTTTCACACCGTTCCAAAGCCCGGTGAGCCCGGGGCTGAAACGTGGCCGACCGACGCGCGGAAGACGGTCGGCGGCGCCAACGTCTGGTCAGAACTCACCGTCGACGCGAAACGCGGGATCGTTTTTGCCCCGACGGCGAGCGCCAAGTACAATTTCTACGGCGCGGACCGGGTCGGCGCGAATCTCTACTCCGATTGTCTCCTCGCGCTCGATGCGCGCACCGGCCGGCGGATTTGGCACTACCAGATGGTGCATCACGACATTTGGGACTATGACGCGCCGACCGCCCCCAAGCTTCTCACGATCCGCCGCGAGGGCCGGACCGTCGATGTCGTCGCCCAGGTCACCAAGCAGGGCTACGTGTGGGTTTTCGAACGCGAGACCGGCCGACCGATCTGGCCGATCGAGGAGCGCCCGGTGCCCGCCTCCGACATGCCGCACGAACGGACGTCGCCCACCCAGCCGTTTCCCACAAGTCCCCCGCCGTTTGCGCGGCTCACCTTCACGGTCGACGATCTCAGTCCGTTCCTGAGCGAGGCCGACCGCACGCGCTTCCGCGCCGCAATCCTCGGCGCCCGCAACGAAGGTCCCTTCACGCCGCCGGCGCGCGGCGGCACGATTCAGATGCCCGGCAATAACGGCGGTGCGAATTGGGGCGGCGCCGCGGCTGATCCCACCCGCGGTACGCTCGTCGTCGTTTCCAAGGATTTGCCGAGCCTGCTCAAGCTCGAGGAAAAGGCGCCTGCCGAAACCAGCGCCGCCGCGCGCTACGAAAGTGGCTTCGGTTTCATGATCGCGTCGGACGGGCTCGCCGCCATCAAGCCGCCATGGACGTCACTCACCGTCTACGATCTCAACGCCGGGACGATCAAGTGGAAGATCCCGCTCGGTGACGTGCCCGAACTCGCGGCGAAAGGATTCAAGAACACCGGCACGCATTATCCCAAAGTGGGCCCGTTGCTCACCACGACCGGGCTTATCTTCACCGGCACCCGCGACAAGAAAGTCCGCGCCTTCGACGTCGACAACGGGAGGCTCCTCTGGGAACACACGCTCGATGCGGCTCTCGAGGGAATGCCCGCCATGTACGAGATCGCTGGCCGCCAATACCTCGCGTTCTGCGCGTCCGCCCAGGCGGGACTTACTCCCGCGACCCAGGAGACCATCCAGGGCGCCTACGTGGTGTTTGCGCTGCCGGCCAAGAAATAGCCGGCCAGGAGCGCGGGCGCCGTTTCGGCGGCGTCGGGGGCAAGATCTGCGTGAGTTTGGTCAAACGGCGCGCAGACGCTGGCGCTGGGGCATGGGATCATCGCGGGCAGAGTTGGCGTGCCTCCGGCAGCCTTCACCCATCCCCGCAGAAAATCCCGTGCCCACTTCACTCCCGCCCCACGCAAGATGAAAGCCAGACTCATCGGCATCGTGACCGTCTTCCTTGCGGTTGCCTCCCTTCGCGCTGCGCCCGCCGGGAGCGGCCCAACCCCGCCTCCGGCTTCGCCGTGGTTCTCGCCCGCGGCGCTCGCGATGTCGCCAGACGGACAGGTCCTCTACATTGCGTGCGCGACGTCCGCCAAGGTCGCGATCTGGGACGTTCCGTCTCAGAAAATTTCCCGCACCATCGCTGTGCCGGAATCTCCGCTGGGCCTGGCGCTCACTCCGGATGGGACGACGCTTTTCGTGACGTGTGCCGCTCCGGAGAGTATGATCTGCGTCGTCGATACTGCGCAGGGGAGCATTCGCGCTCGGATTCCGGCGGGGCACACCGCGATGGCGCCCGTGCTCAGTCCCGATGGGCGGACCCTGTATGTCTGCAACCGTTTCAACAACGAGGTCGCGTTCATCGATCTGGCCGCGCGGAAGTCGATCCGCCAGGTGAAGGTCCCGCGCGAGCCCGTCTCCGCCGCCGTCACCCCTGACGGTAAATTCCTGTTCGTCTCCAATCATCTCCAGGCGGGCCGCGCCGATGTGGATGTGGTCGCCGCCTCAGTCAGCGTGATTGACACCGCGCTCGGGCAGGTGACACGGGAAATTGCCCTGCCCAGCGGCAGCGGACTGCTGCGCGATCTGCGGATCTCGCCGGATGGCGCCCACGCGATCGTGGCGCACCAACTGTCGAGATTCCATCTGCCGACGACGCAGATTGAACGGGGCTGGGTCAACACCAGTGCCGTGAGCCTGATCGACGTCCGCGCCCGCCGCCTGATCAACACCGTGCTCCTCGACAACATCGACGCCGGTGCCGCCAACCCGTGGGGCGCGGCGTGGAGCGCGGACGGTCGCTCCTTTGGCGTGACACACGCCGGCACGCACGAACTGAGTATTGTCGATTTCCCCGCGCTCCTCGCCAAGCTGGCTCGGCTGGAGGTTCCGGCTGCGGCTGGCGCTCCGATCGATTATAACGCGGCCTCCCGCACGGCGGCGGACGTGCCGAACGATCTTTCGTTCCTTGTCGGCGTGCGGCGGCGAATCAAGTTTGGCGCCGCGGATCGTGGTCCGCGCGCGGTGGTGCTGGTGGGGACCAAGGCATACGTCGCCAATTATTTTTCCGACTCGCTCACAGTCGTCGACCTCGCTGCGCCGCAGCCGCCGCCGCTCTCGGTGCCCCTGCAGACTCCACCGGAGATGAGCGTCGTGCGGCGGGGTGAATTTTTGTTCAACGACGCGGCGATCTGCTTTCAGGGCTGGCAAAGCTGCGCCAGCTGCCACTCCTCCGATGCACGCGTCGACGGCATGAACTGGGACAACCTCAACGACGGCATCGGCAATCCGAAGAACGGCAAGAGCCTCGTCTACGCGCACCAGACGCCGCCCTCGATGTGGCTGAGCGTCCGCGAGGATGCGGGAGTTGCGGTGCGGGCCGGGATTCGCAACAGCCTGTTCACGGTGCTGCCGGAATCGGATGCGGTGGCCATGGACGAATATATTCAGTCTCTTGATCCGATTCCCAGTCCGCACCTGGTGAAAGGCGAACTCTCGCCGGCCGCGCTACGCGGGAAGGAGATTTTTCTCAGCAAAACCGTCGGCTGCGCCGAGTGCCATGGGACGATCTTTTTCACCAGCCTGCGGTCGCACGATGTGGGGACGCGGGGGAAATATGACAAGCCCACGGATGTGTTCGACACCCCGTCGCTGGTCGAGCTCTGGCGGACGGGGCCTTTTTTGCACGACGGATCCGCCGTCAGCGTGCGCGAGGTGATCACGACCCGAAATCCCAACAACCAGCACGGCCAAACCTCCAATCTGTCGTCGCAGCAAATCGACGATCTGGTCGAGTACCTCTTGTCGTTATGAATCCGCGCCCGCCCGTAGCCTTTCTCCTCCGGTTGAGGTCCTTTTGGAACGTGGCTGCGATTGTTGTTTTGGTGTCGACGGCTGTTCCACTTCCGGCCGGGCCACCGGCGCCGGGCCCCGTCCCACCTCCGGCGCCACCGAACTTCGCGGCTGCCCGTGCGGCGGTTGCGGACCTGACGACCACCTTCGGCCCGCGTTATCCGCAGGGTGCGAAGTTCCTCGAGCGCTTGGGCGCTTTGGAGCGGGCTGACAGCCTGTCGGAGTCAGAGCGTCGGCGCCAGTTCCTCGCCCTGCAACGCGAGGCACTGCTCGCCAATCCGCTCCTCGATTTTGATCGGATGCTCGTCGTGAAACGGCGGATGCCGGCAGCGAAAAATCAAATGAGCACGCCGGCGATGATGGCGCTCGGGCTGCCCTCGAACCACGAATGCAATTCATCGCTGGACCGCACGGGCTACGACAACGAATTGGCCGTGCTGTCGCTCAAGAATTGCCGGCCTGACGCCCGCCCCGCCGGGACGGAGGTATTGCGCACACTCTATCGTCCGCCGGCCAAAGGCTACGTCGGAGAGATGGATCTGCATTGGGACGGTGATCGCTTCCTTTTCACCCAATCCGATGCGAAGAACTGGACCGTGTGGGAGCTGCGCACGGATGGTTCCGGCCTGCGGCCTGTTTCCCGGATGCCGGAGGATGTGGACGCGTTCGACGCGTGTTATCTGCCGAACGGGAAAGTCATCGTGGGGGCGACGGCCGCGTTCCAGGCGGTGCCGTGCTGGCACGGGTTGAAGCGCGTCAGCAATCTGTACCTGATGGAGGCCGACGGCACCGGCGTGCGGCAATTGTGTGCGGATCAGGACCACGACCTCCATCCGACGGTCCTGCCGAGTGGGCAGGTGCTCTACAACCGTTGGGACTACACCGGCATCAACCATATCTTTCTGCGGGAGCTGATGGTGATGAACCCGGATGGCACGGGCCAGCGTGCGATCTACGGCAGCAACTCCTGGTATCCGAACTCCCTTTACTTCACCCAGCCGCCGCCGGGCGACTCCCATCGGCTGATCAGCATTCTCTCCGGCTATCACGGGGTCCACAAGATGGGACAGTTGGTGTTGATCGATCACGGCCGCGGCTGGCATGAGGCCGATGGGCTCGTGCAGCGGCTCTCGGGGCGCGGCGATCCGATTCGCCCGCAGGTCAGCGACGTTCTGGTCAACGACGACTGGCCGAAATTCCTCCAGCCGCTGCCGCTTTCCGACCGGCACTTCCTCGTCGCCGCCTGGCCGGCTCCCGATCGGCCCTGGGGGATCTATCTCGTCGACGCCTTCGACAACCTCGTGCTGATCCACGAGGAGCCGGGCTTCGCGCTGTTGGAGCCGGTGCCGTTGCAGGCGCGTCCCCGGCCGCCGGTGATTCCCGACCGCGTCGATCCGACGCGGCAGGATGCGACGGTTTATCTGCAGGACATCTACGCCGGTCCCGGCTTGGAGGGCGTGCCGCGCGGCACGGTGAAAAACCTGCGGGTCGTCGCCTATCACTTCGGCTATCCCGGTCTGGCCGGCCCCGATATCATCGGTCGCGGTGGACCGTGGGAGGTCATGCGCATCCTCGGCACCGTGCCGGTCGAACCGGACGGATCGGCACACTTTGTGGTGCCGGCCAACACGCCGCTGACCGTCCAACCGCTCGATGCCGAGGGGAAGGCCGTGCAGCTGATGCGCAGTTGGTTTACCGCGATGCCCGGCGAACGCGTCGCATGCGTCGGGTGTCACGAAACTCCCGCGACGGTGCCGGCCGCCGGTTACAGCCTGGCTGCGACGCAGGCGCCGCGGGCGATCGCCGAATGGTTTGGGCCGCCGCGAGGATTTGATTTTGCGCGCGAGGTGCAGCCCGTGCTCGACGCCCAATGTGTGCGGTGTCACGACGGGGCGGCGGACACGCCGCTCGATTTGCGTGCGGCGGGACAGCGCGCGGACTACGCCGGCCAGAAGCTGAGCAAACTCGCCTACCAGCGAATGCCCGACGAAATGCGCCAGGCGACCGGTGGCGTGCTCAAGTATACGCCGGCCTACGATGCACTACTGCCCTACGTACGGCGCGTCGGCATCGAGGACGACGTCAGCCTGCTGCGGCCCGGCCAATATCACGCCGACACCAGTCCGCTCGTGCAGTTACTCAAGAAAGGCCATTACGGCGCGACCCTCGACGCCGAAGGGTGGAGCCGGCTGGTGACCTGGATCGATTTGAACGCGCCCTGCCACGGAACGTGGGGTGGCGCGTTTCCATTGCCTGCCGGGATTCACGAGCGGAGGATGGCGATGCGGAAACAATTTGGCGGACCCGTCGACGACCCGGAAAAGGTGATCCCGGTGGCCGCCGTCGTTCGCGGACCGGAGAAAATTAAGGGCGCGAAGCCCGGGCGAACCGAGGTGGTCGCCGATGGGTTGGTGAATTTCAAATTTCAGATTTCAAATTTGCCGGCCGGGGAGGAGGCCGGCGTGGCCCGCGGGCAGACCATCGACCTCGGAGAAGGCGTGACGTTGAAACTGGTTCCGGTTCCGGCCGGGGAGTTAGCCATGGGCGACGCGCAGGGGTCAGCGGACGAGCGGCCGCTCTCACGGGTGGTGATCGCCCGGCCGTTCCTGATGGGCGCATGCGAGGTCACCAATGAACAGTTCCGCCGCTTCAATGCGGTCTTCGACCCGCATTATTATGGTAAGCGTCATGGGCAGCCCGACGATCAGGGTCTGCCGCTCAACGCGCCGCAGCAACCTGCGATTGGTGTTTCCTGGCACGACGCGATGGCATTTTGCCAATGGCTCACCCAACGCACGGGCAGGCGTTTCACGCTGCCGACCGAGGCACAATGGGAATGGGCCTGCCGCGCCGGCAGCGCGACCCGGCTCGCCTATGGTGATGTCGACACCGACTGGTCCCCCTGGGCCAACCTGGCCGACGTGGCATTCCGCGCGGGCGTGATGCGCAACGGCATCCGACAGCAGACGGGCGGCCTCGACCATCTGATGCTCGACGGCGCGGATCTGGGAGACAGCCGGTTCGACGATCATGTGGTGGTGACCGCGCCGGTCGGCAGCTTCCGCCCCAACGCGTGGGGCCTTTTCGACCTGCACGGCAACGCGGCCGAATGGACACTCTCGGAATACCGGCCGTATCCATATCGGGACGACGACGGTCGCAACGCGACGGGATCCGGCGGACGACGGGTGGTGCGCGGGGGCTCATTCTACGACCCGGCCCGCCGCAGCCGCAGCGCCGCGCGTCTCGACTACCCCGCCTGGCAACGGGTCTTCAACGTCGGCTTCCGCGTGGTCGGAGAACTCGGGCCGCCCGCGCGGACGGCAGCGGGCCAGTAGGTGACTTCAGCAAAACCACCGCAACCAATGCCACTCGCGACTACATCATGGGTTGAGGAGTCGAGGGCACGCTTTGCCGCCGCGCCGATTGCAGCGCGGTCGGTCGCTCCCGGGCTCGCGTCGCTCGCGTTGTTGCTCGCGTGCCTCGTGTTCTCGTCGTTCGCCGCCGCCCCGGTTGCCGCCCCGGCCAACCTCCTGCCCGGCTTTCAGGCCGGGCCGATGCAGGGCGTCGGGGACATTGTTTTCGCCGCCCGGGCGCTGAACCAGACTGACGGCCACTGGTATGCGAACTTCGGCTACTACTCCCACGATCCTGCCCGCAAGGCCTACGCCGACGGGGCGAAGCTTTACCGTCTCAATCTCGCGACCGGCGCGCTGACGACCCTGCTCGCCGACGCCACGGGCGGCATCCGCGACCCGCAGATGAGCTACGACGGAAAGACGATTCTCTTCAGCTACCGCCCCGGTGGCACCGCGAACTATCACCTCCACGAAATCAACGCTGACGGCACCGGCCTGCGCCAGCTCACGACTGGGCCGTTCGACGACTTCGAGGCGTCTTATCTGCCCAACGGGGAAATCATTTTTGTGAGCAGCCGCTGCAATCGCTGGGTCAATTGCTGGCTCACGCAGGTCGCGGTGCTGCATCGCTGCAACGCCGACGGTTCGGGCATCCGCGCGCTCTCCAGCAACAACGAGCAGGACAACACGCCGTGGCCGCTGCCCGACGGCCGGGTGCTCTACACGCGCTGGGAATACGTCGACCGGAGCCAGGTGCACTTTCACCACCTCTGGAGCGCCAACCCCGACGGCACCGAGCAGATGACGTGGTTCGGCAACCTGCATCCCGGGATCACGATGATCGACGCCAAGCCGATCCCGGGCTCTGACAAGATCGTCGCCAGCTTCAGTCCCGGCCACGGCAAGCGTGAGCACGACGGCGTGATCACCGTCATCGATCCGAAGGGCGGGCCGGATGCGAAGGAGTTGGCGAAGAGCATCAGCAAGACCCCGAACTTCCGCGATCCCTGGGCTTTCAGCGAAAACTGTTTTCTCGCCGCGGCGCGCCATACCCTCGTCGTGATGGATGGCGCAGGCCGCACCCAGGAAATCCTGAAACTGCCGGCCGAAGACATCGCCGCGGGCCTCGAATGCCATGAGCCGCGCCCCCTCGTCCCGCGCGTCCGTGAATTCGTGCTGCAGGATCGGGTGAAGCCGGAGGAGGCCACCGGCCGCATGCTCCTCGCCGACGTGAACCACGGCCGCAACATGACCGGTGTGAAGCCGGGCGAGATCAAGAAGCTCCTCGTGCTCGAGACACTGCCGATGCCGATCCACTACACCGGCGGCATGGAGCCCATCAGTTACGGCGGCACGTTTACGCTCGAACGCATCCTCGGCACCGTGCCGGTCGAGGCGGATGGCAGCGCCTATTTCGAGGTCCCCGCGCTGCGCAGTGTCTTTTTCGTGGCGCTCGACGAGCAGGATCTGGCCGTGAAACGGATGCAGAGTTTCACTTGCGTGCAGCCGGGCGAGATTATGAGTTGCGTCGGCTGCCACGAACATCGTTCGCAGACCCCGCGCGCCGGAACGCACGCCACGCTCGCGGTGCGCAAGCCTGCCGCGCGGATCGAGCCGATTCGCGGCGTGCCGGAGGTGATCGATTTCCCCCGCGACGTGCAGCCCATCCTCAATGCCTTGTGCACGGACTGCCACGGCTACGAGAAGACGGCGCGGGGCGGACCGCGGGCCGGTCGCCTGGTGCTGACCGGCGACCATGGGCCGCTGTTCAGCCACAGTTACTACATGCTGACGATCGCGCGTCTCTTCGCTGACGGCCGCAACCAGCCGAAAAGCAACTACAGCCCGCGCGCCCTCGGCTCGTCTGCGAGTCGCCTGCTCACCATGCTCGACGGTTCGCACTTCGACGTGAAGGCCACGCCCGCGCAGAAGCAGATCCTGCGGTTGTGGATCGAGTCCGCCGCCGCCTACCCCGGCACGTATGCGGCGCTGGGCAGCGGCATGATCGGCAATTACGCCGAAAACAAACAGGTGAACACCGGCGCCGGCTGGCCGGCCACCGCGGTCGCGACCGAGGCGATTCAGCGCCGCTGCGTCCGTTGCCACGAGCAGCCGAGTCGTCGCCTGCCGCTGCATCTTGCTGATGAGCGCGGGGTGAGTTTCTGGCAGCCGAGCCTCGATGATCCGCGTCTGCTCACGAGCCGTCACATCGTCTTCAACCTGTCGCGGCCCGAGAAGTCGCTGTTGCTGCTCGCGCCGCTCGCGCCGGAGGCGGGCGGCTGGGGACTTTGCCGTGAGCCGGCGTCCGGGGCGGCGGCAGCGGTTTTTGCCAACACGGACGACGCGGACTACCGGGCGCTGCTCGGACTGGTCGTCGCGGGCCGGGATTTTTTGGCGAAGGACCGGCGGTTCGACATGGCGGATTTCGTGCCGCGCACCGACTGGGTGCGGGAAATGAAACGCTACGGGGTGTTGGCGGCGGACGTGAAACCGAATGACGTCGCCGACGTTTACGCGGTGGAGCGTCGCTACTGGGAATCCCTCTGGCACCGGCCGAAGCCGTGACGATGCCGTCGAGCGCTGCGCCGGAGCCGATGCAGTGGAGCCGCGAAGCGACACGAATGGCCACGAGGGAAATTCAGCGCTGTCGGATCCGGAGCGAGCCGGTCGATTGACGCCGGGCTTGAATCACAGGCGGGCGGCCGGCGATCGTGCTCCTGTTCAGGATGGCGAGCGAACCGCAGATTAATCGATGTTGATATCGTAGGTCTCGATTAACGCGACGCCGGTAGTGTTCCCGCTCCCTCGAATAACCACGGTGTACAACCCGGGGGCAAGCGTCACAAGCACGGCGGCATCCTTGGTTCCAGCCGTCCAGGGAAATGCTCCGACGCGGGCGGCCGCAGCGGCGATGGCCGTGGCTTTCATTTCGTCGTCACTCCAATTGTCGTTGGTCGCAATGAGCCGGTTTTCGCGGTCGTACAGTTCGACGTAGGGATCCGCCAGCGCTCCCAAAACTCCAAACGAAGCGAGTGCCAGACCGCTGGCGCGAATCAGGACGGTCTTGGACGAATTTCCCGAGACGACGAAGCCGGCAATCTGCACGGCGTTCCCCGCTCCGACGAATCCCCGGACCGAAAGGTTGGTCAGTTTTGGATTCGGTATCGCCAGCGACGCGCTGAACAACTGCCGCATCTGGGCCAGGGCCAGCACGGCGAGGTCCGGAGGGGCCTGGTACGTCCCTTGAATCGGACTTACGGTCACCGTGTTGCCTTCGGCGAAGGCCGAGGCCTCGCTGCCGGCTCCGGCGCCCACCTGGGCGAAGACAAAACGGTAGGAGGCCGGGGACCGGGTGGGGTCGAGGACGGGAACGTTGACGTTGAGTCCGATGCCGGGAGGAAGGGCGATCCGGCCGTTGGCTTCGATTGCGACGATCACTCGCAGCGTGATCGCCGCCAGGATATTGGCTGTCGCCGCGTTTCCATTCGCCCCGCTCACCGCGATCGCCGGAACACCGCGGTTGAGCATGGTAATCGCGGCGCCGACGGTGCCCGAATGCGGGGTGATGGTGCCGAGATTGTTGCCGACATTGGGGCCGGAAATCACGAGGTCGGGTGCGGCGGCCCATTTTGCCCGGGCCAGAACCTCGACTCCATAGACTGCTGCAGTGGCTGGAGAGCCATCGACGTAATATTGATCAGCCGCGATTGTGGTCGGCCCCACCGACGGTGCTCCGGCGGGAATTAATCCGCCTTGCGAGGGCGTACCCGTGCGGGAGTTCTCCGAAATCCCTCCCAGCACGGCGGAAGTTCCGCTCTGGTCCCGGTAGGGCGCGCTCAAAATTACCTCGTGACCGGCGGCTTTCAGAGCCGTGAAGAGTGCTTGGATATTGCGTGTCTCGAATCCATCGTCGTTGGTCAGCACGATCCGCATGGCCATCGCGGATACAGTGGCGACGCCCGCCGCGATGACCAGTAACACCCGCCGCAGAAGTTGCTGCCACGAGCCGATGTGAAGTGGCGCCTTCATTGATCAAAAATTACCCAAGACGCGCCTGCGGTGCAAACCCAACGGAGTCCTATCCGCGCCCGTTGGGGCGAGATTAGCTTGCTGCTCCAGCGAGTGAAGCCGGTGTAATCGGGAGGATGGTGCAGCGAGGGGGGGGGCGTCGTGTCGGGAACCGACGCGGCGCGCCGGCCCTACTTGGCGGGGGGCGCGTTCAGTGCGTCGGACAAAGCACCCAGGCTGAACACGAGGTACAGATCGGGAGGTGAGCTGTCCTGACGGTTGCGAGCCAACGCCAGCCGCTCGCGTAGTTGCGGCAAAATGGGCCGGGCGCGTTCGCCGGCATACTGCAGCGTGCGGGCGGCGTGGAGCGCAACGTTCAGGTCGTTGCCGCGCAGCGCTCCGCTGAGCAGATCCAGCGCGGCGGGATGGTCCGCGATGCCGAGCAGTGCGCCGGCGGCCACAACGCGCACCGAGGGTGAATCATCGCCCAGCGCCCGTTCCAGGTCCGTGCGGGCGGCGGCCGCGCCCGCGACGTTTGCCGCAAAGCCCACGGCAGCCCAGTATCGCACCGTGCTGTCGGCATCGCGCAAGGCCTCCCGCTGGCGCGCCACCGCGGCCAGGTCTCCCACCCACTCGGCGGTGGCGAGGATCCGCTCGAAGGGGTACGCTCCGGCCGTGCGCGCCAGCGTGTACGGAGCCTGTCCCTGCGCCCGCGCGAACGACTGCTCCTCGGGGAGAAAAGCCGTATCGCGAATCTCGCCCAACCAATCGCGCAACGCCGCGCGGAGGCGGTTGAGCGTCGTGACTTGGGCGGGTTCGGTGGCAAGATTTGTGAGCTGATTTGGATCGGCGACGGTGTCGTAGAGCTCCTCTCGGGCGCGCGTGGGAGCGAGCCACGCGGTCGGGCCGGTGCCAAGTTTTCCCGCCCGGGCGAGCGTGACGAGTTCGCGGCGAAACGGGCTGCCGTCGGAATATCCTTCGGGCGGCGCCCACGAGAGATGCGGCCGGTAGTTCCGGATGTAGAGCCAGCGTTCGTCCCGCACGCTGCGGGCGGTGTCGTAGGCCTCGTCGACGCGATCGCGCGTGCCGAAAACATACCGCCGCGGCGCCCCGGCCGCCGCGCCGACAAACGCCGTGCCCTGAAAATGCGCCGGGATGGGCAGTCCCGCGAGGCTCAGCAGTGTCGGCGCAAAGTCCACAAACGTCACGAGGCGATCCACGGTCGCGCCCGGCGCGGCGGGCGCGAGATGCGCCCACTTCTTCGGAAACCGGATCATCAGCGGCACCCGCGTGCCCGAATCGTAGAGGAGGCGCTTGCTCCGGGGCATGCCCGTGCCGTGATCCGGATAGTAAAACACGATCGTGTCGTCGGCGAGGCCGTCGTCCTCGAGTTGCTTCAGTAGCTCGCCGACCCGGCGGTCCATCACGGTGATGCAGTCGTAGAGGCGAGCCATCGCCTTTCGCGTCGCGGGAAGATCGGGATAGAAAGGTGGCACGGGAACCTTGGCGGGATCGGCGCGTTCGGCCTTGCTCAGCTGGCGACCGATCTCGCTCTCGAATTGCGATTCCGGCCAGACGCTCAGACGCGACTGATGCGTTTCCATCAGGTTGAACACCGCCATGAACGGCTGGCCCGGTGCACGTTGCCGCCAATGGGCCCGGGCGTCGCTGCGGTTCCACCACCGACGAACGATCGCGGCCTCGTCGCGCAGGTTGTAGTCAGTCTTGACGTTGTTCGTCGTGAAATAACCGCCGTTGCGCAGATAGATCGGATAACCTTCAAAGCCGTCGGGCAGGGTCATCTCGCAGCGCAGGTGCGGGTTGCCGAGAGAGTTGGCCCAGACGCCGGTCACCAACGTGACGCGCGAGGGCGCGCACACCGGAGCGGCGGAAAACGCCCGGGTGTAGCGCACCGCTTGTTTGGCAAACGCGTCGAGGTTGGGCGTGCGCGCGAACGTATCGCCGAAGCATCCCAGATGCGGGCTGAGATCCTCGGCCGTGATCCAGAGGAGATTGGGCCGGTCGGCCGCCCGGCTGCCTGCCATCGCCACGAGGAGAACCCCGAGCCACCCGACGAGTACGCGCACTTTCATGATCCTGATTCGCTGCGGCGAGTCCCTCGGTCAGGCAACCACGAATTGACACCACTCAACACGAATCGGCACGGATGGGAATGACTTCGGATTGATGAAAACAGCCGGTGTTGCCCCCGTATCCACGGAAATGGCTCGATTCAGCGGGCGAATCGAACATCACCGGAAGCTAGAACTTCTCACCGTCACTTCACCCCGGAGTGATTGCCCCACTGTTTCCTATCGAATTCACGGCGACGTTGCCGTTGCGGCGCGCCGCCGCGAACGCATCGCGCCACTGCCACTTTCACCTCGGTCTCCCCCCATCATGACTCTCCGCCCGACCACTCGGCCCCAGTTTCGCCATCGACCAATCGTTGCCTGTGGCCGGCGGCGGATGGCGTTCACCGTGGCCACACTTTGCCTGCTGGGTGGTTTCGTTATGGCGCCCTCCCGCGCCGCCGAGCCGGAGCGCGTGGTCTCCAATGTCTCCGCGACGCCGAAGACCGGGATGATCGAAGGCCGGGTGTTCAACGTCGCGACGGGCGCCAACCTCGAACTGGCCCGGCTGACGGTCGAGGGGACGCTGCTTGAGACGTTCACGGATTCGGACGGCCGCTTCCACCTCGTCAACGTGCCCGTCGGCATCGTGCACGTGAAAGTATTTTTCACCGGCACCGATGGTTTGACGCAGACCGTGGTGGTCGCCGCCGGCCAGACGACGCAACAGGACCTTCCGCTGTCGTCGTCCGGCCAGCAGCCCGCAGCGCGGGTGGACGGGATGCCGGTCAAACTCGACAAGTTTGTGGTCGGCGATTCGCGCGAGATGAGCGGGACGGCCATTGCGATCAACGAGCAGCGTTTCGCGCCCAACATGAAGAGCGTGGTCTCGACGGATGAGTTTGGCTACGTCCCCGACGGCAATGTGGCGGAATTTCTGAAATTTCTGCCCGGCGTGAGCATGAACAGCGCGCGTGAGATTTCGATCAACGGGGTGCCGTCCGCCAACATTCCGATCACGATTGGCGGCTTCAGCGTGGCCAGCCCGATTGGCAGCGGGGGCGACGGCGGCACGGCCCGGTCCAACTCGATGGATGTTTTCACGACGACGAACATCTCGCGCATCGAGGTGTCGTTCTCGCCCACGCCGGAATCGGACGGCTCCGCGCTCGCCGGCTCGGTGAACATGGTGCCGCGCAGCTCCTTCGAGCGTTCGCGACCCTCCTTCAGCGGCAGCGCCTACGTCTCCATGCTGAACAACGGGCGCGACCTCCGGCAGCCGTCGGCCTTCCTCAAATTTCATCCCGGCTTTGACTTCTCGTGGGTGGCGCCGGTGAACAAGCGGTTCGGATACACCCTCTCCGCCGGGCATTCCATCCGGCAGACCGACACCCCCGTGATCCAGAACGTGTGGCGGGGCGGCGGCACGGCCACCAACAATGCGGCGTTTCCCAACACCCCCTTCGGCCAGCCGTATCTCTCAAGCATCGTCGCCCAGGCGACCGGTCGGAAGACGACCCGCAACTCCTTCGCGACCTCCGCCGACTACAAGCTTTCACCCCACGACCGGCTCACATTTGGGATTCAGTATTCCACCTTCGACGTGATCCTCGATCACTTCACCCTCACGCTCGACACCGCCCGGGTGCTGGCCGGACAGTTCTCGCTCACCTCGACCAAGGGTGCGGTCGGGTCGGGCACGGCGCAACTGGGGACCACCGCCAGTCTCCGGAACAACTGGACCTATATGCCCTCGGTCGTCTGGCGCCATGACGGCCCGGTGTGGAAGGCGGACGCCGGCGTGGCGCTGTCCCGTTCCCGCAACCGCACGCGAAATATCGAGCGAGGTCTCTTCGGCACCACCACCTCCCGGCGGACGGGACTGACGGTGTCGTTCGACGATGTCGGCTATTGGCGACCGCGCACGGTCACGGTGACCGATGGAACGACCGGTGCTCCGGTGGATCCCTTCTCCTTGGACAACTATGTCGTTACCGCGGCGAACGGCACCATGCGCAGCACCGACGACACCCGGCGCAGCGCTTACGCCAACGTGCGCCGCGACCTGGGTTGGAGCGTGCCGCTGGCGCTGAAGGCGGGTCTGGACATTCGGGACACGGTGCGGGATGGCCGCGGATTTGGCAAAGCGTACACGTTCCTGGGGCGTGATGGTGTCGCGAGCACCACGCTCACCCCCACGGGTGACGACCGGGCGCTGCCGTTTGCCGCGGCGACGTATGCCGAGCGCATCCAGCCCAACGATTTTGCGCGGGTGCCGGGAATTTCGAATGCCCGGCTTTACGAACATTTTCTCGCCAACCCCGCCCAGTTCGGGTCCCCAACCGCCAATACCTCGTATCGTTCCGAGGTCAGCCTCTCGAATGTCGCCGAGGAAATCGTATCATCGGCCTACCTGCGCGGCGATCTGACGCTGTTTCAAAACCGGCTCAAGCTCGTCGGCGGGGTGCGGGCGGAGCAGACCAACATCAATGCCTTCGGGCCGTTGACGGACCCGACGCTCAACTATCAGCGCAATGCGCTGGGCCAGCCGATCCTCGGGGCGAACGGGCGGCCGCTCACGATTCTGCCGACGACGGACGCCCTCGGCGTGTCGAAGCTCACCTATCTGGATCGGGGGGCGCGGGCCGAGAAGGAATACCTGCGGCTGTTCCCGAGTCTCAACGCGAGCTTCAATGTTCGCGACGATCTCGTGGCGCGTGCGGCGGTCTACACCTCGGTCGGCCGGCCGGATTTCAGCCAGTATTCCGGTGGAATCACGCTGCCGGACACGGAACTCCCGCCGACGAACACGAATCGAATCGTGGTCAACAACGCCTCAATCAAGGCCTGGAGCTCCCGCACGGTGAATGTGCGCCTTGAGTATTATTTTGCCGGCATCGGCCAGTTTTCCGTCGGGGCTTTCCGCCGTGACTTCAAGGACTTCTTTGGCGACACCGTCGTCCGGCCGACGCCGGAGTTCCTCGCGCAATACGGTTTGGATTTCGAGGAATACGGAAACTACAACGTGGCGACCGATTACAATCTGACGACGCGCGTTCGCTCCGAGGGAGCGACGGTGAACTACAAGCAGGCGTTGAGCTTTCTGCCGTCGTGGGCGCGGGGCATCCAGGTGTTCGGCAATCTCAGCGTGCAGCGCATGGTGGGCGACGCGGCGGCGAACTTTGTCGGCTACGTGCCGAAGAGCGGCAGTTGGGGGGCGAGTTTGACGCGCGAGCGCTTTGTGCTGCACGTGAACTGGAATTATCGTGGGCGCGCGCGGCGCGGACTGGTGGCGAGCGGCCTCAGCATCGAGCCTGGCACTTACAATTGGGGTGCGACGCGGATGGTCACCGACGTGATCGCCGAGTATCGGTTCAGCCGGCGGATCTCTTTTTTCGCAAACATCCGCAACCTGAACCATGTAAGCGACGAACTGGAAATCGCCGGCCCGAGCACGCCTGCGGTTGCGCGGTTGCGGCAGAGCGCGGCGGACTTCGGCTCGCTGTGGACGATCGGGTTTAAGGGGAGTTTTTGACCTCGGTAGTCCGGTAAAAGGCGAGGAACAGCAGGGCCCCCAGCAGGGCGATCACCAAGGCCGGATGGGCGGGCAGGATGTCGCTGAAAAAGTCCGCCTTGATCCGGGATTTCCAGTGCAGATTGAAAGCTGCGAACTTCGAGTAGCTCGTGAAAATATCCTCCGCCGATCGCCCCGGTGAAAGCCAGCGGTCAAGCAGGTAGCTTTGCACACCGAAGTGCAGCGCAAGTCCCACCACGAAATCGCAGGCCGCACCCGCGATCAGGAACCGCCGCCACGGTGGAGTCAGGCGGGACCAATGGGCGGCGAGGAGGGCGACGCCAATCAGAACCACGGGCTGCTCTCCGATGTGGGTATTGCCCCACGGATCGCGAGGGCCATGGGCGGCCACGCCGAGCGCGACCGTTCCCACGATCAAGCTGAGCCAGAACCAGCGAGCACGCGTGGCGGCACCGTGCCAGAGGCGCCAGATGGTGACGAGGATCGCGATCCAGGCGACACTGCCGATCGCGATAAACAGATTGCGTTGGTAGACGAGAAAACTCCAGTCGCGCCAGGTGCCCCACGTGCTGCGCTGGGAAAATGGACTGAAGTCCACGCTGCGCAGAAAATGTGGCACGAGGGTGTCGCGAATGTTCAAGCCCGCTCGCCAGAGGTGTTCTGCCACCGTTGGCGCGCCATCGGTCACGCTCGGATTGGAGAACAGGGTCCGCTGCCAGCCAAATACCGCCACCGCCCAACCAAACCAGGTGGCGAGAAGGACGGCCCCGGTGGCGGCGGCGACGAGGGTCTCGTTTCTCCAGCGCTTCTCGCGCCACCGGCCCGCCCCCATGGCCAGCCACGCGATGACCAGCACGACAACAAACGGCCCGGTCGAATAGTGGGTGAGTGTCCCGGCCGCGAGGCACGTCGCGCAGAGAAGTCCCGCACTGGGGGGCGCGTCGGGGTCGTGCGCGCGCAGGAAAAAATAAACGGCGGCCAGAACGAAGAACGCCGCCATCAGTTTCGTCCAGGCATAGGTGGAATTCTGAACGAAGAGCGAATTCACCATGAAGAGCACCGCGAGGAGCCGCACCGCCCGGATCCGGTCCGGCGCGTCCGTCTTTTCAGGGGCGGGATGAAAGCGCCGTACCAACAGAGCGGCGGGAAGGAACGCCAGGGCGTTGAGCAGGGTCGTGACGATCTGATAGTGGGCGAAGTCGAGGCGGGAGACGCGCAGAAAAACACCGGTGACCACGTTCGCCAGCGGCGGGCGGGAGGTGAGCGGGTCGAATCCCGTGAACAGAATGTCGCGGGGCCACCGTTCCAGAAAAAAGCGGGCCCGGTCCCAGTGGCCAAACCAATCGCCGATCCAATCTCCGCCCGAATAACTCACGATGAGCGCCAGCCAGCCGATGCTCGTGGCGGTCACGAGCGAGTGGGCAACGGCCATCTCCGTTCCGATTGGTGAGCGCAGAGTGCGGCCGAGGCTCCGGTACGACAGTGCCAGATTCAGGGTCGCCAGGGTCGGAACGGTCCAGAGCAACAGTGCGGGAAGCGCCATGACATAGACGACCCAGCCGATGAGCCAGCTGCCAACCAGCGACAGGACGACGGTGGCGACCAGCTTTTCCCCAGGATCGAGCGCTAGTTTGGCTGCCAGCGGCCAGGCGAGACCGATCACACAGCCGAAAAACAACAGGACGGTTCCGAGTATCTCGATCATGGTGCCCGAGCGCTTGAGGCCTTTTGATAGAGCGCCCAGCGCCCGGTGCGCGATGCGAGGGTGAACTCCGAAAGCAGCTGCAGCGCAAACGGCGAGGTCACGCGAACGTCATAGACGATCGTTGTCAGCGGGGCAGGGAGGTGGCGGCGAAAATCGACTTCGCGGATCCCAATCCCGGCGAGATGGCGCGTTGCGAGCCCGTCCTCGACGTTATAAAGCTTTCCGTCGCTATAAAACGTGACGACCGGGTTGTTGGGAAACCAGGTCGATTGCGGGGCTTTGGCGGCCACCAGCGAGGCTTGGGTGAGGTGGGCGGTGAGAGGTTGTGACGGCAGTTCGCGGAACTCGGGCCACCGCAGTGCGACGGCCGCGGCCGCGACAGCGAGAAGCCATCGTGGGCCGGCTGCGCTGGTACCGGCATGGGCGACGAATGTCGCCACCAGAAGCGGTTGAAGGTAGTAATGCGAATGAAAGACGTTCGTGTCGCCGCCGACCTTGAAAAAGGAGAGAAAACCGATCGGAAGGAACGTGACGAACGCGATCACGTTGCAGCGGACACTCCGGCCAAGACTGCTTTCACGGGCCGGCCAGAAAGCGCTGCGTCGCCAGAGCAGGAGCAGCACAAAGGGCGTCACCAGATGAACAAGCAGGTGAGGCCAGCGTAGCGCGATTTTGTCCACCAGGGCGCCCCAGGGTACCCGCGATGGAATGGTCACGAGGTTGAGCCACATGTTCGCAAATCCGAAATAGGCTCCGCAGGCCAGTGCAGCCGGAAGGCCGAGGGCTGCGACCCAGAGGAGATGTCGAAGGGCGTTACCCCGCGGTGTGAAGGCGCGGAGGTAGATGAGCTGGGCGACAAGGAGAAAAACCGCGTTTTGCTTTGCGCAAATTGACAGCACGCACCAAGCCGCGGCGACGGCCGGCAGGCGGTAGGGCGTGCCGGGTCGTGTCAGGCACCAGCACGAGATGAGTCCGCAGGCCACCGCCGCATTGTCGGCCACCTGGAACGTAAGCGTGGCCGCCGGCAGGAAGAGGACGCAAAGAGCCAGCGCGCAGGCACGGTAGGCCCAGGGTGCGTCGCGCAACCTGTCGACGGTCCAGCAGACGAGTACCAGCGGGATGACGACGGTCAGCGTGTTGATCGCGTTGGCCGTCTGAATCGCGGACGTTGCCGAAGGGGCAAACGTGGCGGGCAGATTGAGCACGATGGTCAGGGGTCCGTAAATCCACGTTGAAAGCGGTCCGCCGCCGGAGGGGGCGTACACGGTCAGTCCATGCCGGAGCGCAAACGCGGGGGCGAGCCGGACTTCGTTCCAGTCGGAGATGGGGAAGACACACCAGGTGAACCAGAGAAACACCAGTCCGGCCGTCACCGCGGCGACAGTTGCGATCCAGACCAGCCGGGGAACGGCAGGGCGCGGGGTGTCGGCGTTCATGGTGGGTTCAGGTCCGCTTTCGCGCAGGGGGCAGGGCGGATTTGATACGAGGCCAGCGCGAGGGTCAGGACGAGGAAGGCAAGGATCACGCCGAGCGGAAGTGCCACGGCTTCGGAGAAGAACGGCACCCGATGCGTCATTTTGGCGAGGAGATTCATCCGGGCCGGTTCGCTCAGTGTCGCGAAGGTGGCGTTGAACGGGCGATCCGGTGCGAGCCACCGTTCGAGGATGAAGCTTTGTACCCCGAAATGCAGTGCGATTCCGAAAGCGAAATCGAAGACGGCTCCGGCGATGAGGGCGAGCCGCCAGGGTCGGGCAAGCGAATCCCAGCGCGCCGCCAGCCACGCGAGACCGAGAATCACGAGGGCCTGCAGGCAAATGTGGGCGAGCCCCCAGTGGTCGCGCTGCCCGTGACTGGCGGTACCGAGCAGCACGACGCCCGAGAAGAACAGGATCCAAAACGCGCGGACGCGCCGTTCCGCGACTGATGCTGATCGGACCAGTTCAAACGCGAGCGCGATCCATGCGACGCTGCCGAAGGCGAGCGGCAGGTTCACCTGATAACTCTGAAAAAATCCGTCGCGGAGCGCGCCCCACGGACTGGTCTGGGCGATGAGGCTCCCGTCGAGCGGACGGAGAAAATGAGGCACCACCGTGTCGAAAAGGTTGAGCGCCATTTTCTCGAGTTGGTTGCCTTGGAGTGCGTCGGCGGAAGTGACACTCGAATTCGTGAGAAATGTGCCGTGGGTGCCAAACGCCGTGAGCGACCAGAAGAACCACGTTGCAAGCACCATGGCTCCCGCGGCTGCGGCCAGAGCGGTTTGTTGTCGCCACACGCGGTCGGCGCGGCGCGGCCAACCGAGGATGAGCCAGCCGATGGTGAGCATGAGGAAATACGGTCCGGCCGAATAGTGGGTTAGGATGCCGGCGGCGAGACAGACCCCGGCGAGCACGGTCGCCGCGCCCGAGCCGATGCCGTCCTGGGCCCGGAGGACAAGATAGAGGGACGTCAGCACGAAGAACGCCGTGGGAAGTTTGGTCCAGGCGAACGTCGCATTTTGTACGAAGAGCGGGCTGACCATGAGGGCCACCGCGAGGATTCCGACTGAGCGGGGCGGACCCCAGCGTCGGGCGAATAGCGCCGCGGGCAGAAACACGAGGGTCGCGAGCAGTGCGCTGAAGAACTGATAGTGGGGAAAATCCACACGGGTGAGATACAGGAAGGCGCCGGTGACGATGTTCGCCAGGGGTGGTCGCGCGGTCAGGGCGTATTGCCCGAGGAATTTTGTGTTGAGCGGGCCGTGTTCGAGGAAGAAGCGGGCGCGCTCCCAATGTTCAAACCAATCGGCGGCCCAGCCGCCTCCCGAGTAACTTTGGACGGTCGCGAGCCAGCCGAGGCACCACGCTATGATGATGGTTTGTGCCGTGAGCAGGGCGCGGCCCGTTGGATCCCGGCAGACGTTCCAAAGTTCAGTCCGCCGCCACACCAGTCCGAGCACTGCCAGCACGGGCAGTGCCCACAGGAAGTTCGGTGAAAGCGCGAACACGTAGATGGACCAGCCGGCCAGATAGACCCCTAGGAGGGAGAGTGCCACGCTCACCACCACCTTCTCCGCCGGTGGGAGGATCCATCTCGCCACGACCGGCCAGGCGAAACCGAGGCTGACGGTGGCAAACAGGATCGCGCAGGCAAGGAACGGCAGGATCATGTGCAGTGTCCGGCGGTGAAGAGCGCGAGGTCAGGGCGTTGGCAGTGCGCGGTCGGCGCCCCCGCACGTTGCTCCGGCGGTACGGTGGAAAGGAACCGAGGAAGGCCAGGTGCCAGCGTTTCAGCGGAACTCGAAGAAATGCCGCATCGACTCATGGTGGCAACACTCGGCCGGGGATCTGGCGATAGACCAGAAAAACCGCATCGAACATCACGTATCCATGACCGGGAAGGAGTGGGACTTTGTTGACGGCGGCCGTGGCGTCGAAAGTACGCACCAATTGGTAGCGTTCACCCAGGCCGGGTCGGTCGTCGAAGACTTTCCCCGCATCGATCGGCCGCAGCACGAGCCATTTTGGCTGCAGGACCTCGATGAGATCCGCCCACCGCTGATGCCCGGCGCGGCGGGCCGCGACGACTTCTGGCGCCGCCAACCCGGGATGATCGAGCATCTTCAGTCCGGAGTAGTACCCAATGTAGCCGAGGCATTCGAGGAACACGGTGTCGTTTGCGGCTGCATTTTGCCGAAGCCAGATGCCGATTTCCCGCCGATGCCCGTTTTCAATGGCTTCTTGCTGGGCGCGCATCTGCCACGTCACACATGCAAAGAGCCCCGCCTGGAGAAGTACGATCAACGTCGCACCGATTCTAACGGTGGAGTGTGGTAAGTTGGCCGCCCAATGCGTGCGGGGGCGCACTTGCCAGAGCGCATGGAGCAGATAGGCCCAAGAAATCAGCGCGATTGCCTGCCAACCTGGAAAATACCAAGGAGCCTGAGGGATGCAGGCCACATAGAATCCTCCGATAAAAAAGGCCGCGGAAGCGATACGACCGGCGGTTGGCACGCGCGGCCAGATCCACGCCAGAGCGGCTCCGATGACCAGTAGGCGTGAGGCCACGTGAAGCCACTGCGGCCAGCCACCGAGACTGTGATAGGCCGGCAGAAACGCTTCGTGTAACGCCACGTGCCCAAACAACAACCGCCAGGGGTAGAGACAGAGCAACTTCGCGATCTCGGTCAGGCTGTCGTGTCCGGCCTTGGCGAGGATCGTATGGGGCACCGGCGATCCGTAATAGCTCCACGCAACGATCAACCACGGAAGGTAGAACACGATGCCAACCGCAATTGGGCGGAGCACGGTCCGGCTGCGGGTGCGCCATGAGAGGCCCTCCCGCGGGGCACCGAGCAACAGCCACGCCCCGGCAATCGCCGCGAAATAAACCCAGCCGTCCGGTCGTGTCCACTGCAGTCCGGCGCAGGCGAGCGCGCACGGCCAAAGCCGCGCCCCGGACGTGAAGGCCTGCCAGGTGAAGGTTGCAAAAAACACCACGAAAGCTGTTTCCATCCCGTTGATCGCGAAATCCACCGTCTTGGGATCGAGGAGCCACGCCGTTGCGGTGGCGATCGCTGCAATCGGAATCAGGTTGTCTCGCCGGAACGAACGGAGTGCGCCCCAAAGCGTGCACCCGAAGGCGAGCGCGCTCACGAGCCTCAGCCCCCAGAGGGCGCGTAGTGCGACGTCCCCTCCGCCTCCGAGGGCAAACAGTGCCGGGAGCAGGGTGCCAAGCGGGGACGTAAAGCTGTGGACGCGTTCACCGGGTTGAAAGACGAGACCGCGACCCGTGGCCAAATTCAGGCTGGCTCGGAACGTGATGAAGTAGTCTTCCCAGATGTGGCCCGTAATTGCGGCGAATCCGAGGCAAACCACGATCGCTGCCAGCCCAAACGCCAAGGGGCTGTACGCTGGCGTGTTCGGCGAACCACCTGGCGCTTGACCGGTCACTTCGGAACAGGCGCTGGGACTGCGCAACGATCCATATTTACCGTCGCGGGCGATGTTCCCGCCGGTCCGGGCAGGGTTGTTTTCAGCGCCGGCCACACGAATTCCAACGGTATGATGGTGTGAATCGATGGTCCCGACGTAGGTTCCAGAAAACGAAACGACTCAGATCCGGAATAAAACGCACGGTGACGATGGAGGCAGAGCGCAAACGGCGCAGCAAGATTGAACTTTGCCGCCGATCTGAGGGGGGTGTGTGGCCGGAGAGTAACTGATTTTTGAGCAACGAGAGGAGGAGGTGTCTTTTGGAGTTGAAAGTTATATCTGTAAGGATATAACTAATGCATGGAAACCTCCCGCCCTGCTCTGCAACAAGAACGTGAACAGATCATCGAAGAG